>JAIRUP010000005.1 GCA_031254335.1 Rickettsiales bacterium
ATTTTTCGTCCACATTATTGGTGGCAATTTTAAGGATTTCTATAAGCTGCTGCCGCTGCATGAGATTCGTGAAAAAGATTGTAAGGCTCCCCGCCCCCCCGGCCTTGACGCTCGCCCGGGTTTTTAACCCCGTCATGCGGCTCACCTTGCTTTCGATTTCCTTTGCGGCCTGCAAATCGAACGCGCTGGTCCGGCTTGTATTGCCTGATTTTTTCCGCGCGCCGTCCTGGCGCATCATGTCTTCAAGGGCGCGGACATTCAGCTTCTCGTCGACGGCTTTTTGGGCCATACGGCCGGGATTGTCGGACATTATTATGGCTCTCGCCTGGGACGCGGACAGCTTGCCGGAATTGACCAGCTCCTGCACATCCTTGGGCAGGTCAAGCAGCCTTTGGATATTGCGGAGATAGCTTTCGCTTTTCCCCATAAGGCGGACAAGGTCCTGAACGCTGTATTGGAATTTGCTGATTAGATTCCTATACCCGGTCGCTTCTTCGATTGGGGAAAGGTCTTCGCGCTGAATATTTTCAATCAGGGCGACCTCGGCCGAGTTTTCCTCGGTCATGGGCTTTATAAGGGCGGGTATTTCGGTAAGCCCGGCCAGCTGGGCGGCGCGCCAGCGGCGTTCGCCGGCTACGATTTCGTATAAATGCTCTTCGCCGAATACGGGGCGGATAAGGATGGGTTGAAGAACCCCGCGCTCTTTGACGGATGAAGCCAGGTCAAGCAGGGCCTCCTCGTCGAAAACCGTTCTTGGCTGGTTATGATTTGCCGCAATCTGGGATACGGGAATGGGCTTTACTACGACGCGTTCGACGCCGGATAAAACCGCGCTCTGGCCAAGATTTCCCATCTCGGCCTTCAAATCCGCCAATCCCCGCCCAAGTCCCTTCTTCTGTTGCATCGCGCCGCTCCTTCTTTTTCTTTGTCATGCCGACGGCGGTCGGCATCTCAAATTGTAAAATTCCATAAAGCGTGCGGGAACCGCCGCTCAATAACTCAAAAAATATTAGTCCGCTCGCGTTTTCAAGGATAGAACGCCCGAGGAACAAGGGAAACCGGCGCGCGCTAGGCTTAGCCGCTCCTGCGAAGCCGGTTTCCCGCCGTTAATCGGCGTTATGGACCGAAAACGAAAAAGTGGACTTATATTTTTTGTCCTTATCATTTCGTATCCCCCACGGCTTCGACGATTTCGGTGGCAAGACGCAAATACGCCTGCGACCCCGGCGACTGGAAATCGTAGAACAATGCCGGCTGTCCATAGCTTGGTGCTTCGGACAGTTTGACCGAACGCGGGATAATGGTCTTGAACACCTTGTCGCCGAAGACTCCTCGGACATCGTCCTCGATAAGTTTGGAAAGGTTGTTCCGCTTGTCATACATGGTAAGGACGACGCCAAGGATATTAAGCTCGGGGTTCCATTTGTCCTTGATTTTGGATATGGCGTTCATAAGGTGCTGGATTCCTTCCAAAGCGAAGAATTCGCATTGAAGGGGAACCAGAAGGTCGGTCGTGGCCGACAGGGCGTTTAGCGTCAAAAAGCCGAGGGCAGGGGGGCAATCGAGCAGGATATAGTCGTAATGCCCGGCTATCTCCGCCAGGGCCTCTTTCAGGCGGTATTCGCGCCGGTCCATATCAAGAAGCTCGACCTCGGCCCCGGCCAGCTCCGCGCTGGACGGCAGTATATGAAGGTTGTCCACGGCGGTGGATAGGATGTTTTTCCCAATGGGGGCATACCCCATAAGGACATTGTAGACCGATTCCTTATGGTTGGCGCGATTGAATCCCAGGCCGGTTCCGGCGTTTCCCTGGGGGTCCAAATCGACTATTAAAACGCGTTTTTTGATTGCGGCAAGGCTGGCGCCGATATTGATTGCGGTGGTGGTTTTTCCAACCCCGCCCTTCTGGTTTGCAAATGAAATTATCCGTGTGGTCATCTTCCCTCTATTGTCATTCTCGGGCTTGACCCGAGAATCCAGGTAATAAACTGTCGGCTTCGCCGACTCAACTTGAAGATACAAATTTCCCCGGCGTTCGGTCAAGAATAATATCCAAAACCCCGGTAGAAAAATTCCCCTCCAAGGGAGGGGTGGTGGCGAAGCCGACGGGGTGGGAATAAAATCCCGAATCAGCTAAAATCAAACACTTATTTGACATTTCATGTGAAATGCCCCCTTTCAGGGGGCATTTCACATGAATAACAAACCTCAAAAAATATTAATACATAGTCTTCAAAAGGCTGGTGTTTCCATTAAGGTCGTCAAGCATCCTTCCCGAACCGACCGCGACGCAAGTCAGCGGGTCGTCGGCCAAAAATACCGGCAGCCCCGTGGACTGTCTGATGGCGGCGTCAAGGCCTTTCAGAAGCGAACCGCCGCCGGTCATGACTATGCCGTAATCGACGATGTCGGCGGCCAGTTCCGGGGGCGTGGATTCAAGGGCCTGGCGGACGGTGTCTATGATTTTGTTCACCGTCTGGTTCAGGGCGGAGGCGACCTGGGACTCCGTAATCTTGGTTTCGCGCGGGACGCCGGATATAAGGTCCCGGCCTTTGATGGTCATTTGCAGGTCTTCTTTTTTATCCTTGGGCGCAAGGGCGCAGCCGATTTTCTTCTTGATTTCCTCGGCCGTGGTCTCGCCGATTAAAAGGTTCTTGTTGCGGCGGGCATAGTCGATTATATCAAGGTCCATCTGGTCTCCGCCGACGCGGACGGCGTTGGAATAAACGACGCCGCCAAGCGACATGACGGCGACCTCGGTCGTGCCTCCGCCTATGTCCAAGACCATGGAACCGGTGGGCTTGTTGACGGGAAGCCCCGCGCCGACGGCGGCGGCTATGGATTCTTCGATGATAAAGGTTTTCCGCGCGCCGGCGGCGTCGGCGGCTTCCTGAATGGCTCGGCGTTCCACCTGGGTGGCGCAAGAGGGGACGCAAATGATGATGAGCGGAGCGGTAAGAACCAGGCGTTTATGGACTTTTCTGATGAAATATTTAATCATTTCCTCGGCGATTTCGAAGTCCGCTATGACGCCGTCCCGAAGGGGCCTGACGGCTGAAATGGTTCCCGGGGTTCGGCCCAGCATGGACTTGGCCTCGGCCCCGACGGCCAGAACTTCCTTGCGGCCAAGCAGGCGGTTCTCGGCGACGGCCACGACGGAAGGCTCGTTAAGGATAATCCCCTTGCCCTGAACATAAATCAAAGTGTTGGCGGTCCCAAGGTCGATGGCGATATTGGACGAGAAAAACTTGGACAATTGTTTAAGCATAAAAAGCCCCCTTTTGGCTTGAAATCTATCGATTCTAAGTCTAAACTAAGACTTGCGAAAAATCAAGTGGGAATTTTGGACTATTTTCAAGCGTTTTATAAAAACATTTCACATGAAATGGACAATAAGTGCTTGATTTTAGCTGATACAGGAAAAAATAATGAACAAGAAAGAGCTCTATTTGAAAATGGTGCGCGAAGCGTCCGCCCGGATGAATCTTGTGGCGAAATCGACCCTGCCGGACTTGGAGAACCGTCATTGGGCCGATTCGGCGCAGCTTGCGGCATATATAGGGGCCGATTCGCTGGTTATGGATTTGGGCAGCGGCGCGGGCTTTCCGGCGGTCATCCTGGCGATTCTGGGATATAAGGTCGTCGCAATCGAAAGCATAGGAAAAAAGGCCGCCTTTCTGTCCGAGGTAAAATCCCGTTTGGAATTGGATAATCTGACCGTTTGGAACGACCGAATCGAAAACAAGATGAAAGAAATCCAAGGGAAAAACAATATTGTGTTCGTCGCCCGGGCCTTTGCAAGTTTGGATAAGATTCTGGACCTGACCGGGCGCGTCCCGGGCGCGCGCTGGGTCCTTCTGAAAGGCCGAACCGCCGAAGACGAAATAAAGGCCGCCAAAAAACGCTTTTCATTCGATTATAAAACGACGAAATCTTCGTCCGGGGATGGATTTGTCCTCGAAATAAATACCGTAAAAACTAAATAAATCTCCCAAAATTAGCCAATATATACTAGTGATAGTTGATAACATTTTATTATTCTAACAAATGTGCTAGGATTATAATCATAGGCAATTCAGTCTATGAAACAAAAGGGAAAACACAATGAATAACACGGAGCATAATTTCAACCGATTCGCGGACGCGGACGCGCTTTGGTTTTGGTTCGTCGCAAGCAAGCGCATAAAGACAGGCTTTATGGCGAGATACGCCGGCGGGGCGAACCGCCCGTGCGAAATCCTGGACATGGAGGTCTTGATGACAAGGCTGAACCTGTCGGGGAAATTGCCGAACGCGGCCTTGAATGTCCTGACGCGATACGGGTTCTTGCGGCGCGCGCCGAACAAAAACCTTCGGCACGAGGAAAAGGACGCGGCGGCTTGGGAAGGCGCGATGGAAACCATAACGGCGGCGGCCAAAGCGAAAGGATGGTTGGAATGATAAAAGTAAGAAGGATGAAGGCAGAGGGAAGAAGGGTTGATAATTATATAAGTCCCGAAAAATCCAGGCGCAATCGCGTTTTCGAGGACAGATTGTTCAATGCGAAGGAAAACCGCCGCGCGTCTAGGCTGACCGCCTGCGAAGGCGGTTTTCCAAGCAAGTGGACAATATGGACCGAAAACGAAAAATTGCGCCAAGGATTTTTTGACTGTTCGTATTTGATTGGATTCACTCCGAATACAAGGCGCAGACTCGTCCGGGTTTTTTGTAGAAAATACCGGCATTGCGCGGTTGTTGACTTGGAGAACATGATTCTAATCCAAATCGGAATCGACGGGGTCCGTCTGGTCCGAATAGACGCGGGCGGGCTGGGCAGGCTTGCCGCGCATGGCTGGGTGTTCGTCTTGGCGAAACCGCGCCGCAGCCCGAAGGGCGGAGGCGGGGCGCAGTTCAATATATTGAACTGCGTCGGCTTCGCGAAGCGGTGCCTGGGAATCCGCAACCCGTTTATCCTGACGCCGCTGGACTTGTATAGACATCTAGTAAAAAATATGATATAATCAGAAAAAGGAGAGGGGTTCTTGACTTGCAAAAGAACTATTCCTATAATCGGGTCAGGTAATAAGAAATGTCGATAAGATTCAATACAAACACTCGCAAAGCCCTTGAAGCTATAATATACTTGGCCAATAAAAAAGCCGATATGACGCAGTATTACTTTATGAAAATGATATTTTTCGCGGAAAAATATCATATAAACAAATACGGAATTCCAATCATAGGCGACAGATATATAAAAATGGACAATGGTCCTGTCCCGTCCTTTGTGCTCGACGCAATCCGCCTTGACGGAGCTAAACTTACGCACGATATATACGAGGAAATAAACAAGTCTTTGGATTTCAGGAAGGATTCAAAAAAAATCCACACTTCGGCAAAGCGCAAGCCGGACCTGTCTTTTCTATCGTCCACAAACTTGGAATGCCTGGACAAGGCGTTCAATTTATGCAAGGCCAAATCATTTGATGAATTAAAAAATCTTACGCACGAGGAAACCGCTTGGAAAAAAGCCGTTCGCAACAGGGATATGGACTACGCGTTGTTCGTTGACGACAACCATCCTGACAAAGAAATCATCGTGGCGGACCTATCGGACAACTTCGGCACATTGGTTCTGTGATATGCTGTTTAAGACCGGGCGTATTTACCATTTCACGCCCTGTCGGGCTTCCAATCCTGAAAAGAACAAATATGCGATATGTGTTTCTGGGAAAAATAACTGGTTTTTCCTTATAAATTCATGTTCTGATACGCCCCCTGTAAGGCCCTATAAGCACGAGACTGATAGGGTGGCTTATCTAAACAAATTTCAAGTTCAACCTTTAAGCAAACGCTCTTATGTTAATATTTCGATGCTGAAAACCATATACGACTCCGATTATGATTCTTGCAAAGAATATGATAAGGTCAGCAATATGGTATGGCTGGATATAAAACAGCTTTGTATTAAGATACTTCCGGCCCAGTCCAGCGAAGTAATATCGGCTGAAAAAGTAGTCTAATAAGCTCAAAAAATATTAGTCAAATCGCAATTTCGAGAATAAAACGCCCAATACCAAGGGAAGGCGACCCAAGTCTGGACATAAGCGTCCGCGAGGGTCGCCTTCCCGAAGCGTAGTGGGGGTTTTAGGCCGAAATTGAAATATTTGACTTATATTTTTTGTCGTATAGTATAACGCGATGAAACATTACGATGTCGTTATTATAGGCGGGGGGCATGCGGGGGCCGAGGCGGCCGCCGCGGCAAGCCGGCGCGGCGCAAAGGTCGCCCTGATAACCAAATCCCCAGGCGACATCGGCGCCATGTCGTGCAATCCCTCCATCGGGGGCCTTGGCAAATCCCAGCTTATTGCCGAAATCGATTCCCTTGGCGGCATTATGGGAGCGGCTGCCGACGCAAGCGGCATTCAGTTCAGAATCCTTAACGCCTCGCACGGGGCGGCGACCCAAGCATTGCGCGCGCAAATCGACAGGCCCCGGTATGCCCGCGCCGTCCTGTCCGCGCTGGATGGAATCGACATTATTTACGGCGATGTCGCCGGGCTGGATTTGGAAGGGAGAATAGTTGAAGTAATAAATCAGCTCCCCCCATGCGGGGGAGCCGGCGAGGAACGAGCCGGCGGGGGGTCGAATGCTGAATTCAACCCCCCGCCTGTTCGCGTTCCGCTCACAGACTCCCCCGCAAGGGGGGAGTTGGTTAAGGCGAAGGCCATTGTAATAAGTGCCGGAACCTTTATGAACGGACTTACCCACATGGGGGCGGACAAAAAACCGTCGGGCCGCATAATGGACAACCTTGAATATCAGGACAATGACAAAACCTTGTCCCCGGTTTTGCGGGCCGCGGGATTCGAACTTAAAAGACTTAAAACCGGGACCCCGGCAAGGCTGTTCCGGGACTCGATTGACTTCCGGGGCCTGGCCGCCCAGCCGTTGGAACCTTGCGAAGGGGCGCGCTTTTCGAATACGGCAACCCAGCCCAGGGCGGCGAGCGTCGCCACCTGTCATATCACCCATACGACCGAAAAAACCGCCGGCATTATCCGCGAAAACATCGGGAAAGCCCCAATGTTCAGCGGCGAAATCGAGGGTATCGGCCCCCGTTATTGCCCGTCCATCGAGGACAAAATCATGCGCTTCCCGGAGCACCTTTCGCACCATGTCTTCTTGGAGCCGGACGATTTGGAAGGGAGCCTTGTTTATCCAAACGGCATATCGACTTCGTTCGGGGCCGACATCCAAGACAAGTGGCTTCGGACCATTCCGGGTTTGGAGAATGTCCGCGTCGCCAGATACGGCTATGCCGTGGAATACGACGCCATAGACGCGCGGGAACTAAAAACCACCCTGGAATCGAAAAGGATTCCGGGGCTGTTCTTCGCGGGGCAGGTGAACGGCACTTCGGGATACGAGGAGGCCGCCGCCCAGGGCCTGGTCGCCGGGGCCAATGCCGCCGCTTTCGCTATTGGCGCGAAGCCCTTGGTCTTGGACCGCGCCAATTCCTTTATAGGGGTTTTGATAGACGATATTACGACGCTGGGCGTGGACGAGCCCTACCGGATGTTTTCGTCCCGTTCCGAATACCGCCTGACGCTGCGCTGCGACAATGCGGTCCAAAGGCTTTGGGGAATTGCGAAGGAATTGGGGCTGCTGACGGCGAAGCAGGGCGAAACGCTTGAAAAAAACATGCCGGGAATCGTAAAAAAGACAGCTGAAATTGACAAACTGTATTTTGGTTATGTTGGCAAACAATACCAAGACATCGAGAAAATGCGTCAAAATCTGTCGCTGAAAGTGCCAGTGGCGTTCGATTACATGGATTTGCCCGGCCTGACCCTTGAACTTAGGCAAAAGCTGAACAGGGCGCGCCCGGAGAATATTCATGCTTTGTCCCGAATCCAGGGCATGACCCCGGCGGGCGTTTTGGTCGTGTTGAGGAAGGTTAAAAGATGCGGTTCATAGATTACTATTTTAGCGAGATGCCGAAGCACTTGGATATGTCCAAACGGTCCGAGCTTTATTCGGTTAATGACTTCACCTTTGCGGTCGCGGTCATCCTGTCCGCTCAGGCTACCGATAAAAAGGTGAATGAAATCGCCCCGGCCTTGTTCCGCGCCGCGCCGAACCCGGAAAAAATGCTGGAATTGGGGCTGGCGGGTCTTAAAAAACACATAAAGGTCATATCGTTCTTCAACAACAAGGCCAAAAACATAATGGCCATGTCGCGCATCTTGAAGGGCGGGGCGTTGCCCCGGACCAAAGAGGAATTGATTGCGCTGCCGGGCATTGGCGAAAAGACCGCGAATGTCATTATGAATGTCCTTTGGGGCGCGCCGCTGATTGGGGTCGATACCCATGTGTTTCGGCTAAGCCGTCGGTTCGGCTGGTCGGACGCGAACACTCCCGAAAAGGTCGGCAGGGACTTGGCGCGGGTCGTTCCGAAGAAATATCACGGAATCGTGAATCATGTGATGGTTCTGCACGGAAGGTATATTTGCAGGGCCCTGCGTCCGAAATGCGCCGAATGCCCCGTCCGTGCGAAATGTCCGTTCAAGGGGAAAACTGTCTAAGCTACTTTTGACATATACTGCTTGTATATCGCGTGCATTTCGCGGACTTTCTTCGCGCGCTCTTCCTCGGACAGTTTCTCGTTGTTCGCCTCGACGGTCATTTTTCTAAGCTCGAATGTGGCGGCGTCGAAATTCTTCTGCGTTTCCACGCGGTCGCGGAATATGCTGTTGTCGTAGCTGGACGCGACCTCGTTTATCTCGATTCCAAGCTGGGCCAGCATGCCGCGCGTTCCGGCGTTCATTTCGCTTCCGAGCATTTTGGCGTTCGTCCTGTCGGACATCCTCATGCTTTCCTCGCTTATGAGGGAATTCCAGAAATTGACGAGCCTTGAAACGCTGGCGTCCTTCTTTTCCGGTATGGTTTTCCTGGTTTCAATGATTTCCTTGGCCCTCAGCTGCCGCTCTATCAGCAGTTCCGTGGATTTTTCAAGGCTGCCCACCAGGCCGTCCAGCTTTTTCAAAAGCTCGCCGTCGCCAAGGCCGTCTATCGCCCGGCCGAGCGCGGTGCGGCCGAGGTCGTCTTTCTTTGCGCGGGCGGCCTCGGAAAGCATGGCTTCCGTTTTTTGCTCGTCCGCTATTTCCTTTTCAAGCTGGGCGCGCGCGCCGTTGTCGTCGTCGTCGAATATCCCCGGCTCCGCCTGGGGTCGCGACTTCAATATCTCTATGGCGGTTCGGGACTCCAAGACCTTGTCCAGGGCTTCTTTGAGTTCGTCTATCGCGTCCTGGGTCTTTCGGAATTCCGCGCGCAGCTCCGCGTCGGGGGCGTTCCAGTCGAAGGCGGCGGATTCCAGGCCTTCTTTAAGGTGCTTGTTTTCTTCCGGCGAGCGCGGCGGAAGATTGGTGTCGCCAATCGCTATGTCCTTTTCAAGGCCCTTCTCGACATTCCCCTTGGACAGTTTTTTCCTGCGGTTGAATATCAGGTTTTTCGTAAGGACCGTCGATTCGAAGACCGCGCGCGCGGCGGCGTTCATTCCGAAATCCACGGCCTTGGCGAAGAATTGGAGCGGCGGGGCGGACTGGAACGCGGGAAGCCCCGACATGATTCCCCAATCGGACTGCTTGAAGGCGTCGCGCCGCGTCGACAGCAGCCTGCTTCCCGCGAGGACCGAAAGGCATTCCAGGACGATTTGCGGGTATTTGTCGCCCATGATGTGCTCTTTCAGGGCGAACTTTCGGATTAGTTCGCTTACAAGCTCGGTCATTTGCTGGGAATTTTTGAGCGCGCCCGCGAACACGAAGGGCTTTTCCTTCTTTATATCCTCCAAATGGGACTTCATCCATTCGGCCGCGCCGGTCGAGTATGACGACAGATTCGGGTTCTTTTTCGTGTTCACATCCCCAAGGGCTTTGATGAATCCGTCCAGCCCGTCCTTTGGCGAGAATCCGTCCCCGAGAACCATGACCTGTTCCATGATTTCGGCGGCGTCGGGGTCGCGGTATCTGTGCGAAAGATGGCGGTCGAACCGTTTGAGGAGCCTGTTGTCCAGGACTTCCCGCACCTTGGCTTTCGCCCAGTCGAATCCGACCAGGTTGTCCTTCGGCTCCATCGGGATGTCTTCGGGCTTCCTTTCCTTGGACCGGATTATGTATCCGGCCAGCTCGGGGTCGAACTTGTCTATGAGGCTTCTGTTCTTTTCGTTGATTGCCAGATACAGGTTGTTCATATAGCCCTGGTATATTTCCGCGAAATTATCCAGCTGGTGCCTTGTGTGGGTGGTGGTTTCGCCGATATAGTCGTCGATTGCCTTCGCGGCCGCGCCAAGGTCCTCGCCGGTCCTATTGACGAACCTGTCGACCTTGGGCATATTTTTGAGTATTTCGCTTATTTCCGCCAGGACATCGGCGGCGAGCGGCGCGCCGGAATATATCTGCCCGGCGAGGCGGCGGGCGTTGTATCCCATTCCCAGCTGGTAGTATTTGTTGTTGTAGGCCTGATGGTTGTCCTGCAAGATTCTCGCTATGTTGTTCCTTGACTTTTCTTCCGCGAGCGTTTTGGGATACTTGAATGTGGGGAACGCTTCCGCCCACTTGTCGTTCCCTATGAGGGCCTTCAAGCCGGGGTCTTGCAGGGGCGTCTCCTCGTTCATGCCGCGAAGCCCGGTCATTATGGTTTTCAGCCTTTCGTAAAGCAGCTCGAACACTTCATAGCTGGGGACGGGAATCTTTTCGGGTATGAAGCCCCACGCATACAGTTTTCCGCCGTTGCGGTTCTGCTTTTTAAGCTCTTTGTATCTGTCCAGCCTTTCCCTGGGAACCATGTTGAAGTTTTCCCAGTTGAAATGCTGTTCGAGAAGCTGGCCTAGATTTTGTATGAACCTGTCGTCCGCCATAATCGCCCCCTTGGCTCTTATACCCCAATTATAACCCAAAATGGACGAAATTCAAGGAAAACCGCCGAAAATATTAAATAAACTCAAAAAATATTAGAAAATCAGAGCCGATAGGAAATCGTCCGATGCGCAGGAAAGCCTCGGCCCGAGTCTGGCCTTATATGGCCGCGAGGGTGAGGGCGGAACCAGAAAACATGCCGGGTGGCATGTTTTCCCGCCCGAGCAGAATCCCCGAATCTTTGATTCGGTGGATTCGTTGAAGTTTTCCAAGCAAGCGGGCGATTTATTGCGGCGATTGTTTTATTTGCTTATATTTTTTGTCCTTGCTTTTTCAGAAATTTCGGTAATAATCAGCCATCCCCATGGGCGAGGCATTGCCCCAAGGAAACTCAAAAGGATAAAACATGCCGAAACTGAAAACAAACTCGTCCGTGAAGAAACGATTCCGGGCGACCGCGACTGGCAAAATAACCGCCCAGGCCGGAAACAGAAACCACTTCAAATCGAAGCGTTCGTCCCGCGCCCTCGTGGCCTGCCGCCACGGCAAGGAGCTTGGCTCGGCGCACAAGAAGCAGATTAAAAAATTGTCCCCATACGGGCTTAAATAATAGAAATTAACAAGCTCGCGCGAAAGCGCGGCAAAACAAACGGGCCCCGCGGGCGAGCAAGCGAAGCGCGGCGGAGACCGTGGGAGAAAAGAAATGGCAAGAGTCAAAAGAGGGATTCAGACAAAGAAGACCCATAAAAAAGTTCTTGAAAAGGCCAAGGGATACCGCGGCCGCCACCACACCACCGTCCGCGCCGCGCGCGAAAAGGTGGAGAAGGCCGGCCAATACGCCTATCGCGACAGGAAGGTCAAGAAGCGCGAATTCCGCTCGCTTTGGATTGTCCGCATAAACGCGGCCGTCCGCGAGGCGGGGATGTCCTATTCCCAGTTCATGAACGCCCTTAAAGGCATGAAGGTCGAGCTTGACCGCAAGGTGCTTGCGGAAATGGCATACGACAACGACGCCGCTTTCAAGGCCTTGATAGAGAACGCGAAGCGATTTATAGGCGCGAAGACGAAATAACGCGGCTTGTATTTTGCAGACGAAAAGCCGCGCCGCCGCGCGGCTTTTCGCATTGCCCGTCGTGCCAGCGAAAAGAAACGAGGAAACCATGCTTGAAAATATAAAAAGTCTTGAAGAATTGCAAAAGGCCTATTCCGAAATATTCGGAAAGTCGGGAACCATGACCGCGCGCCTGAAAGATATGAAAAATCTTGGCAACGACGCGCGCGCCGCCCTTAACAAAGAGAATTCCGAACTGCGCGAGGCCTTCCGTGTCCGCCAGGAGGAACTGGAAAACGAAACCGTGCTGGCGATGTTGTCAGAGCAAAGACTTGACGCCGCCGCCCCGTTTGATTCCAAACCGCAGGGCGGGGGAAAACTTCATGTGATGACCCAGTCGTTCTATGAAATCGCCAAAATTTTCGAGGGAATGGGCTATGCCTTGCGCACCGGCCCCGAGATTGAGGACGACTGGCACAACTTCACCGCCCTGAACGCGCCCGAATACCATCCGGCGCGCGACATGCAGGACACATTCTTTGTGGAGGGCGGAAATGTCATGAGGACCCAGACTTCGGCCGTCCAAATCCGCGCGATGGAAAAGGAAGGCGCGCCGATTAAAATCATCGTCCCGGGAACAACCTATCGCAAAGAGATGGACGCGACCCATTTCCCGATGTTCCATCAGGTCGAAGGCCTGGTAATCGGGGACGGCATAACTATTTCGAACTTGGTCGCGGACATGAAGACATTCGTCAAAATCTATTTCGATATAGCGGAATTGCCAGCCATGCAAATCAGGCCGTCCTATTTCCCCTTCACCGAGCCTTCCATCGAAATGGATGTGAAATGGAACAAGAAAACCGGCCGCATAGGCCAAGGCGACGACTGGCTGGAAATCTTCCCGGGCGGCATGGTGCATCCGGCGGTCCTGAGAAATGTCGGCCTGGACCCTGATAAAAACCAGGGCTTCGCCTTCGGCTTCGGCTGGGACCGGATGGTCATGCTGAAATACGGCCTGCCGGACGGCCGCAAATTCTACGACAACGATATTCGTTGGTTAAAGGCAAAGGGGTTTTGATATGCGCTGGACTTACAACTGGTTGAAGGAATATTTGGACACCGAAGCGGACGCGAAGCAGGTCGCGGACGCGCTTACGAAAATCGGCCTTGAAATCGAGGGGCTTGTCTTTCCAGTCGTGCCAATCGCGGCGAAAATCGTCGAATGTTCCGACATACCCGAAACCCATCTGCATTTATTGAAAGTCGACGATGGCACTGGCGTTTTGCGCCAGGTCGTATGCGGCGCGCCGAACGCCCGGGCGGGGCTTACCGGGGCCCTTGCGCTGCCTGGATGCAAAGTCGCCGGCGTGGAAATCAAGGCGGGACGCATCCGCGGATTCGAATCGAACGGCATGATGTGCAGCGAAAAGGAATTGGAAATTTCCGACAGCCACGACGGAATAATCGAACTTGAAGACACCGCGCCCGGAACCCCTTTGCGCGCCGCGGACGACGCCGTGTTCGAAGCGAAAATACTTCCCAACCGCCCGGATTATCTGGCCGTGCGCGGCATAGCCTTGGACCTTGTCGCGGCCGGCCTTGGAAAATTCGGGGACTGTGTTCCAACCGCATTGTCCGGCGCGGCCAATCGCAAAGCCGTCATTAAAAGCCCGGCGCGCTGCCTGGTTTATCGCTTGGCCGAAATCGACAATATCGAAATCGCGCCGTCGTGCCGCCTTGTCGCGGACCGCCTGGCCGCCATCGGAATCACGCCGCGGAACGCACCCATAGACGCGACGAACTATGTCTGCTATGACCTGGGCCAGCCCATGCATTGCTTCGACGCGGACGAGATTTCGGGCGACATAATTATCCGCGACGCCGAAGCCGGCGAGAAATTCGCCGACCTTTTCGGAAAAGAGCATATCTTGGCCGAATCGGATTTGGTAATCGCCGACGCGGCCGGAATCCTTGCGCTGGCGGGTATTGTGGGCGGTAGCCGCGGCATGACGACGGACAAGACCCGGAACATTATCCTTGAATCCGCTTGTTTCGAGCCGGTCGGCATAAGGAAGACCGCGCGACGCCTGGGCCTTTCCACCGACGCCAGCTTCCGCTACGAGCGCGGCATAGACCCGACCATTACGGAAAAATCCTTGGCTGCCTGCGCGCGGATTATCGTGAACGCCTGCGGCGGGGAAATCGTCGGCACATTCGCGGCGGGCGAAAACCCGGCGGACAATCGCATTGTGGAATATTCCCCCGCGCTTATGAAGCAAAAGACCGGCGTCGATATGCCCGCAAGCGAACAGAAGGCGATTATCGAAAGATTCGGTTTCAAGGTCGAAACGAAGGGGGATGTTTGGAAGATAAAGCCGACCCCGGCGCGCATAGACATCACGATTCCCGAAGCCATAGTGAGCGACCTTATAAGAATCTACGGATACGACAATATAAGGGTCGGCGGCGTCAAACTTGCCGATGTGAATCCGTCTTTCCAGGAACTGAATATCAAGTCATTCCTGGCGGGGCGCGGCTTGTCCGAAATCCGCCCTTATAAATTCGGCGATTCGAAGAAGGAAAAGCTGCTGGGCGGCCGCCCGAGCGTCATGGTGGTGAATCCTATTATAGACACCTTTGACACGGCGCGGAATTCGCTGGTGCAGGGCATGCTGGACACCGTCGCGGACAACGATAGATGGAAGCGTTCCAACCTTAATTTGTTTGAACTCGGCGTCGTGTTCGACGGCAACCGACCCGGCGACCAGCACGAGCAGCTGATAATCGCCCGCACCGGTGTTTTCGGCGAAAATATCGGGACGAAACACGGCCGCCTGGTCGAAATCTATGATGTCCGCGCGGATTTGCTTGCGCTTTTCCCGGGGGCGTCGGTTCGGAACCATGCCAACCCGCCCGAATGGGCGCATCCGTTCCGCGCCGGGGAAATTGTTGCCGCAGGCGCGGCGGTCGCCGAATTCGCCGAGCTGCACCCCGCCGTCGCCAAAAAATTCGGTATAAAAACGCGCGTCGTTTTGGGCCTTGTGGACGACGCCGCGAAGATTCCCGCCCAGCCGGAAGCGCGGCTTGTCATGAATGCGGAGAACGACCCGTCGAACGAGTTCCCGGACTTCCCGCTGATTACGCGCGACTTTGCCTTCATTACGGACGACGAGGCCGGACTGCTCGCCGCCGTGAAGGACTTGGCCTATGAGGCGAATGTCTTCGACACCTTCCTTATGCCGGACGGGAAAAAATCGGTCGCCATAGAATTGGTTGTCCAGCCGGCCGCCAATATGACGGACGCGGCCCTGGCCGAATTCCAAAACAAGGTTGTCGCGGCGGCGGAAAAAACCGGGGCCAAGCTCAGGTCGTAGGGAGATGGGAAAACGCGCCGGCGCGGAATGCTTCCCGAAGCGCGGCGTTCGCTTCCCCTGCGTCAAGGCCCTGCTCTTTTAGAAACAGGATTGCTTGCGCGCCGCCCTTGTCGATTGCCGCCCCGTGCGATGCGGCGGCTTTTTCGCTCGATATGAATTGATTGGGCTGGATTCTAAGCAGCTTCGCGCTCGGCTCGGCCAAAACGCGGAAATTTATGGAGTTTTTGACGCCCAGCAAGCCCGGCCCGATATTGGCCGAGGCCCGCGCGTCCGTTTCCGAGCCCGCGCCCGCTTCTATTCTGGCGTCGACCGAGATTTCCGAGGAGCTTCCGAGATGGTTCGCGGTTATCGAAATGTCCGCCGCGTTTTCGTTCTCTATGAAAATCCCCGCGCGGAAAACCGCGCCCGCTTCGGCGTCGATTTGGACCTTGCCTGAAAAGCCGGAAAGGACGGCGGTCAAATAAACGGTTTCGCCGGCGCGCGCGGTTATTTTTTCGGGCAGCTTGGCCCCTCCCTGAACCATTATATGAAGCGGCCCCGCGCCCGACTCGTCGGACAAATCCGCACGGTATTCCCCGTCAAGCCAAACCCGGGTCCGCGCGCGGATTTTCGGAATATCGAACCGCTCCCAAAGATAATTCATTTGATTTCGCCTCTTTTCGGGTTAGTATAACCCGAAAAGAGGTTTTTACAATGGGTTTTAAGTGCGGTATTGTGGGGCTTCCGAATGTCGGAAAATCAACGCTGTTTAATGCGCTTACGGCGACCCTGGGGGCCGAGGCGGCGAACTATCCGTTCTGCACCATAGAGCCGAATTCGGGCGCGGCGATTGTCCCGGACGATACCTTGGCGCGTCTGGCCGCGGCGGCGAAATCGCAGAAAATCATCCCGGCCCAAATAGAATTCATCGACATAGCGGGACTGGTCGAGGGCGCGAGCGCGGGCGAGGGGCTGGGCAACAAGTTCCTTGGGCATATCCAGGCGGTGGACGCGATTGTCCATCTGGTCCGCTGCTTCGATGACGACAATATAATCCATGTGGCCAACCGCATCGACCCGCTGGAAGACATCGCCACAATCGAATTGGAATTGCAGCTCGCCGATTTGGAATCCATCGAAAAGCAAATCCTTAACCTCTCCAAAAAAGCCAAAGGCCGGGACAAGGACGCGATTAAATTATTGGCCGGGGCGGAAATAATCCGGGACGGCCTTCGCGCGGGCAAATCGGCGCGGGATACGGGGCGGGGCGGAAACACTTTCAATTTACTCACGGCCAAACCCGTGCTTTATGTCTGCAATGTGGCCGAAGATATGACGGGCGGCGACGAAGTCATAAATAAATTCGGCGGAATCAAAATCTCGGTCAAAATAGAGCAGGAAATATCCGCAATATCCGACCCGGCGGAAAAGAAAGAATTCATGGAAGCATTGAATCTCCCCGAAACGGGCCTGGCCAAAATCATAAAGGCGGGCTATAAGTTATTGGGTCTACAAACATATTATACTGCGGGTCCAAAAGAGGCGCATGCCTGGACAATCCATGCCGGGGACGGCGCGCCCAAGGCGGCGGGCGTCATACATACGGATTTCGAGAAGGGCTTTATCCGCGCGGAAGTCATAAAGGCCGAGGATTATATTTCCCTGGGCGGCGAACTGGCGGCCAAAGATGCGGGCAAAATGCGCACGGTCGGCAAGGATTATATTATGCAGGAAGGTGATGTGTGCCATTTCCTTTTTAATAATTGAATCGCGCTCCGCGCGATAGTTTGGAACAATCTGAGATTCCCGTCTCCGCGGGAATGACAATTTAATAAATAATAAACTCAAAAAATATAAGCAACGCCGCAAATTCGATGAATAATCGTCCGATACCAAGGGAAGGCGGCCCGAATGTGGACTTGCCGTCCCTGAGGCGTCGCCTGACCGCCGGTAGCGGACGATTAGGCGCGAATTTGAAAATCGTTGCTTATATTTTTTGTCTTTACATCTCGCTTGGGATTTGCATGCCGAGCAAGTCAATTGCGACGGTCAGGACGCGGAGGGAAATTGCGACCACCGCCTTCCTGTGCGGGTCGTCCGACTTCAATATCGGATAATTGTGGTAGTAATTGTTGACGGCCTGCGCCAAGTCATAGGCGTAATTCGCAAGCAGCTCGGTCTGGTATGTTTCCGCCGCCTTTGACACCGTCCTGTCGAAATCGTTCAGCATCATAATCAGGGCGCGTTCTCCCGCTCCGTCTATTTTGTCCCCGAATTCGCATTTGCTGAAATCCTCCCCGGCCTTGGCCTGGATTGCAAGAAGGCGCACCGCCGTATAAAGCACCCCCGCGCCGGTCCTTCCCTCGAAGCTGGTTAGCACGGCCGGCTCGAACACATAATTGTCCATCATTCCGTGCGCCAAATCATTGAATTTAAGCGCGGATACGGCGATTTTGCGCATATCCCCCGCCGAAATATCCTTTCCGCTCTCCTGGACGCGTTTTTGGACTGCCTGGACGGTCATTTCCACTATCCCCCGGATGGACGGCGTGCCGCCGTCCCTGGTCTTGAAGGGCTTGCCGTCAGAACCGTTCACGGTTCCATAGCCCAAATGCGTTAATTTCGCGTCTGAAAGCCCGGCGCGCCGCGCGACGGCGAACAACTGTTTGAAATGAAGGTTCTGCCTGAAATCGGTTATATAAAGCAGTTCGTCGGGCTTGTCGTCCCGGCTCCGATAGTAAATCGCGCCCAAATCCGTCGCGGCGTATGTGTCCGTCCCGTGCGATGTCTTGAAGAGAAGCGGCGGGGTGTTTTCGTCTATGCGGACTATTTCCGCGCCCTGGTCCTTTTCCAAAAGGTTTTTCACTCGAAGGATTTTTTCGACATCGGACACGAAGCCGGACGCGTATTTTTCCCCCTGCCATTTGTCGAACGGTATGACATTCATGCCTTCTATGATTTCCCGGGCGTCCTTCATGGTTATATTCCGGAACCATTCGTAGATTTTGGAATATTCGGGATTGCCGCTTTGGAAAAGGGCGGTTATCTTTTGGGCGCGAGCGTTCCAGTCGGGGTCGGCTTTGGACAGCTCGGACGCCTCGGGATAAAACTTGTTCAGCTCGTCCGCGGTAAGCGCGTCCGGCATTCCGTTCGGATATTTTTCCATAAGAATCGCTATGACCTTTCCCATCGGCAGGCCCCAGTCGCCGAGATGGTTGTAGGCGACCGTCTTATGTCCGGCCGCGCGGAGGATTCGGTTTAAGACATCGCCGACGATTAAGGCGCGAAGGTTTCCCATGTGCGCGCTTTTGGCGATATTGAAGCTGGCGTAATCCATGTCGATTTTTTTGGGCGCGGCGGCTTGGGTGATTTCGTCCGCGCGGCGCGCGGCGTCCAGCAAAAATTTATCGGTTAAAACGATATTCACGAATCCGGGCTTGGCGATTGACGCGGAGCTTACCTCGGGCATGAGGGTAAGTTCGATTGCGAGTTCCGCCGCCAAGTCCATGGGATTCGTCCCGAGGGTTTTCGCGGCCGTCATGGCGATATTGGTGGCGTAATCGCCGAAATCGGGATTTTTGGCGGCCTCGAACGCGATTTTTTGGACGATTTCGGCGGGGTATTTGCAAAGCAGAACTTTTTTCGCCGATTCCGATAAGACAAATGGGATGTTCATTTTTAAGTTCCTGTTTTGGTGATTAATACTATCAATATATTACCAAAATCGCAAGTTCTTCTTGACTTATCGCGTGTCCGCGTCATAATGCCAGACATATCGCGGGGTAGAGCAGCCCGGTAGCTCGTCAGGCTCATAACCTGAAGGTCAATGGTTCAAATCCATTCCCCGCAACCAATTATTCCATAATTTCATAATTTTCTGGGTCTGCGAATAATTTGCGCAGGACTTCGTTGTTGAGTCCGTGAGAGCCCTTGACCGATTCGACGCGGCCTACGATTTCTCCTCCGCTTGTGAACATGTCGCCGACCAAATCCACGATTTTATGGCGCACGAATTCGTCCTTGAAATGCAGCTTGTTGAGAGTCCCGGTGCCGTCCTGATTCAGCACTATGACATTGTTCTCGGAGGCTCCCCGGCCCATTCCGCGCCGCTTCAAATATTCCCATTCCGAAATCCGGCCGAATGTCCGCGCCGTCGCTATGTCTTTTATGAACGCCGCGGCGTCGCCTTTCCAATCGAATGCCTGTCGTCCTATGGCCTTGTCGGGATAGTCCAGGACCGCATGGATTTCTAGGCCGCGCGCGGGGGACAATTTCACGAATCCGTCCTCTTTGCGCCCCGTTTTAAGGTTGTGGAGCAAAAGCATGGCGCGCCGCGCGAACGGCAGTTTTTTTATAAGGTCTTTGCGGTATGCGACGACGGTTTTTTTGACCTTGATTTTTTTGAGCGCGGGCGCGCCGGCGGTTCCCGCGGCCCTTATCAGTTTTATGAATTCGGCCGCGCTGCCGTCCATAATCGGCGTCTCCGGCCCGTCTATTTCCACAATCGCGCCGTCTATTCCCATGATGAAAAGCGCGGCCATCAAATGCTCTATCGTTTGGACCGAATTTTCGCCGCGGCCGATGGTCGTGTTCATGCGCGTGGCGTCGGATACGCCGTCCCAGGTTGCGGGTATAAGCGGCGCGCCCTTGATGTCCGTGCGGCGGAAGAATATTCCGGGCGTTTCGCTTGGCAGTATCCGAACATTGACCGGTGCGCCGGAATGGATTCCGACGCCTTTTATTTTGACCGTATTTTTGACCGAAGCCATTTGTAGAACTCCTTCTCTATTTCCGTCGTCATTTTAAGGACCTTGACCTTTTTGACGAACCAGTCCGGCAGGCGCGCCGCGTCTTTTTCGGTCGTCCAAAGCTCCGCCCGTATGGCGGCCAGCTTGGACAGTTCCGATTCTGTGAATTCGTGGTGGTCCGGGAACGAAAGCTCTACCGCCGTTTCCCTGCCGGAAAGCTCCCTTAGCGAGCGGAAGAATTTCTCGGGGTATCCTATGCCAGAGAACGCGGCGATTCTTTTTCCGAATTTTATGCTTTGGAATTTCCGCGCGGCCGAAAACACCGGGATGTTCTTTATCATATTTTTAAGGCCGGTCTTGTCCTCGCCTACTATGATGACGGCGTCCGCGCGGGCGAGGCCGGATTTCAGGGATTCCCTAAGCGGCCCGGCGGGAAGGATATATCCGTTTCCTATTCCGAGGTTGCCGTCGAAAACCAAAATCGAGACCGTCTTTTTAATCGTGGGATTCTGGAATCCGTCGTCCATTATTATGCAGTCGTATTTCTGCATTTTGGAAAGGTTCGCGCGGCGGTTCTTGCCGACGAATACATCCGCGTGCTTGGAAAGCATTTTAGCCTCGTCGCCGATGTCGCGCACTGTGTCGGTTTTGACGGCTTTGCCGGTTTTTCCGCCGCCGTATCCGCGCATGAGTATTGCCGAGTTCGGAGTGTTTTGGGCGATTTCCATGACGATTGGCGTTTTCCCGACGCCGCCCGCGAATATGTTCCCGACGCAGATTACGGGCTTTTTGGATGCGGCCGCGCCGAAGGAACGGACGATGAAATGCGCCTTGGCCGCCGCGTTATACAGGAACGCCAAAGGCGAGAGGGCGCGCGCCGCAAAATTCCTTTTCAAGAACCAGGATGGAGTGTTCATTGCGATTTCTTCGAGTCGGCCGGTTGTATTTTTTCTATGCCGAATTCGGCGTCCAAGTTCTGCATTTGCTCCACCATTGTTTGCTCCAACCCGGCCTTGACTGTTTTAAGCTCGTCCTCGGAAATACTCCGCGGGACATAGACCGGGATTCCGACATCGACCTTTATGCGGCCGAAGGGCTTGCAAATCATATATCTGTCCCAGCTGCGCTTTATGGCGCGCCGCGAGCACGAATAGCATACGGGGATGACGGGCGCGCCGGTTATTTTGGCGAGATAGAATATTCCGTCCTCCTTTATTCTCATGCGCGGGCCGCGGGGGCCGTCGGGCGTCATGCAAATCATGCCTCCGCGGCGAAGGACCCTTATGCCCTCGCGCAGGACCGAGGCTCCGTTCTTGCTGGTGCTTCCGAATATGGGCCTTAAACCGAATATGCGCTGAATCTTGGCCATAAGCCTTCCGTCCCTGTGCATGGACGATATGGCGTATCCCGACAGCCCGCGAGTGCGGACCAAGGGGGAAAGCATCATGCTTCGCCCGTGCCAGAACGCGAACAGGGCGGGTTTCTTTTTGTATTCCTTGAAAATTCTCCTGTTTTCGACGGCGACCCGGTTGGATAAGAATATGAGCCATATGACGCCGGATACGATTCCGGCGACAAGCCATTGGACGGGGGCGATTCCGAGTATTTTCTTCATCATAAATGAATTTTAGCAAGGGCGGCAAAGGAATTCAAGGAATTACCGTAATCTCCCGCGCGTCGCCAATCGGGTTTTCAATAAGGATTTTTATCCCGTTTTTGACAAGCCCCGCGGCCTTCTCGGGCCATTCTATGAATACGATGGAATTGGCGAGATAATCGGCCAAGCCAAGCTCGGCCAGTTCGTCGGAAGATTCCACGCGGTATAAATCGAAATGGGCTATGCGGCCGCGCGGGGAATCGTAGGTCTGGACTATATTGAAAGTCGGGCTTGGGACAATCGTGTCCGCGCCGCATAATTCGCGGATTGCGAAGCGGACGAATTCGGTCTTGCCCGCGCCGAGCGGCCCGGATAGAAGAACGGCCTGCGGCGCGCGAAGCGCGGCCGCGAATTCCCGCGCGAAACTTTCAAGTTCGGACAACGAATTGATTTTCATATATTGATTATAATAACCTGGATGGTCGGGTCAAGCCCGACCATGACAATTTAATTGATATTAATAAACTCAAAAAATATTAGGCCAATCGCAATTTCGAGGATAGATTTTCGAGAAACAAGAAAACCCGGCCGCCGTCTGGACATCGGCGTCCGCGGCGCGTCGGGTTTTCGCAGTTAATCGGAAATATAGACCGAAATTGAAATATTGGCCTTATATTTTTTGTCATTTGCAATTCGACATATAGTCGAAATAGTCGAAGCCGTCGATGTGGCGGTTGCGCAAATCGGCTTCCATCTCCATCTCGCGCAGGACTATTTGCAGTTCCGGCGAAAGTTCTATTTGCATCGCCATATCGTCCACCGCGTCGCCGGACAGGGGCGCGTGCGGGACGGTTTTCGCCGCCGCCGTCAAGGCCTTTTCCAGTTTGTCCTTGAAATCGAACAGTATGGATTGATAGGTTTCGACATGGTCGCTTTCATGCCCCAGGACCGCGTCCCATTCGCAGGAACCCTTCCTGAACCGCTTGTCGATTCTGATAAGGAAATCGTATTTGATTTCGGCGGCGACGGCGGTCAGGACGACGCATTCCGCGTTCTGCCCGGTTTCCAGGGTCAGTTTCTTTTGGAATGTCGCAATGACTTCCCCGTATCTGTTGGGTATGGCCTCCGAATTCTTTATTTCCGTTTTGGAATCGGGGATTGATACCGAAACCGAAACGGGTCCCTTCGAGCAGAAAGTGCGCTTGGCCTCCGCCGGAATAACATTCATTATCGCAAACAAAATCATAATTATTCTAACAATCATATTTATATGCTAAATTACCTGGATGGTCTTAGTCAACCCCGACTATTGACAATAATAAATAGGCTCGAAAATTTTTAACGAAATATTGAGGTTAAAATTTTTGTCAGCTTGATTGTTTAAGGTATTCCCAAACAAAATTGCTTCCCTGCGATTTGTATATTTCTTCGGCGAGCAGGACGCTTTTGCGGCCGCTCTCGAAAAGCCTGAGATATGGCCCAAGGCCGCCGAGTTCCGTATTGAGCACCACCGATTCGTTTGTAATCGGCCTGCGCAGCAGAACCGCCCTTTTAAGGTTGGGATAGAGCTTCCCTTGTATGAACGCCATCTCCATGGGGCTTAGCCGCCAATTCTCGTAATCCGAGGCGTCCGCCGCCGGATTCCTGAAAAAGAGAATCGTCTGCGCCTGGCCGCGCACGACATCGCCTATGCCCAGCTTGTCCAGAATATTCGCGCGCTGGAAGGCCGCCATATAGGCCTGCCTGTTTTTCCGCCCCTCGGAAAGGCCCGTTATGAAATTCTTGCGGAACTGTTCGTTTTCAAGCATGGGCGCGGTTTCGTCTATCATAATCAAACTTGGATTGCCGCCCGCAAGCGTTATATTGTTGATTCTTTGGAGCAGATAGCTGAGGACGCCGGGGGACAGGGCCGGGTCGTCTATGATATTCGTGAAATCGAATGTGGTGAGGCGCGAATGCAGGTCTATGCTGTCCTTCCCCTCGTTGAATATGGTTCCGTATTGGTTGTCGTCTATCCATCTTTTCATATTCGCGCGGACGGTTCCCGCGGACGAAAAGCACGACGGGACGATGTTTTTAAGCTTCCTGTCGCGGGCGGCGAGATAATCGAAATTCACCGCGACCGCGTTCGATATTTCCTCCAAGCTGGCGGCGTCCGTCTGACCCGATAAAATGGACATCCACCGTTTAAGGAAATCCCTGTCGGCGTCCGTCCCGTCCATCATAAGGGGGTTCATTTTGCTTTCTATTCCGATGTCGATTTTGTCGGCGTTCTGCGACCTGTTCTCGAATGTAAGGTATTTTCCGCCGACCGAAAGCGTGAATATTTCCGCCCCGCGGTTCCTGTCGAAGAAGAACGACTTCAATTTCGGATGCCGCATGGACTGCGATATTAAAAACGAGAAAAGCGTGGTTTTACCCTGGCCCGTGGGTCCGATTACTATGCTGTGCGCGGCGGCCGCCTGGCCCTGGGACACATGGAATTGGAATTTATAGGGCGTTCCCTCTGCCGTAGGGAATACCGCGATGGGGCCCTGTCCCCAGTCGGAATTGTCGAAGCCGCCCGGGACCAGTGCGCATGGAACCGACGCCGCGGCCGCGCTTGAAAGCAATTTATAGCTGCGCGGGAAATCGTCGAAGCCGGGCGTCATGGAAAAGAACGCGGGTTTGAGGCCGAAGTTTTCGACCGCGCTTGTAATCCCGAAATTGGCGCATATTTTTTGGAATTCGGCTATGGCGGCCAAGAGTTCGGACGAACTGTCGGCGCGAAGCATGAAAAGGGGATAATAATCGAATAGATTCTGGGAGCCGGCCGCGTCCTCGTCCATCATGCCGAGCGTTTCCTCGATTTGTTCGGACACCGTGTTGAAGCTTCGTTCGTTGTCGCTTGAAATCTGCTTTTTATTGAAATGGCTTTCGGCCGCGCGCCGCGACATCGGAATCATTCCGTTCATGACGACGATTTCCGATTGAAGGGATGAAAGCGATGTGAAGAACTCCTCGTCCATCCAGTCGGGCGCGGTCCTGAAACTGAGGCAGGCCGCGTATTTCACCCTGTCGCCTGATGAATATTCCAAATGCCCGCCCTGGAACGACACATCGTTCGTCGCGGCCAAATCCGAAAAATTCCCCTGGCTTAGATTTATCCTGGATTCGGACAGCGGCGACAGGATTTTGGAATAGAACGAGGCGGCGTTGTCCGCCGAATCGTGCTTCAATACGGACACTCCGTATGGGGCGAACACGGACTCGAACGAATTGGACGCCGCGGACAAATTTTCCATATTTCCGGCAGAAATCACGAGATAATAGCTGTTTTTATAGAGTTTAAGGCCCTGGTTGTTCCATTGGTCGTGTATGTCCTGCAATATCCTCTCGTCGAACTCGAAATCCGTCCTGGCATAATCCCGCGAGCGCGCCATGAAAAACCTGAGGACCGTGTCCCCGCCCTGCATCTGCTGCAAAAAGCGGGTGCGTATGTCAAGGAATTGCCTTTGCTTCTCGGGCTCCGTCATATTCGTTTGGATTCCCGATATGGCATACACCCTGAATATTCTGCCGTTTTCGAGCAAAACCGTCGTTTTGTCGTCGAGCGGATACTTGAACGGAAGGTATTCCGCATACGACTTGTATCCGAACTTCGGGAACGCTATTTTTCCGAGAAGCCCCAGATAAATCAGAAACACTATGAAGATTCCGAACGCGGCGGCGGCCATGAGCGCGGCGGTCATGAACGAGCTGTCCTTGGTGAAGATTATTTCCAACGCTTCCATCAGCTTATAAGGTTCCGGGGGATTTTCATTCTGATTATTTTAAGGTTCGCGGATATTATTCGGCCCATTTGCGGCTCTTTGCTTGAAATCCGGGCGATTGTATAGTGGGACGCCATGAACGGGACGAGAAAATAGAGCGGGTTTGCGTTTCCTTGGAATACGACCAAAAAAACTATGAATAATATGAAAAAAACCGCGAAATTCAACATGGCGAGTCCATAAGGCGCGCCAAGGATTCTAAGCGGATTCGTTATTGCTTTTTGGATTGCTATTTTCATCTCTCTTTCCCTGTCCTAAATTATAACATATTCAGCTTGTTATTAACAAGGCTTAATAAGCCATCGTTGAAACTTGTTTATAAGTTGTTTGTGGTGTTTGGTGATAATTTATACGCATGATTATTAATAACTTAAAATATTAAGTAAAATCAATATGATTTATTGTTTATAACTTTATGAATTGATTTGGAATTTTATTTTTAACGGAATTAATAGGATAAATAAAAACAATAAAAAAATCTAAGGGAATTAAAAAATCCCCTTTCGGGGATTCTTTATTTTTTCTTATAGCCTTGCTTGGCCTTGAACTTGGGGTTCTTTGGGTCCAAAAGAAGTACCTGCTTGCCGCGGCGGACCAGTTTAAGGTTTCCGCGTTTCTTCCAGCCTTTGAGGGAGCTTAGGATTTTCATGATATGCCTCGGTTTCTAAATTTATGAAAGTTTATAATACTTATCCCTTGAAAAATCAATAAAAAAAAGTATAAATAGATAAACTAAGAGAAAAGTTATCATGAAATTCTTGAATTTATTCTCACAACTTGGAGTTTTGCTGAAAATCCTCAAAAAATCGGCGATTTATATAATCGCGCCCGTATTTTTCATTTATATTCTGCTTGATAAGCCCGATTACGCCGTCTTGAACGCCATTCATAAGCCAATCATGGCGGTGGCGCTGCCTTTCGGCCAGATGCTCACATGGCCGGTCCGCGCGGTCAAAGGCTTTGGAGCTTCTGTTATAGAATACAATTATCTGGCCGAGGACAACGAGAAGCTGCGGAAGACATTGGATGAAAAAATCACAATCGAGAACGAGTATAAGTTCCTTAAATCCGAAAACGAGAGGATGGTCGGGCTTCTGAAAATAAAGGAGGAGTCGAAAACGAATGTCATTATAGGGAAGGTAATCGGCAACAACAACGGCCTTGGCAATACATTCGTGATAAATGTCGGTTCGAACGACGGCGTCAGGGACGGCGAGGTTGTTTTAAGCCATCTTGGAAACCTTTTGGGCTTTGTCATATCGTCGACGGGCGAATATTCGAAGGTTAGGAATCTGAACGATATAAATTCCAATATAATAGTCCGGGTCGCGGGAACCGAAGTTTTTGGATTCTTGCAGGGCAACAATGGAAAAAGCCCGTATTTCGAGTATTATTCGGACCCGGACTTCGAGCCCGCGCCCGGAATGCAGCTTGTGACCAGCAATATGAACAGCCTTATGCCGTCGAATATTCCAATCGGCGAAATATCGAAGATTTATTCCAAGTCGCGCTCGCAGGTCAGGCTTTACGACGCGTCCGAAAAGGTTATGTCAATCCGCGTCCTTGAATACGATTTCAGGGAGAAATACAAGGAGGTCTCGGATTGATTGGGCTGTTCCGCAAGATATTCGCCTATATGCGCGCGGTTGTTCCGGCGCTTCTGGCCGTGCTGCTTTTGTTCCTTCCGCACCCGTCCTTGAATCCCGGCGGAATCCTTGCGCTGGTTCCGATATTCTATTTCTTCGTGAAGAATCCCAAATATATGAATTTCACCGTGTCGCTGGTTCTTCTCATGATATTGGATTACGACAACGACACGACATTCATCTGGTCCTTTGTGTTCGTCCTGTTCTATGTCGTGTCGAACTTCCAAAAAGTCATAATTTTCAAGGAGCAGAAATTCTCGGCCGCTTTCTTCTTCTTTTTGTTCGTCTTCATGGGGCTTTTCATCCAATGGTTCGGCATGGTCTGGCCGGGCGTGCTTGGATGGGGCGATTCCCTGCTTATGCTGCTTAAAGTCTTTTGGTCGGCCTTGTTCACGGCCGCGGTCTATGTTCCGGCGTCGGTCTTGATGGAAAGGATTGCGGATGATAGATAGGGAGCTTGGAAATATTTTCAGCCGCCGCGCCTTCATAACCCTTGCGGCGGGCGGGGCGGCCCTGGGCTTGGTGTTTCTTCGCCTTGTCCAGCTTCAAATATTCGGAGCCGGGCGTTACAGGAAGCTGGCCGAGAACAATTCGCTTAAAATCCGCCCCATCATGCCGCCGCGCGGAATAATATACGACCGCGGCCGGGATATGCTTGCGACGAACCTTGTTTCATACCGCGCCTATATCGTCCCGCGCGAGGTCCTGAATATCGAGGAAATAATATCCCTGCTTCATGTCCGGTTCAGACTCTCGAAGCCCAGAATCAACGCGATAGAAAGGCAGTATTCCAGGAACCGCCGGACATACACGCCGATTTTCGTGAAGGAAAACATATCCTGGAAGGAAATGTCCGAGCTTCGCATAAACAGGAACATCCCGGGATTTTTCATAGAGCAGGGGAGTTTCAGGATTTATCCCAATGGCAAAATAGCGGCCCATGTGGTGGGCTATGTCGGCACCGTCAGCGAAAGCGACATCAAGCGCAGGTTCGACCCGATGATGGGCGTCCAGTATTTCAAAATAGGCAAGGCGGGAATCGAGCGCAGGTTCGACAGTGTCCTTCGCGGAACCGCGGGCCAGAACATCCAGGTCGTGAACGCCGTCGGAAAAGTCATAAAGGACGAGGAGAAGACCATAGAGCCGGTTCCCGGGGAAAACATCAAATTGAACCTGTCGCTTAAAGTCCAGAAAATCCTGGAAGAATCCATGGAGGCGTATCCCGTCTGCTCGGGCGTCGTCATGGACATAGAGACGGGAAATGTCCTTGCGATGGCGTCCCACCCGTCGTTCGAGCCGGGCGCGTTCCAGGAGGACGGAGGCGAATATTTCGAGAAATTGAAGGCCAACCCGCATAAGCCCTTTATGAACAATGCAATCGAGGGCGCGTATCCGCCGGGCTCGACATTCAAAATCGTCGTCGCCATGGCCGCGCTTGAAGGCGGCGCGATGACACCGGGCGAGCGGTTCTATTGCGACGGCTCGTGGACTTACGGCAACCACAAATACCATTGCTGGGAAAAGAAGGGCCACGGATGGCAGAACATGCTGGACGCAATCGCGCATTCGTGCGATGTGTATTTCTATCAGGTCGCGCTTAAAATCGGAATCGACGCAATCAAGAATATGGCGACGAAACTGGGCCTGGGCCAGGTCTTGCAGAACGATTTGCTCGGCGAGACCCCGGGCGTAATCCCGGACCGCCGCTGGAAGGAGAAGAATGTGGGCGCAAGCTGGGTCCATGGCGACACCATAATTTCCGGCATAGGACAGGGATTCGTCCTTGTGACGCCGTTGCAGCTTTGCACCATGCTTTGCCGCCTTGTGTCCAATTCGCGCGTGGTTCCCAAAATAGTGGACCATTCGGAAAAGGGCGGCTTCGAGGAATTGGGCCTGCGCCGCGCCAATATAGGCACCGTCATGAAGGGTTTGGAGAATGTCGTCAAAAAGGGCGGCACGGCGGGATTCGCGGCCATCAATGTGAACGGCCAGTCGTTCGGCGGCAAGACCGGGACAAGCCAGGTCCGCCGCATCACGGAGCAGGAGCGCGACACCCGCGTCAGGACGAACGACGAATTGCCCTGGCATTTGCGCAACCACGGCCTTTTCGTGGGCTTTGCCCCGACGGAAAACCCGAGATACGCGATGTCCATGGTGACCGAGCACAGCGGCGGCAGCGGCAACGCGGCGAACATAGTTTCCGCCGTGTTCAGGAAGCTTCTTAAAGGGGAGGGCGAATAATGGCGAATTCCGTCCGGGTCCAAAGGGCCGAGAATCTTTCCATCGCGGAAAAGCTGTCCCGCATTAGCTGGGGCCTGTTCCTTCTTATGTCGCTTGTCTTGGTCGCGTCCGTCATAACGCTTTATTCCATAGGCAACGCGCCATGCGCGGACCAGGCGAAATGCGTCTATGAATTCGGCTCTTGGCGGCCCTGGGCGCTGCCCCAGCTGCTTAGAATCGGCCTTGGAATGTGCGTTTTCTTCGTGGCCGCGCTCGCGAACATCAAGTTCCTGATAAGGTTCAGCTATTTCATATTCGCGGTCGTCATCGTCATGATACTGTTCGTCGCCCTTTGGGGCCACACCGGCATGGGCGCGCAGAGATGGATTAATATGTTTTTCTTCAATGTCCAGCCGAGCGAGCTTATAAAAATCGCGCTGATTATGACGCTTGCGCGGTATTTCTCGTGGCTGAACTCGGTCGAGGTTTCCCAATTCAAGAACTATATCCTGTCCTTCCTTATGGTCCTGGTCCCCTTCGTTCTGGTCGTCATGCAGCCGGACTTGGGAACCGCGCTTGCGATGGTCATCATCGCGGTCTTCATGTTCTATATAATCGGGATGCCGCGCATATGGTTCGCGGTCGCCGTAGTCGTTTCCCTTGTCGCCGCGCCGGTCTTGTGGAATACGGCCCTGCGCGACTATCAAAAGGACAGGATTCTGACCATGCTCAATCCCGGCAAGGACTTGAAGGGGAAGGGCTATCAAATCAACCAGTCCAAAATAACAATCGGCTCGGGCGGCTTTCTGGGCAAGGGCCTTGGCAGAAGCGATTCGCAGGCGAACCTTAACTTCCTTCCCGAAAAGCACACCGACTTCATATTCGCCGTCTATGCCGAAAAGTTCGGCTTTCTGGGCGCGCTGGTCCTGATTGTAATCTATCTGTCCATGACGCTTATGATTTACGGCATATCGAAGAATTCCCGGAACAGGTTCGGCCAGCTTTTCTGCTTCGGCTTCATGACCAGCTTTTTCGTGTATTACTTCATAAATCTCGCGATGGTCATGGGAATCATGCCCATCGTCGGGATGCCGCTTCCGCTCATGAGCTATGGCGGAAGCTCTCTTATCGCTTTACTTTTCGGCTTCGGTCTGGTACAAAATGCCAATATCCATAAAGACATGCAGCTGTCAAGCAAGGGAAACTAGAAATGAACCTTCTTATAGTCGAATCTCCGGCGAAATCAAAGACAATCGAGAAATACCTGGGGCCGGACTTCCATGTCCTTGCCAGCATCGGCCATGTCCGGGACCTTGCGCCCGAGGACGGCTCGGTCGACACGGCCAGGAATTTCAAGATGAAATGGCAGATTATGCCGGACAAGGAAAAGCAGCTGAAACTTATCGGCGCGGCCCTTAAAAAAGCCGATGCCTTGTATCTTGCGACCGACCAGGACCGCGAAGGGGAAGCCATCGCATGGCACCTTTACGAGATTCTGGATTCCCGCGGCGCATTGGCGGGGAAAAAGGTCTATCGCATCACATTCAATGAAATAACCAAGAAGGCGGTCCAGGCCGCCTTGGAAAAGCCGCGCGAAATCGACCGGAACCTTGTGAACGCGTATTTGGGCCGCCGCGCCTTGGATTACCTTATGGGATTCAATCTGTCGCCGATTCTTTGGCGCAAGCTCCCCGGCGCGAAATCGGCGGGCCGCGTCCAATCCGTTGCGCTGGCTTTGATTGTCCAGCGCGAAAAGGAGATTGAGGAATTTAAGGCGGCCGAATATTGGTCCGTCGATTCGCTTGTCGCGGCGAAAGGCGGCAAATTCAAGGCGCGCCTTAACGAAAACGCCGGGAAGAAAATCGAGAAGATGACCCTTGAAAACAAGGCCATGGTGGACGCCGTCCTGAAAAGCCTTGCGCCCGGGGACGCCGCGAAAGTGAAATCGGTCGAGAAAAAGCAGACATCCCGCCGCCCCGCCGCGCCCTTCACGACTTCGACCTTGCAGCAGGAAGCGTCCAGGAAGCTCCATTTCGGGGCCCAGCGCGCCATGCGTTCCGCCCAAAAGCTCTATGAAAAGGGATTCATAACCTATATGCGAACCGACGCCGTCGCCCTTTCCGCCGACGCGGTTTCGGGAATCCGCGATTATATTAAAGGCTCCATCGGTCCGGCCTATCTGCCTGAAAAGCCGGTCTTTTACGCGAACAAGTCCAAGAACGCCCAGGAGGCGCACGAGGCAATCCGCCCGACCGATTTCGCCCGCAGCTCGGTCTTGGGGCTGGTCGAGCATTCGGACGAGGAGAAACTCTACGAGCTTATATGGAAGCGCGCGGTGTCTTCCCAAATGGAAAACGCCCGCTTCGATTCCGTTGTCGTGGATATAGAGCCGGTCAAAAACCCGGGGACCGTATTCCACGCCGTCGGCACGACTCAGACATTCGACGGATTCCTGAAACTCTATCAAGAGGGCCAGGACGACGCGGAAGATGAAAAAGAAGCGAAATTGCCCGTTCTGGCCGAGGGCGACGCGGTTGTATTGGAGGAATTCCTGCCGGAACAGCATTTTACCCTGCCGCCGCCCCGGTTTTCCGAGGCTTCATTGGTCAAAAGGCTGGAAGAACTGGGTATCGGCCGCCCTTCGACCTATGCCGCCATCCTTTCGGTCATAGTCCAAAGGGGATATGCCGAGCTTGCCAAGCAAAGGTTCTTCGCGACCGAGCGCGGATGGCTCGTTTCGGCGTTCTTGGGCCTTTATTTCCAAAAATTTGTCGCCGTCGACTTCACCGCCGGCATGGAGGACCAGCTGGACGAGGTTTCCAACGGAGGCTTGGAATGGGTTGCCGTTTTAAGCGACTTCTGGAAAATCTTTTCCGCGAGTATTAATGATGTAAAAGACATCAATAATCAAGAAGTTATGGTCGAAATGAATAAGATTCTGGCAAGCCATATTTTCAAGGACCAAAGCACTGTTTGTCCAGAATGCAAGAAGGGAAAATTAAGCCTTCGACTGAGCAGATTCGGCGGATTTTTGGGCTGCGACCGCTATCCCGAATGCAAATATATCAAGAATCTTGCGTCCGCCGCCGAGGGCGGCGAAGGGGATGGGGACGCCGCCGCGCCGCGGGGCGAAACGGTCGATTTGGGCGAGGGAATCAGCTTCCGCGTCGGAAGATACGGCCCTTATGTCCAGGAAGGGGACGGGAAGGACGCGAAACGTGCCTCGGCCAAGCCCGAAACAGCTGAAACCATCACTTTGGACAAGGCGAAGGAGCTTCTTGCCGGCGCCGGCTTGGCCGCGCCCAAGGAATTGGGAAGCAATGCCGGGAAAAAGGTCTATTTTTACGCGAGCGGCAGGTTCGGGCCCTATATTTCGTCGGACAAGGTGAATGTTTCGGTGAAGGCCGAGCCGACATTGGATGAGGCTATTGCCCTTATCGAAAAGAAAAAGCTCTCTCCGCCCAAAAAATTCTTCAAGAGAAAATAACGGGAGGCCGCTTTGGCAACCGATTTCAAGTCTTTCCGGGAAGATTTGCTGTCCCGCGCCAGCATTGTGGACATAGTGTCCAAAAAAGTCCCCTTAAAGCCAAAGGGCAAGGACTTTTGGGGCTGCTGCCCGTTCCATAACGAGAAAACCCCGTCATTTTCCGTGAACGAGGACAAGGGATTCTACCATTGCTTCGGCTGCGGCGCGCACGGCGGCGCGCTTGACTTCATCATGAAAACCGACAATCTGCCGTTCATGGAAGCCGTGGAATATCTGGCCGGAATCCTTGGCGTGCAGGTTCCGTCCTTCAAGCCCGTGGACCCCGCGCAGCAGCAGCGCGCGCTTGGCTATCTGGACATAATGTCCGGCGCGGCCGAGCTCTATTCCAAGGCTTTGTTCGATTCCGCCGGGGCCGAGGCCTTGAAATACTTGCGCGGCCGCGGCATTACGGACGACATAATAAGGCAGTATCAAATCGGCTTCGCGCCGCGCGGAAACTCTGTCTCTAACAAATTCGCAGCCAAGGCGAAAGACGCCTTATACGCGACCCAGCTTGTGAGGAAATCGTCGGCGGGCGCTGGTGACTACGACTTTTTCCGGGACCGCATCATGTTCCCAATCCTTGACCCTAAGGGCCGGGTCATCGCGTTTTCGGGCCGCGCGATGGGAAGCGAAGAGCCGAAATACATCAATATAGCCGAGACGGAATTCTTCCATAAGAAGCGGACCCTTTACGGCCTTTATTACGCCAAGAAGGGAATCCTTGAATCCAAGCGCGCCATTGTCGTCGAGGGCCAGGTGGACGCAATCCAAATGCAGGGCGCGGGCTTTTTGGAAACTGTCGCGCCGCTGGGGTCCGCCCTGTCGAGCGACCATGTTCAGATTCTTCTGAAATTGACCAGGAACATCATATTCTGCTTCGACGGCGACACGGCCGGAAAGAAAGCCGCCGCCCGGGCGGTCGATGTTGTCATGCCCTTTATGCGCTCGGACATGTCGGTTAAAATCCTGACGCTGCCCGGGGGCCTGGACCCGGACGACATCCTTAAAAAACAGGGCGCGGAAAAGATGTCCGAGCTTGTGGGCGGGGCTGTTCCGATTGTGGATTATTTATGGGATTTGGCGAATGCCGGGTTCAATGTTCAGACCCCTGCCGGCCGGGCGAACGCCGAAAAATTCCTGAAAGCCCGGACGGGCGTTATACCGGACGAGGTTTTAAGGCGGCATATTGAGCAGGCGTTTAGGAATATGGAGTGGGAAAATTGGGCCAGGAAAACCACCGGGGCCAAAGCGGGGCCGATGCCGGGAAAGCCGAAATCGCCGGACGAGATTATGGGCGAAATCATCGAGGCATACCCCGGTCTTTATGAAAGGCATTTCGAGTTTCTTTCCGGCATTTCTGTTAAAAAAACCGGGAAAAAAACCGAGCTTTCCGAGCCGGAGGCCGAGCGGGTCGTCCGTATTAGGAAGGCGTCCGAATATAGGAAAAGCCTTCTTGCCGACCTTGCCCGGGCGACCGGGGACGCCGCCGAGGCACTTCGCGCCGAGCTGGAAAAGACGGAGAAGTTTTTGGAGGAAATATAAAAAGGAAGAAGGTGGAAGTAAGAAGGAAGAAGTGTTGCGTCGTCGCCTTGCGGCGACATTTTTATTACCTGGGTCCTCGGGTCAAGCCCGAGGATGACATAATAAATAAACTCAAAAAATATTAGCGAGGTCGCGTTTTCGGCCCAAATCGTCCGAGGACCTAGGGAAGCCGACCCGAGTGTGGACTTGCCGTCCCCGAGTGGTAGGCTTCCCGAAGCGTCATTCGGCGATTTGGGCCGAAAACGAATTACCGAGATTTTATTTTTTGGCATTTGGTAAGAGTGAAAGAACGGCGGCTTTAAGGTCCGGGGCATGGGCGAGGTAGCTGCCGGAGACTAGGGCGTCCGCCCCGGCGTCCCAGCATAGTTTCGCAGTGTCTGGATTTATACCCCCGTCCACTATGATTTCATATTTCAGCCTTGCTTTCCTTTTTACGGCTTTAAGCCTTCGGATTGTGTCCAGGCTGCCCGGCATGAATTCCTGGCCCCCCGCCCCCGGGGCCACCGACATCACGACGATTTTATCAAGGTGTTTTATTACGGGCCGAATCAGCGCCAAATCATGCTCGGGCGAAACGGCTATGCCGCATTTCCTTCCCGCCTGCTTGATGGCGGCGAGGTTCCGGCCGATGTTTTTGGAACCAATCGACAATATGATTGATTCCGCGCCGCCGCGGATGAATCCGCCGATTTCGCCCGCGGGGTCGCATGCCATGAGATGGGCCGACACTTTCAATTCGGACTTGCTTGTTATATGCCGGACCTCTGCCGCGCCGCCCGCCCGGGCCGGGACGAATTCCCCGTCCATGAAGTCGTAATGTATGGTCGTGATTCCGGCCGCCGTGAAAGCCCTAAGCGTGTCCGTTCCCATATCCCCGAACGCGAGCGAGCTTGGGTATATCGGGCATTTCCTTGCCGTTATTCCAAGGAGCAGCTTCCTTATGAACGCCGTCATGGGGTTTTTCCTTTGGGTTTTGGGTCTGCTTCGCATGAGTATGAGCCGCATGACGCTTTGCATGGCGGCGTCTTTGCCGAGCGTCTTGGCGTCCCGGCCCAGGGCTTCGCCGAATATGTTCCCCGCGCCTTCTATGGCCGCGCCGCCGCCGAAGAGAATCACTTTGTCCGGGATATGTGCGCCAGCGGCCTCTATGTTCCTTTTGACGGCCCGGGCCAAATCCTGGGTGAAATCGAATACAAGGCTTTTGTAATCGGCTATGCTTGCCGGGCCGATTGTCTCGAACTGGTCGCCGGGTTTCATGACCGCGCTGGAAATCCGCCTCTTTATTTTCTCGGCGTTTTCAAGGGAAATGCCGAATCTGTCCGAGAGCGCGCGCGTAAGCTCCGCCTGTCCCGCGCCGATTTCGGCCATATATATTATCCCGTTGCCGGTCGAGATGGAAAAGCGCGTCGCCGAGGCCCCTATGTTTATAAGCAGCGATTTCCCGGCCAGGGCGTTCATCGCGAACAGGATGTCGATTGCGCCCCGGGGCTCGATATAGCTTCCGCGGACATGGGACGCCAGCCGGGCCAAATGCGTCCGCGCGGCCAATACCCCGAAGAATTTGGCATGGAGCAGGCGGGCGGGCTCGCCGACCGGATTTTCGATATTCCGCGCCCTGTCCGTGTCGTATGACACCGGGACGAAATGGATTGCTTGAAGCTCGGGGTTTTTAAGCCCCGGCAGTTTGGATATAAGGCCCCGTATGTCGGCCTCCGATATTTTTCTTGTCCTGCCGAAATCGGTTTCGCCGGCCATGAGCATGGAATTGTTCCCGCCGAAAAACCCGGCTATATGGGCCTGCTTGAACCTTGTGCCCGTCTTTTCTTCCAAGGCGTCCAAAAGCGAATCCAAAGCCGCCTTTGGATTGTCCCTCGCGTCCCTTTCCATGATTATGCGCCCGCCGGCGGTATTTTCGCAAGCGGCGCGGATTTTTCGGTTTCCTATGTATAGCGCAAGAAGATATTCGCCCGTATAATTCATTGTTTGACCAGGATTCGCGCGGGGTCCCTAAGGTCGATTAGGGCCGCCTTCTTGTCCATGACCCCGAGGCTGTCAAGCCGGGCGAGCGCGGCCGCCAAATCCCCCTCGGGCAGCATGATTTTCGCGCCGCTTTTGGAGTATATGTTCCATCTGCGGCCCTCGACCTGCTCGATTGTCTTCATGCGCCGCCTGACATCCGGGAACTTGTTCAGGACTTTTATGACGCCCGCCGGGTCTTTCGGCTTGCCGCCCGAGAATACGACGCTTCCCTGCGGGACCCTGTCTATCCTTTTTTCCATGACGCCGCCGCTTGCGGACAATGGATAATGCTCTTTGCCGTCGAACCAGACGGCGACCGCCGCCTTTTCCGATATTATGACATACATCTTGCCGCCCGGCTCCCTTTTTATGGCCGCGTCGGAAATTTCGGGGATTTTAAGAAGGTTGGCCCTCATCTCTTTTATATTGTATTCGTAGATGGGCGAATTGGCCGAAACCCCGAGCGCGACCATAATCTTGGACTGCGGGACGAGTTTCGGAGCGGGGACGATTAGGACCTGTTTTATCGCGCTGGCCCCGTCTATGCCGGAAAAAGTCGTAATCGTGCGCGCCCCGGCGTAAAGGCCCAGGATTAGGACGAGAAAAGCCGCCGCCCAGAAGAGGATTTTATTGTCTTTGTTCATGGTTTGATTATATCACAACTTTGAATATATTTCTATATACTCTTCCGCCGTCTTCTTGATGGACAGGAACTCCCGCGCGTATTTCGCGTTCTTGGTCATGATTCTTTCGATTTCCACTTCGGTAAGGTCCAGGGCCGCGTTTATGGCGAGCGCGAGCTCATACGGGTCGTCCGGCGGCACAAGCCAGTTGACGGCCAGTTCCCCGGCGAATTCCGTGTCCGTCGCGATGGTCGGAGTTCCTATCGCAATCGACGCCGCCAGATGCTCGTGCTCTTCGGTGGAGACCGTCGCGTATGCCGATTTCATGAGGGACGGTATGTCCGGCTCGTCTCCGATGAATATGACCTTGCCCCGGACATCCTTTTCCTCCGCGCTGCGCATCATTTTGCCCGCGCGCATGCGGGCCGCGTTGCCGAGCATGGCGATTATGAAGTCGTCCCGGTTTATAAGCCTTGCCGCCGCGGTTATGAGCGGAAGGCTGAGCGCGACCGGACTGGAACACACAATCATTTTCCTGTCGTGCGGGATATTGTATTTGCTGAGTATGTCGGTCTGCCGTCTTGCGGGTATGGCCTCGGGGTTGAAAATATCCAGGTTCAGTCCCGGGAATATGACGGTTTTGATTTTCCAAAGGCTTGCTATATAGCGGGATGTGGCCACAAGCTTCGCGCCGCGGAGGGCCGATTTCTGCATTATTCTTCCGATGAAGTTTTCCGCCGGTTCTTCGGAAATCGTTATGACCTTCGGGGCCGGGCTTCTTCGCGCGGCCCGGGCGGCCGAAAGCCCGAAGCAATGCGCGATTGAATTGGCGGCGGCCGGAATCCTTTCGCCGATTTTAAGCGAAATCGCCTGGACCCTTTGGATTGAAAGCGCGCGCAGAAGGGGCGCGACGCTTCGCGCCAGCGGATTTTCCGAGACCAGTATGACCTGCTTTGAAAAATTGACTATTCCCATGTTATGAAGCCCTTAGTAGATAACCTTTGCCGAACATGCACCTGCGGTATGTTCCGACGGTGTTGCTGGACATGTTGCTTGGAGCAGACAGCAGCACGCGCTGGCCGACCCCTTGAAATTCGTTGGATTGGAATGTGACCCAAAGGCCGTCCCATTCGGGAAGGGTCTGGACCTGTTCCGGCATCAATATCTGCGAGAAGCGGCTTCTCGGCTGGTTTATGTCGCGCTTGATTCCCAGGCACGCCTTGTGGTCCTTCACGAACTGGCTTTGCGTAACCGTTTCGTTCTCCCAGTGGAGCACGGTCGCGTTGTCCAGGTCCCCGCGGTTGGGCGCGGAGCATGCGAACAATAGGGCCGGCAAAAATAGGAACGCTTTGCTCATGCTTGGATTATAACTAAAAATCTATTGATTGGCAAGCCGGGATTTTGCATAATGAATCCAAAAGGACGGGGGACTATGGACGCATCCCAAGGATTTCTTAGGCTGGCCGATTTATACGAGGCTGCAAAACCCATGGTGGCCGCCATTTGCGCCGTAAAGGGCGGCCTTGACCGCGACAATTACGCGGGCCGGATGTTCGTCCACGACCTTTTGGAGCTGGCCGTCGCTTTCGGCGAAAAAGCCGGCGCGCAAACGCCCCGCCTGGACAAACTTAAAAAGGAATTGGCGAAAGTCGGCGGCGACACCACCCCGAGCGCCAAGCCAATCTACGAGATGAGCATGGCCGAATTCCTTAAATCGTTGGATATATCCGAAAAATGAAGAAGATTTTAACAGCCCTTTTGCTTCCGTTGCTCTTGGCTTCCTGCGCCAGCAGGAACTATGATGTCGTGGAAGTCCAGACTGTCCAGAATTTCGTAATCGACGCGAATTCCGTTCCGATTTTCCCGAGGAAGGCCGCGCTTACGACCGACATCGCGCGCCGCTTCTCGATTGATTTGCCGAAAAGATGCCATGTCGATTGGGACAACCAAAGCGTCTTGTCCGTCCTTCCGTTCGAGGAAATCGACATATTCAGGACCGACCGCGGAGACCCGCTTCCGGACTTGCTTGTGAGCGATTACAAGTTCGAGAAGAAGAAGACCGCCGAGGCGGTCGCCGGCCTGATTAAGGGGACGGGCATTACCGTCGTCGTGGACGATTCCATCGAGACCGTTATTTCGGGCGAAATCAAGGCCGGGAACCTTTCCGACGCAATCGACCTTATATCGCGCCTTGGGCGCGTCTATTACAGCTATGACGCCTTCGCCAAGGAAATCCATCTTGCGACGCGCACCCAGTGGCTTATGAAAATGCCGCGCGACCAGTATATGATTATGGCCATCATGGACGCCATGAGGGGCATGGACATCAGGAACCTCGTTGTCAACTGGGAGGACAAGACCATGATGTTCGAGGGCGATTTCGCCACCGAAAAGGTCGTCCGCCGCCTTATGTCCGAGCTTGGGGCGAAGAAGATTCTGGTCGCCTGGGACATGGACATATACCGCGTTTATCCGAAGAACAACGACGCAATCCGCTGGATGGACATCATGCCCGCCTTCGGCCAAAGCAATGTGAAGATGTCCATCCCGGGCGTCGTGGGCCGCATGCTTGTGGTGTCGCCGGAAATCAACACCAAGACCCTTCAAGAATTCCTGCGCAGGCAGTCCAATTCCGTTTTGATTTCGCAGGGAACATTCGTGATTCCCAACGGCTGGAACTCTCGCTTCGACATAGGCCAGTGTTCCAAGGAAGACCGCTTGGAGACCGAACTCATCGTCGGCGCGACCGGCAAATATGGCGATTTCGCCGACCAGGGAAAGAAGAAAATCGACGCGAACATCGTCCTTTACACCAAGCGCGGCGAAATCGCGTCCTTCCGCGTCCCGAGCAACTTGGGCGACAATTATGTCATAATCGGAATCCCGACGCATTCCTTCGTGACGGACGCGGCGACCTTGATTTCGCCGTTCGCCGAGCTTGTGGTCTTCATAAGCCCGCGCGTCATATCGATTCTTCCGCCCGACGATTCCGGCCTTGAAAATGTCCGGGGCTTGGGCGAATTCCTGGCGGATTGACATGCTGGAAAGATTCATAGCTTTAAGGTTTTTGCGCTCCCGGAACAAGGACGGCTTCATATCCCTTATATCGGCGATTTCGTTCCTTGGAATCATGCTTGGCGTCGCGACGCTTATAGTCGTCATGTCGGTCATGGGCGGATTCCATAAGACGCTTCTTGGACGAATCCTTGGGATGAACGGCCACATGGTTGTCTATCATTCGGACGGCGCGGTCAAAGACTTCGATTTCCTTATAGGGAAAATGCAGGGGAACCCGGTTGTAAAGGCCCGGACGACGGGCATAATTCCCATCGCCGAGGGCCAGGTTATGGCAAGCGCGAACGGCGCGTCCAAGGGCGCGATGCTTCGCGGCATAAGGATGTCGGACCTGGACAAATTCACCGAGGTGGGCCGCAGCGCGTATGGAACCGACATATCGAAAATCAAGGAGGGCCAGCTTGTCATGGGAATGGTTCTGGCCAAGAACCTTAAAATGTATCACGGCAATCCGGTGACGCTTATGTCGCTTTCCGGCGGCCGGGAGACGGCGTTCGGAATCATGCCGCGCGTCCAGTCCTATCCCGCTATGTCCACTTTCAAGATAGGCATGTATGAATACGACGGCGGATTTATATTCATGCCGCTTGAAACGGCCCAGACATTCCTGAATATTCCGGGCGCGGCGACCCATATCGACCTTTTCCTTAAAAATCCCGAGGACACGGCTAGGGTCCGCGCCGCCCTGAGCGATTTATTGCCGCCGGGCTTTGTGGTCCGCGACTGGCGGGAACTCAATAGCGGCTTCGTGGGCGCGCTGGAAGTGGAGAAGAATGTCATGTTCCTTATCCTTATGCTGATTATCATAGTCGCCGCGTTCAACATAGTGTCGTCGCTTGTCATGATGGTGAAGGACAAGGGCAGGGACATTGCGATTATGCGCACAATCGGAATGGGCCGCCGCCAAATCATGAGAATCTTCGTCATAAACGGAACGCTTACGGGCCTTATAGGCGCGGCGCTCGGAACCGGCATCGGCGTCCTGTTCGCGGAGTATATAGAGCCGATAAGGCAGTTCCTGCAAAGGACGACGGGCCGCGACCTTTTCCCGGCGGAAATATATTTTCTGAGCGAGCTTCCGACCGAATTGGACCCCTTGACTATCGCGGCCATATTCTTTTTCGCGGTCGCGTTGTCGTTCCTTGCGACCCTTTATCCCGCGCGCCGCGCCGCCAAATTGGAACCGGCGGAGGTATTGAAGTATGAGTAGTCTTATAAAGTCCCTTTCATCGGCCGCGAAGCCCAAATTCGTTTTGGAAACGCGCGGAATCACGAAAATATTCAAGGATTCCAGCCGCGCCTTGGCCATCCTTCGCGGCGGAAGCATAGCGGTGAAACCCGGCGAAATAGTCGCCCTGGTGGGGCCTAGCGGCTGCGGCAAATCGACATTTTTGCAGGTCGCGGGGCTTCTCGATAAAGCGACGGCGGGGACCGTTTCCGTGGGGGGCGTTCTGTCGGCGGGTCTAAGCGACGCCGAGCGGACCAAGCTGCGCCTTTATAAAATCGGCTTCATATATCAGAAATATAATCTGTTGGGCGATTTCACCGCGCTTGAAAATGTCATGATGCCGATGCTTGTGGCGGGCGCGGCCAAATCCGAGGCGCGCGTTCGCGCCGCGAAACTGCTGAAAGCGGTGGGGCTGGCCGCGCGCGAAAGCCACAGGCCCGGCGAGCTTTCCGGCGGAGAGCAGCAGCGGGTCGCGCTTGCCCGCGCGCTTGCGAACAATCCTGACATAATAATGGCGGACGAGCCGACGGGGAACCTTGACCCCGCGAACGCCCGCGCCGTTTTCGATTTGATTCTAAGCCTTGCGAGAAGCACGGGCATGGCGATGCTTATCGTGACCCACGACAAGGACATAGCGTCCCGCTGCGACCGCGAAATCACCATTAAAGACGGGATTGTGGGATAAGACAAAAAATCCAACCTCGGCGATTTGTCCTCGAAAACGCGATTGTTTTATTTGCTTATATTTTTTGTCTGTATTTATTATCAACAAGTTTGCTTCGCGTAAGCAAAAGCGCAAGAAGATACACGGACACGGCAATCATCAGAATCGTCGCGACGAGCGTCAGGCTGCTGCTGGCCGGAGTGGATTGCCAAACGACTGCCTCTATATCCATTCCGTCCTTGTTCGTGAGAATTGTCGTTGTCTTGATTTTCATGCGCCAGGCAAATGCCATAAGGATATAAAACAGCAGGCTGCCGCCGATTTCGACGCCGTAGAAATGCCAGCCGGATTTGCCTATGTCGTGCATTCTGCGTATGGTCAGCATTATGAAGGGGATTGTTATCGCAAGCAGGAAAAGCCCCACGAACATCAGCCCCACGATGGAACCCGTGAATATCGAAAGCCCGATATACGCCGCCAAAACCATCCACCAGTATTCGGCGCGGGTCGAGACCCCGCGCCAATCGAAATAGCCGTTGAAAAAGTTGCCGAGCGCGTCCATGAAGCCCACGAATTTCGGCTGGTCGCATTTGGCTTGCGGGGCTGGCGCCGCCGCGGGCTTACTGTTGATTGTCGGTCGTTTCGATTTCTTTTTCGGTGCCATCGTTTTCTCCTTCGATTGTTTCCTCTTCCGCCGCGTCCGTCGCGATTGCGGAAACTATTTTCTCGCCCGATTCGGTTTTGAACAATGTTACGCCCTGGGACGCCCTTCCGGCAATACGAATGGAATCCGCGGGTATTCGGATTATCTTCCCGCCGTCGGACACCATCATTATGTCCATCTCATGGCCGACCGGGAAGCTGGCCGCGACCGCCGTGTTCTTGCCGCCGAGCTTGATGGCGGCGTATCCGCCGACGCCCCTGTGCGTAGTCCTGTATTCATAGCCGCTGCTGCGCTTGCCGAAGCCGTTTTGCGAGACCGTGAGGATAAACTGCTCGGCCGCCTTCATTTCCGCGTATTTTTCCGGGCTAAGCTGTATTTCCGCCGCGGTTTCGTCGTTTTCTTCGGGGATTTCCTCGTCCCTGCGCTCCATGCGGGACTGCTTGATATAGGCCGTCCGCTCTTCCGCCGAATAATCCTGGCGCGCTATGACCGCCGCGCTTATGACCTTGTCGCCGGCGCCGAGTTTCACCCCGCGGACGCCCTCCGAGCTGCGGCCGGCGAATACGCGGATTTCATCCACATTGAACCTTATGCAGCGGCCGAGCTTGGTCGATATGAATATGTCCTGCGTTTTTTCGTCGCATATAAGGACATCGACCAGGGATTCGCCGCTTTCCAGCTTCATGGCGATTTTGCCGCTTGCGCGTATGTTCTCGAACGCCTCGGCCTTGTTGCGGCGGACATTGCCGCCCGATGTTATGAACATAAGGCTTTTGTCGCCCATGTCTTCCGGCACCGGAAGTATGGTTGTTATGGTTTCCCCGGCTGTGAGAGGCAGAAGGTTCACAAGGGGCTTGCCCTTGCCCGCGGCCGCGCCGACCGGCAGCTTGTATGTTTTCATGCGGTAGACTATGCCCCTGTCGGAAAAGAACATGAGCGGCGTGTGGGTGTTGGCCACGAACATATTGGACACGAAGTCCTCGTCCTTGGTCGTCATGGCGTTCCGTCCCTTGCCGCCGCGCTTCTGGGCGCGGTAGGTGGCGGCGGCGACGCGCTTGATGTATCCCGTGCTGGATACGGTGACCACCATGTCTTCCTTGGCAATCAGGTCTTCGATGTCTATGTCGCATTCCTGGTCGGAAATTTCCGTGCGCCTTGGGCGCGCGAACTGCGTCATGATATGCGCGGTCTCGTTCCTTATGATTTCCTTAATCTTGTCCTTGTTCCCGAGGATGTCCAAGAGGCGGCGGATTTCTTCCCCAAGATTCGTCAGGTCGCCGTGAATCTTTTCGCGCTCCAAGCCGGTCAGTTTATGGAGCCTGAGTTCCAATATGGCCTTTGCCTGCTCTTCCGACATGTAAAATAATCCGTCGCGGAAGTCCGTGTTCGGGTCGGCGATAAGCTGTATATAGTCGGCGATGTCGCTTGCCTTCCAGCCGCGGCCCATAAGGCCCGCTTTCGCCGCGTCAGGCGTGTCGGAGCCCTTTATAAGGGCGATGATTTCGTCCAGGTTCCCGACCGCGACGGAAAGGCCGAGCAGCGTGTGCGCCTTGCTTCTGGACTTGTTGAGCTCGAATATCGTGCGCCGCCTTATCACATCGAAGCGGAAGTCTATGAAAGCCTCCAAAACCTTTTTGACGCTGAACAGGGCGGGGCGTCCGTGGTTTATGGCCATCATATTGACCGGGAAGCTCACCTGCATCTGGGTCATGTCGAAAAGCTGGTTCTGGACCACTTCGGCCACGGCGTCGCGCTTTAATTCGATTACGACGCGCACTCCGTCGCGGGACGACTCGTCGCGCAGGTCCGATATGCCCTCTATCGCCTTTTCCTTGGCCAGCTCGGCTATTTTAATCACAAGCTGGGACTTGTTCACCTGATACGGTATTTCGGTTATGATTATGGCTTGGTGGTCCTTGTAGTCCTCTATCTCGGTCCGGGCGCGGAGCATGACGCTGCCCTTGCCGGTCGAATGCGCCTTATACGCCCCGGCGCGTCCCATGATTATGCCGCCGGTCGGAAAGTCCGGCCCGGGGATTTTAAGGAACAGCTCGTCTTCCTCTATCTCGGGATTGTCCAGGACCGCGAGCAGGCCGTCGCAAACCTCCGTCAGATTATAGGGCGGGACATTGGTCGCCATTCCGACCGCGATTCCGTTGCTTCCATTGACCAGGAAATTCGGGAATTTGGCGGGCAGAACCTCCGGCTCCAATAAACTGTCGTCGAAGTTGGGCCTGTAATTCACGGTTTCCTTGTCCAAATCGTCCATAAGCTGGTTCGAGATTTTGGCGAGCTTCGCCTCGGTATAGCGCATGGCCGCCGCGCCGTCGCCGTCCATCGAGCCGAAGTTTCCCTGGCCCGCGACAAGCATTTCCGACATCGAGAAGTCCTGGGCCATTCGGACCAGGGCCTCGTAGATGGAGCTGTCGCCGTGCGGATGGTATTTTCCCATGACATCGCCGACGATGCGCGCGCATTTGACATTGCTTTTGGCGACTTCGTTCATGACGAAGAGAATCCTGCGGTGGACGGGCTTGCAGCCGTCGCGGACATCCGGCAGGGCGCGTTCCACTATGACCGACATGGCGTAGTCCAGGAACGAGCTTTGCATTTCCTTTTCAATAGCCGAAACCGGCACGCCTTGCGCGTTGTTCTTATCGAATTCAGACATTATTTTTCCTTATTTTTTGGAGCATGGAAAGACTAGCATTTCCCTATGGTAAAATCAAGTTTTTTAACCCCGAAAATCGCTTTATTTTTGCGATTGACAAAAGGGAATATTTCAAGTATTTTTGTCTTGTTATGATGAATATTGCGAACACTTCGACGATGATATGGGCGGGCTTTTCCCAGCTGGTCGCCCTGCTGTTTCTTTTCGCGGCCATGATTAAGTTTTGGGAATACATCGCCGACGCGCTTGTCGGCAAAACAAAGTCCAAATAATTGTTTGATTTTTTTATAAGTCTGTGTTTTAATGCACGGACAAATTAAAGGAATATTGCCATGGCTACCAAAAGAACATATCAGCCCTCTAAGACGCGCCGCGTCAAAACGCACGGATTCCGCGAGAAAATGGAAACCCGCGGGGGAAGGGCCGTCCTGAACCGCCGCCGCGCCAAGGGCCGGAAACGCCTTGCCGTGTCCGCGGTGAACTAAGGCCGATATGGCTAAGTTCCGCGCGACTTTCAAGGGAAGGTCGGATTTCGAGCGACTCAAAGTTAGCCGCGCCGCGATTAAGGCGCGGTTTTTTATCGCCAACGCCGCGCCCGCGTATTCCATGCCCGCAAGGTATGGCCTTGTGGCGACGAAAAAGTCGTTCGAGACGGCCGTCAAAAGGAACCGCGCGCGCCGCCTGGTTCGGGAATGGCTTCGGTTGTCCGCAAGCGCGCTGGACCCCGCTTTGGATTATTCCTTCGTCCTGCGCCCGCTGATTTTGGACGCGTCCCGCGAGGACGGAATCAAGGAACTTAAAAAAACGCTCCTGAAATTAAAGGAAATGATATGAGAATCTTGGCGGTTGTATTTGCGCTGGCTTTGTCGGCCTGCTCGTCCGTTATCATAAAGCCTGGGACATTGGATAAAAAGGAAAGCGTTCTTGTCGAACAGGGTGGATTTTCCATGAAGCACGCGGTGAAGCATTCGTTGGAGGAAAGAGGATATGATGTCAGATTGGGCAGGCTTATAAGAAAGGGCGGCGATGACGACGGATACGGGAACAAGATAGATTTCAATTCGAGATATATAGTCAAGGTAAGCGAAAGGGACCGCTCTTTCTCGCCTGTCCTTTGTTTCGCCGGAGGTTTTTATTGGTGGAACTTCTCGATGTCCGTATGGGACAATATTACCGAGAAGGAAATTTTAAGCTGGACCGCCCGGGGCTGCGCGAATACCATGCTTCGGAAGCTTGACCGCTATCTGGACGAATTGGAGAATAAGTAAGAAGGATGAAGGCAGAGGGAAGAAGGGCGGATATTGATTATTAATTTGTCGCCGCTTTGCGGCGACGCGACGATTCTTCCCTCTGCCTTCATCCTTCTTACTTAAAGGGAACTAATGAAATACTTGAATCAGTTTTTATTGCTTCTTGCCTTCGTCTTAATGGGAGAGGTCGTCCATGCGCTGGTCCCGCTGCCTATTCCGGCGAGCATATGGGGCATGTTCCTGCTCTTCCTTGCCCTCATCGCCAAAATCGTGAAATTGCGTCATATAGAGGACGCGGCGGATTTCATCCTTAAAGTCATACTTGTCCTTTTCGTGGTGCCCGCCGTCGGAGTCATGGATTCTTTCGCGGAATTGGCCGGAATATGGTATTTCGTCGCCGCCATAATAGTCATAACATATCTGGCGGCCTTCGCGTCCACCGGATACATCGCGGACTTCCTATTGCGATTCAAAAATAAAAAAAGGGCCGGGTTTAGGGGGGAGAAGAATGATTGATTTTGCATCCGATTCCATCTATTTCGGCTTCTTCCTGACCCTGCTTGTCTTCGCCGCGGCCGTAAAGCTGAACAGGAAATACAATGTTTCCATCACGACGCCTTTGCTCACATCCACCGTCGCCGTAATACTGCTTCTGAAATTGACGGGCATCCCATATTCCGCCTATAACGAGGGCGCGAAATACCTCTATTATTTCATGGCCCCGGCCATAGTCTGCTTCGCCGTCCCCATATATCGCCAGATTAGGCTTATAAGCGAATACAAATGGGTCGTTATGGTGTCGATACTTGTCGGAAGCGTTGTGTCCGTCGCGTCGGTCGCGCTGCTTTCGAAATTGTTCGGCCTGGGCGACATAATCATGAAATCCCTGGTGACCGTATCCACCACCGCGGCCATAGGCGCGGATATAACGAAGGAACTTGGCGGCATAGTGGGCTTCACTATATTCGCCACCATCTCGACGGGCGTTTTGGGCAATGCCGTCGGGCGCCAGCTTGCCGGATTTTTGGGTTTGAGGGACCCGGCGGCCAAGGGCCTTGCCATGGGCAATTCGTCCCACGCGGCGGGCACGGCCAAAGCATTGGAGATGGGCCGGGTCGAAGGCGCGTTCAGCAGCCTTTCGGTCGGCGTATCCGGCCTTATAACGGCGTTCATGGTGCCGGTTATAATTTGGTTGTTTTCTTAAAAGCCCGTCCTTATAATGGGCCTTGATAATAAAGGCTCTGGTATGGACTTCAAGATTTATGAAAAAAAATGGCAGGAAAGGTGGTTCGGTTCCGATGTTTTCACGGCGGGCCTTCCCGAGAACGCGGGTAAGGAAAAGAAGTATGCCCTGGTCGAGTTCCCGTTCCCGAGCGCGGACGGCCTTCACATGGGCCATATGTTCTGCTTCGCCGGGATGGACGCCGTCGCCCGCTTTTGGCGCATGAACGGCAAGGATGTCCTGTTCCCCATAGGTTTCGACGCGCAGGGCATTTCCGCCGAGGCTTACGCCGTCAAAAAGAAGGTTCACCCGAGAGAGGCCGTTCGGCTCGCGTCGGAAAATTTCACGCGCCAGATGAAGGGCATGGGTCTTTCCTTCGACTATAAGAAAATCATATCCACGACCGACCCCGAATATGTCAAATGGACCCAGTGGCAGTTTATTCAATTCTTCAAGATGGGCCTTTTATACAAGTCCCCGCTTCCCATCAACTGGTGCCCGTTGTGCCGCACCACCATGACGAACGAGGAATTGGAGGACGGAAACTGCAACCGCTGCAAGGGCCCGATGGAAAAGAAGATGAAGGAGCAGTGGAATTTCAGAATCACGAAATACGCGGACCGCCTTGTGGACGACCTCGCGCTTGTGGACTTCCCCGAGAATGTGAAGGAAGCCCAAAGGAACTGGGTGGGCCGCTCGACCGGCGCGGAAATCGACTTTGGAATATTCAAGGTTTATACGACGCGCCCGGACACCGTCTTCGGCGTCTCGTTCTGCGTTGTCGCGCCCGAGCATGAATTGCTTGAAGAATGGCTGGCCGCGGGAAAAATCCTTAACGCGGACGAGGTCAGGGCCTATATGAAGGCCGCCGCCGCCAAAACGACCATCGAGCGCACCGACATCACCAGGGAAAAGACAGGCGTCATGCTGAAAGGAATCTTGGCGACCAATCCTTACACCGGGGAAAAAGTCCCTGTCTTCGCCGCGGATTATGTCATTGCGAACTATGCGACGGGAACCGTCATGGCCGTGCCGGCCGGGGACGAACGCGACAGGGAATTCGCCCTTAAATACAATCTGCCGATTCCGCCCATAAAGGAAATCTCCATAGAGGACGCGCTTAAAAACCCTGCGGCGAAAGCGGCGACCAAATACAAGATGACCGACTGGGGCTTTTCCCGCCAGATGTATTGGGGCGAGCCGATTCCGTTGGTTTATTGCGAGAAGCACGGCTGGCAGCCCGTGCCGGACGGGGAGCTTCCGCTTTTGCAGCCTTATATGGACGATTTCAGGCCGACGCCCGAAGGCGAATCCCCGCTGGCCCGCGCGGCGGACTGGGTGAAAACCATTTGTCCGGTTTGCGGCGGCCCGGCGATGCGCGAAACCGACACCATGCCGCAATGGGCCGGTTCATGCTGGTATTATCTGCGCTATTTCGACCATAAGGACATCCATGCGTTTTCCGCGCCGGAAAAAATCGCGCGATGGATGCCGGTGGACCATTACAACGGCGGATTCGAGCATGTGACCCGCCATATGATTTACGCCCGCTTTTGGTATAAGGCCTTGTTCGATTTGGGGCTTGTGCCGTCGCCGGAGCCTTTCGCAAAGCGCACCATCAACGGGCTTATAATGGGGACCGACGGGCATAAGATGTCGAAATCCCGCGGCAACGGCATAATACCCGATGAAATGGTGGCCGAGCATGGCGCGGACGCAAGCCGGCTTTTCATTCTGTTTTTGGGGCCGTGGGACGCGAACTCGGTCCCGAATTTCGAGGTTATAACCGGCGTCAAAAGGTTCCTGCAAAAGGTGGAGAACTTGCTGCCGAAAGTCGCGGACATCCCCGCGGACGAAAAGGCGCGCGCCGGATTCTTGAAGGACATAACCGAACGGATTCCCGAAATGCGCCTTAACACTTCGATTGCCCGCATGATGGAATACGCGAACGGGCTGGCGAAATTGCCCGAAGTCCCGCGCCGGAATTTCGAGCCGCTTGTGAAGGCCTTGTCGCTTTTCGCGCCGCACTTCGCGGAAGAGGTTTGGGAAAGGCTGGGCAAGAAGACCATGCTGGCGGCGGAGTCTTGGGACGAATTCGACCCGGCCTTGGCCTCCGCCGGCGACATTGCCGTCGCCGTGTCCGTGAATGGAAAACGCCGCGCGGAAATAACGGTTTCGCCGGATGAGAAAGACATCGAAACCCTCGCGGGCAAAGCGGTGGAAAAATTCATAACGGGACCGGTTTCGCGCGTCGTGGTCGTCCCGAATAAAATGGTTAATTTTGTGGTATAGGCCCCATGCCTGCCCTGCGCTTCGCTTGCTCGGCATGGGGGCCCCGAAAAAAGGAAAAAGATGAAGAATATTATTTTGATTTTCGCCGTCCTTCTATCCGCCTGCGGATGGAGTCCGATGTATCAGTCGGATGACGGAAGGACCCAGCTTGAATATTCCGTCCGGATAAATCCGATTTCGGGAACCGACGGCATAGAGCTTAGGAACAAGCTGCGCGTCCAGCTGAATCCGTTCGGGGAACCGGCGAATCCCCTGTATGTTTTGACCGTTAAATTCCTTCCCCGGCAGAATATATTGAAGGGCATCCAGCGGACGGGCGACGCCACATGGCAGGAAATCCGAATCTCGGTTTCATTCGACCTGGCGGACGCCGAAACGGGGAAGAAAATACTGTCCGGCTCGGACAGCGTTTCGGAATCCTATACCTTCGTCCAGAACCTTGTGGCGGCGGACTCCGCCGCGGCAAGCGCAACCGGGTCGGCGCTTAGAATCCTGTCCGAGAAGGTAGGGGCCCGCGTCAAAGTCTTTATCCAAAGCCGGGAGGCTGCCGCCGAATGAAATGGAAATCGCCGGATTTCGAGAGCGCGCTGGCGAATAAATTCGCCGGGATTAAGGGCGTCCTGCTTGCCGGGGCCGATTCCGGCCAAATATCCGAAAATGCCGGGAGAATTATCAATGCGCTCGGCGTCCAAAAGGACTGCCTGATTAAATGCTCGCTGCCGGAATTGAAGGGGGACAGCGACCGGTATTTCGCCGAGGCCTGCTCGAAATCCCTGTTCGGGGACAAGCGGGCCATGATTGTATCCGAGCTTTCGGCGACCAAGGGCGACGCCTCGGTCGTGCGCGACCTGTGCGAAAATCCCTCGCTTGACGCCTTTCTTATCCTCTTGGGCGAAGGCCTTAAAAGGGACGCCGAAATAAGGAAGATTTTCGAGGCCCCGGGCGGCGGTTTCGCCGTCTTGGAACACTATCTCGACACCGAGCGCGACCTTCCCAATATTATCCGCCAAACACTCTCCGATTCCGGGGTCATAGACATATCCCGGGACGCGATGGTCTATATGTCCAAATCCCTTGGCGGCGACCGCGGCATGACCCGCCGCGCTTTGGAAAAGCTGGCCATGTTCGTGCGCGGAAAATCGAAGGTGTCCTTGGAAGACGCCGAGGCCTGCATCGGGGACTCGGGCGAGGCCGATTTGGACCGCCTTTTATATTCCATAACCGCGGGCCGCGGAACGGAGGTCTGCGTCGCCCTGGACCGCCTGTTCGAGAACAAGACCATGCCCGCGCGCATAATCCGCGCCTTGTCCCGCCACCTTAAAAATCTTCTGGCGTCGAAATCGGCGGGAAGCAAACCCGTCGCCTTTTGGAAATACAAGGATTTGCTGGACGAGGCTTGGAATCTTTGGACCGTGGACCGCCTGGCGCAGGTTTTGGCGAAGGTCCCGGAAACGGAAAAGCAGCTTCGCGGCAGCAAGTCGGAAGAGGCGGCTCTGTCGAAATTCTGCCTGGATATTTCAAGCTATATATCCCGCTATAAAAGGAGGCCCTGATGCTGCCGAGCGTTTATGCCCCGAAGGACTGGAAGAGAATCCGCGCGGCCGGGGACATCGTGGCGCGGGCGTTGGATTATGCCGCGGAACTGGTTCGGCCCGGAATATCGACCGCCGAAATAGACGCTGGGATTGCCGCCTTCCTGAAAGAAAACGGCGCGAAGTCTTCGTGCCTTGGATACAAGGGATACCCCAAATCGATTTGCGCGTCGGTGAACGACACAATAGTCCACGGCATACCGCGCGCCGACGAAATCCTGAAAGAGGGCGATATAGTGAATATCGACCTTACGGCGGAATACAAGGGCTTTCACGCCGACTCTTCCCGGATGTTTTCTGTCGGACGCGTATCCGACAAGGCGCGCAAAATCTCGGAAGCGTCGCGGGACTGCATGAACGCCGCCATTGGAATATGCGCGCCGGGCGTCCCCTTGTCCGAAATCGGCCGCGTCATAGAGGAACTCGCCAAGGCGCGCGGATTTTCGGTGTCCAGGGATTTCGTCGGCCACGGCATAGGGAAGGTTATGCACGACAATCCTCAAATCCTTCATTTTTACGACAAAAGGCAGGAATCCGTCCTAATGGTTCCGGGCCTTGTATTCACAATCGAACCCATGCTTTGCGAACATTCCGCCGCCTGTAAAATCGATTCCGACGGCTGGACGGCGCGGACGAAGGACGGCGGCCTTTCGGCCCAGTGGGAGCACACAATCGGCATAACCGAAAGCGGCCCCTTTATATTCACCGAGCGCGCGGCCCATGACTGACAATGCGAAACGCCTGTCGGGCCACAGGGACAGGGTCAGGGAAAAATTCAGGAAATCCCCGGATTCCTTCTATGAATACGAAGTCTTGGAAATCGTCCTTTCGGGGCTTATTCCGCGGCGGGACACCAAACCCCTGGCCAAGGAATTGATTGAGCGGTTCGGCGGCGCGCCCGCCGTGTTCATAACGCCTTATGAAAAACTTGTCGAAGTCCCCGGTATCGGTCCCGCTGTCGCCGTCGCGCTGAACGCAATCGGGAACATCTATGGCAGGAAGCTGGTTCTGAACATGAAATCCCAGCCCGTTTTCCACGATTACGGCGACGCCATGAACTGGTGCCTTATGAATCTGGCGTTCGAAAGGGAGGAGGTTTTCGTCGTGCTTTATCTGGACAGCGGCAGGAAGCTTATCGATGTGTTCGAGCATGCCCGGGGGACAATCGGTTCCTGCGCGACATACGCGGATAAAATCGTCCGGCATGCCGCGAAGCTCACGGCGTCCCATGTAATCATAGTCCATAACCACCCGAACGGCGTGGACAGTTTTTCCGAGGACGACATCCGCGCCACGATAAACATACAGGATATGCTGAATGTCCAGGGGGCGGATGTCTACGACCATATCGTTGTGGCGGACGGCCGCGCCGTTTCCGGCAGGAACGGCTTTCTTTTCCAGGAAATGGAGCAATTCAGGAAACGCCCGAAATCAGACTCTAAATAGATGGTCGGCGGTATGGTATTTGGCGTCGCTTGTCCCGAAGCGCGGGACGAAATTGTATTCCGCGCCGTCTTTCGCGTATTTATTGAATATTTCCCGGCACCTTTCGATGGTCTTCGCCATTATAAGGGCGGCGTCGAACGGCTTTATGCGGTTGTCTTTAAGGTCCAGGAATACGATTGATTCCGCCGCGCGCTTCTCTATGCCGGAAAATCCGCCGGCCTCCAATATATAGGCCGTAATCGGCAGCTGGGGGGAATTGCCGGCGTCCAGGCTTTTCTTTGTGGGCGCGCCGCCGGTCTTTATGTCTATGACGCTTGCGCCGGATATTCTGTCCGCGCGCGCTTTGACCGTGCGGCCCGCAAGCTCCGCGCTTCCCTTGATTTCCGTTTTGGCGGCGGGATACAGGGCCAGCATTTCCATTATGACCGGGACGGACTCGGCGAACCTTTTCTTCCAAAAGAAAAGGCCGCTTGGGTTCCCGCGCATAAGCCCTTCCGCGCCGGTATTGAATTCGGCGGTAAGATTGTCCGAATTCTCTATTGCCTTATGGGCGAGGTTCCCGTAATCCCGCGCGTCCGGCGCGCTCCGTATCCGCTCGAACGGCCTGAGTTTTAGGATATGCTTCGCGTAAAATTCGAACGGATTATGGAACAGGGTGTCCAAAGCCGTCGCATAAACAGGGAAATTCTGCGCGGGCGGCGCGGGCGCGGGCGCGGGAAGCGGTGCGAATTCGGGTATTTTTGGACGCCAGTTTTCGCGGATTATGCGCCGCTCTTTGTCGGCGGCCTCCATCCGCGACAGAAACCTTGACTGGATGCTTGGCGCGCGGCCCATGACGCGGGAACGCGTCCAGTAGACATCCGCCGCGCATGAAAGGTTTATGAAGTCCATGGCCATAAGTCCCGCCTTTCTTCCCGCGCCGGGCAAGCCCGCCTTTTCGGACAAGGCGGGCGGCAGCCATGGGAAAAGGAATCCCTTTTTGGGAAACATCCCCTCGTTAAGCCCGCATATCACGACCGTATCGCTTGGAATCATGCGCGCCTCTATCGTCCCGAGCACCGAAATCTTCGCCGCCGGGGTCGCGGCCGGCCGGACGCTTTCGTTGTTCAAGAGATAAATGAATTCGGCTTTCCAGTCGGCAAGCTCGCCGCCGCCCGCTTTCATAAGGGCGTTCCAAACGATTTTGCTTTCGTCCGAAAACAGTTCGGGATGGGTGTCGGTTATATACTCCGCCGCGGCGGTCAGCCGCCCGGCGAAATCCCCCCGGGGCGCGCTGAGAATTTCGAACAGGACGGGGTCCAGGTTTTCCAAATCCGAAAACTGCCCGGGCTTGTCCCTGAAATTTTCCTTTATGAATTCGTCCAGCCCCGGGCGATTTCTTGCTAGCTTGTGTTTCAGGATTCCGATGGCGTTCATCGTCTTGTCCCGCCCGCTCCATATTTCCAAAATCGAAATTAGAAGCCGCGCCAGGGGAAGCATGCCCGCGGGCTGCCCGATTGAAAGGTCCGCGGCTATGCCCATGCGCCCTAAATTATGCATGAGGCGATACGACGCGCTTATGTCCGGCGAGATTACAAGGACCGATTTGTCCCCCTGGCCGGCCCTTTGGATTATGTCCGCCGCGGCGTCCATTTCTTGGCTCTCCCGCTCGCATTCAATCAGTTTCGGCGGTGTATGTATTGCCGTCGTGTTTCCGGGCGTCCAAGCCGAATTCAGGAAGTCGATGTTGGAAATTCCCGTATCGATTGTCCCGACCTGGCCGGCCTTGATTCCGCATTTTTCCAGGAGTTTTCCCTGGGCCCAGTATGGGTGTCCTTCCGGCATTTCGCCCGGCATTTTTGTAATTTTGCCGGGAAGAACAACAGTCCCGTTCGGCATTTTTGCTATATGCGCCAAAAGGTCGCGCGTCGCGGGTATGCTGCCGGTCGAGCCGCAGGCGAAAACTCTGGCCCAGGACCCTGTATTTAGCGTCCGAACCCATCCCCTGATGTCGGCGACTCTTTTTTGCGCCTCGGAAAATTCGGTCGGTTTTGCCAGTTCGAGAAGCCTTGCCTTGGCCGAAAAATGCCCGCCGAAACTGTCCGGGATTATCTTCCCCCAGTCGGGCCGCGGGACCTCTTCCGTGTCGATATAGTCCGCCGTCTGGACAAGCATGGAGGCTGTCTGAATGGCCCCGTCCATGTCCCCGCCGGCCCAGTCCCGGACCCTTTTCGCAAGGGCGAGGACGCGGTCGGTTTTAGGGACCGGCTCTTCCTCGAAATCCCCTCCGTCCCCTTGCCCGAGCGGAACCATTTTTGGGAGTAGGACCGCCCCGCCAGTTTTCTGGACAATCGTCTTTTCGAATGCCTGGATGCTGCGCCTTGACGGCATGAAGATAATGGTGTCGGAATAGTCCCGGCAGCCGTCGCGTCCGACCAGGCCCCAAAGGCCCTCTAAAATTTTCATTGGGTTGGTGCAGCAGAAAACGCTCATAAGCGAAGGGCCTTCAAGATTTCGTCCATGCCGGTTTTTTTGGCGGACGATGTCTTTATTATGTCCGCGCCGATAAGGGAGAGTTCCGCCTTTGGAACCTTGTCCGTTTTTGTGAATGCGATTTGGTGCGCTATGCCCATCTTGTCAAGCGCGGCGATGGCGTCCCCGTCGATGGGCATTATTCCGCGCCGCGCGTCCACGAGGACGAAGACCTTTTTAATGCGTCGGCTTGAAATATATCCGTTCAAGGTCTCGTTCCATGCGCGGATGTCGGCCCTGCCGCCGGCGGCGAATCCGTATCCGGGCAAATCGACTATAATCTTTCCGTCCCATTCGAACATATTGATTCCGCGCGTCCGCCCCGGGGTGTTCGATACGCGCGCCAGTTTGGAAAATCCCGTAATCGCGTTTATAAGGGACGACTTTCCGACATTGGACCGTCCGACGAACGCGAATTCCGGAAGGCCTGTTTTGGGAAGCTGGCCCGCGTCGGTGAAGCTGCCGATAAATTTTGGCGTCATCGCTTGGCCCCCAGTGCTTTTGTGTATGCTTCGGATTTGGAAATTCCGCCGCGCTTTGCGATTTCCCCGGCGGCGTCCTTTGTGGATTTGGCAGATTTCACGACATCCTCTACGATTTCCCTTATGTCCTCGTCCGAGAGTTTGGGTTTTGCCGCAGGCTCGATAAGCAGGACGATTTCGCCCTTTGCGGTGAATTCCGGGAAGTCGGCGGGGTATCCCGTTATGACCTCCTCGTGGATTTTGGTGAGTTCCCGCGCGACCGCGAGCCTGCGCTCGGGCATGATTGCGGCCAGCTCGCCAATCGTTTCCTTTATGCGGTTGGGGCTTTCGTAATATATAAGCGTTCCGGGCAGCCGCGCCGCGCCTATAAGTTCCGTTTTGCGCGCGGCGTCCGCGGATGGCAAAAACCCGAGGAACGAGAACCTGTCGGTCGGAAATCCGGAAATTGATAAAGCCGCCGCGAATGCGGTCGGGCCGGGGACGGCGAATACCGGGACGCCCGCTTCGCGCGCCGCGCGGACAAGCCTGAACCCGGGGTCGCTTATGGTCGGCATGCCGGAATCGGACGCCAGGGCGACGGCCTCGCCGCCTTCCATTTTCTTTATAAGGTCTGGAACGGCTTCCCGCTCGTTGTGCTCGTGTAATTGGGCCCGTCGCGTCTCTATGCCGAATTTGGCGGCAAGCGTCCCGAAAACCCGCGTGTCCTCGCAAAGGACAAGGTCCGCGCTTTTCAATGTTTCCAATGCCCTGGGGGATAAATCCCCAAGGTTTCCAATCGGCGTTCCGACAATATATAGTCCGGCTTGCATTTTCGATTCCTTTGGTATAATCTTAAAGGAATATAAAGGAAATATCAAATGAACTTTGCCGGAATTCTTTCAATAATGTCGCTTTGCCTTTTGTCCGCCTGCGGCGGCCTCTCGAATTTTCAAAGCAGGGACGCGGGGCCGCTTCCGCCCGCCTCGGCGAAGCCCGCGGACTTGGCTTACGGCTGGCACCCGGGGATAATCGGGGACGCGGCGTCCATGTATGGTTCCCCGGCCAGGACCCGCGCGAAAATAGCGGCGGTTCTGCCGCTTACGGGCAAATACGCGGCCGCGGGGACAAGCATGCAGCGCGCGATGGAAATCGCCGCGCTTAAAGCGGGCGATTCCATTTCAATCGAATTCTTCGATATAGGCGTCGCGGATAAAAAGGCCGCTATGGACGACGCGGCGGACAGCGGCGCGGACATAATCCTGGGGCCGCTTTTCGCGGACGATGTCGCCGTGATGAGGGAAAGGAACGGCCGCATCCCGGTAATCGCCTTTTCAAGCGATTCGGACGCTTTGGGCGGCGGCGTGGTGTCGCTTGGCGTCGCGCCCAAGCAGCAGGCCGAGCGCATAGTCCGATATGCCGCCGCCATGTCCAAAAGGAATATGCTGATAATCGCGCCGGACACGAAATCGGGCAGGATTCTCGCGGCCAATTCCCGCGCCGCCGCCGAAATGTATGGCGTGGAAATCGTGGGCCTTTATTATCACGACGAGAACGAGCGACCGGATTCGCTTCGGGAGCTTGCCAAGAAGCTGGCCTATCACAAGGCGCGTTCGGAAGCCAATACCGAAGCCAAGGGCATATTGTCCGAAGTCCTGAATCAGGGCGGACTGTCCGCGGAGGAAAGAGCCGACCTGACGGAGCAGCTTAAAACGCGGACGGGAAGCGACACTTTGGGAAATTTGCCTTATGATTCCGTCCTGATTCTTTCCAACGCGAACGATTCCAAAAGCATGGCGTCGTTCCTGCGCTATTACGATGTGGCCGCGGGCGCCGTGCAGTTCTTCGGGACCGCCGCCTGGGACGCGGACAGCGTTCGAAGCGACATGATTTTGGCGGGCGCGGCGTTCCCGGGGCTTCCGATGAATTCGCCGGATTTCATATCGTCTTACCGCGCGCTTGACGGCAAGGACCCGTCGCGGGCCGCGGGCGCGGGCTATGACGCGGTCATGATAGCGGCGAAGATTATCCGCGGCGATGTTCCGGCCAAAATCGCGCTGGGCGATTCGGCGGGCTGGCGCGGCGTCGACGGCATAGTCCGCTTCCGCGCGAACGGCGAATCCGAAAGGGGGCTTGCGATATACAGGCTTACCGGGACAAGCAGGATGTCCGTGTCGGACCTTCCGCCCGAAAACTTCATGAAGCAGCTTTACAAGCTGGGTCCCGTGTCCGTCGCTCTCGGCAACAGAATCGATTTGCCTTCGTTGGAAATCGAGCCGATGGATTACATAAATATTCCGGCGAGATTCGCGGGAAAGCACAGGAAGGCGCGCGCCGCTTCCGGCGATTACAGCCCGGCTGTGAAGGAGCAGAGGGTTTTCTATGTGGACGACGCGCCGAGCGAGAGTTTCGTGGACGACGCCTTCAAGTTCGAGGCGAGCGAGAAGGTCGAGCAGAAATTGTTGGAGAATGTCCGGATTACCGAGCGGGTCAAGACGGCCCCGAAGCCTGCGGCGAAGAAGCCGGCCGCGCCCAAACAGGCCGCCGCCGCGCCGGCCCCGAAACCCGCGCCCAAACCGGGAACCAAGACCAAACCCCTTCCGCCCGCCGATTATATGGATGTCGAACCGTTTTAATAAAAGGAATCGCCCGCTGAAAAGCGGGCGATAGTTCCCTGCATTGGCCTTTTATTTTTCGTCTTTCTCTTTCGCTTCTTGCTCTGCGATGGTGAGTTCCGCGATTGGCCGGGCCATGAGGCGTTTGATTCCGATTTCATCCCCCGAAACCTTGCTGAAACCGTATTTTCCGTTTTCCAGCCTTTTAAGCGCGTCGTCGTAGCGTTTCAAGAGATTGTTCAGGCGCGAAGCCGTCTTGATGGCGAGCTTGGATTCGATTTCCGTTTCCGCATTGTCGGATATGTCGCCGACCGGAGAGCTTTTCGTCGCGGCCACGGCCCGGTTTTTAAGCTCGTTCTCTTCGTCGAAAAGCTCCTGTCTTTGCTGGTTCAGAAGCTGGAAGAAGAAGGCCTTTTGCTCGTCGCACATATACGGCTCCGAGATTTTGGGCTTGTAGCCCGCGGGAAGTTCCAGGGTCTTGTAGTCTTTGCTCATTGGAATGCCTCTTTTATGAAGTTCTCGAACGACGCGGGGTCCATCGCGCCGCTTCTCGCCAGTTTAAGCTCTCCGTCCTTGAACGCCAGCAGCGTGGGGATGGAGCGGATTCCGAATTGGGCCGCTATGCCCTGATGCTCGTCCACATTCACTTTGCCGAAATTGATGTCGGGATGGATTTTGCCCGCCGCCTCGAAAATCGGTCCGAAGGCCTTGCACGGCCCGCACCAGTCGGCCCAGAAATCGGCGATTACCTTGCCGCCTGCGGTTTCAGACTTGAAGTTGGACTCGGTGAATTCCTTCATCTTTTATCCTCTTGTTCTTTTGCTGGCGAGGCATTATAATTGCTGACGGACCAACAATCAATAGGTTTTTAATGAGGAACGGTTTCGGGCTTCTTTCGGGAATATACGCGGACGGCGCGGCAAGCGCCTTGAAGCCGGACGCGGTCCGCGCCGCGGAATCGGAATTTTATGCGAAGGGATACGCGAACGCGGGCAGGGGAATCTGCCCCCGGGCGTCCGTCGTCGACGATATGGTCGCGCGCGTTCGCGCCGAAACCGCGGAATTCATCGCAGCGGCGCGGCCGGAGCAAATCGTGTTCACGCATGGCGCGACCGAGGGGCTGAACCGGCTTGCCGATATGCTGGAACTTAAACCGGACGATGTCGTCATAGTATCCGACCTTGACCATCATTCCGCGCGGCTTCCGTTCATGAAGAGATGCAGGACGGAAGTTTGCCCGCTGGACGCCAATTTTGATTTGGACGCGGCTTGGCTTGCGGCGCGCTGCAAAAAAGGCGGTGTTCGTGCCGTCGTCATAACCGCCATGTCCAATGTTTTGGGCCGCGCCCAGGATTTGGAAAAATTGGTCGCCGCCGCGGGCGGCGCTTTCACAATCATAGACGCGGCGCAGTATATCGCGCATAAAAGACTGGCGGTCGGCGGTGCGGGCGCGGTTGTTTTTTCGGCCCATAAAATGTATGCCGGAACGGGGCTTGGCGTTTTATATCTGAAAAACCCGGACGCGCTGAAACCCGATTTTATTGGCGGCGGAGCGGTCGCCTGGGTGGACGGCGCGGATTGGGAATTTCCGCCCGCGCCCGAAAAGTTCGAGGCCGGGACATTGCCGCTTGCCCAAATCGCGGGCTTTGGCGCGGCGTTGGAGTTCCTTGGAAAAAACGATTTCGAGGATTCCGCTTTGGCCGATTATCTAAGGGAAGGACTGGAAGAAATTCCGGGCGTGAAAATCGTGTCGGCCCCGGGCGCGTCCTTGGTAAGTTTCCATTCCGAAAGCGCGCATGCTTTGGACATCGGCGCGAGCCTTGGCGCGAAGGGAATCTGCGTCCGCGCGGGCGCGATGTGCGCGAGCTGGATTCATAAGTATTTGGGAATATCGGGGACCGTCCGGGTGTCGCCGGGCCTGTGGAACGACAAGGCGGACATGGACGCGATATTGAAGGCTTTGAGATGACCGAGCTTGATATTATAAACGCCGTGAAGACCGTCTATGACCCGGAAATCCCGGTGAATCTTTACGACCTTGGCCTTATATATAAAATCGCTCTAAAAGGCGGAAAAGTCCAAATCGATATGACGCTTACCTCGCCGGCCTGCCCCATGGCGGACGATCTGCCGAAATGGGTCGAGGACGCCGTCATGAAAGTTCCCGGGGTCGCCGAAGTTCATGTGAAACTTGTATGGGAGCCGGCCTGGAATCTGGACATGATGTCGGACGAGGCGCGGTTTCAGCTTGATTTGACGAAGGAGGGCTGGTGATGGAAAAATTCGAGGATATAGAGCGGACTATGGAATCGCTTCCCGGGGACGAGGACAGGTTGGAGTATTTGTTGGAGCTTGGCGGAAAATTGCCGCCCATCCCCGCGGGCGGGAAAGGCGATGAAATCAGGGGCTGCTCTTCCCGGTTGGAAATCCTTAGGCGCGGAAGCGATTTCTTCGCCGCCGCCGATTCAAGGATGGTCGCGGGCCTGGCTTACATCGCGCTTTCGATTGCGGGCGGCAAGACCCCCGAAGAAATACGGAATACCGATTTCATGGCGAAGATTTCTTCCCTGAATCTTCCCATCGGACAAAGCCGCGTCGTTGGCCTTAAATCTATGGAAGCCTTTATTAAAAAGTGATATGATTGAACCATGGAAAACCATGGAAAAATATTATTCAACCTTATGATTGTGTCGCTTATAGCGCTGGCCTTCGCGTCCATCATATTGCAGGCCGCGGTCACCGGCGCGTCGCGGCGCGTCCAGTCCCTGAACGCGGAAAGCGTCCGCCTGGACAAGTCGGTTAAGGCCGCGCAAAGCGAATTTTCCAGGCAGCTGTCTGGCCTCTCCGCGGTTCAGGCCGGGATGTTCCCCGAATTCGCGCCGATTAAGCCGGGCAGCAGAATCAGCAAAGAAAGAATCGGGGAAAAATAGAATATGTTCGAGGCCGGGGCGGATATAGCGGCGGGGATTGGAAATCGTGCGGCGGCCCGCCCGCCCCGGCTGCTTGCCGCGCTTTGGGTTCTGCTTTTCCTTTTCGCGTATTCTTCGCTTAGGCTCGCCATGCTGGGGCTGGAAGATTCCAAGACAAGGCGCGGGGCCGCCGGCGCGAGCGAATGGACCGCGCGCGCGGACATAACCGACCGCTCGGGAGAGCTTCTCGCGTCAAGCGTCGCCGGATTCAAAATCAAAATCTATCCGGGCAAAATGCCGCCGACCTGGGAAAGTGCGGAAATTCTTATGGAAATCGACCCGTCCCTGGATAGCGACGCCATAAACGGCGTAATGCTGTCGAGCAAGGGCGGCGTTTATCTCGGCGGATGCCGCCCTCTGCCCGATTACGCCGATATGCTTGCCGCGGCGCGGAAATTCCGCCGCGACTGGAATGAAATCGAGGAATGCCGCATAAGGCGGTATGCCAAGGGCCGCGCGGTTTCCCATATAACGGGCTTTGTCGACGCATACGGCGACGGCGCGGCCGGGGTTGAAAAATTCCTTGATAAGAAACTTAAAGGCGGCGAGCCCGCCGTCCTGTCCTTGGACTTCCGCGCCCAGGCCATAATGCGCCGCGAATTGGAGCAGGCGAAAGCCGCCCACGGCGCGAAGCTCGCGGCTGGAATCCTGATGGATTCCCTGAACGGCGAAATAATCGCGGCGGTGCAGCTCCCGGACTTTGACCCCGAAAGCGCGGGAAGCGCATGGGACGATTCCAAGACATTCTGGCCCGCGCAGGGGACTTACGAGATGGGAAGCATTTTCAAGATATTCAACACCGCGCTTGCTTTGGAAAGCGGCCTGTCCCGGACGAAAAAATACGATGTGTCCAAGCCATTCGGAACCATACGCGACAAGGGCGCGTCGAAAAACCGCCCGGACGCCATGACCATCGATGAAATCATGCTGCATTCGTCGAACATCGGCTCGGCTAAAATCGCATTGTCCCTGCCAAGCGGCGCGCAGGCGGAATTCTTCAAGAAAATCGGCCTTCATTCGCCTTTGGAAATAGATGGTATGGGCAAGACGCGCGCCAACGCGGCGCGCAAAAACCCCCAGGACATAGAAATCGCCACCATGGCTTACGGCCACGGCATAGCGGTTTCCATGATGAACCTAATCGCGGCCGTGAATGCTGTTGCGAACGGCGGGATATGGGTCGCGCCGCGCCTGACGAAAATACCCGACGGCGCGGAAGTCTCGGGCCGCCGCGTGGTTTCCATCGAAACTTCCAAGCGCGTCCGGGAAATCATGTTCCGGGTGTCGGAAGAAACCACGGGGCGGCTTGCGCGCATATCGGGAATCAATATCGGAAGCAAGACCGGAACCGCCGAAAAAAGGGACGGCAAAGGCTATTCGGCGTATCGGAACTTCAATACATTCGTCGCGGTCTTCCCAATCGAAAGCCCGCGCTATATAATGCTTGTGGCTTTGGACGAGCCTGACGCCGTCCCCGGGGTTTCGCGCACCGCGGCGCACAATGTGGTCCCCATGACGGGCCGGATTCTTGAACAAACCGTGTCCCTGCTGCTTAAATAAAACCGCTTGATTGGCTTCCCTATTTTTCCTAGTATATTCTTGATAAAAAAGGAGTGTCGAATGGAAGAAGTGGTTGTAAATAATGGCAACGGAATGGGCGGACTGATTGTATGGGTTGTGCTGCTTTTCGCGTTCATGTGGTTCTTCATGCTGCGCCCGAACAAAAAGCGCATGGAGGAAATCCAAAAAATGCAAAGCGGCCTTAAAGCGGGCGACCGCGTCGTAGCGGCGGGCGGCATAGTGGGAGTCGTCAAGAAAATCGAGTGCGACCGTGTTAAAATCGAGCTGGCCAAGGGCGTCGAGATAGAAGTCCTTAAAGCCGCGGTTTCGGGCTTGGACAAGAAATAAGGATTTTGCGATGTTTAAGAAGCTGCTGATAATTGCAACTGCCGTATTCGGCTGTCTGCTGGTCGTGCCTACGGTGTTCCCGGGTGCGGGCGCGTTCCTGCCTTCGTTCATCCAGCCGATTCCATTGGGCCTTGACCTTAAAGGCGGCGCGCATCTTCTGATGGCCGTCGATTCGGACGCCATGGCGAAAGAGCAAAGCGACGCGCTTCTGGCGGGCGTCCGCGCCGCGATGGTAAGCCGCGACAAGGGCCTTATCAGGTTTTCCGACCTTAAAGAAAAGGGCGGCTCGGTGTCCCTTGTCGTCCGCGACGACAAGGAAGTGTCCGCCGCGCGCGGCCGCATCCGCTCCGAATTCGGGGAAAGCGTCGATATAAAATACAACGGGAATAAAATCGAGGTTTCGTTTTCCGCCAAGGCGCGCGAGCAGAAATTGTCCGACGCCATAGACCGCTCCATCGAAATCATCCGCCGCCGCATAGACGCCATCGGGACCAAGGAGCCGAGCATTCAGCGGCAGGGTTCGCAGTATATCCTTGTGCAGCTTCCCGGCGTGGACAATCCGGAGCGCATAAAGGAGCTGATTGGAAAGACCGCCAAGATGAGCTTTCACCTTGTGAATGAAAAGGTGTCGCCGGAACAGCTTCGCGCCGGCCGCGCCCCCGCCGGAACCGAATTTTTGCCCTATTTGGAAAACCCGGGCCAGTTCGTCCCGGTGTTTTCGCGCGTCGAGGTTTCCGGCGAAAGCCTGACGGACAGCCGGGCGTCGTTCGACCAAAGCACCAATATGCCCGTCGTGACGACCGTCTTCGACGGCGTCGGCGCGCGCCGCTTCGCGAAGCTGACGACCCAGCATGTCGAGGAGAGGTTCGCCATAGTCCTGGACGGTCAGGTCCTGAGCGCGCCCGTCATAAGGGAGCCGATTGTCGGCGGCCGCGGCCAGATTTCGGGCGGATTCACATTGCAGGGGGCCAAGGATTTGGCGGTGCTGCTTCGTTCGGGCGCGCTGCCCGCGCCGCTGATTGTGGTGGAGGAAAGGACGATTGGCCCGGGCCTTGGCGAGGATTCCATCCGCGCGGGAAAGCTGGCTGCGGCCCTGGGTTCGCTTTTCATAATGCTCTTCATGGTTCTGGTCTATCGCCGCTTCGGAATTTTCGCGAACTTCGTCCTGGTCGTGAACCTTGCGATGCTGGTGGGGCTTCTTGCCTTGTTCGGCACGACCCTGACGCTTCCCGGAATCGCGGGCATAGTTTTGACCCTTGGCATGGCGGTTGACGCGAACATCCTTCAATACGAGCGGGCGCGCGACGAAATGCGGCAGGGCGCGTCTTCGCTTCGCGCAATCGACGCCGGATTCAAGCGCGCGCACAAGGCGATTTTGGACGCGAACCTTACGACGCTTATATGCTCCCTGGTCCTGTTCCAGTTCGGAAGCGGCCCGATTAAGGGCTTCGCCGTCGTCATGTCGGTCGGCGTGTTCACGACGCTTTTCACATGCGTTCCGCTGGCGCGCCTTGTGATAGACGCATATATGAATGGAAAGAATAAAAGGCTGGATTTCGTCCGGGACGCGGCCCAAAAGAAGGAGTTCTGAAATGGCTACGAATTTCAAGTTCATGAAGTATGGCCGCCTGTCGTATTTCGTTATGCTGGTGCTGGTCGCGCTTTCGGCGGTGTCCTTTATAACGCGCGGCATGAATTACGGCATAGACTTCACCGGCGGAATCCTGATGGAGGTCGCTCCCAAATCGGGCGAGGTCCAGATAGACCGCATGAGGGCGGAGCTGGCGGCCTTTAAGCCCGAGCTTCAAAGGGTGTCGGGTTCCAACTCGGTCATGCTTAAAGTGGGGCTTACCAAGGGCGCGGACGATGCGGCGGAAAATCGCCGGGTTTCCGAAATCAAAGCCATTCTCGGCGACAGATACGAATACCGCCAGACCCAAATCGTGGGGCCGCGCATAGGCGCCGAGCTTATAACGGCGGGCCTGCTTGCCATCGCGTTTTCGTTCCTTGGCATGGCTGTTTATATTTGGATAAGGTATTCGGGCGGATATGCGGTCGGCGCGCTTGTGTCCCTTGTCGTGGACTTTTTCATAATGTTCGGGTTCTTTTCAATCGCGGGCCTTGAATTCAATCAGACGGCCATAGCGGTCATACTTCTCGCCATGGGATACTCCATCAACGACAAGGTCGTGAATTACGACAGGATAGACGAGAACGCCATGAAATACAGGAAGATGCCGACGGACGAGCTTATCGACCTTTCCGTGAACGAAATGCTTGGCCGGACCTTCATGACATCCGTCAGCACCATGCTTGCGATGCTTGCGCTGGCGGTTTGGGGCGGCGAGGTCCTGCGCGAATTCGCCTATGCCATGTCGTTCGGCATAGTGCTTGGGACATTCACCTCGATTTGGATGTCGAACGCGCTTCTTAAAAACTTCGACATTAGAAAGCAGATGGTTTAGGGGAAGGATATATGTTTCTGATAGACGATTTCAACCGTTTGAGCTTGCCGAGAATCCTTGCGGGGGCCGGTGCTGTGGCCGCTTTCGTGTTCCTTGGGATTTGGTTTTTGGATTATCCGCTTTTCACCGTCATGCGTTATGCGGGCGGCTGGTTCTGGGAAATCCTGGCCGCGTTCGGAAGCGCGAAATTCATGCTTTTCGCGTCCTTCGCCCTGTTCCTTTTTAAGATGTGGTCCACTGGCATTTGGGGGAAGAATCCGAAAGACATGGCCTGGTTCATAATGTCGGGCCGAAGCGATTTTCTGACCGTCGGCGCGGGCATCTTTTCCGCGGTCTTCATGGCGCTGCTTGTATCCTTACCGCTTAAATTTTTCATAGGCCGGCTTCGCCCCGTGTTTTTCGAGAGCATGTTCAGCACCGGGTTTTATCCGATGTCCCTGGGCGACCAGTTTCATTCCTTGCCGTCGGGCGGCGCGGCCGCCGGATTCGCGGCGTTGGTTCTGCTGGGCCTGTTCTTCCCGGACATCAAGAAATACGCGTGGGCTTTGGCTGTTCTGCTTGGCGTCGCGCAAATCGTCGTCGGCGCGCATTTCCCGAGCGATGTCGTGCTTGGCGCGTTTATAGGAATGCTTAGCGCAGATATTATTTACCTTACATTCAAACGCGCGGCGTATAGTTAAGGACAAAATTACCTGGATGGTCGGGTGGGGCCCCGACCATGACAGTTTAATTAATAATCTCAAAAAATCCATAGTTCGGTCGCAAAATCGAGGATAGATTTTCGAGGAACAAGAAAAACCGCCGCGCGTCTATACTGGCTGTATGCGACCCCGGGCCCCGGAACATGCGAAGCATGTTCACGGGTGGGGATGGCGGTTTTTCGCAGTTAATCGGAAATATAGACCGATTTTGAAATACCGAACTAGGATTTTTTGTCCTATCCAAGGTATTCGTTGGCTTCCATGGCGGCCTGCGCGCCTTGCCCCGCGGCGACGATTGCCTGTTTGGGGCTGCCGCTGCGGACATCGCCCGCAGCGAAAATCCCGGTGCCTTCTATTTGCGTTTTGTTCGGAATCGTTATAAGCCGCCCGTCCGCGTCCAAGGGAAGGCCGCCCGGCAGAAAGCCCGTGTTCGGAATGTGTCCGATTGCTATGAAGACGCCGTCCGCCGGAATTTCGCGCCCGTCTTTCATGATGACCTTTTGGACGAAATCCCCGCCCGCGATTTCCGCGATTTCGGAATTGAATTCCACGCGGATGTTCGGGCGCGACGCGACGCGGTCATTTAGGATTTTTTCGGTCCTGGAAAATTCGCCCTTGCGGTATGATATTATGACGGATTTTGCGATATGCGACAGATGCAGGGCCTCTGATAACGCGGAATTGCCGCCGCCGACCACTATGACGGTCATGTTCTTATAGAAATTCCCGTCGCATGTCGCGCAAAAACTCACCCCGCGGCCCGTGAATTCAGCCTCTCCCGGGACGCCCAGGCGGCGGGCTTCCGCGCCGGTGGCGACGATTACCGCCCGGGCCTCTATTTCATTGCCGAGGGTCGTCTTTATTATATAGGATTCTTTTCCCTTTTGTATATTCTCGGCCGAATCGCCCATGAATTCCGCGCCGAAGCCAACTGCTTGATTTTTCATGGTTTCGAACAGGTCCATGCCCGAAATCCGGCCGTGTGTTCCGGGATAGTTTTCAAGCTCGGCGATTCGCCCCATCTGGCCCCCTGGCGTGCCGCCCAAGATGGAAACTTTCCTGCCCGCGCGGCTCGAATACAAGGCAGAAGCCAGTCCCGCGGGACCGGAGCCTAAAATGACTATGTCGAATTTCATAAAATTTGCCCTCTGTTTCGGTAAATATTAATCATTTTTACAGGGCTGGGCAAGCCAAACTTGCCAAAACGGATGGTTTTTATTAAAAGAATTGCCAAAACAGGGGTTTGTTTTTCTAAAATTCCCAATAAAAAATCCCATAAGTTATTGTTTTTTCTAACATCAAGGGAAAAAAGTGAAAAAATGAAAAAATTCCTCATGCGAATCGCCTTAAAATACTACATATTGTGTTGGAAGGGCCAAAAGTCGTCTATATCTTGATTTTTGGCGGAAATGCGAAGAAAAAGGCTGCAAGTGGTTAAATTCAAGACTGCGATACCGAAAAATATCATAAAACGCGACGGAACCGTCGTGCCTTTCGATGTTTCCAAGATTTCCCATGCCATAGATTTGGCCGGCCGCGCCACGACTCCCTTCGCGGAAGACCAGGTCGCCGAACTTACCAACAAGGTCATAGACATAATCAACCATAAATACAAGGCGGACCAGGCCGTCTTCATAGAAAAGATTCAGGACATCGTCGAGCAGGTCCTTCTCGCCGCGGGACACTATGAAACCGCGAAGGACTATATCCTTTACCGCGAGAAGCGCACCCAGGCGCGCCAGATGGTGGATGTCGAGAAATCCGTTTCCGATTATTTGAACCAGATGGATTGGCGCGTCAAGGAAAACGCGAATATCGGCTATTCCCTTGGCGGCATGATTCTTAACATTTCGGGCAAGGTTATCGCCAATTACTGGCTGAGCTGCATTTATCCAAGCGAAATCGGCGAGGCGCACAGGAACGGCGATTTTCATATACACGATTTGTCCATGCTGTCGGGATACTGCGCCGGCTGGTCGCTCCGCATGTTGTTGGAAGAAGGCTTCAACGGCGTCCCCGGCCATATAGAGGCCGGCCCCGCCAAACATCTTTCCGCCGCCGTCGGGCAGATGGTCAATTTCATGGGGACTTTGCAGAACGAATGGGCCGGCGCGCAGGCTTTCAGCTCGGTCGACACATATCTCGCGCCCTATGTCCGTTTGGACGATATGGATTACAAGGAAGTCCGGCAGAAGATTCAGGAGCTTGTGTTCAATCTTTCGGTCCCTTCCCGCTGGGGAACCCAGACGCCTTTCACGAACTTCACATTCGACATGGTCTGCCCGGCCGACTTGGCCTCGCAAAAGCCCAAAATCGGCGGAAAATTCTGCGACTTCACCTATGGCGAATTGCAGAAGGAAATGGACATGATTAACAAGGCCTATATCGAGGTCATGACGACGGGGGACGCCAAGGGCCGCCCCTTCACATTCCCCATGCCGACATACAATATCACCCCCGAATTCAAATGGGAGGGCGAGATTCCCGACATGATTTTCGAGATGACCGCGAAATACGGAATGCCTTATTTCTCGAACTTCATAAATTCCGACATGAAGCCCAGCGATGTCCGTTCTATGTGCTGCCGCCTGCGCCTCGATGTGCGCGAGCTGTTGAAGCGCGGAAACGGCCTTTTCGGTTCGGCCGAAATGACCGGCAGCATCGGCGTCGTAACCGTCAACTGCGCGCGCCTGGGCTATATTTACAAGGGGAATTTGGACGGGCTTTACTATCGCTTGGACCAGCTGATGAACCTGGCCAAATCGTCGCTTGAAATAAAGCGGAAGACCGTGCAGAAACTTATGGACGCGGGGCTTTATCCTTTCACCAAAAGATACCTTGGGACTTTGCGCAACCATTTCTCGACCATCGGAATCAACGGCATAAACGAGATGATTCGGAACTTCACGGACGACGCGTTCGATTTGACCGACGCGAAGGGACAGAAGATGGCGCTTGATTTCATGGACCATATGCGCGAAAAGATGCAGGAATTCCAGGCGGAGACCGGGCATATGTATAATCTGGAAGCCACCCCGGGCGAAGGCAGCACATATCGCTTCGCCAAGGAAGACGCGAAGCTCTACGGCGGCAAAATCCTTCAAGCGGGTCCAAAGGACGCGCCGTATTACACGAATTCTTCCCAGCTTCATCCGGGCGCGTCCGACGATATGTTCGAGGTTTTGGACTTGCAGGACGAATTGCAGACCAAATACACGGGCGGCAGCGTCCTGCATTTGTATATGGGCGAACGCCTGTCCAGCGCGGACGCGGCCAAGAAAATCATAAGAAAGATATTCGAGAATTACCGCGTGCCGTATATAACGCTTACACCGACATTCTCGATTTGCCCCAAGCACGGGTATATCGCGGGACAGCACGAATACTGCCCGACCTGCGACGCCGAGACTTTGAAACAAACGAACGCATGCAACTGCGACAACATAGGAGAGTGAGATGGAACTGCTGAAAACGATTGAAAACTGCCAGAGAACCCGATGTGAAGTCTGGTCGCGCGCCATGGGATATATGCGTCCGACATCGAACTTCAATCCGGGCAAGAAGTCGGAATTCAACGATAGGAAATATTTCAAGGAATCCGTTGCGGCCGCGAAGGAATTCTGCGTTTGCGAAAAGATGGCGGCGTAATCTTCCCCAAAAATTCGATTCCTGCGGAATGGATTTTCGGGGGCCCCGAAATAAAAAAGGATTCGAAGTGAACTGTCCTGTTGCCGGGGGCATGACCCCCTTTACTACTATCGACTATCCGGGCAAAATGGCGGCCGTGGTGTTTCTGAAAGGCTGCCCTTGGAGATGTAAATACTGCTCCAATCCCGTCCTGTTCGGGGCGGACCGCGCTCCCAAGGCGGATGTGAAGAATTGGGAAAAAATAATCGAATTCTTAAAAAAACGCGCAGGTCTCTTGGAAGCCGTTGTCTTCTCGGGCGGCGAGGCGACCATGCAGGCCGACGCCCTGATTCCCGCTATTGAAGAGATTAAGGCGATACATAACTCCCCCCTTGCGGGGGAGTCTAAACCGCAAAGCGGTTTAGGTGGGGGGACAAGGGGTCCCCATGCCGAGCAAGCGACCGGGTTCCCGCGACCGAGCAAGCAAAGCGAAGCGCAGGTCGTGGGACGCGGGAAGCGCAGGGCAGGCATGGGGGGATACTTCATCGGGCTTCACACCAACGGCGCGCTGCCGGAAAATCTGAAAAAATTATTGCCGCATGTCGATTGGGTGGGCTTGGACATCAAGGCGGACAAGGCGAATTACGACGCGCTGACGGGCGCGAAAAACTCTTGGGAAAACGCGGTGGAAAGTTTGGACGCCATTATTGCATGGGGCGGCGAATTCGAGGTTAGGACGACCCTTGACCCGCGCTTTATATCGAAAGAATCCCTGATGGAATTGGCGGAATTCCTGCGCGCCCGGGGCGTCAAAAATTACGCCGTTCAGAAATTGAACCAAGTGGGGTTGGCGGGGAACGATGCGCCCGCCGCCTTTTACGAATTGTTCGACGAGGACAAGCTGCGCGCCATGTTCGCCAAGTTCGAGGTCAGGGGATAGTTTTATTTTTTGGCCGCTGTGGTTGTCGCGTTTGCGGCGGCAATGGATGCTTGAAGTTTAGCCAGCTTTTTCTTGACCTTTTGCGCTAACGCTGCGAATTTGGCTCGTTCTTTCCAGTCCCAAGCTTGTTTTTTTTCGATTCCTATCGTATCTATTGCATCGTAAAGCAAGGTTTCGAATTTTTCGGACAATTTCTCGGCGACCTTATCGGCGTTGTCCACGCATTGCTCCATAATATTCTCGCATGACGAAACGGCCAAATCGAAATCGACTTCCTTGCCTTTGTCCCCGGTCGTGCATAGGATAAATCGGTCGCCGCAGTGTTTTTCAAGGCATGCCACGGTCTTGTCGAAGCATTGTATTGCATTGTATCTGTTCATATTGGCGATGACTTCGCGCGCCATGTCGGCGGCCTTGCCCATATAGTCGTCGTGGCGCAGGCATGTCTTCATATTGAATGTGGATTTCTGGTCTATGCATTTTTCCAGGTCGGAAATCGAATACAGTATGCGCCCGGCTTCGATAAGGGGCGTCGCGTGTCCCGCGTCCGGTATCAGGACGAAGGCAATCAGCGCGGCGGCGAAGGCGGATATGTATTTCAGCATAAGGATATTATATCATAAAACTTGGACCGTGTCCCGGGATAATATTGAAGCCGCGCATATCCGTCGCGCGGAACCGTTCAAGGGATTTATTCATGGCCGCCGGGTCGCCGCCCGGCAGGTCGGTCCGGCCGATTGCGCCGCCCTTGAATATAAAGTCGGCGGACAGGAAGACCTTTTCTTTTTGGAACAGGAAGCACATCTGTCCCGGCGAATGCCCGGGGAAATTCATGACTTGGCACTGGACGCCCGGAAGGATTCCGAGGTCGCCGGACGCCAAATCGAGCGTCGGAAGAAGGGCGGGGTATCCGGCCTGCGCCAGCACCATATTGCTGAAATTTTGGACTGTCGGTTTGTCCGCGCCCGACATATAAACGGGAACGCCCCAATCGTTCGCGGCCGAGATATGGTCGAAATGCCCGTGGGTAAGATAGACCGCGCGAAGTTTCTTGCCCGCAAGGGCCGCCTGTATTTTGGACGGCTCTCCGTTCGGGTCGATTAGCGCGGCGTCCGCGCCGTTGGAAATGATTATTGTATTCGTGTCAAACCCCGGCACGAATTCGGTCTTTATGATTTGGAATGTCGCGGTCATTGATTTCCCCCTTATTACCTGGATGGTCGGATTAAATCCGACCATGACAATTTAATGATAATAAATAAACTCAAAAAATATTAGGGGTGTCGCAAAATCGAGAACAGATTGTTCAGTATCAAGCAAAACCGCCGCGCGTCTATACTGGCTGTATGCGAAGGCGGTTTTGCGAAGATAATGGACGATATGGGCCGATTTTGAAAAACACCCCTTTTTTTTTGTCCTTACCTGATATGCCTTTTGCCGTTGCCGTCGGGGGCGGTTATTATGCCGTCCTTCTCCATGCGCTCTATAAAGGTCGCGGCCTTGTTGTATCCGATGCGAAGGACGCGCTGGACATAGCTTACGGTCGGCTTCTTGTCGCGGACGACGGCCTCGACCGCTTGGTTATACAGCGCGCCGTCCTTGTCGTCCTTGGACGGTTTCATGCCAGGTATGACAAGGCTGGCCGCGCCGTCCTCGTCCTCTCCGATTCCTTCCATGTATTCGGGCTCTCCCTGCTTTTTCAGGAATTCCGCGACGGCGTGCGCCTCGGGGCCGCTGACGAAGGCCGCGTGTATTCTGACCGGCGCGCGCCCTCCCTCCAAATAAAGCATGTCGCCCGCCGGCAGAAGCTGTTCCGCGCCCTTGGTGGCGAGTATGGTTATGCTGTCCACGGCGGATAGGGTCTGGAAGCTTATGCGGGTCGGGAAATTCGCCTTGATGACGCCGGTTATGGTTTCGACGCTTGGCCGCTGGGTTGCGATTACGACATGGATTCCGGCGGCGCGCGCCTTTTGGGCAAGCCTTTGCAGGCAGGCCTCGACTTCCTTGCCGCCCGTCATCATAAGGTCGGCCATCTCGTCTATGATTAGGACAAGGTATGGCATGTCGGCCAAATCCATGGGGCGGGTTTCGTATATCACGCCGCCGGTTTCGGAATCGGTGCCGCAGGCGACTTGTTCCGTTAACACCTCGCCGCTGTCGCGAAGCTCGGCCATCTTTTCGTTATAGGTCGCGAGGTTCTGGACGCCGTGCTTTTTGAGTTTATTGTATCTGTTCTCCATTTCGGCGACGGCCCATTTAAGGGTCTTCACCGATTTCATCGCGTCCGTCACCACCGGGGTCAAAAGGTGCGGTATGCCGTCCCAAAGGGTGAAGTCGACGCCCTTGGGGTCGATTAGTATCAGCTTGCATTCGTCGGGCCGGAACTTATACAGGACGGACAGAATGATGGATTGGATGAAGACCGATTTGCCGGTCCCGGTCCTTCCCGCAATCATAAGGTGCGGCATCCGGGCCAAGTCGGCATAAACGGGCTCGCCCCCTATGCTGACGCCGAGGGCGATTGGAATCCCCATTTTGCTGTCCGTGAATTTGGGGTTCGCCATAAGGTTTTGGAGGCGCACCGTCTGGCGGGTTATGTTGGGAAGCTCTACCCCGATGACGGTGGTTCCGGCGATATGCGCCATGCGGATATTTTCCGACGCCATGACCCGGGTTATGTCTTTGACGGTCTCGGTAATTTTGGTCGTCTTGACGCCCCGTCCCGGCTCGAACTCGTAAAGGGTCACAATCGGCCCGGGCTTTATTCCGACGACCGAACCCTCGACCCCGAACTCCATCAGCTTGTCTTGGAGCGACACGGCGGCCTGGCGTTGCTGGGGTCCCACGGTCTGTTTCGCGGCGACCCCTTTTTCCAAAATGGACAGGGGCGGATACTGATAGTTCTTTGCCGGCTTTTTCGCCGATTTTGCCGGTATTTTGCGCGGCTGGCTGCGCGCGGCCGGGGCGGCTTTCTTGAATATCGATTTGCGCGTTCTCGCCGGGCGGCATTCTTCCGGCGTTTCCGTGAATTCGTCGGCATTGTCCCGGCCGAAAAGATTGAAAAGCCATGCTATATGCCGGGACTTGATTCCGCCGAGTATCGTGAATATGGCGAGGCTTGCGGCTATCAGCGGCAGGCCGACCAATAGGCCGAGCGCGGGCATTATGCCGGATATATCGTGCCAGGCGACCGCCCCAAGGACCCCCCCGAACGCCCCCCGGGTGACAAGCCCCGTCCCGAACGACGCCAGCATGACGGATAGGGTGCCTAGCAGGACCGGCAGCTGGATGTCGGCGAGGCGGACGGTCTTCCATAAAAGGATATATCCCCCCTTGAAGGCGTAAAGGCAAAGTATGAGCGCGGCGAAGGTCCCGACCGAGTTCCTGAACGCTTCGGCTATGGACGAGAGGAGGCTGGTGTCGGACACATCGTAGAATGCGAGGGCCAGCACCACGACCATGCCGGATACGATTGCGGCGAAACCCAGCGCGGCCGAAAGCGTCCGTTTTATAAAATCCCGAAAAGCGTTGGGTAGGAATTGCAAGTTTCGGTTCCTTTTTCAACTCCCCCCTTGCGGGGGAGTATGAATTTGCGAAGTAAATTCAGGCGGGGGGATAAATACCGCATTGTCCCCCCACCGGCTCCTTCGTCGCCGGCTCCCCCGCAAGGGGGGAGCTGATTTATTTTTTCTTGGTTTTCTGCGGTTTTTTGGAAGTTTCGGGCTTGGCCTTCACTTCTTTCTTGAAGATTTTGACGCCCTCCGCCAGATTCCTCATCATGCCCGGTATTTTGGCCGAGCCGAACAGTATTATAATCAGGGCCGCGATTAGTATTATTTCCCATATTCCTGGACGCATTGGTTCACTCCTTTGTTATGTGTTTATTATAACAAAAAACCGTGGTTTTCACCACGGTTTTTTAAGGCTGATATTTTTATTTGCCGGTGGGGACCGCATAACAGTTGAGCCCGCGCCCCGCCGCCCTTTGGCAGAAGGCGTTGGCCTCCGCGCCGGTGCTGAAATTCGGGACCCGAAGGCGAAAGGCCGCGCTTCCGTTCGGAAGCGTCGCGCTTATGATTGAAATCGTTTTTCCACTGAATAAGTCCTTGAAATGCGTCTGCAAATGCTTTTGCTCGCGCTCTGCGCTGGCGCGGTTGGAAAAGGACCCGACCTGGGCCGACCATTTTCCCGTTGCCGCAGTGGCTTTTGGCGCAGAACCCGTCTTTGCCTTGTTGCTTGACGGCATTGGTTTGGGTTTCGAGACCGAAATATTGCCCGCGTCGGGATTGAATTTCACATCTTTTCTGTCTTCGATTACGCGCTGGGAAAGTCCGTCCGGGTCGGCGTTCACCGCGTCCACCATGTCGGCGGTGTCGGGGGCGTTTTCATCCGAATTTTCAAGGACGATTGCGGCGACTTCGTCGCGGGACCCGCTTTTTCCGGCGAGCTTGTAGACGACATATCCGGCGGCGACCAATGCAAGGCCCCCGACCAAAAGCAATTTCCACAGATTGCCGCCCTTGTTCTGGTTGGACGAGAACGGGCCGCAGGAATCGAGTTCCGGCAGGTCGTCGTTCAAATCAAGCAAATCGATATTGTTGTCCGCCATGGATTTTATCTCCCGGGTGTTGTATTACCAAACATTCGTGCAGGTGCTGCCCAGAATCTGCATGACTATGCCGACCGCGCCGAGCATTATGAAGCCGACCAGAAGCGCGATGCCCTTTTCCTTGGCGTCCTTCATGTCGGCCTTGCCGCCGGATATGAATCCCCAGGCCCATCCCGCGATGACGAACGCCGCGCCGATGAAGGCGAGGTTCCGAAGAATCTTGAATATGTCGCCCATTTCCTTGCAAAGCGCCTGCATATTTACGGCCGGGGCCGCTTCCGCCGCGCCCATGAACACCGCGAGGACGAGGCCCAGGGCGGCTGTGATTTTGAGTATTTTATTGAATCGCATGGTATGCTCCTTTTATGAATCCTTCATTGGATTATATCATAAAATGAGTTGCTTCGCAATAGGGTTATTTTTTGGAATTGCGGAGCTTGTCCCAATATTCCGCGCGCTTTTTGATTTCTCGCTCGAAGCCGATTTCCCGCGGCTCGTAGAAAACCTCTCGGCCCATCTTTTCCGGGAAGCAGTTCTGGCCGGAAAACCCGGATTCCGTTTCCGGCTCGTAGATATATCCCTGGCCATACCCAAGGCCCTTCATCATTTTGGTCGGCGCGTTCAGGATGTTTTTAGGGGGCGTCAAAGTTCCGTGTTTTTTTGCCGCGGCCAACGCCGCGCCCTTGGCCTTATACGCGGCCGTCGATTTGGGCGAAGTTCCGAGATAGATAATCGCATGGGTCAGGGCCAAATCGCCTTCCGGGCTGCCCATCCGCTTGTAGGTTTCCCAAGCGGTAAGGACGACCGTCAAAGCGTGCGGGTCCGCCATGCCTATGTCTTCCATCGCGAAGTTGCTTAGCCTGCGGAATACATACTGCGGGTCCTGGCCCGATACCAGCATTCGCGCCGTCCAATAAAGCGCGGCGTCCGTGTCGCTTGCGCGAAGCGATTTATGGATTGCCGATATGATATTGTAGTGCTCGTCCCCGTCCTTGTCGGACAAGGGCGCGCGCTTGTGGATTGCGTCCACGAGGCCCGCCGCGTCCAGTTCCTTCTTGAATTTCGCGCCGCCCAAGTATTCGGCCGTGTTAAGCAGGAACCGCGCGTCGCCGTCCGCCATCTGGCAAAGTTTTATGCGCGCGTCGCTTGCGAGCGGCAGGGGCGCGCCCGAAAATTTTTCCGCCCGCTCCAATAAAATCATAAGGTCTTCGGTATTGAGCGGTTCCAGGACGCCGATATGGCAGCGCGACAGCAAAGCGTTGTTCAGATTGAAGCTTGGGTTTTCGGTCGTCGCGCCGATGAATACGACGGTCCCGTCTTCGAGATAGGGCAGAAGCGTATCCTGCTGGGTCTTGTTGAAGCGGTGGATTTCGTCTATGAATAGAAGAGTTCCCTTGCCGATTTCGCGCAGCATTTTTGCGGATTCGACGGCCTTTTTTATATCCGCCGTGCCGCTGAACACCGCCGACATCGGCATGAATTCAAGGTCGGTCGTGGCGGCCAATGCGCGGGCGATGGTTGTTTTCCCGGTTCCCGGCGGACCCCATAGAATCATATTTGATAGTTTGCCGGATTCCACCATGCGGCGCACTAAGCCGTTTTCGCCAAGCAATAGCTTTTGCCCGACCATGTCGTCTATGGTCTTTGGGCGCATTAAATCGGCAAGAGGTTTTATTGTCATTTTACTTGAAGTTTATTTTAACTATATTATATTAGAACAAATAAGGGAACGAATCAATGGCCAAAAACAAAAAAACAGTCGCCGCAGGCGACCGGGGCCCCCATTCCGAGGAACGCAGGAATGGGGAAAATTTGATTGCCGCCGCCGCGCAGATTGCGGCGGCGAAAATCGCAGGGAATCCGGCCTTGCGAATTGATGATGTCGTTCAGGAAGCCTTGGCCAGCCTGAAACGCGCGGCGTCCCACCAGCTGACCGCCTTGGAAATCAAGGATTCGGTCAAACCCGATTATATAGTCTGTTTCGAGGACGGGACGAAGCACAAAATGCTTCGCCGCTATCTTAAAAGGAAATTTAATCTGACGCCGGAAGCCTACCGCGAAAAATGGAATTTGGCGGACGATTATCCGCTTGTCGCGCCGGCTTATGCCAAGGTAAGGTCTAATCTCGCCAAACGCTCCGGGCTGGGGAAATCTTCCGTCCGCCGCCCTAGGACCAAATAACGCGGCGCGGGACTTCCGAATTTATTCTTGACGGAATATCTTGTGGAAAGGCCGCTGCTTGGCGGCGTTAATTCGTCTTTATTCAAGAGCTTGAAAATTGAATCGTTTATTTGGGTTTTGGTCCAGTCCAAATAGGAATAATGGTCGGAACCGACTATCATAAGACCGGAAGGGGAAAGATTCCTTTCCAAACCGTTCAGGAATTCCGTGCTGAGCAAGCGTCGCTTTTCATGTTTCTCCTTGGGCCAAGGGTCCGGGTGAAGGATATAAATCATATCGAATTGGACGGGATTTTCTTCCAAATATTCGCGGGCGTCCCCGGGCCATATTCGGATTCGCTCCTCTGCCGGCGTCCCTTCGATTTTGGATAAAAGGGACGCGACGCCGTTCATGAACGGCTCCGCGCCCACGATGAAGAAATCCGGGTTTTGCGCCAGATGGACGATGTGTTCGCCGGACCCGAATCCGATTTCAAGAACCCTGATAAAGTTCCCCTCCCCGGAGGGGAACTTGGGCAATAGTGTTGGCAGAAAATTGTCCACCAAACCCTGTTGTCGCGGCGACAGCTTTTTCCCGTGGATTCGGCCGAAAGTCCTTATAAGATATTTCATGTTGCGGATTCTAAACCATCGGATATAATAAATCAAAATAATAACACGGGGTCCCCGCAAACCCGCCCAAGCGTGGACCGTGCCGCGCGATGAAATCGCGCGAAACACGGGCGAGCGTTAGGGGCGGAGTTTGTGGGGAATGAATAATGCAAATGAGAAGCGGACTATCGAAACCTTTGATTGAAAAAATATTGGGCGGCGCGCCCGAATGGACCGTCGCGCAGTTGGAGGAAAAATTCCCGCCGCGGAAATTGCCCGAAGGCGCGGAAACGACGCGCTTCGCCCCGAGTCCCACGGGATTCATGCATATCGGCGGGCTTTATCAGGCCCTTATAGACTGGAAAATCGCGCGGGATTCCGGCGGCGTTTTTTATCTTCGCATAGACGACACCGACCAGAAGCGCGAAGTCCCGGAAGCTGTCCGAATAATAATCGATTCTTTGAATGCGTTCGGACTTGTGCCGGACGAAATCCATACCCAGTCGGAACGCAAGGACATTTATCACGCGGTCGCCGCGGATTTGCTTGGAAGGGGTTTGGCCTATCCGTGTTTCATGACCGCCGAAGATATGGAGCGCGTCCGGGCGGAGCAAAAAATGCTTGGTCATCAAACGGGAATTTACGGGGAATGGGCCAGGGACCGCGACATCACGCCGGAAGAAATCGAGGTGAAATTGGCCGCGGGCTACGCCCCGACTATCCGCCTTTATTCAACCGGCGACCCTGCGAATAAAATCTATTGCAAGGACCTTGCGCGCGGTAGTATTGCCTTCCCGGAAAATTTCGAGGATACGGTTTTGATTAAATCGGGCGACCGCCTGCCGACATATCATTTCGCGCACCTTGTGGACGACCATTTCATGCGGACGACCACAGTCGTTCGGGCCGAGGAATGGCTGAGCAGCTTTCCGCTTCATATTCGGATGTTCCAGATGATGGGCTGGACTCCGCCGAAGTATATTCATACCAGCACGCTTGACAAGATTGATTCAGAAACCGGGAAACAAAGGAAACTTTCCAAAAGAAAAGACCCCGAGGCCAGCGTGGAGAATTTCATAAAAGACGGCTGGCCCATTGAAGCGGTTAGGAATTATTTGTTCAATATCGCCGCCAGCGGATTCGAGGATGAAATCGCCAAAAAGCCCGAAACGAATATCGAAAACTATCCGCTGAAAATCAAGAAAATCCCGACATCGGGCGCGCTGTTCGACTGGAAGAAGCTGGAATGGTGGGCGAAAGAATTCATAGCGACGCTTAGTGTGGACGAGCTGGCGCGCCGCGTTATGGAATATGCGGCCCCGCGCGTATTCGACAAGGAATATCTGACCGCGATTTTGGGTATCGAACGCGACAATCCCAAAAGAATCCGAAAAGACTTCATAACCTGGAAGCAGACGATTGAAAACATCGAATTCTTTTTTGCCGAAGACAAGCCCGCCGGGAACGACATCACGAAAGAGTTCCTGAAAGTATATAATCCGGCGGACACGAAAGACGAATGGTGGGCGAAAATCCAAGACATCGCCGCGCGCCTTGGGGTAAAAAACGGCGATGTCGCCATGGCGCTCCGCGTCGCGCTTTCCGGCCGGGAGCAAACGCCGGATTTGTATTCTATGATTTATGTAATGGGGCCGGAGAGGGTCGAGAAGAGGCTGAAAAATGATTAATATCCTTATCCTGGCGAGCGGCGGCGGTTCGAACGCCCGGGCCGTCGTCGAATACATTCAGAAAAGCAAATACAAGATGGTCGTGAATATGATGGCCGCCTGCAATGTCCGGGAAGAAAAGGCGGCCGTGTATGGCCGCATGAAGAAGCTGGGTGTGAATACGGCCCATATCCCGAGCCCGGGTCAAGACTTTTCCAGCTTGCGCTTCCTTCTTGATTTTGGTTTTAACGGGTTGAAGTTCGACCTGATTGTCATGGCCGGATACATGCGGATTATTCCAGCGGACATAGCGGAAGAATACAATATATTGAATATACATCCAAGCGTTCTGCCCTTCGCGCACAAGGGAAGCATGGACGCGTATAAGGACGCTTTTGCCGCTGGCAGCGCGCGGACTGGCTGCACGGTTCACAGGGTGATCCCCGAAGTCGACGCCGGCCCCGTCCTTGCGCAAATCGGATTCGATATTCCGGACGAAATCATGCGCGCGGGGGATTTGGACCTTTTGAAACAGGTCGGCCTTGCGCACGAGCACGCGCTTTATCCGGAAATCGCCCTGCGCGAGGCGGCGGATTGCGAAGAGCCGCTGGATATGTGGGCGGTTCAGAAACGGGCGCAGAATATATTGCTTGAAAGGCGGCTGCCTTTCACGAATACTTTGATTCCGGGAACGGGCGCGGTATTCAAGATATGGAACCAAAAGGGAAGATGATATGGAAAAAATGAAAAAGCGGAAATTGAGGGAAATCAAAAAATCCGCCCGCGGCGGCGCGCTTCTGAAAGTCCTTCGCGCCAGCGGCCTGTTCCGCTGGGAGCGCGAGCCCGCCAAGTCCGAATGGGTCATGGACATCCTGACCCACGGAATCGGAATCGGCCTTGCGATAGCGGGCCTTTGCCTGCTTGTGGTTTTCGCCGCGATTAAGGGCGACCCGTGGGCGGTCGTGTCTTCGGCGATATTCGGCGCGACCATGTTCACGCTTTATTTCGGCAGCACCATGTGCCACGCCACGATTGGCCAAAGGTCCGAAAGTTTTTTCGAGGTCTGGGATTCGGTCGCCATTTACGCGCTGATTGCGGGAACTTATACTCCGTTTCTTCTTGTTAATATGCGCGGCGCGCTTGGTTGGACGGTTTTCGGAATCCTTTGGGCAATCACGATTTTCGGTTCCATTATGAAAATCCGAAGCCCGAAATATCAGCCCAGATGGCTCCCGCTGTTATACCTTGCGATGGGCTGGACGCTTCTCTTGATTCTGCCCAAGGTCTTGGCGGCGGTCCCGGTGCGCGGGCTTTGGTTCATGCTTGCGGGCGGCCTGTCGTATTCCATCGGAATCATATTCTATATGTGGCGGCGCATGAAGTTCAGCCACACGGTCTGGCACTTGTTCGTTGTCGGCGGAAGCGTGTCGTTCTTCTTCGCGGTGCTTTACGGTTCGATACTTGATTTATAACAAAGGGGAAAATATGAGGAACATATTCGTATTGGTTTTGGGATTGGCGATTTTGGGCGCATGCTGCAACTGCAAGTCGGAACCCATAGTGGAACAGAATAAAAAGCTGATTGTTCCGCCGAACATCGGGAAAATCGTCGAAGTCCCCGCAAAACCCGCGAAATGAAAAACGCCGGGTGTTTTTTAATCTTTTAAGTATTTTTCGATTTCTCTGAATGCGCTGGAAATCTGCTTGAACTTTTCGGGGCCCGAACCCGCGCCGCTGTCGGGATGGTGCTTTTTCGCAAGCTCCAAATAAGCGGTCTTTATTGTTTTGATGTCCCGCGTTGGCCGGACGCCGAGAATGCCGAACGCCTTTGTTATGTCCCGCGGGAAATTGTCCTTGTTATACAGTTCCGCCGCGTCCGTCTTGCCGGACAGGATGTCGTTTATTATGTCCTTGTAATTCCTTCGCGCGCCGCTGCCTTCTATTTCGGACCCGAATGTTCTTTTCTCCCAGTCCTTCTCGATTTCCGCCTTGGTCATGCCCTTGTAGAAATCCCAGTTCTGGTTGTATTCCGCCGCGTGCTTTTTGCAGAAGTTCCAATAGCTTTTAAGAGTCCGGCTTTTCGGCGCGCGGCAGTCTGCGGCCGCATTGCAGTTCGGATGCTCGCATTTCTTCATGGCCGCCCCTTCTTTTTTGCCAGGGGATGGTGCATATTGACGGCGGACTTCAATTTTTCCGGCATTACATGGGTATAGATTTGGGTCGTGGAAATGTCCTCGTGCCCGAGCATGGTCTGGATTGCGCGAAGGTTCGCGCCGCCCGTGAGTAAGTGCGAGGCGAATGAATGGCGGAGGACATGCGGGCTTACCTTTGACGGCGAAATTCCGGCCATGACGGCGCATTTTTTAAGGATTTTGAAGAAGCCGTCCCGCGTCAGGTGTCCCGACGCGCCGATTCCGGGGAAAAGGAAAGGGGACGCCTTTTTGCCCGCGGGAAAGAACGCGGGGCGGACCTTCATGTATTCCTCTATGGCGTCCAGGGCGGTTTGGTGGATTGGGACCATTCGCTCTTTGCTGCCCTTGCCGCGGACCAGCAGCTTGTCCTTTAATATCGCGGCGACGGGAAGCCCCACAAGTTCCGAAACGCGAAGGCCCGACGCATAAAGCATTTCTATCATGGCGCGCAGCCGTTTGGAATGGCCGATGTCGTCCGTCGCGCCGATTAATGCCTCTATGTCGTCTTCGGAAAGGTATTTGGGCAGGGCCTTTGTTCTTTTCGGAAGCTCGACCGACTGCATGGGATTCCTGTCCATCAGTTTTTCCGCATTCATGAATTTATAGAATTGGCGAAGCGCGGACGCCTTGCGCGATATGCTGCTTGGCCGGACGCCGTCCCGGAAAAGGTTCATGAAATAGCTTTGAAGCTGCGGCCCCGCAATCATGGAAAGCTCTCCGCATTTTTGCTCGGCGTCGGTCAGGTCCAGGTTGTATGAATAAATCGTGTTTCTCGCGCGGCCCTTTTCGGCCGACAGCATTTCAAGGAAAAGTTCGATATGGTTGCTCATCTATTTTTATTTTTTTGGGGACCCCAAAAACCCGTCCTGTTATGGATTGGGTTTATGGGGAAAATTTTAGGGGAATAACACGACTTCCGTAATATGCTCCGGCGCGGAAAAGCTGATGAGCATAAGCGCGATTATTCCGGCGATTATTCCAAGCAATATAAGCCTGTTCCGAATTGTGTGTTTCTTTTTTAACGGCATTTCTGCCTCCTTAGTTCTTGTTGAAAGATAGGATGTATGTAAGCGAGAAAAACGCGATGGCGAGCGGCGGCATGGCCACGGCCACCCATGGCGGAAGCATTCCCGCGCTTCCCATGCTTCCGAACAGGTTGATTGTGAAATAAAGTATGAAGCTTACCAGGATTCCCATGCTGATTTTAAGGCCGAACGAATGGAACCTGCGCGCGCGGGTCTGCGAGAACGCCATCCCGAGCGCAACCATCGCCATAAGGGTCAGCGGCATGAAGAGCAGGCTTAGAAGCTGGACCAGATGCGGCCTGTTGTTCATGCCCATTTTGGAAAGGCTTTGGACGAATTCGGGCAGGTCCCAGAATGAAATCTCGGCCGGCTTCATATACCGTTCCCGCAGGTTTTGCAGGGTTATGTTTGACGGGATTCTGAATTTCTCGGCCCGGGGCATGCCGTCCATTCCATAGACCGCGACCAAGTCGCCGCCGCTGGAAAACTCGCCGTCCGAGAGAAGCAGGGTCGGAATTTGCGCGCGGGATACTTCGGTGCTTCCCTTTTTTTGGACTATGACCGTGGCGTCCGTGAATCCGGCGGTGTCCTGCCATATGTCGAGGCGGCTTGCGCGGACTATCGTGCGGGATTCCCCGGTGTTTTCGGTAAGCCATATTTTTCCGTCGACCGTGTTGGTGTATGCGCTGCTTGCGCCCGATATATGCCTGCTGAAACTAATCGAGAGCGGATTTAATACGGTTGTGGCGAATATGCCGACCACGGCCGCCGAAAGCGCGACGGGCCTCATGATTCTAAGCGGGGACAGCCCCGCGCTTTGGATGATTACCATTTCCGAAGACCTGATAAGCTGGTATGTCATCAAAAGGACCGCAAGGAATACGACCAGCGGCAGAAAAAGCGGAGTCCATTCCAGAAGTTTGGAAATCGCCGCCGCGAACGCGCCGCCCGCGGTTTCCGCCCGGCCCAGTTCCTCGACGAAGGATATGGAAAGGATTACGGCGGATACGATAAGCAGCACCAGGCCCAGGCTTTTCATGAACTTGCCGGACAAAAGCCGCGAAATTATGGTGCGCCAATGGATAATCATTTCTCAATATTTCTCGAAGTGGAGGTTGCCGCCGGGGTTTTGCGCGTTTGCCTCGGCGAATCCCAAATCCTTGAACTTCATGACGAAGTCGTCGACCATTTCCGGCCCGCCGCATATTATTATGTGCGTCCCGTCGCTTGGGTCCGGGTCGTGTATCATGGGATTGAAGACCGGATTTTCGAACACGCTGGAAAGGCGGCCCTGGTGGCCGTTCCAGGGTTCCCGCGACGCGACTTGGACAAGCGTCAGGTTCTTGTCCTGTATATTTCCGAATTCCTCGCGGAATCCCAAATCCGCCGCGAAGCGCGCGCCGTTGAGAAGAGTAATTTTCCTTGTTTTAAGCGCGCCCGAATCCAGGATGGACTTCATCATGGCGATTCCCGTCCCGGTCCCGATTAAAAGCAGCGGCGCGCCCGCCGGAATCTCGGACAGCCTTATATGCCCGAAGGCGCGCGGCATGATGTCGATTTCATCCCCCTCGGCCAGTTTCCAAAGTTTCGGGGTCAGCTGCCCGTCTTTGACGAGTATTATTATGAATTCCAAATAATCCTTGTCCGGCGAGCTTGCGATTGTATAGGCCCGCTTGACGCCGTCCAGTTCCAGCATGGCGAATTGTCCGGGCTGGAAATCGAATATTCCCTCGAAGGGCCTTATTCTGAAAATTCTTATGCCGGGCGTCTGTTCCTTTACCGATATTATGCTCGCGTTTGCCATGTATAATCCCTGTATTGACTTAGATACGCCATTTTATTATATTCTTTATGGAAATTCAATGAAATACTGGGGTTTGTAAGATGGCTAGACCAATATCGCAGGCAGGAATGGACGCCCTTCGCGCCGAACTTGGGAATCTTAAAGATTTCGAGAGGCCGCCCGTCATGCTTGCCGTCCAGGCCGCTCGGGACTTGGGCGACCTTAAAGAAAACGACGAATACCAGTCCGCCCGCTCGCGCCAAAGGCTTATAGACAGGCGGATTCGCGAGCTGGAATGCCTTATAAAGGATTCCCGCGTCATGGATATTTGCGGGATTGTAGGGGACGCGGTCGTCTTCGGAGCCGTTGTGGAGTTGGAGGACGAGGCTGGCAGGCGGGTTTCCTACCAGCTGTTGAGCGACACGGAATCCGACATAGCGGCGGGAAAAATCTCGGTATCCAGCCCCATCGGCCGCGCGCTTCTTGGAAAAAAGAAGGGCGATTTAGTGGAAATCAATGTCCCGAGCGGAAAAAGGGAATTTGAGATAATTTCGGTTAAATTCGCCTAAGGGGGCCGATATGGACCTTACTTATTTAAGGAAGCAATCCGATTTCGTATCCGACCTTTCCTTGAAGGATTTGGCGAAGGTCCGCGGCATGGCGTTGCTGCGCCCGTTCTGCGGCGCGGTTTTCGACTGGTCCTTCGTCCGCATAAATTCCGAGGCCCTGTCTGCGCTGGATAAATCGGTTAATCCCGACGCGCCGCTTATGGCCGAGAATGATTTTAATTTCGGGCCGTCGCCCGAATTCGCCGACATGGTCGTTCAAGGCGGCGGCTGTATAAAGGATTATATCGCTCTGATTCCGCTTCATAAAAGAAGCCTGGCCCGCGTGGATTTCGACATCCCGCCGCGCTCGGGCGCGGTTCTCGTCCGGGTTCATTCGGATAATTGGTTCGAATCTTTGGCGCGGGTCGTGCGCCATGCGTCGACCGCGGACTTTTTCGATGGTTTCAAGGCGGCCGCTCTTTCCCTGCCGCACCGCTCTTTGGCGCAGTTCCTTTTTTGGGAGCTTTGCGTCCGCAAAAGCGAATTCGTTCGCAGCGGCCGAAAAGTTTATGATTGGCCGTCCGATTCCCCGAGTCTTGTTTTCGCGGCCGATAAGGACGCGGCGGCCGAGCTTCTTGAAAATTCATTCGGGGATAAATCCATCGCGCTGGCAATCGGCGCATTGAATGTTTCCGAATGGATTTTTGCGAACGAATTCGCGAAATCGTTCCTTGGGGAAAATCTGAAACCGGGCAAACTTGTTCCAAAGGACATAATATCGGGGTGGAAAAATGACGGTTAGGGTTTTGGAAAGCAATCTTGTGAATCAAATCGCCGCAGGCGAGGTGGTGGAGCGTCCCGCGTCCGTCGTAAAGGAGCTTGTCGAGAATTCTTTGGACGCCGGAGCCGACCAAATCGAAGTCAATATTTTGGACGGTGGCCGGACCCTGATTGCGGTGTCGGACAACGGCGTCGGAATGGCGGAATCCGACCTTGAAAAATGCGTCATGAGGCACGCGACGAGCAAGCTTCCCGAAGGCGATTTGACCGATATAAAAACTCATGGTTTTCGGGGCGAGGCTTTGCCCTCAATCGCGTCCGTTTCCGACATGACTATATCGACATTTCATGACGGGGTCGGCCTTAAATTGGATTGCGCGAATATGAAGATTTCTCCAAGTCCCATTCTTAAAGGGACGGCCGTCCGGGTGGAGAATCTTTTTATGAAAACACCCGCCCGTTTGAAATTTTTGCGGAGCGACCGGTTCGAGATTGCCGCAGCGCGCGAAGTCGTGGCCCGGCTCGCCCTGTCGCGCCCGGATGTCGGATTCGCATTCAACGACAGGGAAAGGTTCTCTAAGAATCAGTCCGTCTACGACCGCATGATTGCCGTCGTCGGAAGGGACGCCGAGGGCAAAATGAGGGCGGTGGACGCGTCCGATTCCGGGCTAAGGATTCATGGCTTCGTGTCCGCCCCAACCTTCCGCCGGGCGAGCGCGCTGGACCAATTTTTGTTCGTGAACGGCCGCCCGGTAAAGGACAAGGTTTTGGTCGGGGCCCTTCGCGCCGCCTTTTACGATGTCATGTCCGCGAGGGAGTTCCCGGTCGCCGTCCTTTACCTTGAACTGCCGCCCAAAGATGTCGATGTCAATGTCAGCCCCGCCAAAACCGAGGTCCATTTTTTGGAGCCGGGCCGCGTCCGCAGCCTGATTGTCCGGGCTGTTAGAGCTGCTATTGCAGAGCCTTTAACCGCAAACCAAGGGGCCCCCGTCAGACAGCCCTTTATCGGCTTGTCTGACGGGGATTCTCCCGGTTTTTTCGTGAAAATGCCGGAGATTGAAAATAGCTTCCAAACTATCGAAAAAGCCGGGGAAATGCCGGAGGCAAACCCCGGATTCGACCTTCCCCTGGGCCGCGCCGTCGGCCAAATCATGAGCAAATACATCCTGGCCGAGAATAAAAACGGGCTTGTCATAGTGGACCAGCACGCCGCCCACGAAAGACTGGTTTATGAGCGGCTTCGAGCCCATAAAATGCCGACCCAGCCGCTTCTGGTTCCTCGGGTTGTGGACCTTCGCCCCGATTTTACCGAGGCTGTTCTGTCTGTTTCGGGCGAACTTGCGGCGTCCGGCCTTGTTATCGAGGGTTTCGGCAATGCGTCCCTGGTCATACGCGAAATTCCCGCCGGGTGGGAGCTTGATTGGGAGGCCCTTCTGAGAACCGTGGCGGAAGAAGTTCGGGACAAGGGCGCGTCCGTCGCCTTGGAGGAAAGGCTGCATTTGAAGCTGGCGAATTTCGCGTGCCATCGTTCGGTCCGAACGGGCCGGAAATTGAGTTTGGACGAAATGAACGCCCTTCTTCGGGACATAGAGGCGACCGAGCGCGCCGGTCAGTGCAATCACGGACGCCCCGTCTGGAAGGAGACGAAATTGTCCGAGCTTGACGCTCTTTTCGAGAGAGTTTAATATGAAAGAAAAAAATGGGGCTCCCGTAAATCCACCGAAGCCGAGCCTGCGTATTGCGGGCGAAGCGCGCATGGAGCAGGCGGGCGTTAAGGATGGATTTATGGGGAAGTCTTTGCTTGGGAAAGAATGGATTGTCGCATGCCCGGACGATGCCGCGGCGGCCCGCTTGGCGGGTGAATTTTCATTGCCTTTGGATGTCGCCAGGCTGCTTGTTTCAAGGGGTGTTTCCAATGTCCTTGATTTCCTTTCCCCAAGCCTGTCGAAAACCCTTCCCGACCCCTTTGTGGTTATGGATATGGAGAAGGGGATTCTTGCCGCCGCCGAAAGCGTTTCCCGCGGGGAAAAAATCGCCGTCTTCGGGGACTATGATGTGGACGGCATAACTTCCGTCGCCGTCATGGTTAGGTATTTCAATGCAATCGGATATTCCGAAAACATAATCTGGCGTCTTCCCAGCCGCGAGGAGGAGGGATACGGTTTAAGCAAAAAGGCCGTGGACGAATTTCATGCGGCGGGCGCGAAATTAATCATAACCGTCGATTGCGGAATCTCGGCGCATAGGGAAATAGAATATGCCCGGGCCCTTGGAATGAAGGCAATCATAACGGACCATCACAATCAGGACGGCGGAACCGTCCCGGACGCGGTCGCGGTCATAGACCCGAAAAGGGACGGCGATACTTCCGGCCTTGATATGCTGGCCGGCGTCGGCGTCGTCTTCATGTTTCTGGTCGCGTTGAACAGAAGGCTGCGCGAAACGGGTTGGTTTAATTCGGCGCGCCCGGAACCCGATATGAAAGGTTTTTTGGATTTGGTCGCGCTTGGGACAATCTGCGACACCATGCCTTTGACCGGGGTCAATCGCGCGCTTGTGTCGGCGGGCATTTTGGTTGCGAACCGATGGCGGAACCTTGGCCTGAAAGTTTTGGCCGAGGTCGCGGGGGCCAAATCGTTCGATGTGTATTCGGCGGGCTTTATGCTGGGGCCGCGCTTGAACGCAAGCGGCCGCCTTGGCAGCGCGGACGACAGCTTGAAACTTCTGCTGACGGGCGACGAGGCGACCGCGCGCGCTTATTCCCATCGGCTTGACGCCCTTAACACCGAACGGAAGAACATAGAGCAGGGAATCCTGCTTTTGGCCGAGGAAATGATTGAGGGCGACCTGGCCGCGAATAAGAACTGCATATTGGTCTGCGGACGCGATTGGCACGGCGGAGTCATGGGAATCATCGCGGGCCGCCTTAAAGAAAAATACTATCGCCCCGTCTGCGTGGCGACTGTCAAAGAGGACGGCATTGCCAGCGGAAGCGGCCGAAGCGTCCCGGAAATCGACCTTGGCGGAATCATAGAGTCCGGGAAATTTATGGGAATCTTGTCCGCGGGCGGCGGGCATAAGGTCGCCGCCGGATTCAGTTTGGATGTGAAAAACATGGCCGCATTTCGCGCTCACTTGGACAAATGCGTCGCCGAGCAGCTTGCGGGCCGCGAATTCCTGCCGCGCCTGTTTGCCGACTTGGAAATCCCGGGAAGCGCGGCGACATTGGATTTTGTCCGCGGATTCGCGGCCTTCGCGCCGTTCGGCCAAGGCAACCCAGAGCCGGGCTTTGTGATTTCCGGGGTTTCGTTCGACTGGGCCGAGCCGGTCGGAAACGGCCATATCCGCGCGGCATTCGGGACCGGATTCGGAAAATTGTCCGCAATCGGATTCGGCCTCTTGCGCACAAGCGTCGGAGAGTTTATGATGAACGAAACCAACAGGGGCCGGCCCGTCAAATTGTTCGGGAAACTGAAAGAGAATATCTATAACGGGAATTCCAGCGTGCAGCTTGTCTTGGAGGATATACATGTTTGATATTAAAAAACTTTTAATCATAACTTCTTCCTTCTTCCTCATCGCGCAGGCGGGGATTACTTCTTCCTTTGCGGCGACGGATTCGCGTCTTGTGCAGAAGGCCGAGGATTACCTTAATAGTATAACGGGCCTGGAAGGCGGCTTTGTGCAGGCGGCGAATTCCGGCAAGATGGAGCTTGGGCGGTTTTATATGCTTCGCCCCGGAAAGCTGCGCCTTGATTACGACAAGATGCCCGTGCAATTGATTTCCGACGGCAGCAATATGTTCTTTTACGACAAGTCCCTGGACCAGATTACGACCATTCCGACGAACAGCACGCCCGCGAGCATATTGACGAGGAAAACCATCGATTTGACCGGCGCGGATATAAAGGTGGTCGGCACCCAAAAAACCGCGGATGGGTTTTCGTTAAGCCTTGTCCTGAAAGACAATCCCGGCTTGGGCGAGATGAAGGTTTTGTTCTTGGACGGCCCGGCGGAATTGGCGGGCTGGGAGCTGATGGACGCGACGGGAAGCAAGACGGTTGTTTCGCTTAAAAACCTTGCGACCCGGACGAATTTTCCGAAGGGATTCTTCAATGTCCAAAGGCACAAGGTCCCGGGCGCAGGCGGCGACAAATACTACGAGTGATTTTATGTTTGGGATAAGCATAGGCGAATTTTTATTGATTGGAATAGTCGCGCTGATGGTGATTCCAGCGCGCGACTGGCCGAAGGTTTTTCGCGCGGCTGCGCGCGCCTTCCGCTGGATTCGTGAAACGGTTTGGAGCGTGCGGGACAAGATGGACGAGATTGCGGAGGAGGTTTCCAAATACGACCCGAGCGAGGCCCTGAGCAAAAAAACTATGGACGACATGATGGCGACATTCGCCGAACCGGTGAAAAGGAAAAATAAAAAGGAGTCGGCTTCGCCGACAGTTCGGAAACAATCTGAGATTCCGGCCTTCGCCGGAATGACAAATAAAAAAGACGCATTGCCCCGCGTAGATAAACTAAAAAAATCGAAGCGGGGCAATGCGGACAGGGTGAAAAATGACGACCGTTAAAATGCGCTTCATAGAGCATATTGCCGAGCTGCGCGCGCGGGTCTTGTGGTGCGCTTTGTTTTTCGCCGCCGCCTTCGCGGCGGGCTGGGTCGCCGCGCCGTCCGTCCGGGATTTCTTGTTGGAGCCGCTGGCCGCGTCCTGGCCGGATGGAACGGTTATGTATTCGTCGCTTACCGCGGGCTTGACCGTTCATTTGTCTTTGTCGGTTTTGACCGCGCTTGTTTTGTCCCTGCCGTTTTTCGCGTATCAGGCTTGGCGTTTCGCGCGGCCCGCGCTTGGGAAGGGCGAGGCGCGCGTCATGCTTTCCGTCGTTTGGGCGTCGCCGGTGTTCTTCGCGCTTGGCGCGGCCTTCGTCTATTTCTTTCTTATGCCGGTTATGTTCGGGTTTTTCGTGGGCTTTGCGGAGAGCGACAATTTCGCAAGTGTCCTGCTTCCCGATATGTCTGGCTATGTGGGCTTGACGCTTGGCCTTATGAAGTCGTTCGGCTTGGCGTTCCAGTTCCCGGTCGCGCTCGTGGTTATGAACCGCGTTGGAATCTTGGAGCGCGCGCCGGTTGTCAAGGCGCGCCGATTCGTTTGGGTCGGGATGTTCGCGCTTGCGGCCGTGCTGACGCCGCCGGACATAGTGTCGTGCGTCGCGCTCGCGGTGCCGCTGATTCTTCTGTTCGAGGGAAGTTTGCTTTTTATGAAAAGGGGTTAGGCTGGATTGGCCATGCCTTTTAGCTTTTCTATTTTTTCGGCCCGTTCTTTTCTTATGAATTCCATGGGAATTTCGTGGCTTATTTCCATCAGATTTATGAATTCCTCGACTTTTTCATTGTATTCGGAAGCGAATTGAGCTATTTCCTCGGGTGTTTTGGCTTTTTCGATTTTCGCTATGAGCGGGTCGGTGTCCTTTTTGAAATTGTTTATCTCGATTTTGACCTCGTCCGATATTCCGGCGATTTGCGGCGCGGCTTGTTCTTCCTTGGGAGCAGCGCATGCCGACCACCCCAAGTTGAGGCATTCCTTTGTCCAAGTCTCGTCGGTGCCGGGGCAATTGTCTGAATGCGGAGCGTATGTTTCTCCTAGTGTGTATTTAATTGGTTTTTCCCCGGTGTCGGAAAGGGCTTTTAATTCTTCAATGTTCAGCTCGCAGCATACCAGCTGTCCGTATTCGGTCATGCATTTCTTTTTCGCAGATTCGAGGTTGTCGGTTATATTTTTGACATCCTTGTTTATTTTTTTATCAATAGCTTTGGATTGTTCAGGTGTAACCAGCGAGCATTCGGCGGTCCATTTTCCGCCTTCACAATATTTTGACCCGCCATTGGAGCATTGCATCCCGCCGGAATTTCCGCTGTTGATTTCGAACATTTCGCCGACATCTTCGATTTGGTATTTACTATTGGATAAATTTCCGAAATTCTTGTCGTTGCAGCATAATATTCTATTTTTTTCATTTATTTGTCCGGCGTTCAGGCAACTTTCAAGCGGAATATTCGGTTGTAAATCGCTTTCTACTTTTATGCCTTGTAAATTTTGGAGAGCTTTGTTTGGTCCTCTGGGCTTTGTTCCTTGTTTGCACTCTTGTCCGTCAACTAATCCTTGTTCTTCGCATTTGCCGGTTTTGCATTCCCCTTGGACAGAAACCTTAGCCACTGGATTCGGGCCTACGAATATTTGGTTTGGCGGGCAGTCTTCGGGACCTTTCGGGGCGGCGGACGCGGGCGGGGCCCAGACCCCTCCCGTCAGGATAAACATGGCTAAAATGCTGGCGAATCTTAATTCTCTCATGATGTGAATTATATCATAAATTTCATCGAGTCGCAATAATGAATTATACGAATTGAGATTCCCGCCTCCGCGGGAATGACAAAAAAAGTCAGACCCTTAACCTGTCCAGAATATCGTTCATCTGGTTGCGGATGTTGCCTTCGGACAATTTGATTTGCGAGCGCAGCGTCTTGTAAATGTCCGTGATTTTTATGTCGCCGACCCCGGCGCGCGAAACCACCCTTTGCCAGGCGCGCTTCGGGTCCACCAGATGCCCGCTTGCGCCGCCCGTGTTCGGAAACACGAATTTCGATTTCTGCGGCAATGATTCCAGCAAAACCACCGCGGCGTCGGGCAGGGGTTTCTTGTTCCAAGTGTTCTGGTTCAAGTCCAAATCGTCCCACCGCATGGCGAGAATCTTGCTTTTGTTCGCGAATCCGTATATAAGCATTTTAAGGGCCGCCCGCATATTGTTGCCTTTTTCTTCCTCTATCGCGTTGGCAAGCGACAGGAATTCGCCCGGCGAAATCCGCCGCGCGCCCTTGGATTCGGGAAATTTTTCAAGGCCCCGCGCCGGATTTTCCTTGGCATACCCTTCTTCGATGGCCATGTTGAATATCGCAGAAATCGCCTCTTTAAGCCGGTTCGCCGTGGACTTTCCGTTCGTCATTGCGATTTTAAGGTGAAGGCCCGAAAGAGTGTCCGGCGTTATCTCGGAAAGTTTCATCGGCAGGATTTCCGCCCAAAGCCGCGCGATGGACCGTTCCAGTTTTTTCTTGGATTCCGGCGCGCGGCGGATTTTGTTCTTTATGAAATTGTCCGCCATTTTTTTAAGCGTTATGCTGCCGGTTCGGACCGGCACCGGCTCTTTCATTTTGACGGCCGCCTGGGACGCCATCTCCCGCGCGTCGTCTATGTCCATGTCCGGGTATTTGCCCAAAATCTTCCGCACATCCTTCCTGCGGCTGCGCTTTCGGACGAAGAATGTTTTCGCGCCGTTCGCGGTTATATAAAGCTGCAAGTCGGGGCTGTATGAATCGCGCACGACATCGAACCC
>JAIRUP010000011.1 GCA_031254335.1 Rickettsiales bacterium
GAAAACGCCCAAAATTTAATCCTTGCAAAGCCGCGCGGAACTGCGCTAAAATGCCTCTTGGCGCAACAGCTTTCTAAATCCCGGTGTCGCAGGTTCGAATCCTGCCGAGCGCGCCATAATTTTTAGGTAAATTTACAAAGATAAAACCATGGCGATAATTATCAATCTTGAAGACGACTATATAGCAATCTTAAAAAATCTACTTGTAGAAAGGTTTGGGATAGATGGGGCGGCATTGGCAAATGATTTTGAACATATAATTTTTTCCTTTCGTGAAATTATGCGCGATAAAGAACTTATCAGGCTAAATAATCCAATGATTGCACTAGATGGAACGCCAATGGAAGATGTTAAGCGAATGATACATCTTAGAAAAACCTTAAACAATGTTAGAGAATTTGTTTGTGAGCGATATAAAGGTGAAAAAGAAGATATACATGTCAGCCTTGTAAATTATGACTATAATATTTTTGTAAAGGTCGATGGAGATGGGGAAGATTTTCTATTTAACACAATGACTATGAATTTGCCCCCGAAAGTCGCCAATGTCTATATCGACGAGTCTGGCCATAAAGGATATTCTCATAAATTATCGACAGAAAACGAAAAGAAGATTAGTGTTTTTGCCGGTGTTGTCGTCCCAGCAGCTAGCGAAAAACAGATAATGGAATTATTTCGACCTTTATTCGAAAAGTTCAAGGCTGGTATGCCGACCAATATGAAATTGCATATAACCGACGCTTTTGGTTCGGAAGATGAAAATGTAAAAAAACTTGCCCGTGAAGTGAGAGATGGCTATTTGGAGATATTCAAACAGAATCAAGGAATAGTATTGTTTGGAGCTAAAAGAGCCGCCATAGAAAAACGTAGCTTTGATACCATGAAAGGCCTTTTAGCAAAATCGGCGTCAACAATCAATCCCGACTTGCATGTAAACGAACCATATCCTAAGGAAACTTTGGAAGGTAAAGCTTTCATGTCCATGCATGGAAAAATGGAAGCTTTCGCGCAAGATTTTGAGTTTGATGAGGTTGTCCCGTTGTTGGACGAGATTGATGAAGGCAAAAAAGAAGAATACGAAGGCCTTATGGACGAGTTCCGAAATATAAACGGGGAAAAAATAATAAATACTACCGCTTGGGATAAGGTAAATAAGAAGGTAATAAAAAGGGGCGGGAAAATATCATTTAGCGTCAAAGGGCTTCATCATACAGAAAATAGAGTGTCGGATATCAATGTGGTCGGCAAGGACAATCCTTTAATTTTGTTGGCGGACATTCTGGCCAATTATATCCATAACTATATGATTGGGTTGCCGGAAGAAGCGTCTTTGCATGCTCCAAGCAGTTATATAGGATTTGACCTATACGAAAACAAAAATCTATACGGGCTAACGGACAATTGGTTGGACGATAAAATCTAAAAACCACCCCCATTCCCATGTAACACTTCTGTGTAGCAAATATGTAAAAAACGGGATAAATTATGTAAAATTTTGATGGATTCTAATCAAGAGGAATACAGAAGCGATTCTCCGCAAGCCCGCACCCACTCTAGCTTCCAAGCGCTTGTTGAATTCCTATCCATAACGAGAGCATGAGATTAGAAAGCAATTGCTACTATCCAGCTGAGCTACGGGCACAAAACTTTTTTGCTTCGCCGCGCGGGTGTTTTTCTGTGTAGCTTCCCGTGTAGCGAATATGTAGCATTATATCTAGATTTTGCGATTTTTCAATGTTTTTCTATCCAGCAAAATCCAGAACCACAATCCCCGCAATCCCGCGCTAAACCTAGCTTATTATAGTCCGATACAAAAATATCAATAAGATTTCGGACGGATTATCGAATAAGACCATTCGCTTCAAGCGGCTAATCCGGCGTGGCTTGACATTACGCGCGGCGCGTGGCAAGATTCCAAAATCGGATGGGTGGCCGAGCGGTTTAAGGCAGCGGTCTTGAAAACCGCCAAGGGCGCAAGTTCTTCGCGAGTTCGAATCTCGCCCCATCCGCCATCAATACCACAAGGGATTCGAACCCTCGATACCCTTGCATATCCAATAGTACATCTTTAATCTTTGTTTGTGCAGCTATTTCCCCTGATATTCGAAATAAATTCCCTGTTAATTTTTTAGGGAATTTGGGGTGGGAATGGTGGTGGGATTGGGGTGCGGTGGAGGAGTTTTCGGGAAATGGGTCAAAATATGCAAAATTTCCCTGTATTTTCCCTGATAACGATGTTATGATGGAGTCGCAGGGTTTAGTATGGGACAGACCGTTGTTCTTTACTGCCCCGCCACTAGAACTCATACCTTAATCCAAGCTTCCAAAGGTTCAGGCCGTTTTTGACCGTGCCATAGACAGGACCGATTCCGGGAACGGAAATTTTATAATCCGGGTTCAGGTACCAGTTGCGCTCGTATTGAAAATCAAGCGACAAGCCTTCGTAAATTTTCGCCGACATTCCCAAGACGCCGGAAAAATCATAAGCCTTCAAATCCCCGTCCCTGAAATCAAATCCGTAAATTCCGACGCCGAGATACGGAGCAAGGAATGTGCAGTTCCTTAAATCATACAAAACGCGGACGGACTCGACTCCGAAATTCGCATTGAAGGAATTCGACCCGCCGCGCCTGTCGCGCAGGCCCAGGCGCAATAAATCCGCCTCGACGCGCGCGCCGATGTCAAAGGAATATCCGACGGACGCCTTGGCCGCGATATTGTCCAAAAAATCGACGGGCGCGTCCAATGTCATCCATTGTCCGGTTATGCCGGGCCTGAATTCGCGCCGCGCGTCGGTAGGCGCGGAGACCCACGCGGTCGCGTAAATATCGGCGTTCGCCGCGCCCGCGAGCAATACCGCCGCGGCGGCCAGAAATATTTTCCTCATGATTCCCCCTGTGTTTCCGAACAACATAACGCGCGAACTTGGCTCTCGCAATCGGCATTCGTTCCTAGTGATGCGCCGCCTGCGAAAAGCTAGAATCTTGAAAAAAAGGAGAAACCCATGAAAAGATTCGCACTGCTTGCACTTGGAACAATCGCGGCGACGCCGGCATTATCCGCGGACGACCGCGGAACGCTGGAACCGTATGTATCGATGCGCGCGTCGTATGCCTTCATGAACGCGACGGGCAATCAAACGGTTTATATCGCGCCGGGCGGAACAATCGCGGCCAAGCTGTCGCATGAAGATTTGGACATCGACGACAACCGGGCGTTCGGCATGAAGCTGGCGTTCGGCGGCGATATGGATTTGCCGTTTCTGCTTGGTCGGCTTCGGGTCGAGGCCGAATACGCGAACAACGGCAGCTTCATAACTCCGCTTGTCAGCGCGGGCGGCACTGCGACGCTTTCGACGCAAAGCTCGGCCCTGTTCGGCAACGCGTATTATTCGCTGAACACGGGAACATTCATTTCGCCGTATGTCGGCGCGGGAATCGGGCTTAGCCACTTCACGGCGGACGGCGATTTTTCAAGCGGCTCGTTCAACGGGAAATTGGCGAAGTCGGAATACGCGCTGGGCTGGCAGGCAAGCGCGGGCCTGGGCATATATTTGGGCGGCGGAACGGCGATTGACCTTGGGTATCGGTATTCGGACCTTGGAAAATTCACGGGCGGAGTGGACATAAGCCAAATGACCGCGCCAAGCGGCGGCGGAGCCGTTTCGAACAGCACCGCTTTGCACAACGATGTTGAGATAAAGTTCCACGCGCACGAAATTTTGCTTGGCGTCAGGTATCTGATATAGCCCAATCCGTTATCCTCGCGTAATGCTATGATATTATAAACAATGTTTTGTTTAATGCCTTAAAATATGGTATAATATCATTAAAGAGGGTATGGGATTTGAGAAGAATCTCTATATTTTTGGCTGCTATTTTTGCACCGCTCGCCTGCGCTACCGCGCGCGAGGGCACACCCCTTTATTACCAAACCATTCAGCCGGGCCAACAATTCACGGTTCGCCAAAACCCAGGCCAGCAGCCGGTTTTCGTCGGCAATCAGCAATCTTCCAGCGGGCCCGTCATCGGCCAGAATGTTCAATCCCAGGTCTTTCAAGTGCCGCGTCAGGGCACGGGTTCAAGCCTTATGACCCCCGCCGGCGTCGCGCTTGACAGGCAGACCGACTGGACCGTCTACGCTTACGCCGGCCGCCGTTTCGCGGACTTCACTTTCGAGACCGGCGTCCAATCCGTCCTTAACTGGAACGACATGGTCTACAACGAAATAACCGGCGGCGTCAGGCGCGACTTCAAGATGCGCGACTTCGACCTGTTCGTATTCGGCGAATATTCCAACGGGTCCTATGTGTCCGGCGGATTGTCCATGGACTATGACTTGAAGCCATACGACAACCGCTATCCCGAATACGGGCTGTTCACGATTTCCATCGGCGACCAGACCGGCGCGCTCAACCGCATAAAGTTCGGGCTTGGAGCTTGGAGAATTTGGGATGTCCTTGGCTGGAAAATCTCCCCAATCGTCGGATACGAAATCCTGCACCACGATTTGCAGATGTCCAACCACGAGTATCCCAATCCAGCGACTTACATTCCGCTGCTCACCGAATACGGCGACTATGTCATCGGAAACCAAAGCGGGCAATACACTTCGGTTCAGCAGGGCATGGGCATTCCCGACGGATGGTATCAGGTTTGCGTGGGACCAGAAGACATAGCAATCGTCGTATCGAACCCCGACGGCACGCCCGCAATCGACGGGCAGGGAAACCTTATCATGACCGGATACGACCCGATTATGGGCGATTTGCCGTGGGGCGTTCCCGGCGGAAACTGCGTCATCATCGGCGGCGACGGAATGATTGTCGTCGAGGGGACAACCCATATTTACAACACCACTTGGAGCGGAATTTATCTTGCGCTTGAACTTGAAAAGCAGATGACTTACACCGACAAGCTGCGCTTCTACGGACAGGTTTCCATGCCGAGATATTCGTCCGAAGGAATTTGGCCGAACCGCACAGACTGGCAGCAGAACCCCAGCTTTATCGACGAGGGAAGCACGGACTCCATCGCTTACCGGCTTGAAATGGAATACACCTATCATCTGAACGAAAACCTGCATCTTAACCTGAAAGCCGATTGGGATTATTTCTTTGTCGGCGCGATTTCAGGGACGCTGTTCGTCAATGAATACAGCACTTATGTAATCGACCAATACGGACAGTATGTCGTGGACCCGATTACCGGCTATCCCATCATCGAGACCGTTCCCGCGCACGAGCTGCATATTCAGGACTCGCTCAAATGGGCCAAGTTCCAGTCGTTCGGCCTTAATGTGGGCTTGAAATATCTGTTTTAATAAAGACAAAAAATATAAGGTGTGTTTTTCGGTCGTCGGCCTAAATCGCCCACTACGCATCGAAAAACCGACGCGCCGCGGACTTAGGTGTCCAGACGGCGGTCGGTTTTTCTCGATATTGAACGATTTATTCCCGACTCCGCGACACACCTAATATTTTTTGAGTTTATTAATTTATTGAAAAATGGTAAGGTTGTTGGTAGTATTCAATTCATGGCAATTAAGCAGGTGTAAAATGGCGCAGAAACTTTTCGATATGCTTTGCGAGCGCGGGTTCGTAAAAGACACGACACACCCGGAGCAAATCAAATCAATTCTTAACGGGACCGATAAAATCACATTCTATCTCGGCATAGACCCGACCGCGGATTCTCTTCATATCGGACATTTCTTCGCGCTTCGCATGTTCGGGCATTTGCAGAATGCGGGCCACAAGGGCATTCTTCTTATCGGCGGAGCAACCGCCATGGTCGGCGACCCGACCGGCAAGACCGATATGCGCAAAATGCTTGAAAAAGAGCAGGTCGCGCGAAACATACAGGAAGTAAAAACCCTTGCGCGCCGTTTCATCAAGCCGGACACAGAAATCGTGGACAACGCCGACTGGATAAACAAATTCACCTATGTCGACTTCATGCGCATGGTTTGCACGCACTTCAATGTGAACACCATGCTGGCTTCCGACGCCTATAAGCAAAGGCGCGAAAACGGCGGGCTGACATTCCTTGAAATGGGATACATGCCCATGCAGGCGTATGACTTCGTTCATCTGAACGAAACAAGCGGCTGCCGCTTGCAAATCGGCGGAAGCGACCAATGGGGGAACATCGTCGCAGGAACAGAGCTTTATCGCAAGATGAACATCGGCAAAGCCGCACCTGATATTTTCGGACTCACCGTGCCGCTGCTTATGACCGCGGATGGAAAGAAAATGGGCAAGACCGAAAAAGGCACCCTGTGGGTTGCGCGCGACAAGACGACCGCTTACGATTTCTATCAATACTTTTACAATGTGCCGGACGCGAACGCCGCCATGCTTCTGAAACTTTTTACGGATATGCCAGTTTCCGACATAGACCTTTTGGCAAAGGACGACATAATCGCCGCGAAAAAACTTATGGCATTCGAAATAACAAAGCTGGTTCACGGCGCGGCCGAGGCGACCGCCGCCGCGGAAACCGCCGGTTCCCTGTTTTCCGGCGGGGCGGATACGGACGCGATTAAATCCGTCCAAATCAAGATGGCCGGCGCGATGAATGCCGTGGATTTCGCCGTCGCCATCGGAATGTTTCCGTCGAAGGGCGAGGCGCGCCGCACCATAGAGCAGGGCGGCCTTGCCATCGATGGAAAGAAGATTCCCGACGCCGCGACAATAGTTCAGCCGTCCGGCGAGATGCTGGTGCAAAAAGGAAAAAAGACTTTCTTGAAAGTAATAATTGGATAAATACAATCTGAGATTCCGACCTTCGTCAGAATGACTATTTATTTCTTATTCGGCCATTTGAGCGGAGCGTCGATGCTGACGATTTTCAGCGTTTTTCCGCCTTGCTCCAAAACCAGCGCGCCGTCCAAATCGATGCCCGTGAATTTCGCGGGCCGCCCGTCATATTGAATTTCCTTTCCCAGCCATGCGGCCCGTTTGGTCCATGCCTCGCGTATTTCCTGGAACTTGCCGTCCGCCAGCAAAGCCATCCAAAAGTCCAATCGTTCAAGCAATAGATTCAATATGTCGTCCCGTTCGACTTCGCTTCCGAAGTCCGCGGTGCAGACCGTCGGATAGTCCGAAAAATCCGGCTTGCTCACAAGGTTCATTCCGATGCCGATGATTGTGAATCCGTTCGCTTCCTCGGTCAAACTGCCCGATATTTTCCCACGCGTTTCGCCGTCCAGAACATACACATCGTTCGGCCATTTGATTTTGCTTGGCACGCCGCATTCCGAGAGGGCGTCGCTTGCCGCCAACGCGACGCAATGCGAGACGCGGGGGTCCGGCTTGCCCGACAATATGCAGCTGAAATAGAGGTTGCCTTTCGGCGACACGAATTTGTTGCCGCGTCTTCCCACGCCCGCGCTTTGCTCGTCCGCCAGGATTGCCAAGTGGTCTTTCGCCGCGCCAGTCGCGGCAAGGTCCTTGGCGTAAATCTGCGTGCTGGGAAGGCTTGCGAAACGGACGATTTTATACTTGTGCAATTTTATACACCCCGTTCTCGAACAATATGATTTCCCGCGCGCCCGCGTTTTTCCGCAGCGAATGCACCGTCGTCCGCAGCGTGTTCCGCGCCGCTTCGCCGCCGCCAAGGCGCGCTTCCAATTCCAGCGGCGAGAGGCCTTTGCCTCCCGCCTGGGCCAGCCACACAAGAATCCGCCGCCCGTGCCACGACGCGGTTTTTATTTTCAGCTTCGCCATCAGCGCGGTTTCGGCGCCGCCGAGCGCGCTTATGATTTTTCCCATGAGAACCGGGCCGGACATCGGCGTCGCGGGAATTTTAATCGCAAGCGTTCCGCCGGCCGATTTATTGGAAACGACTATATCAACAAGGGGGGAATTTTTTTCGGCGAGGGTCAGGTCAAGGCCCTGCAAAATCTTTTGCACAGCCGTATTGTCCGAATAAGCAACAATGCCGCCATGGTGTTTCATGGCGGCATTATATGGGCAATGACAAAAAATGCAAGCTCAATTTTTCAATTTCGCGTCCAATCGTCCACTACGCATCGAAAAACCGACACGCCGCGGACTTAGATGTCCAGACGGCGGTCGGTTTTCCTTGGTATTGAACGATTATCCATCGAAATTGCGATTTCGCTAGCATTTTTTGGAATTTATTATTTATTCTTTTTCAATCCGGCTTGGTGCTTTTCGATTTGGGCCAGGATTTTGTCCTTGTTCGGCAGCACGAAATCAAGCACCGCCCATATCGCCGCCGTGACCGACAGCCAAAACCAGCCCGAAAATATTCCCATTACGCCCACCGCGCGGATGGCCTGCGCGTTCTTGCCCGGCTTCAAGACCGACACCGCGACCGCGAAGGCCGCAAGAAGGACGGCTATGCCGCCGACTCCGATATTCGATGCTGTTTCCATTTTCGACTCCTTTTATTTTCAGAGCCATTATATCACATTAAAAATCAAAAAGCCAGCCTTGCGCCAAGCATCCATTGCCAGTTGTGCAGGCAAAGGTCCCAGTCCATGCCGCCGGGCCATTTTTCGCCCACATGAAATTCTCCGTAAAGCCATTGATAGCGACCCTCGGCCGTCAATGCGAAATTCTTGGACACCATGAAATCAAAGCCCGCCCCAAGGTTCATCGCAACGGCGCCGAAGGACGGGACGCCTTCCAGCTTCATCGCCGCGCCGCCGATGCCGAACAGCAGATTGAAGCGGACCTTGTCCTCGAACGCGTGAACATACGGCACCGCGTTCACGATAAAACTGGTGTATCCGATTCCGCCGGTATAATAACCGTCGCCGCAAGGATACCAGCCGAAGACGCCGCCGTCGCAGGACAGCTGAAAATAAGCGGTGGAGCGCGGATTATGCGCGACTTCCAGTTCCACGCGGCCGCCCGATTTCTTCAAGTCCGCGCCCAACGCCAGCGCGTAGAGCCGCCCGGGCTTCCGATATGACAGCGCCGCGCCGTCCGGGTCGAACTCGTCGGACACAAGGTCGCCCGTCGCGCGGCTGTTGCCGCTGATTTTCGCGGCGATGTAGAATTGCGTTTCCCAGTCGGGTTTTTCCTTGCGCTCGGATTTTCGTTTCGGGACGACGACTTCATCCGCCGGTTCGGTTTCGGGTTCTTCGGCGAATACGGGCGTGGTGAAAGCGAGAAGCAATGCAAAAGGCATAAGTTTTTTCATAACGCGATTATGCGCCGCGCCAGGAATAAAGTCAAAGGAAAATCTAAAAGTGGACGAGCGGGTCGGGATTGTCGATGGACCGAATCATGATGTTCATATCTTCCGTATCGCCGTATATGCGCTGCTGGCACATATATTCGCAAGGCCAGTTGTAGGCTTTTTCAGTATCCAATCCAAGCTGGGCAAAGCTTTGTTCCTTGCAACTTGCCACGCAATATGGCGTTCCCTGTCCCGCGCCAAGGCAGTATCTGTTCGCGCAAAAGTCGTCCAGGTCCTGTTGCGACGCAAGGCGGTGTTTCACCAAATATCCGCCATAGACATTGGGTTGTCCGAACCGATTGTCGGAAGTTCTTCTAAGCATGCAAAAGCAGTTTAATCCGTCCCCGGCCGGGACAAGCTTTGTCAGCAGCTGGTATGTTTTGCCGTCGGACCAGCCCATCATTAATCCGAAAGACGGAGTGGAAACAAGCGCGGATATTAAGAAAACGCGCAGAAATCTAGAGAGAGAGAGAGAGAGAGTTGTAGGTTTGTGTATTTCATAGTGTGATTATATCATAAAAAGTAAGAAGTAAGAAGTAAGAAGTAAGAAGGGGTGTGTCTATTATAATAGACACTTTTATTTATTACCTGCTATCGCAGGCCTTATGACCTGGATTCCAGCCTTCCCCCACCCACGACCTGCGCTGCACTTCGTTTGCTCGGTCGCGGCCCCCGGGGTCGCTGGAATGACGGCGGGGAGGGGGGGCAGGCCCGACCATGACAAACGAGTCAGCGGACTTCGTTATAGAGTTCCAGGATTTTTTTCGCGCTGTGGCGAAGCTGCTTCGCCTCGAACGAATTCATTTTGGGATATATCGTTTCAATCACTCCGTCGCGTCCGATTATCCTTGGCAATGAAAACGCGACAGGTTCCTCCAAGAATCCAGCCGTCAGAATCGATGTCGGCAACAGCTTTTTCGCGTCCGTTATAATCGCGCCGACCAGCTCCGCCGCCGCCGCGCCGATGCCGTCCCAGGTCGCGTTCCGGCCCCTTATAATCGAATAAGCCGCGTTCACCGTCTTATGCGTTATGGTATCCATAACCGCAGGCGTCAGCGGGATTTTCGCCTGAATGCAGAAATCTTCCAGCGGCACGCTTCCGACCGTCGCGCCCGACCAGTTCAGGACTTCCGAATCCCCATGCTCGCCCACCACGAACGAATGGATGGACTTGTGCGACACGCCCGTCAATTTCGACAGCAACGACCGAAACCTCGCGGAATCAAGCAGCGTTCCCGTTCCGATTACCCTTGTCGCCGGAAGGCCCGAGATTTGCGTTATGATTTGCGTCATGACATCCAGCGGATTCGTAACGGGGACCAATATAACCTTGTTCGGGTCGACGACCGCCATCAATTTCGGGACTATGTCCAGCATGTTCCGCGCGTTCCGCTCGACCAGTTCGGTGCGCGACTCGCCCGGTTTTTGCTTTGCGCCCGCGGTTATTATCACTATATCCGCGCCCTTAAAATTTCCGTATTGCCCGGCCTGTATCGTTATATCCCCGCCGAAGACGCTTGCGTGCGTAAGGTCTTCCGCGACCGCTTGGCTTTTCTCGGGCTCTAAATCGAACAGCACGATTTGGGACACAAGGCCCGTATTCATAAGGTCGCGCGCGATTGCGCCGCCCACGCTGCCCGCGCCCACAATTCCTATTTTCATCTTTTGACTTCCCTCATCCTATGTGTCATTATATCATAAATGCTTCCTTTAAGGAAAACGATTTTGACGATTCTTTTGGCCGCTTCGCCCATCATGGCGAACGCGGACGACGGCGATTTCGATTACAACAGATGGAACACCATCCTGAACCAAGTGCAAGAATCCGCCATAAAAGCCAAAATCTCGAACGACACCATAAACGCCGTAATCCAGAACGCCAGCTTTATCCCCCGCGTCGTCCACCTTGACCGAAACCAGCCCGAATACAAACTTACCACCACCGAATACCTTGACCGCATGATTAACAATCAGCGCGTGGCCGAGGGCAAAAATATGATGCGCGAGTATCCGACCCTTCTCTCGCGCGCCGAAAAGGAATACGGCATTCCGAAGCAGCTTATCGTCGCCTTTTGGGGACTTGAAAGCAATTACGGCAAGTTCAAGGCCAGCTTCGTTTTGTCCGACGCCTTCCTAAGCCTGATTTACGACGGCCGGCGCGAGGGATTCTTCAAGAGCCAGCTGCTTAGCCTTATGAAGACCGCCGACAAGTCCCGTTTGGACATTACACAAATCGAAGGCTCCTGGGCCGGCGCGATGGGACATTTCCAGTTCATTCCAACCACTTTGGAACAATACGGCGTCGACGGAAACCGCGACGGAAGAATCGACATAATCCACAGCGTGTCCGACGCCATGATGTCCGCCGCGAACTACCTTTCCAAGCTGAAATTCGACAAGTCCAGCCGCATAGTCCGCGAAGTGTTTCTGCCCGAAGGATTCAACGCTTCGCGCTATGACACCAAGACGAAAAAGACGCTTTCCGAATGGGCCGCGCTTGGCATTCGCTTGGTCGACGGGACGCCGCTTCCGCATTCCGACATGCAGGCGGGCCTGTTCGCGCCGGAAGACATGGACGGCCGCGCTTGGCTTACATACGACAATTTCGACAGAATCAAACGGTGGAACAATTCCAACAACTATGCGCTGGCCGTCGCAATTCTTATGGATAAACTGAAACAATAGAGGAGAGAAGAATGAAAAACATGAAAATAATCGGCGGCGCGGTCGCCGTTTTAATCATCGCGGGGGCAGTGTATGCGCTTTGCGGGTCCGACAGCAATGTCATATCCGTAAGCGGCGAATGCAACATGAAGGTTCAGCGCGACAAGCTGCGCGTGCGGTTGCAAATCCGCTCGTTGGACAAGAACGCCGCCGTGTCGCTTCGCAATGTTCAGCTTGCCGCGGACGAAGTCGCAGGCCGCATCAAGAAAATCGACGACCCCACGATGGAGATTCAGACCAAGCGCGTTTCCAGCAACGAAGAAACAACCTGGAACAACAATACCCGCGTAGTTTTGGGCATTCGGTCCGAAGTCCTTCTTGAAATAACCACCGACCGCAAGGAAACTTTGACCGCCGTCCTTAACACCGGCGAAGGCGCAAGGAACACCGAGATTCTGCCGCAGGGAATGTCGAACTTTTCGTCCCCCGCGGTCATAGCCGCCGCGACGGAAGAATGCCTTAAAGCCGCGACAGAAAACGCGCGCGCCAAGGCCGAAGCGATTGCGCGCGCCGACGGGCGCAGGCTTGGACGCCTTGTCGTCGCGCGGCTTGGCGGGATGGATTCGGATGACGACGCCCCGGTGCTTTACAGGGCCAAGGCGTTAAGCGCGCCGTCCAGTTTCGCCGAGTCGGCGGGCGATTACATCCAATCCAGCGACGGAGATTTGTCCCTTTCCGTCGGCGCGGTTTTTCGCATAAGATAAATAAGCTGAAATATGCGAAAAACTCGTAAAAACCGCCCTGTTATGCATAATCTGCTATAATTAGGAGTGATTAGTCGGGTTTAATTATAATTTTCCTTGATTTTTTATTATTAAATGTCATAATTTACCTGTAATTATAGGAAAACGGGGTTTATTATGGACAGCGGGAAATTCATAGATACTGGGAAAGGCTATATGGCGTTTTCGCCGACCAAACTGGAAATCGTGGGGCAGGGGTTGCGGTTGGATAGTCTTCAATCCGTGATAGAGCGCGCAAATATCGCAATAGGCGAGCTGCGGGCTTTGGAAAAAATGCTTCCGAATCCTGAATTGCTGACCGAACGATACGCAATGAAGGAATCCGTGCTGTCATCCCAGATAGAGGGAACGCAATCCACCCTGGCGGAGTTTATAGAGAACGAAGACGAATCCGATGTAAGCATAGATGTCATGGAAGTACGGAATTATTTCAATGCGCTGGAATTCGGCGTGAAGAATATAAAAAATCCAAACGGTTTGCCGCTTTCATCAAGGCTGCTTCGAGAATGCCACAGCATTCTTATGAAAGGCGTGCGCGGCGGGGAGAGCAATAAAACTCCGGGAGAGTTTCGCGCATCCCAAAACTGGATTGGCGGAAGCAGGCCGTCGGACGCGAAATTCGTCCCGCCGGTATTCGGCGAGGTATCGGATTTGATGGGAGATTTGGAAAACTATATCCATAATAATTCCCAGCCGAATCTTGTAAAGGCGGCCCTGATGCATTATCAATTCGAGACAATACATCCGTTCCAAGACGGAAACGGCCGCATAGGACGGCTGCTTATACCATTGTTTCTGATAGACAGAGGCATTCTGAATTCCCCGACATTATATATCAGCCTTTACCTGAAACAAATGCAGGGGGAGTATTACGACCGACTTATGTCCGTCAGGACCGGCGGCGACTATGACAGATGGGTGGAATTCTTTCTGGTAGGGGTCGTCAAGGTCTCAGAGCAGATAATGACGACTACCAAAAACATAATCGCACTTGAAATCAAAGACAGGAATTTGGCGAAAACAGGGAATGAAATCAAATTATTGGAATTCCTTCTGACGAGGCCAATCATAACGATAAAAGAAGCGCAGGAAAAACTAGGCGTTACAAACGCGACCGCAGGCTCGTTGGTAAAAAAGCTGGAAGGCAAGGGGATACTGGTTCAGACAAATAAAAAGAAAAGGTATCGCAAATACGCATATAAGGAATACATAAACATCATCGACGCCGGGCTGTAATTATAATTTGACTTTGGCGGCATTTCCCGCATAATTAGCCTATGATTTAACAAAATCAAAGAGGATTACATTATGGCCATGACGACCATGGGCGAGTTCGAGACCAGACTTGCCAAAGGAAAAGCCGAACGAAAGGCCTTTCTTAAACTGCGATACAAGGTCTTCGTCGAGGAAGAGGGCAAGAAACCGTCCGAGGAAGAAAAAAAGGCCCGGGAAGAAACCGACAGCTTCGACAAATACGCCGAATACATGCTGGTTTTCCACAAGAAGAAAGTAATCGGCGGATATAGAATCATAACCAAAAAGGCCGCCGACGAAAACGACGGATTCTACACCGAAACAGAATTCGACATTGCAAAGGTCAAAAAAATCCGCGGAAACATCGCCGAGATGTCCCGCGCCTGCATCGCGAAAAAATACCGCGAAAACCAGCTGGCAATCAGCATGCTGTGGCTGGGCCTTGGCAACTATATATTAAGGAACAAAATCGTGGCAATGTTCGGCGTCGCATCGTTCGTGGGCCTTAAACCCGTCGCCAGCGCGCAGGCTTTGTCGTATCTTTACTACAACAGCCTTGCGCCGAAATCCGTCCGGGCCAAGGCTTTGCCGGGGAAATTCGACCGCATGGACATCCTTCCAAAGGAATATGTCGACGAGGAAAAGGCGTTCGCGGAAATGCCGCCTTTGGTCAAAGGCTATCTTCGCCTTGGCGCGGAATTCGGGCAGGGCGTGTTCATGGACGAGCCTTTCAACTGCTATGACATTTTCGTGACCCTGCAAACCCGCAAAATCAGCAAGGTTTATCAAAAAAGATTCCTTGGCAACGAAGCCGCGCTGGACCATCTGATTATCGAAGACGGACTGATTAAGACCGGCGCGAAGACCACCGCGAAAATTCTGAAAATGCCGTTCGCCGGGATTGCGCTGGCGGCGAACTTCATCCTGAACAACAAGGCGGAAGATGAGAAATAATATGATGGGGATAAAGAAATTTTTCGGTGGAATGCGGTTCTTCGTCTGGTTCGCTTGGAGCATACTGAACGCCCCGCTGTTCATAATATCGTCCATGCTGCCGCCCAATTCGCGCGTCGGAATCCTGCGATTCTATATGAAGAACTCATACCGCGTGTTCGGGTTCCGCGCGCGCCGCATCGGCGATGTCGCAAAGGACAGGCCCCTTATGATTGTCTGCAACCATATCGGATGGCTGGAACTTTTCGCTTTGCCAAGCGTCGCGAAGGTATCCTTCTTCGGCAAGGCCGAAATTAAAAGCTGGCCGGTTTTGGGCTGGATTGTCGGCGCGCTCGGCGTCGTCTATGTGGACCGCAGGCCCCAGCATGTGAAGGAATCCCTGGCCGCCGTCAATTGCGCCATGAAATGCGCGGCGCACCCAATCGCGCTTTTCCCCGAAGGCACCACCAGCAACGGCGCGTATATCAAAAAATTCAAGTCGTCCCTGTTCAATTTTTTGGAACCGCAGCTTGCGGGCCAGGGCGGAAATGTCGCAATCCAGCCCGTAGTTCAGATTTACAGATACCCGGACGGACGCCTGATTCCCGACAAGGATTTGGCCGACAATTACGCCTATTTCAACAACGACTCGGTCGAATACGGCCCCCAGGCAGAGGTTCAGCGAAACGGCGTCGCAATCGCAATCAATATCATGGCGCGCGGCGGGATTTTGGTGGAGTATCACTTCCTTCCCGTCGTCGATTTGTCGGGCGTTCACGACCGCAAGGCCTTGGCGGAAAAGTTGCAAAAGATTATAGCGGATAAGTATAAGGAATTAAGGGCAGGGGCATAGTCCCCCCCACCGAAACCGCTTTGCGGTTTCGACTCCCCCACAAGGGGGGAGTTAACAAGTCAATTATTCATAGAGTTTGCAATAGACGGTTTCGTCTTCCTTCACCATGCTGGCGAAGGAATTGCCGCCGTCGGACATGACCTTGTCGTCGATTGCCCTGCAATCTTCCTTGGCCGTCGCCTCGTTGTTCATGCGGCATTTGCCGTCTTCGACCGTGCCGAACTGCTCGCAGGCTTCATTGAAATTCGGGTTGGCATACGCGACGCCGAACGACATGGCGGCAACGACGGGAACGATTAAAAGTTTTTTGTTCATGACGGACTCCTTTTTTAATGGGTTGCCCCATCATATCATAAAACAGAAATTCGTTCAAGGGACTAAGAACATTCCTCGTCGGACCAGCACTGGAACTGCGTCGCCAGGGACACGCTGAAATTGCCGTTCTTTTCCCGCCTTAGATACACCGAAAAATTCCGATTGTCTTTCAGCGACATATCCACCCGCATATTCTTCCCTGTTTCGGGATTGAACACGCACGCCTTGTCGTCCGCGATTTCGCACAAATTCTTCCGCCTGTTCATATACAAATCGACAATCGTGTATTTATAGTCCTTGCCCGCCAGATACGACAGCGCGTTCTTCATGTCTTCCGAATATTTCAGGCCGACCTTTTTGCAAAGGTCCGGCTGGTTCCTTATCACGCACGCCACCACCGTATCGAACACGCACATCGGGTCGTCCGCGCGGCCCACGCACTCGCCGTCCTTCGGCGACACCGACACGGTTCTTTCCGCGAAGTAGTTCTCGGCGGAGAACGCCGAAAAAGGAAGAAGGAAGAAGGCAGAAGCAAGAAGTAGTGATTTCATCATTTTGTTTTCCTTGGTTTATTATTGCTCATAAAGGCTTTCCGTGTCAATAAGTTGTCCGCCGTAATACAATTCGAAATGCACATGCTGCGCGACATGGTTCCCGTAATGCGGACGCACATCCTGCGTCGTTCCGATTACTTCGCCCGCGCCGACATGGTCGCCCACATTCAGGCCGTCCCGCGCGCGGACATAAAGCATGCGCGCCTGGCTGCCGTTGTCGTTCTGTATAACCACCTGCGCCAAACTCGGGTCGCTTGCATACACACGCGAAATTCGGACAATTCGGCCGCTGAAAAACGAGGGCATCGCCGTTCCGGGCGCGGGCGGACGGCCACCCGGCATTATGTCCGTTCCCGCATGGTCGCGGTTGCCGTGTCCGCGCCTTGCGCCGATATGTCCGTCGCCTCCGCCCCATTGCGGGCCGCGGATGGCTATATTAAATCTGCGGATGACTTCAAGCGCGACTTCGCGCGCGCCGCTGTTCCAAAGAGGGGTATTTTCTATTGGAACGACCTGCCGCCTTTGGCCCGGGCGCACCGTTATGGATTCGGGATGGAAGCGATTGCCTTGGCGCGTAGTCGGGCGCGTCGGCCTTGCCGCCGCCGGTCTTTCGACTTCCGGCGCGATTTCGGCCCGGATGTCCGGGACCGTTCCCGCCGTCATCGCGCTTTCTATAAATCCGTCCGGCAATCTTATGTCCCCGGACAAGCGCACCACGCGGCGCACATCCTCCGCCGGGACTTTTATGCGGCGGCAGGCGATTTCCTCGAAATCATGCGCCGTGCCGTAAAGCACCGCCATAAGCGGCCTGATAAACGACAGGACAACGAACATCAAGGTGAGGTTCCGCAAATTGTTCACGATATTCATTTTCGAGCCGCGAATCAGCGCAATCGCCCAGCCCGCAAGCAGCAGGCCCGCGATTATATAAAGCAAAACCTGGAATTCGCCTAGAAACTCGAAAACGCTATTGATAAAGCAGCCGCGGTCGCTTACGAAAAAATCGCCGCCCACGATTTCGGCTTGGACCCCGCTTTCCCATAAATGCTGCAAGATTTGGTCGTTCGTCATTTCCCTCTCTCGAAAAGACGGATTAGATAAGGCCCTTCAACGCGTCCGGGAAATCGAACTTGTCGTCGTCGGCACCGTTGGCCGGGCCGCCCGCCCAGTCGAAAAGATTCGGGCCGCCCGGCTCCGCCTTGCCTTTTCGCCGCTTGGTTCTGAAAGGAATCACATTCAGCAGGTCGGACACGCCCTTCGCCGTTTTCTTTATCAGGCTTTCATTGATTTTCTCGAAGTCGTCGTCCGAAAGGCCGCCCATTTCCTCGGCCAGGTCATGCACAGACTGCGGGAATTCAGAGTCCGGCTCTTTCGCCGCCGATTTCACGACGGACGGCGCGGGTTCCGCTTCGGAAAGAGGGCTTATATCGCCCAAGATGTCTTCAAGGTCGTTGGAGACGGAGTCGGATTCGGCCGAGATTCCCCGGTCTTCGCTATCGCTTCGCCGTGGAATGACATTATTTAATTTGCTTAATTTGCCTATTATCGGTTTGGATTCGGCGACCGGGATTTGGGCTTGGTCCACGGGAATTCCGAACAGAATCGTGTCCCGGGGCAATTTAAGGGCCGCGCGGACATCGTCAAGGGCGCGCTGTATATCGGCCGGCTCGAATCCTTCGCCGCAAGAAATATACACTACCTGAGCCTTCATTCCCATTTCCCCTTATTTCAGACATTATATCACATTTGGGTTGACTTGCTAATCAATTTTTTTGCAAATTATAGGCATGCAGGATACAAAACAGGAAATCTTCAAGGAACTTGACAGGCTGGAAGACGCCGCCGCGGCCCTTCTTGACGCCAAAAGGAATTCCGGCCGCCAGACCGACCTTGAAACCGCAATCCTTACCCGGCAGGTTCAGTCGCTTTCCGCCGCTTCCGAGCGCGCCAATTCCTATATCAATGAAGCCGTTTCGATTCTTAAAAAGCTGAAAAAGGCGAAGCAATGAGCACCGTGGCACTTAAAATCGTCAATCAAAATTATGTCATCGGGTGCGAGGACGGACAGGAAACGCGCCTTCACGCGCTGGCCCGCGTCGTCGATTCCAAGGCGCGCGAAATCCTGAAACAGGTCGGACCGCTGCCGGAAGACACCCTTTTGGCGACGACCTGCATCGTTCTGGCGGACGAGCTTTCGGGGCGCGCCGAAGGCGGCGTCAGCGACGAAGACATCGAACAGATTCTAAAACGCATAAAGCAAATCACAAAAAAGCTGAGTCAGGGAGGCAAATAAAATGATTATAGGCTTGGGAAACGACATCGCCGTATGCAGCCGTTTTTTGGAATGGACCGACTTCAAGAAGGGCCGGATTTTCACAAAGAAAGAGATGGAGCACGCCGCGCAGGACAACTGCAACGAAGAGAAACATCTGGCGAAATTCTGGGCCGCGCGCGAGGCTTTCGTAAAGGCCCTTGGCACCGGGTTCGACGACGGCATCGCCTTCACGGATGTGTCGGTGCTTCATGACGAGCGCGGCGCGCCCGAGCTGCTGATTGCGGGAGAGGCGAAAAAGATTCTGGCCGCGAAATCGAAGGACGCGAAAGTTTATCTGTCCCTTTCCGACGACGGCGACTATGCGCTGGCCACGGTTATTATAGAAGGGTGATAAAAAATAAAGGCCAATATTTTTTGAGTTCTCATTATCTTGCGAGCGTCCGCCTGAAGTTCAATATTTCCAACGCCTCGTCGTTCGAGATTTTCCTTTCGTATTCAAGGTGCGGCGACCAGTAGTCGCGGAAGACGCGGGTTATATAATGCTCGCCAACCTTGTCGAATTCGCCGTATCCGTTGCGCGCGTATTCCGACGCGAAGCCCGCGATTATTTCGCGCTTCGATTCATAAGTGCATTCGTTCTCCGCGCCGTCGTGATACTTGAAGTCGACGATATACGGCTTGTTCGCAAGAGTCCCGAACCGGACGCTGTGCAATCCGCGGTTCACAACTATGTTCCGCCATTCGTATGTCCGCCGCATCCACAGCGGGTCGATGTTCAGAATGTCCAAAGTTTCCTTGTCCATGGAAACCGCTTCCGCGCCGATATATTTCATAAGGCCGACTTCGCCGGGCTTGGCGTCGCGCTCGACCAGATTCACCTTTGCGCCGGCGCGCAAATGCAAATCCAACATGAACGGGTATCTGTCCATAAACGGATGCGCGGTTTCCGGCAATTCGCCCAAGCCGTTGTCGCAAACGACGGCCAGCGGTTCTTTCATGTAGCCCTTGCATTCCGGGATGAAAGGATAGACAGGCCCGTCGGTTTTTATATATGAACGAACCAAATCCATCATCGGATTTTTCCTGCCGCCGAACCCAAGTCCAAACCAGCCGCCGTGTTTGCGCCCATCAATGAATATCGGCATTCTTCACCGTCCCCGGCGCGCGGCAAATTCTTCCGTGAAATGCTGCGTCCACCATTTGTGGGAAGACTCCGCGAGCTCTTTGGTGCAGTGTCCGAATTTTTTTATGGTTCCAAATTCCATGCGCTTGAAATTATAAGGCAGTTTCACGCCGAACAGCTCGCCGTCCGGGTCGTGTTCGATGGGACCAAGCCGCGCGGCCAGATATTCCTGCAATGTGGGTTTCTTGAATATATTGAACATGTCTGTATCCTTTGGTTTCTTAACTGGAATATAACATAGGTTTTTGTTTTGTCAAGCATATTATTCTTAATTCGGAATAATACAGCCTATAAATTGAGAAAATACTTGATTTTTCAGTGAAAAATGCTTAGTATTGTTCTTAAAAAGGAAGAAGCGGTGCAGTTTATGGATGTTTTGACGGCGGCCAAAAAGTGGAGCCTTACCGAGCGGCGCGTTATCGCCTTGCTTCGCGCGGGGCGCGTCAAGGGCGCGGTCAAGAACGGACACAGCTGGCAGATTCCGTCCGACGCGGTCAAGCCATACGACAAGCGCGCCAAATATTCCAGATATGAAAAGCCCGCGCGCCGCAGCGTCGTCGCCGGAATCGACACCGACATCGGCCGCGACTTGGCCGCCATTCTTACCGACAATAATTTCGAGGTCATCGGATTCAAGCGCGCCGAATGCGCGGACGCGAAATCCGCAGCCGCCAAATGCGCCGCGATAAACGGCTTTATCGACGGCTTCGCATTCGTGAATTTGGACTCCGGCGCGGACATCGCCCAATCCCTTGTGCGCGACATACTGCCCGCGCACGCGATGGCAGAGGGGCTTATCGATAAAATGAATTACCAATCCGGCATGGTTCTTATCAATTCCGCCGCGTCCCCCGCGCGCGCCGCGCACGAAGACATCGTAAAATCATGGGCGCCGAAACTTGCCCAGATTGCCGGCACGCGAATCAATTCCCTTACCATAACCGGCGGCGCGGCGGGCGCGGGCGACACATTGTATATGTCGCGCGAAATCGCGGACGAAGCCTTTCTGCTGATGACGCGGCATTCGCGCACCACGGGTTCCTCCGTCTTTTCCGACGGCGGCGCGATTGCAATCGACAAGTCCGGCCAAAGCGAGGACCTGGACAACGGCCAGCTTTACGCATGGATTCACAAGTCCTTTTCCGACATCAAACCGGGCGGCCATGTTTGGGCAATATCGACCATGATGGACAACGAATGGACCGACGACGCGATGGAACGCCAATTCAAGCGGGACAATCTGGACGCCGTCCAACGCGGCGTCAAACTTACCCGCATTTTCATATTCAGCCGAAAAAACGCCCGCCGCTTCAAGGACAATCCGAACATCGTCGTGTATATTACGAACGCGAAGGCCGAGACTTTGTTCGTCGATATGGACGAGCTGCGCAAAAAGCATTATTCGCTGCTGCGCGAAATCGGCGACGGATGGATTGCCTTCGGCGACGACAGGCTGTTCATGGACATAATCGGCTGGGAATACGGCAGGCCGCGCGCCTACCTTACCATCGACAAGAAGACCATCGCGGCCAAGAAAAAAATCTTCGCAGAGCTTAAAAAACTTTCCGTCCCGCTGAAAACGGTTGTGAAATAATTGCATTTGGTGGATGGTGAGGGATTGGCTCGACCTTAGGCCTGCGCCGCATTCGTTCGCGCTCGAACTTCGCAAGCTCGTTCTCGCTGACTCATTGTCGAACCCCTCGCCGCTTCGCGGCTCATGGGGTTCTCGAAACCCACATATTCACCAAATTTCCATAACCGCAAGGGTTATTGAAATTTGGTGGATGGTGAGGGACTCGAACCCCCGACCCTTTCGATGTAAACGAAACGCTCTACCAACTGAGCTAACCATCCGGTCGGCTTATTTTACTGGAATTTTCGGAAAAGTCAAATATACTTGCGGAATGTTCGATAATAACGACACCATTTTCGCTTTGTCTTCCGGGAATCCCCCGGCGGGCGTCGCCGTCACAAGGATTTCGGGAAGCGGGTTGGAAAAATTATTTTCCGATTTGACGGGAATCGCCGAACCGGCGGCGCGCCATTTGTATCTTGTGAAAATTCCGAATGCGGACGATGTTCTGGCCGTGTATTTCAAGGCTCCGAATTCCTTTACGGGCGAGGATGTCATCGAGATTCATTCGCACGGTTCCGACGCCGTGATTCAGAAAATATTCGCGCTTCTTAAAACACGCGGCGCGCGTTTGGCAGAGCGCGGCGAATTTTCCGCGCGCGCTTTCCTTAACGGCAAAATGGATTTGCAGCAAGTCGACGGCTTGGCCGATTTGATTCACGCCAAGACCGAGCAACAACGGATTCAGGCATTCGCGGCATACACGGGCGAGGGTTCCCGCCTGTATCATTCCTGGCGCGCGCGCTTGGTCAATGCGACCGCCAACCTTGCCGCCGCCGCGGAATTTCCCGAGGACGAATTGCCGGGAGGATTGGTCGCCGGCGCGCTTAAAGAAATTCGCGCGCTCGCCGACGAAATCCTTAAACATCTTGGGACATACGCTGCCGGCCGCGCCATCAGGTCGGGATTCCGCATAGTTCTCGCGGGAAAGGTGAACGCCGGAAAGTCCAGCATGTTCAACGCTTTGCTTGGAAGCTCCCGCGCCATTGTTTCCGAAACCCCGGGCACCACGCGCGATTTCATAACGGCAGAAATCGACATCGGCGGGTATTTGGTGGAACTGATTGACACGGCGGGACTCCGCGAAACCGAGAATGAAATCGAGAATGCGGGAATAGAAAAATCGCGCGATTTGATAACAGGGGCGGACCTTGTGATAAGCGTCATCAATCCAAAGGATGAGATACCGGGTCGCGGCTTCGCCTTGCCCGGTATGACAGTGAAGACACACTTGGATTTGTATTCGGACGCCGATGTGTCCGTCAAGACCGGGCAGGGTATGGAAGATTTTATTTCCAGGATTAAAAACGAAATAAAAGGCAAATTGGAAACGCGCGAGCCCGCCGTCGTTTCAAATGAAAAGACCGCCGAGCTGCTGCGCGCCGCCGCCGATTATTTGCGCGCCGCCTTGGCGGAACCGGTGCCGGAGCTTGCCGCGGAGAATGTCCGCCTTGCGGCGGATGCGCTTGGAAAAGTTCTTGGCGAAGTCGATTTCGACGAGATTCAGTCCGCGATTTTCGGGCGTTTGTGCTTGGGGAAATAAACCCAGGAATTCATACAAATAAACATGGCGCGACTGTTTTCTTATACTCCTTGAAAACAGGAGGGAAAAATGACTCACAAAGATGTTTGGGACATGATTGAAATGATGGCCGTGAAACACGGCAAGACCGTTTCGGGACTTGCGCGCTGCGCGGGCCTGGACGCGACGACATTCAACCGCAGCAAACGGTTCACCAAGCAGGGACAGGAACGCTGGCCGTCGACGCACAGCATTTCCAAAATCATGATTGCGACGAACTGCTCATTAATGGACTTGATGAAGATTTACTTCAAGTTGAAAAAATAAGCGCATTGACAGGCCGGTTCGCGTCGTCTAACATATTCGCATGACAGAATTCTTGGATATTTACGACGCGAACGGAAATTCAATCGGGCAGGCCGACCGGGTTGTGGCGCACGCTTTCGGGCTTTGGCACAAGACCGTCCATTGCTGGATTGTTTGGGACGGCAAGCTGGTTTTCCAGCGGCGCGGCGGCCGGGTCGGCGTGCGGCGCGACAACCTTTACACCACCGCAAGCGGGCATATCGCGGCCGGTGAAACCGTCGCGCAGGCCTTCGCGCGCGAAGCTCATCAGGAAATCGGAATCCTTGTGCGCGAGCCGAAATTCCTCGATGAATTCGTTTGGGTGAAAGACATGAAGAAGGCCGACGGCAGCGTCGTCCGCGACCGCGCTTTTTCCAATGTGTTCTGGGCGCGCTGGGACGGCGCGCTTGAAGACTTCAAGTTCAACGACGGAGAGGTTCATTCCGTCGTCGCAATCGATTTGGAAAAATTCATAGAATGGTCGCGCGCGGCGGCGGGCGAAATTTCCGGCGTGGAATGGGACGGGAAGACCGTGCGCAAAGTCAAAGTCGCGGCGGAAGATTTCCTGCTTAACGAAGGCGAAACAATCCATCGCAAATACGGCAATGTCGCCGATATGATAAAGGCCGCAAAATGAAAGAGCTTTACAAGCTGGTGGAAGAGCAATCCAAGCATTACGACAAATATGAGAAAGTCTTCGAGGGGCAGACTTGGAAATACCACCTTAAACCCGTAATCGACAATGCGGTCAAGTTCGCCAAAGAGCGCGGAGGCGACGCCGAAGTCGTGGAAATCGCCGCGCTGTTCCACGACTGGGCGAATCTTGTGGATTTCGAGAAATACAGCGAGGTTCATCACATCGCCGGCGGCGATTTGGCCGAACCCATTCTCTTGCAAGCCGGTTATTCCCGGGACTTTATAGACAAAGTCAAAAAGTGCATTTTCGCCCATCGCGGAAGCGTCGCGAAGAAAAAGGAATCCATAGAGGAAACATGCCTTGCGGACGCCGACGCAATCGCGCATATAGAGAATCTGTTCCAAATGATAATGTGGATGGGACAATGCGGGCGGCCGATAGAAGAGGCGAACGAATTCCTTAAAGGCAAAATCACGCGCGATTTCGCTAAATTAAGCGACGCGGGCAAGGATTATATCCGCGATAAATACGAAGCCGCGATGAAGATTTTTTATTGAGGGTTGGGGCTGTCAAATCTGACCAGGGGCGATGGATTCGCGATTGAATCCGCCATGTGCTTCAAGGCCGCCGGGTCTTTCGAGAACTTGTTGCACGCAACATAGCACGGACGCTCATGGATGTTCAGATTCGGATCATTTACGCAGGCACTAATGCATGCGCCCATTCCCGGTCCGGGATTGTCTTCGCAGAATACGCTGCCGCAATAATATGTCCTATCATGTCCTGTTAGTTGTCCGGCATATACCATGAGGCCGCCGTATTGATTGAACTGTCCCGTCGCGCCGTCTTCGCGCTTCAATCTGCAAAAGCAGTTGTAGCCGCTTTTGTCATTTCCGCCTTCAAGACGGACAATTATATGCTGGATACCGTATTTCGCGCCGTTATAAGTTATGTCGTATTCTCTTAATTCATAGGTGGCGAGGGCGGGGGACGATATTACGATTAGCGCGCAAACGCGCAGAAATCTAGAGAGAGAGAGAGTTGTAGGTTTGTATTCTTCATATAAGGATTATAGCATTACCTGGGTTCTCGGGTCAAGCTCGACCATGACAATTTTTATTTATCCTATCACTAGATTTTTGGAATTGGCGTCAAGGTCTACCATTCCGCCGGGCTTCGTTTTCCCGGACAGGATAAGGTCCGCGATTTTGTCCTCTACCTCCGTCATAATCAATCGCTTCAACGGGCGCGCGCCGAATGCCGGGTCATAGCCATGCTCGGCCAGCCATTCCACCGCGCGTTTCGATGTGTGAAGCGACAGGTTTTTTTCCTGCAACCGTTTTTCCAGATTGCCCAGCTGTATTTCCACAATGTCGTCCATGACTTTGCGCGAAAGCGGCTGGAACATTATGACTTCGTCTATTCTATTCAGAAATTCCGGGCGCAGGCTGCGTTTAAGCAACGCCATCACCCCGTCCGTATCGTTCGGGTTTTCCAGCAGCAAATCAGAACCCAGATTGGAAGTCATTATTATAATGGTGTTGGAAAAATTCACCGTGCGGCCCTGTCCGTCCGTAAGGCGGCCGTCGTCAAGGACTTGCAGCAGCACATTGAAGACATCGCGGTGCGCCTTTTCGATTTCGTCGAACAGCACGACCTGATACGGCCTTCTCCGCACGGCTTCGGTAAGCGCGCCGCCCTGCTCGTAGCCCACATATCCCGGAGGGCTGCCGATTAGGCGCGACACCGAATGCGGCTCCATATATTCGCTCATGTCAATCCGCACCATCGCGGAATCGTCGTCGAACAAAAGTTCCGCGACGGCCTTCACCAGCTCGGTTTTGCCGACGCCGGTCGGCCCCAAAAACATGAACGAACCCTGCGGCCGCCTGCTGTCGGACAGGCCCGCGCGACTGCGCCGGATGGCGCGCGCGATAACGCCAAGCGCGTTGTCCTGGCCCACCACGCGCTTCGCCAGCTCGCTTTCGATTTTCAATAATTTCGACTGCTCGTCTTCCGATAATTTTTGCACGGGTATGCCGGTCCATTTGGAAATCACCTGTTCGATATGTCGCGCGCCGACGGTTTTCAGGTCTTCGGAACTGTTCTTTTCAAGCCGCGCGATTTTCGCCGTCAGCTCCGGGATTTTTCCGTTCTGCAAGCCGCCCGCCGCCGCGTAATCGCCGCGCCGAACCGCGCTTTGCATTTCGGCCTTGGCCGCGTCAAGTTCCTCTATCGCGCCCGCCAGGCCCTTCATGTTTTCGCGCTCGGTCTTCCAGGCCGCGGTCATGGCCGCCGATTCCTTTTCGATTTCCGCGATTTGCTTTTCAAGCTCGGCCAGCCGTTTTTTAGAGTCGGCGTCCTTTTCCTTTTTCAACGCTTCGCGCTCTATCTTCATTTGCGTCAGGCGGCGGTCGGTTTCATCCAGCTTTTCGGGTTTCGACGCGATAACAATGCGGACGCGGGCGGCGGCTTCGTCAATCAAGTCAATCGCCTTGTCCGGCAGGAACCTGTCCGAAATGTATCTGTCCGACAGGCGCGCCGCCGCGACCAGCGCGGCGTCCGAAATGCGCACGCCGTGATGGCCTTCGTATCTTTCTTTTAGTCCCCGCAGAATCGAAATCGTGTCTTCCACCGTCGGCTCGTCCACGAAAACGGGCTGGAAGCGGCGCGCAAGGGCAGGGTCCTTTTCGATATACTCGCGGTATTCGTCTAGCGTCGTCGCGCCCATGCAATGAAGCTCGCCCCGGGCGAGCATGGGTTTCAGCATATTGCCCGCGTCCATTGCGCCTTCGGCTTTGCCCGCGCCGACCACCGTATGAAGCTCGTCTATGAAAAGAATTATTTTGCCGTCGGAATCTTTGACGGCGTTAAGGACGCCTTTCAGCCGTTCCTCGAATTCGCCCCTGTATTTCGCGCCCGCCGTCATCGCGCCCAAATCAAGCGACAGGATTTTTTTGCCCAGCAGGTTTTCCGGCACATCGCCCGAGACTATGCGGCCCGCAAGGCCTTCGGCGATGGCGGTTTTTCCGACGCCCGGCTGGCCGATTAAAACGGGGTTGTTCTTGGTGCGGCGGGTCAGGACCTGAATCGCGCGCCGAACCTCGTCGTCGCGGCCGATTACCGGGTCAAGTTTTCCCTTCGCGGCAAGCGCGGTAAAGTCCGTCGTGAATTTTTCAAGCGGGTTTATATTTTCATGTTCTTCCATTTGCGCCTCGTTTTGATTTATTTTATCAAAAATACCACGCCTTATAAATAGGGAACCAATCCGCCTTGTCAAGAGGCGGTGAAAAAAGTATTGGCTTCGGCGGTTGGATTTTTCTATAATGCCGGAAAGGAAGCAGAATGTTCAAAACGAAACCATTGAAGAATTATTCGGATTTCATAGCATTGCGCAAGAATCTTAGATGTTCATTTGATCACCGCGACGATTCAAAAATTTACAAAAAGCCGCGGTTTGTGCGTATTATCAAAAAAAGATTTGATTGAAGAGCTGGCCCCGTATTTATCGGATGAATGATGGATTATGTGAATAAAGTCTTTAACGAAGATGTGATGGAAACCCTCAAAAGGATTCCTGACAATTCCGTCGCAATGATTTTTGGCGACCCTGATTATAATGTCGGCATAAACTATGCCGGCGCGAGATACACAAAAAAATGGAACGACTATATCGATTGGTATATCGCATTGACGAAAGAATGCATGCGCGTGTTAAAGCCGGACGGAAATTTATTCATGCTAAATTATCCTAAGCAAAATTCATATCTGCGGGTAAAGTATCTTGACGACAATGCATATTCGGTGAACGATTATGTTTGGGTTTATAATTCCAATGTGGGGATGTCGAACAATAAACTAACGACGGCGCACAGGTCGCTGCTGCATGCCACAAAAAGCAAGAATAACAAATTTTACAAAGACGCTGTCGCTGTTCCATATCAAAATCCGACGGACAGGCGGATTATGCGAAATATCGCAAATGGAAGCAAAGGCAGAATGCCGTATTCCTGGTTCTATTTTGATTTGGTAAAGAATGTATCCAAAGAAAAAACCTTTCATTCCTGCCAAATCCCGCAAAAGATGGTTGAAATGCTTATAAACGCGACGACTGTTGAAAATGATTTGGTGCAAATCCTATTCGGAGGTTCCGGCGGGGAAATCATTTTGGCGAAAAATATGAATCGCCGATTCGTATCCAGTGAAATTCACAAGCCTTATTTCGATTTGATAACAAAACGATTGGAATCAGGCGGAGATATTCCAAAAGTTCTTAAATTAAATTTGCACAAGAACAGAAAAGTGGATGACAAAACAAATTTATTTAATGAAAAATTGTTATTGGTGGCTTAATAATGGCCACCATACATTTCATGCACGGATTCATCGCTTGTGGCAAAAGCACTTATGCCAAAAAGCTGGCGCGGGAGCTTGGAATTCCAAGGGTCGCGCGGGACGATATTTGTATGGAAATCAAAGGCAGGCCGATATTCGAGTTCGACACCGAGACGCGGAGAGAACTTATGGACATGACCCGCGCCAGGGTTGCGGAAATCGTCAAGGACGGCAAGGATGTCGTTTTCGACATGGGCAACTGGACGCGGGCTTCGCGCGACGAAAACAGGAAATGGGCGAAGTCCCTGGGCGCGGATTATAAATTTTACAGCATGAAATGCACGCCGGAAACCGCATTGAAAAGGTCGGCGGCGCGCGATGACGGATACCCGCCGGAGCGTTTCGCCGAACAATTCAAACGGTTCGAGCCCATGCAGGCCGACGAGGAATTCGTGGAAGTTGATTCGGAATAAAAAAAAGGGGGCCGAAAGGCCCCTTTTCGATTATACCAAAACCGGCACGCCTTCAAGTAAAGCCGCCCGCATGAAAAAAGTGTTGGCATTACATCTCGTTTGATATTATAATGTTTCTTGAATCCAAAGGGATTTGGGTTCGGGACCTTCAAAAAGTCCATCACTAAACGGTATATAAAAATGTGCCGTATCCGCTGGGCAATAAAGCGGCGCGTATGCGCCTTTTTTATTGTTTCCCCTGCCAAAGGTCGGGGAGCCGCCAGTTATACAACAGGGGCAACCCAAAGACCGGCGGGGTCATTTTAGTGATGATTTTTTGAACTCTCCCGACCGCCAACTTCCCGTTGGCGGTTTTTTCTAAAAAAGGGTGAAAAAAATCATAAGCAAAAAAATCTTTTTTTTCGCGGCGGCCGCCGCCATATTCGCGGCGCAAGGGCAATGCTTCGCCGCAAACGACTATGAAATCAAATATAGGATGGTGGAAATCGGCGGCGGATACAACTGCTTTTGCGGCCTTGAAAGAAAATCGGACGGCAAAACAGGCGGATTCAACCAATACGGCAAATTCATACCCAAGCTCAATCTTGCGGCAATGACCCAAAATGAACTAGAATCATTCTGCGGCACACAATATTGCGAAGGATTAGTAGGCCAAAGTAATGGCTATTGCATGCAAGATTGCACAAACGGGCGTCCAAAGGTTTTTCCCAAATTAGAAGACCGGGTTTGTTATGTCCAGTGCAATAAGTTCGAGAAAAATACCGATGCCATGGAATTTATGAAGGGTTCCATAGACCTGCCTAATCCGCTTGTCCGGTTTTGACATTCGATTTTTATTTGCTTAAATAATTCACGGGGTTCAGAGCGCGGGTGCCTTGGCGAAGCTCGAAGTGAAGCTGCGGGCTGGATACCTTGCCCGTCGCGCCCGCGCTTCCGATTTTCGCGCCGCGCGCGACCGTTTTGCCGCGCTCGACCAGTATCGTGTCAAGGTGTGCATAGACCGTCATGAAATTGTCCGCGTGCTTTATGATGACCAAGTTCCCAAGGCCCTTGATTTCGTTCCCGGCGTATGCGACGACGCCGTTCTCCGCCGCCGACACGGGGTCGCCGCGCACGGCCTTGATATTGATTCCGTCGTTGTAAAGCCCGTTCGATTTCGCGCCGAATTCCGACAGGATTATGCCATGCAAGGGCCAGGCGAATTTCTTCGCAGAGCGCGGCGGGACTTTTGGAAGGCTTGAAACACTGGCCGGCTTTTTCACGGCGATTGGCTGGGCTGTTGGAGTTGGTTCGGTTTTTTGACCCCCCACCGAAACCGGCGTTTCAGCCGGTTTCGACTCCCCCGCAAGGGGGGAGTTAGCAGGGGGTGTATCCGCAATGGGGGAGTTATTTGTTAATTGAATCTGGGCGGGAAGGACAAGTTTTTGGCCGACGCTTAATGCGAACGGCTCCTTCAAATCGTTCATTTGCGCGAGGCTGTTCAAGTCCATTTGGTAAAGCCGCGAAATCGAATAAAGCGTTTCGCCCTTCGCAACCGTATGCACGAACTGGCTTGGCAAAAACAGCCGGCGGCCCGGGTTCAGCGCATAGGGCGGTTCCAGCTTGTTCGCCGTGATAAGGTCGCGCAGCGGGACATTGTGCTTACGCGACAGGCTGTAAAGGGTGTCCCCGGCCGCGACGGTTATAATGCTTTGCTGTTGCGGCACTGTTTGGACCGGCGCGGGAGCTTCGGCGCGCTTCGGCACAATCAGCACATCGTCTTCGCCGCCGTCTTCCTTCGCCACGGGAACGGGCGGGGCGGGCGGGTCATAGTCCGACAATTTCCCGGTCGTGTAATAGTCCGATTTCGCGGAAGTGTTCACAGGTTTTTGGACTTGCGCCAGTTGTTGATAGTCCGAGATTTTTCCGGTTTCGTATTTAGGTTTTTCGGAATAGGGATTCGCCCAGAAACTTCCGGCCCCGCCTTCGTCCGCCTTCACTTCGTTACGGCGCGACTCCGGCGCGGCGGGTTTGCCGGTAATCGATTCCCGTATGTCGCACGCGGTTGTCAAAAACAGTGCCGCCAAAGCGACCATGACCTTTTTCATATCAATATTATATCATAAAATAAAGGAAGATGGAAGAAGGCAGAAGGAAGGGGCCGGGGGTGACGATATGGGGAAGGGCCCGGGGGGGGGTGACACATTATTTTATGCTTGCCTTGGCCGCTTGAAACTTGCTAATCTTCAAGAATAGAAGGGAGAATTTCGTGGCTATGATTCCACCGGGCTTTGTCATGTCCAGGATTTTGGCGCTTGTTTTGGCCGCCATGCTTAGCGTCGCGTTCGCCCTTTGGCTTGCTTTGGACAGCCTGTTCCCGCTATCGAAAAAGCAGATTTTCTTCATGGCCGAACAGGAGCGCTTCATAACCGTCGCCCCTTATTTCCCGAACACCAAAAACCTTGAACAATTCAAGGAAAACTTCATTCGGCAATACATCAACGAACGGCTTAGCATTCTTCCAAACGCCGCCGCCATGGCGCGCAGATGGGGCGCGGCGGGGCGCGTCCGCGCCTGGTCCAGCCCGGAAGTTTATCGCGAATTCTCCGCCGAACCCATGACAGCCGCCGTTTTGCAAGCGGAACCCTTTTGGTCGACCCGCATTTATTTCCTTGGAAATCCGACGCCAAGGGGCCAGGACCGCTATGCCGTCGGCATCAGAAAAATAAGTGAATTAGACACTGGACAGACCGAGGCAAAAATCTTTACAATAATCCTTAGGTTAGAGTTCCAAAGCGACATGGTCGTCAGATGGGAAGACAGGCTTAAAAACCCATTCGGCGTAGTCGTTTCAGAATTCCGAATTGAAGAGGCATCAGAATGAAAAAAATATTCGCGCTTATCGCCTTGGCGGCCTGCTGTTTTTCGGCGCAGGTCGCTTCGGCAAATTTCGGCGTTCAGGCGGCTTGGGACAATCCCGAAGCCAACATGGCCCCCGGAAGCGTCAAGCCCGGATACGCCCAGCTTAGCTGGTCGCCCGGAACAATCCTTACCATCCGCCTGCGGAACGGAATGGTGACCATGATTAACCTTCCCGAGGGCGAGGAAATCGCGACCGCGGACATCGGAAACAGCGGCCTGTTCGAAATACCCGACAACCTTCAAGGCAAACGCTCGTTCATGGTTACACCCATGCCCGACAACCAAGGGTCCGACACAAACCTGATTGTCGTCGGACGGTCCGGCAACAAGTATGTGTTCTATCTGCGCTCGGAACCCGCGAACTCTTCCGAAATCACTTATTCGCAGGTCGATATTTCAGTCGAGGGCCAGCGCGGCGCGCTGGGCGCGGCGCGGAACGGCGGCGGCATGGCCTCGCTTACCAGCAAGCCCGTTTCCAAGGGCGGTGTCAGTTTCGACGGCGACGATTACAGCTGGATTAAAAGCATGAAAATCGACCCGTCCGAATTCCGCTTCGACCTGGACATCTTCGTCCCGAACCCGGACGACTATGTCATCGCGCCCGAACGCGTTTGGCGCGACAGGATTTTCACCTATATCGATTTCGGCGACAAGGTAATCGCAATGACCCAGCGGCCAGTCGTCAGCGTTCTTATCGAGGGCGGCGAGTCCCCGGTCGGATTCCGAACCGACGGACCCGACGGACGGCTGCTGATTGTCGAAGCCGTCGGCGACATGGTTCTTCGCTCCGGCCAACGCATAGTCTGCATCAAGAAACGCGCGAAACCGTTCCTGATTTCCAACAGCGCGCAGGTCATGGCTTTGGCCGAGGCCAATGTCGTCAGCCGCATGAACGCCGGAATGTCATTCAACAGTTCGGTCTATGGCGGCGTGCCGATGGGCGACATGGGAATTGGCATGGGCGGATTCGACAATTCATGGCAGGGCGGCGGAATGGGAATGATGCCCGCGAACATGATGTATGGCGACCCTTCGATGATGGACACGGGAAGCAACAATGTATTCATGCCGGGCGGCGGCTCCGCTCCGCGCGTGACGGCGGGCGCGTATCTGCCCAACCGGGACATCCCCATTGTTTCAAGCAACCAAAAGGGCGTTGCGGTGGAACTGCAATCGGATACTTCGGTGAAAGCACTGAACGATTATTGGAACAAGCTGCTTGCGAAGTTCTCGTCCGACACCGGCCAGGGAATTCTCGCGCCGTATGCTTCCAAGGTGTTTTTCGCGGTTGACGAGCAGGGAGTCGGCTCGCTCGGGACCGGCACGGCGACCGGGCGGCTGTATCGCCTTCGCATAGGGCCGATGTCCGGGATAGACGAGGCGCAGACGCTTTGCAATCAGCTTGCCAAATTCCAAGGCACCGCGTGCAATGTCGTCCGAATACAATAAGGAGGGACAAAAAATCCAAACTCGGTTTTTCGTTTTCGGATTAAATCCCCGAATGACACATCGAAAAACCACCCGTCGCGGCGGCGTTACAGGCCAGACGCCGGGTGGTTTTTCTTGGTCCTCGACGATTTCCTCTCGAAAACGCGACCTCGCTAGGATTTTTTGAGTTATTTATAAGGCAAGGCAGAATTGAGCAAGATAACGCAATATTTTCAGAATGTAAAAAAGTCCAGTCCGGCTTTGATGCGCTGGGCGCTGCTTGGCATCGCCGCCATGCTGCTTGTCATATTCATTTTCGTTATATTGCCCGGGACGAAAAATCCGCAGGGGACGCCATCCAATACCGCCTCGAACATAACCGCCAGGCCGGAATCCGCGACGCTTGCGGGAACGGTCGGACAGGAAACCAAGGTCGCAATCGAAATTTCTTCCGCCAATGAAATCGAGATTTTCGATGTTCGTTTGGAATCCGTGGACAGCGGCCTTAAAATGAACAATACATGCGCCAGCCTTCAACGAATATCGAAAGACATCCCGTGCCAAGTCAATTTGACATGGACGCCCGCGTCCGAAACAGTCGGCAGGTCCGCGAAGGTTCTTATCGAATACGGCGCGGTCGGCGCGCCGAAAGACGCGGCGATTACGCACGCGATTTTGGTTTCCATGAACGCGGATGCAAAGGAAGAAGTAATAATAGAAGAAAAATTTTCAGAATCCAAACCGTCGGAAGAAGATATTATCGCGGACTTCTTGAAGGACGATTCCCCCGCGCCTGTTCAGAATGAAGAATCATTCGAAGACGATTATGCCGACGACGATTTTTCGGACGACGGCCTTTCGGGCGGCTATGATTACGACGACGGCGCGGCTTTGACATTCGACGATTCCATCGTTCCGGACGACGGCGACGCGTGCTATCGCTTCGCTTTCGTCGGATACAATGTGTCCGGGCAAAAGGCCGGATGGATTCGCCCGCACAAAGGCCAATATCTTTTCCATCCGTTTTCCGACACCAAATGCAAAAAGCCGACCGGCATATATAATATGGACACCGGCTTCATACACGACATCAAGGACCGCTCGAAGAAAATCGGCTCGGATGCCGAACGGGTCCGCGACGCCCGGACGCTTCGCCGCAATATCCAAGTCCCAGAGCTTAGCAATCCGCCGCAGCAAAAGCAGGTGAATCGCGCGCAGCAATTGACGGGCGACCTTCCCGCCGCCGCGGGCGGCCATGTAAGTTTGGTTTCCACATCGCCGGAACGAAGCGAGCTTGTGCCGTCTTCAAAGAGCGGAAACGACGCCATCATTTCTTCCGCAAAACCGTATGACCGCAGGTATGTCCTTCGCCAGTTCAAGCCCATTCCCGCCACAATAGTAAGCGACATTCGCGTGGACCAAAGGATTCACGACCTTCCCATCGTCGCAACCGTGGAACGGAATGTCTATTCCGACAACGAGCGCACCATAATAGTTCCCGTCGGAACAATGCTGCTTGGATATGTCGACGACACCGTCAATCTTCCCGGACCTTATAAAACCATCGGCCGCATAACCGTCTGCTGGTATCAGATGATACGGCCCGACGGCGTCGAATTCCATTTGGGCAACGATTGCAGCGTTTATGCCGCCGACAGCCAAGGGCGCGTAGGCGTGCCGGGCCGCGGCTCGACCGATTACTTGGAAGAAATAGTCATTCCGATGGCGGCGGGTTTGGTTCCCGCGGCGGTCAATCTTGTCGCGCCGATTTCAGACCGCTTTGTAAATCAAATCGACCTTAACAACAACACCGTCACCCAAAGCGGGCAGATGCGTTCGAGCGAACTTGCAAAGCAGGAAATCATAAAGTCGTGGGACAAGGTTTCGCAACGCCTTTTCATGGACATGATGGACAACCTGACGCCGCCTTTCACGATTCCCGCCGGCACGCGCATAACCGTCCTTTCAAGCAAGGACCTGATAGTCAACTGGGACAGCGACAAACTTGGCGACGGCAACGCCTATACCCCCAAACCGACCAAGCGCGGGACGCCTCCCAATTTCTCGCAGAACAAGGAAGAGCTTGTCGGGCAGGTAAGGTCGACGACGGTCGGTCCCGACGGCAAGATTATCTATGACACGCAAAGCCCGTTCCTTCAATCCTTTATGAACCAGGCCAACCAATACCAATCCCAATATCAGGCCCAGCAGGGCGCGTATTGGAACCAGCAGAACACCGCCGCCGCGCAGGGCAATGTCGACGAATGCGGCAACAATAGGTATCTTAACCTGCGGTATATTCCGGGAACCTGCACCATAATGAGCCCGTCGGCCAAGGCCCCGGCACCCGTTCAGGCAATGGAAGACGCGATGTATGGCGGAAACCTTACGGCCGGGCCGGGCGGACTTATGTGCGACGACGGAACGCCGCCGGATACATACGGCTGCTGCCCAAGCGCGGGCGAAGAGTTCGTGAACGAAGACGGCGGGATTTGCTGTTTGATTTCCAGCCCCGACGAATGCTTCCCGCCCCTAATGTAAAAAAATGAAAGTGCAATGTTTCAAAATCGGTCTATATCGCCCATTATCTTCGCAAAACCGACGCCTCGCGGACGCATCAGTCCAGACTCGGGTCGGTTTTGCTGGATTCCGGGCAATCTATCCTCGATTTTGCGATTGCACTAACATTTTTTTGAACTTATAATATATAAGAAGGAGTGCTTGAAATGAAAAAGACTTTGGTTTTGTTTATTTTGGTTCTGGCGGTTATAGGGACGATTGCTTATTTCGCAATGGCTCAGGACGACGGGGACGCCATACCGTGCCATGAAATAGAAATCGCAGAGGTGGAACAATGAAGAAAATATTGGCTATTTCTTTGATTACGGCGGGATTTTGCGCTGGCGCTTCGGCAAAAGAGCCGTTGCTTTTCCTTCCCAATTTCGAGGATGTTCCCGCCGCCGCGGGCTGCGCGGCCGACGAAGGGTTCCTTTTCTCTGTTCCAGAGGGCAAGATTGTCGAAACCGTAGTGCGTTGCGAAAAATCCATGACTCGCCGCGCTTTTCAGCGGTTTTACAAGGATTCCATGAAGGGGCTTGGTTGGGAAATCGTCAAAGACGAGTCCAAAATCCAGGAATTCGTCCGCGAGGGCGACATCCTTAGCATCGAAATTTTATCCGCCGAGCCGGTAGAGGCCCGGTTTTCCATGTCTCCTGTCGATAAGGAGCAGGAATAATTTCAGTTGCAAAACGAATTCCAAGTGCTAGAATTTTGGCTAATTCACCGTAAGAGGCTATATGTCCATACAATATAAAAGGCTGATGAAAAAGCTGATTTCCTGGTCCGGGCTGGTATTCTTCGCGCTGGCCGCAGTCATGCTTTACTGGCAGCTGTCCCACTATTCGCTTATGGAGATTCTGCATATTCTTTGGAATATTCCGCCGCGCAACCTTTTCCTGGCCTGCGTCGCCGCGTTCTTCGGCTATGTCGCCTTGTCGTTCTACGATTATCTCGCGCTGCGATACATAGGCCGCATGGTTTCGTGGTGGAAATGGATGCTGGCCGGAATGCTGGGCTTCGCCATCAGCAACAACGCCGGCCACGCCGTCATTTCCGGCGGAAGCATTCGATACAGGCTTTACACCCGCTGGCGCATAAAGGCGTCCGAAATCGTCAAAATGGTCGGGTTTTCCGGCTTCACTTATTTCATCGGCTGCATATCGATAGTCACGGTCGCGTTCTTCATGGTCCCGCGCGAGACATTCAGCGGCGAAATCATGGGCGGCGTCGGCATGAACCTGTTCATGGCGTTCTGCCTGGCCAGCCTGCTGCTTTATTTCGGCGGCTCGCTTTTCTATCGGAAAAAAATCAGAATCTTCAACCTTAAATTCAGGCTGCCGAATTTTTGGACCGCGATGTGGCAGGCCATAATCGGCATGACCGACAGCGTTCTGGCCGGGCTTGTGCTTTATTCGATATTGTCCGCGTTCGTCGATATTCCCTTCATGACATTCATCAGCGTTTTCGTCATCGCACAAGTCGTCGGCGTGTTCAGCCAGGTTCCCGGCGGAATCGGAGTATTCGAGACGATGTTCATGCTTGCGATGCCCGAGCTTGCGGGCGGGTCGAACGCCGCGCTTTTCGCAAGCCTTATCGCCTACCGCATAATATATTTCCTTCTGCCGCTGCTTGGAATCGGCGGCGCGTTCGTCGTCTACGAATACATACTGCGGTCGCGCATGAAACGATGGATAGAGGAAGCCAAAGCCGCCAGCGTGCGCGCCGGGCATATAGCCGCCGCGCCGTTCGTCGCGGTGTCGCACGGAGTCTATAACATAACGCACAGGCATAAAGGCGACGCGACAATCAGGCGCGGCGCGCGCGCGACCAAGGTCCGCGCCGAACCCGGCCCGCGCCGGGGCCTGCGCTGGCTTAAAAAATCAAACAAAGATTAAACTTGACAAAAGGCCCCATATGATTAAAATGGGGGACGCAGAAATAAAAAAAGGAAAACTTAAATGTCAAAGATGAAAATACTTATGAATATGCTCAAAAAGAATCCGAAGGTCCTGTTGTTTGTCGTGCCGCCCGCCTTGGCAATCACGATTTTATACAAGGCGCAGAGCGACAACTATAAAAACGACTTGAAGAAAAGAATAATCAACGCGGTCAAGCGCGCGCGATAATAAAAAGCCGTCCGCAAAAAGCCCCGGCTTGACCGGGGCTTTTTTTTATGCTGTAATCATCAAAAGGGGGCGGACATGAGCGACGCAATTTTCATAGACATCGGGTCAAGCACCATCAAGGTTTATTCCAAATCCGCGGACGGCGCGCTGGATTTGACCGACGAAAAATCGATTCTTTTCAAGGACGGATTCACGCAGGACGCCGGCGTCGCGGCGCACAATATAGACGCGCTGCTGGAATACTTGGAACAATGGCGCGGGCGGAATGTCCGAACTTTCGCAACGGGAATTTGGCGCGAGCTCCCGGCCGCGCAGGCGAAAAGCCTTGGCGAAAACAGCCCCGTCGGATTCAATATAATTTCGCACGACGACGAGGCGCGCTATCTGAAACAGGCCGCGGACCTGCCGTTCGCCGGCAAGAAGGCAATGGTTATAAACATGGGCGGCAAAACCACAGAAATCGTTTCCGTTCTGCCAAACTTTGATACCAAGACGCAGCTCTTAAAAATCGGCGTCGCGGACTTGCTGAACCAATTCCCGAATGTGAACGAGGAAATCTCCGGCGCGAGCATCGAAGAGATGGAAAAATTCGTCCGCGACAAACTGGACGCCGAACAATTCGACACCGATTACGACTTCGCGCTTTTCACGGGCGAGCTGCGGTTCGAGAAGCTGTCCGGCTATCCATTGGAACCGAACGCGCAGTTTTCCGAAGCCAACCATCCGTTCCAAGTTTCAATCGACGGCTTCATCATTGGCACGCGCAGGATATTCTTCGACATGACGATGTCGGAACTTCGCGCGCTTATGCCGAAAAATCCAAACTGGATGAGCGGCGCGCGGCCTGGCGCGGTTCTTCCGCTTGCGATTTTCAACCGCGCGAAAATCAAAGCCATCGTTCCCAGCGACTTGAATCTTATCAACGGAGTTGTCAAAGATTTCTAAAATCTGTAAGATATTCCGGCGCGGGCGTTGAAGCCGTTTATCTCGTCGCTTGACCGCAAGGAAAACTTCGCGTCCAAAGTCAAAGATTCGCGGACGCTTCCGACCATTCCGAAACCATATTCGAAATACGAGCCGACCATTCCCAATTTCGGCTGCTCCATTTCGCCGATTCTGTTTTTGGAGTCGCCGGACAGGTTCCAATTATAAAGCCCGGAAAGAAAAACATTCACCGATTCCATCCCGAATATCAGCGCAAGGCCCGGCGCGACATTCGCGCCGTCCACATAGCTTGAATACATTTCTATATCGCCGTAATTCGACATCCATTCGCGCCCGCCGAAGTGGTTGTAAGACGCCATAAAATTCGGCTGGACAATCGTGTATCTCATCACGCGCATGTCATAGGCGATTTTTCCCGCCGCGCCGACGAACCAGTTGTCGACGGAATCCTTCGCGCCCCCGACATCAATCTCGGTGTTATAGAATCCGTTATACGCCATAAGCGCGCCGATGAATTTCCCGTTCGTCCAGGTGCTTTGGATTCCGATTTGCCCGCCGTTCTGCGTCATTTCGACGCCGCTCCATCTCTGTTTGCCGCCGTTATAGGCCATGTAGAGCGTCGGCACCCATCGCCAGCTTTTTTCCCCGCCAATCAGGACGGACGCGGTGTCCAGGCCCGCGATTATTCCGTATAAATTGCTGTCCGCCTCGTCCAAGCCGCCGCCAAGTTTCAGTTTTTCCGCGCCGCCATAGGCCTTGACCCAGACGCCCTTCTGGTGTTCCTGGAACTGCCACGGCGCATACTTGCACATCAGGCATTCGTCGCTGTCAAGGAACACATGGTCGAACATGACGCCCGCGACAAGACCCTGCGACAGCATCATCGCGTTCGTCGATACCCCGCCGCGCAAGGCCTGCGGATTTCCGCCTTGCAGCCGAAGCTCGTAATTTCCGCTTCCAAGCGACACAAGCGAATATTCCCCCGCCGGAGTCATTATGGAATCCGCCGACGCCGCGAACATAATCGCGGGGTCGTAGTTCGGCGAGCTCATTATATTGAACGGCACGACCGCCGAGCGCGGAGAATTCAGCAAATTGATTTCATCCAGCATGACAACCGCGTCCATCGCGTAAATGTCGGCTATGCCCGACGCCGGGTCGCCGTTCACTATCAATTCGCCCGGCGCCGCCGTTCCGCTGAAAACAAACTGGTCGGAGCGCGCGTTCCGCGCGTCCAAATCCACCGAGAATTTCGCAATGCTGTTCACCGGATTGTCCAAGACCGAAAAGATTGCGAACTTGCCCGCGAAATTGTGCGTTTGGATTGCTCCGTCCATCGAATTCACAAGCGCGTTGTCGCCCATGACAAGCGCGCCGCTGGTTGCGATGTATGTTCCGCCGCCCGCGCCGACATTAAGGGCGACATTGTTTATGAACAGCGTGGAATCCGACAGGACCAAGTCGCCGCCCGTAAGTCCGCCGCTTGGCGCAAGGCCTTTGACATAGGCGACCGCGTTGTTGCCGATTACCGTGACTCCGCCCGTTTTTTGCAGCACATCCGAATAGACGGCAAGCCCCGCGCCCCGGGCGACAATATAACCGTCGCTTTGATTGACTTTGCCGAATGTTCCGCCCGACGACGCGGGCATGGAATCGGTCGGATTCAGCCAAATCGCGCCGCCCGCGATGTCCAGGAATCCCGTCGAATACAGATTAATCGTCGCCGATTCCCCGATTATGTCGCCCGGATTCAACTTCAAGCCGCCGTATATGTTGACGGTGCCGCCGGTTATGTTCATGACCGCGCTGTCCAGCTTGTCGGCGTTCAGATGCCAGTTCAGGATTCCGCTTTGGATGTTGTTCGTTCCGCCGAAGAACATTCCGTAAGCATCGACGATTCCATTGGTCTGCAAGAATTCGCCGAGATAGTTCGAGTTGTCCGCCGATTCCGCCAATATGAAATCCGCCGGACTATGCTTGGCGATTAGCGCGCCGGCCGTTCCCGCAATGCCGCTGCCGAAGAACAGAATCCCGCCGGTGGAAATCAAGGTTATCGTTCCCGCGTTGTATATGTCGTTCGCGCCGGTGCTGTCGGCATTCCCGCTGAAAATCATGTTCGCGCCCTGCGCGACGCTTATGTCCAGCTGGCTTCCCGCCGCGTTGTAAATCGCGCCGCCAAGGCCGCCCGCCGTATTGCCCGTGAAGTTCATGTCGTGGTCGCCCGAATATATCGCCGTGGTTTCGGACGAACTTGACGAGTCGTGGTAAATCGCGCCGCCGTTCCCGCCCGCGCTGTTTCCGACGAAGGAACCGCCGTGCTTGTTTATAGTCCCCGTATTGTAAATCGCGCCGCCGTCGCCGCCCGCGGAATTATTCGTGTAATCCAGATTGGTGCTTGTCGTGCTTCCCGCCGCGATGTTCGCCGCGCCGCCGTTCCCGGTCGAGCTGTTGTTTTGCAGCGCAAGGTTCGAAAGCGTCGCGCTTGAACTTGCGTTGTCCATATAGATGACCGCGCCGCCGCGGCCGGAAGAATCCAAGGCGTCCCGAACGGTCAAATCCTGCAATGTGAAATATGTATCGTCGTTCTCGATGTCGAACAGGGACTGCCCGGTTTCGCCGTCCGTCGAATTCAATCCCGACAGAACGGCCGTTCTTGTTCCGGCAACCGCGCCATGGACCGAGAATGTCCCGTCGGCCATAACTCCCAAATCCCCGTCGTTCTGATAAATTTCCGCCGCGCCGATTTGCCACGAGCGCGCGACCGCGTCCGACATCCCGGCCGCCGCCGCATTCGAATCAAGCTCGTTCACATCGTTCAGCACAAGGACAAGGGACGACGGATTGTTCGGAACGCTAATCATTCCCGTCGATGTCCCGCCCGGATTCGTAGTCGTCGAGGCCGTGCCGCCGTTAGGGTCGGTCGTGCTTGAACCGCCGCCGTTCGGGTCCGTGGTCGTAGTGGTCGAGCCGCCGCCGTTCGGGTCGGTCGTGTTTATCGTCGTGTCGCCGCCGGGATTCGTGTTTATCGTTGTGCCGCCGCCGCTTGGCGGGACTATGGTCGTGGTCGTTCCGCCGTTCCCATCCGGGCCCACATCGACCGTCGTGCCGTCGGGCAGGGACGCGCTTCCGCTGCCGCCCGCCGGGACATCGACGACCGTTCCGCCCGGCTCGCTTGTTATGGTGCTGTTTCCGTCCGGGTCGGTCACAACCGTTATCGTGTTGCCCGCGCCGTCGTCCGTCGTGCTTGCGGAGCTTCCGTCGGGATTCGTCGTCGTAGTCGTCGTGCTTCCGTCCGGGTTCGTCGTGGTCGTAGTCGCGCCGCCGCTCGGGTCGGTCGTCGTAGTCGTGGTTCCGCCGCCCGGATTGTTCGTGGTCGTCGTCGTGCCGCCGCCGGAATCCACGGCGGACGAAGAGCTTCCCGAACCGCCCCCGCCGCTGGGCACGCTGTCAAGCTGGACATACTGGTTGTTCACGGTCGTAATCGTGTATGTTCCGTTGGAAGTCGCGACGAACTGCGACAAGCCGTTTTGGAAATCCAGGACATCGCCGTATATTATGCGCATGGTTCCGGTAATAAGGCCGTCCGCGTCATTCACATAAATTTTCCCCAGATAATTTATCGTGCCTCCGCCGTTCGCGACATTCAGCGAGTCCGCCGAAAGCCCGCCCTGGTTATTTCCGATTTTGAACGAAAGCGACGCGGTCGCGTCGGCCCCAAGATTCAAGAAATTATACTGCTGGTAATTCGCCGACGAATTCGCAAGGTCTATAAGCGAGCCGTTGTAAAAACCGTAAGCCGTGCCGCCGGTATAATCGGCGCTTCCCAATATGACGCCGCTATTATTGAAGCCGATAGAGTTCGACTGCCCGTTCGATATGTCGTTTTGCAGATTGTAAAGCGCGCCGCCCGGCATGCCCGCATTGAATCCGACCGTCGCGCCGCTTCCCATGAAATTTATGCCCGCGTCCGCGATGGCCGCGGCCCGGCTTATGGAAATCCTGTTGCTGGACACGGCCGTGAAGTTCATGGCCGAATCCGACAGCATATCGGCGTTGAAATAGAATGTATCCTGGCTGCTGCTTACATTCGCCGTGCCGCCGATATTGTTTTGCCCGCCGAACATAAGGCCCTGAACATTGACGACGGCCCCGGCCGCATTGTTGAAGACTCCCGCGAAGCCCGTGCTTTGACTGGCCGCGTTCAGGTTCAGGGTGGTGCCGGATTCCTGATTTATGGTTCCTATGCCCGCGATTCCGTCGTTTATGTTCACGGTGCCGCCGCCGGTTATGTTTATGGCGGCGGTCGCCGAATCCTGGTATATTCCGGGGCCGTTCGCAAAACCCGCCGCATAATTGTTCAGGAAATTTATTCCGCTTGCGCCGGTATTCAGATTAATCACTCCGTTCCCGGAATTGTAAATCGCACCGCCGAACAACGCGCCGTTCGCGTCGAACAATGTCCCGTCCGCTATGTTCACGACGCTTGTCCCCGGATAATTGTTCCCGGAAGTATTGTAAATCGCGCCGCCGCCACCGCTTGCATAGTTGTTCGTGAAGCTGCCTGAAATATTTACGACTATATCGGCCTGGCCCGCCTGGATATTGTTGTAAATCGCGCCGCCGAATCCGGCCGACTTGTTGCTGTCGAACGGCCCCGATATATCGAATGTTATATTTCCGCCGTAAGGCGAATACTGGTCGCCGACCGCATTGTAAATCGCGCCGCCCTGCGCCGCTACATTGGAATAGAACGAGCCGACCAAATTCACATTAACGGCGGTGTTTCCGCCGTTTATTTCGGTCGCAACCGCGCCGCCGAACGCGGCCTGGTTCTGTGTGAAGACGCCGCCCGCAATATCGAAATTGTTCGCGGCGGGGGCGTTTCCATTCAGGACTCCGTTATAAACCGCGCCGCCCATGCCGGCCGCATAATTCTGGTAATAGGTATAGCCCTGTGCGCTGAAATCGTTCGACACGCCCGCGCCGCCCGCGTTATTGCCCATGAAATAAATCGCGCCGCCGTTCTGGGACGCCCTGTTCATCGCCAGATAATGCCCGTTCGTCCCGGTGTCGTCCACAACCGCAAATGTTCCGCCGCCGTTCTGCGAATTGTTCGACGCCATATAGACCGCGCCGCCGCTTGCCGCGGCATTGTTTGCGAAGTCGTTGTCGGTCAGAACATACGAATTGTCGCCGCCGCTTTGCATTTGGGAATTCACGGACACCGCCGCGCCGTTCGCAGACGACGAGTTGTTATAGAAATAAGTTCCCGCGACCGTAAAATTATGATTGCCAATACCGTTTCCCGCAAATGCAACCGCGCCGTTCGCCGCGCCATAGACCGTAAGATTCGAGATGCTCGCGCTTATGTCGTTATTCCAGCCGGGCGCGAAGGCAAGGGTATATCCCCCCATAATCAGCGCGGTTCCGTCCGGCGTTCCTCCATAACTGTTTATGCTTAGGGCGGGGCCGGAAAACGGATTCAGCGCGTTCGCCAGAATTATTCCGTAATCGCCTTTGGAATCGATGGCGGTTCCGACGACCGTTATCGAGCCATCGCCGCCGTTCCACGCGTCCGCAAAGTCCGCGGAAGTCGCGGCATCCGCCGCGTCCGCCGCGCGGACCAAGCAAAAACATACCATGCCCGACAATAATACGGCCGAGAATCTCATGATTAATAATATAAAAAAACGGCGCGGAATTTTATAGGTAGCTATTCTCAGATTAATTTCCCTTTCCATCGCGGAAAAGTCGCGCTATAATCGGGAAGTGAAAAAGTTTCCGCTTGTCTTCATCGCGCTCGCCTTCTTCGGATTTTCCGCCGAAGCGGCCCCCGGCATGCGCGAAATCAACGACACCGAAATCGAGACCGTCGTCGAAAAACTCATACAGCCAATCGCGCGCGCCGCGAAAATCCCCGACAGGCGGCTTCGCGTCCACATCATAGCCGACAACGACCTGAACGCGTTCGTGTCCAGCGGCGAGGACATATACATATACGCCGGAACAATCATGAAGCTGGAAAACCCGAACGCCTTCCAAGCCGTCGTCGCGCACGAGCTTGGACATATCATCGGCGGCCATTACACCAACATGATGTCGCGCGTGGAAAAAGAGCTTGTCGCGGCGATTATAATGCAAAGCCTTGGAATCGCGCTTCTCGCGATAAACCCGGAGGCGGGCGCAGGCGTCATGATGGGCGCGCCGGGAATCACGCAATCCAACCTTATGGCGTTCTCGCGCGACGAGGAAAGGCTGGCCGATATGACGGGCCTCGGGCTTTTGAAGTCCGCGGGCCTCCCGCGCGGCGGATTCATAGAGATGATGGAAATCATGCACGGCCAGAATGTCTATATAGAAAACGCGAAGAACCATTCCCAGATAAGCCATCCGACCACCGCGGAACGCCTTATGAACGGCAGGCAATGGATTCTTAAAAACGGCGGGGACGGCGGAGAGCTTCCGAAGGATTTGGTCCGCGAATACCAGATGGCGCGCGCCAAACTTATCGGATACCTGCAATCCGAAAAGTCCGTGCAGGACTTGTATCCCTCGAAAAACTCCGTCGCCGCGAAATACGCGCGCGCGATTTCCGACCTTAGGCGCAGCAAGCTGAAAACCGCGCTTAAAACCGCGCAGGAACTTTCCAAGGCCGACAAAAGCAACCCTTATTTCTTCGAGCTGGCGGGCGACATATACATGCAGACCGGGAAATATTCCGACGCGATAGAATCCTATGAAAAATCGCTTTCGCTTTTGGAAGACGAATCCATGCAGATAAGCGCGGCGCTCGCGCTTGCCTTGGTCGAGCGGAACGAAAAGGACGACGCGGCGGAAGCGACCCGCAAAGCCAAGCGCGCGCTGATTCTCGCCGGCCCGTCGGCGAAGCACAACCCGTTCCTTTATTTCATTTTGGCGCGGGCATACGCGTCGCAAAATATGCAGGGTCTTTCCGACTGGGCGACGGCGGAATACAACTGGTCGCTTGGAAAAAAGAAGGAAGCGAAAAAATTCGCCGAGCGCGCGAAGAAAGTCCTTCCCGCGGACTCCGCCGAATACAAAAAATCCGAAGACATTTTAAGGAAGGAATAACCTTGTTTTTTTACAAGGCTTTGAATGTCGCCTGTAATTATTCCTTTTGACTTTTCGCCGGATTGAATGATAAAATTCACCGTTCATAGAACTACAAAAGGAGATTTTTATGGCAAACAAGAAAACCCGCGTCGCAATCAACGGCTTCGGCCGCATAGGCCGAATGGTCCTGCGCGCTTATATCGAGTCGGGGCGGAAAGATTTGGAATTCGTCGCAATCAACGATTTGGCTCCGATGGAAAGGTCCGCGCACCTCTTGGAATTCGACTCGGTCCATCGCAGATTGAAGACGCCGGTCAAACTGACGAAAACGGGAATCAGCGTCGGCGGACAGAACATAACGATTGTAAGCGAGCGCGACCCGAAAATGCTTCCGTGGAAGAAAATGAACATCGACATAGTCATGGAATGCACGGGAATTTTCACCAACGCCGACAAGGCGCGGGTCCATTTGGAAGCCGGCGCGAAGAAAGTCCTGGTGTCCGCCCCGTCGGACGGCGCGGACGCGACGATTGTTTTCGGCGTCAATGAAAAGACCTTGAAAAAATCGCACAACATCATCTCGAACGCTTCCTGCACGACGAACTGCCTTGCCCCGGTAGCAAGCGTCATAGACGACAACTTCGGAATCGTGAACGGATTCATGACGACGGTGCATTCATACACCGGCGACCAAAGACTTGTCGACACCGACCACAGCGGCGACCTTAGGCGCGCGCGCGCGGCGGCGGTTTCCATGATTCCGTCCAAGACCGGCGCGGCGAAAGCCATCGGCCTTGTGCTGCCGAAATTGTCCGGCAAACTGGACGGCGCGGCCATCCGCGTCCCGACGCCGGATGTCTCGGTCGTGGAATTGGTCGTGAACCTGAAAAAGAAAACGACGGCGGAATCCGTGAACGCGGCCATAAAGAAAGCAAGCGAAGGCGCAATGAAAGGCATATTGGGATATTCGGATTTGCCATTGGTCTCGGTGGATTTCACCGGCGACGCAAGGACTTCGATTCTGGACGCCGCGCTGACGAAGGTCATTGACGGCAACCTGCTTCATATCACAAGCTGGTATGACAACGAATGGGGCTTCTCGAATAAAATGTGCGACACCGCCGCCGCCATCGGAAAGCTGCTTTAAGCAAAAAAAAGCCCCGCAAAAGCGGGGCTTTTTTTATCGCTGCGATTTACTTTTTCATTATGAGGCAATGATACAAATCGTCCCCACCCCGATTGGTCATATCGACTTCGTCAAATGAAAGTTGGGTGTGTGTTTCTTTCCAAAAATGTTATCTTTTCAGCTGCTTCATGACTTCGTTATAGAATGTTTCGAGCTGCGGCGCGCCAAGCATAAGCCCGTATATCTTGTCCGCGGCGGCTTGCTCCAAATTATCCAAAGCCATCGGGACAAGCAGCGGTTTCAGATTTTTCGTCCCCGCTTCGATTTCGCCGTCGATTTCGGACAGCCGCTTGCTGACGGGGTCGCCCGGAAATTTCTCTATGAAGAGTTTCGATACGCTCAGCATCTCGGAAGTAAAATCCATTGTTCGCTCCTATCGTTTTTTGCCCTTGCCCATCATGAAGAGCATTTCCATCGCAAGGTATGCCGCGACATTCGTCGACATTCCCGAAGCGTCCAGATTCGGCGAAAGCTCGACCAAATCCGCGCCGACTATATTATATCTTCCGCCGCCAAGCTCGCGCACCCAGCCCATCAATTCATTATACGACAAGCCGCCCGGGACGACGGTTCCCGTGCCGGGCATTACGGACGGGTCAAGGCAATCCACATCAACCGAAACGAAAATGTTCTTGCCGTAAAGGTCCGCAATCCCCGAAAAATTATATATAACAGTTCTGTTCTTTTCCATAAAATCCCATTCGGATTTCGCCGCCGACCTTATGCCGACCTGCCTGATGTTCTTAACCGGGACGAATTCGGATATGCGGCGCATGACGGTTCCGTGCGAAAGCGATTCCCCATAGACTTCGTCCGCCATGTCGCCGTGCGCGTCGAAATGCACGACCGCCAAGGTCTTCGGGTCATAGAACTCTTGAATCGCCATCATCGCGGGCAAGGTTACAAGGTGCTCGCCGCCGATTCCGAAATATCTTTTCTTGTCCTTGTAAATTTCCGCGACGGTTTCCTGTATCAAGGGCAGGGCCTTGTTCTTGTCTTTGGACAAGTCCAGCTCGCCCGCATCGAAGAAATTAAGCGCGTCGTCCATGGTCTTGCCGAAGTGGAAGGAATTCTCTTCGATTTCGCGGGACGCCGGGACTATTGCCGAATATGCGAAGCGCGTTCCGGGGCGGTTCGTGGTCGTGCCGTCGAACGGAAGGCCGACCATGACGGTTTCGGCATGGTCGTAATCCGGCGCGCTTCCAATAAAATTTTTACTCTTGAACGGGCCTTTCAGCATTGAGGTTTGTCCTTATGTTATTGAATTTATTGTCAATAATAAACTAAAAATAACATAATTCAAGAAATATTATATTGATAATAATTCCCAGTTTGATATAATACTTTCGATACGAGGAGTTCTCGCGTCGGGGAGTCAAAGACCTCTTGGAAACTCTTGCCTTTGGCAGGAGGGTAGCGAAAGCTACACTATTTCCAATAGTCTTTGAACCTCCTGCCACTTTCTTCGAGAGTGGCTTTTTCTTTTAACCGAACAGGAGGAATTCATGGAATACAAAAAAGCGCCCGCCGCGCATACGGTCGTGAAGGAACTGAAAAAACTCATGGATAGGATGAGGAACGACATGGTGTTCCTTGCGATGGTGGAAAGCATATTGGAAAAAACCGACGAACGCTGGACCCCGCCAAAGAAGAAATAATCGGAGTATATTGATAAAAACTGGCGCAAGTCATAAGGTTATTCGCATAAAAAATAATTGTCTTGATATGTCGCCAATGGGGTGCTAGTCTATGGGCGTATTCGGGCGGCTCGCCCGGGTATGCCAAAAGAACAACAAATATGCCGAGATTCCCCGGTCAAGCCGTGGAATGACAGGCTGAAAAACGAAAAAAAAGGGTGCGGATGTCTATAACAAGGCTCTGTTCAATGTCGTCGGCGCGGTTTTACTTCGCGCTTATTGCCGGAATGACGAAAGTCCGAGGCAATCGCGGCACAGCCCAAATTTCCGTTCATAAAACAAGCAGATACAAAGGATTATATCATGCCAAAACAAGTATATGTGGATGCTGTCCACCCGGAGGAAGTCCGTGTTGCCGTAGTTGACAACAACAAAGTAGCCGACTTCGATGTAGAAACAACCACAAAACCCCAAATCAAGGGCAACATTTACCTTGCCAAAGTCGTTCGGGTCGAACCGTCGCTTCAAGCGGCTTTCGTCGAATACGGCGCGGGCAAAAACGGCTTCCTTCCGTTCTCGGAAATCCACCCCGACTATTACGATGTCCAGGCACAGGACAAGAAAGCCATGATGGAGTCCGCCCACGCCAACATGGTCGACGACGACGACGACCAGGACGAGGAAAACTCGGAATTCGTCGAATACGACGACAACAGCGCGGGCGAAGACAACAAGGAAATCCTGAAACGCATGCGCGAATACAAGATTCAGGATGTCATCAAGCCAAAGCAAATCATGCTGATTCAGGGCGTCAAGGAAGAGCGCGGTCAAAAGGGCGCGTCCATGACGACATACCTTTCGCTGGCCGGTCGGTTCGCGGTCTTCATGCCGAATTCCCGCAAGCGCAACCTTTACGGCATTTCCAAAAAAATCGGCGGCAAGGAAGAGCGCGCGCGCCTGCGCGACATCCTGCACGGCCTTAAAATTCCGCGCGGCATGACGGTCGTCCTCCGCACCGCGGCCGCGGGCGCAAGCAAGGACGACATCGCGAAGGACTATGAATACCTTACATCGCTTTGGAACGAAATCAGGCAGCAGACATTGAAGTCCGTCGCGCCGGCAATCATACACACCGAAGACTCGCTTCTGCGCCGCGTCGTCCGCGACTTCATATCGGACGAAAGGGATGTGCTTACCATCCAAGGCGACGAGGCCTTCGAGCAGGCGCAGGAATACTTCAAGATGATGCACGGCACCGCGCCCAAGAACCAAATAGTGAAATACGAGGACAAGGTTCCGCTTTTCGTAAAGGTGAACATCGAGCAAAGGCTTGAAGGACTTCACAAGCCCGAGGTGAATCTTCCGTCCGGCGGCAGCATCGTCCTGAACCAGACCGAGGCGATGGTCACAATCGATGTGAACTCGTCCCACGCGATAAAGGAAAAGAACATCGAGGAAACCGCGCTCAACACCAATTTGGAAGCGGCCGAGGAAATCGCAATCCAGCTTCGCCTGCGCGACATGGCCGGAATCGTCGCCATCGATTTCATCGACATGGAGGACGAGAAGAACCGCCGAAAGGTCGAGGCCCGCGTCCGCGAGCTTATGAAGCGCGACCGCGCGCGCACCCAGGTCGCGAAAATCAACAATTTCGGCGTGCTTATGCTGTCGCGCCAGCGGCTTCGCAGCAGCTTCATCGAAAGCTCGTATGTGCAATGCCCGCACTGCACGGGGACCGGCGTCGTGCCGTCCATCCAGACCGCGTCCGTCATAATCTTCCGCCACTTGCAGGAAAAGATGATGAACAAGGCCATGAAGAAAATCGCGATTTCGGTTCCAAGCGATGTCGCAATCTATCTTCTGAACCAAAAGCGCGAGGACCTGTCGAAACTTGAATCGGAATACGATGTGGATGTGGTCGTCCTTGCCGACGACTCGCTGTCCAGCATAAACCAGTATCAAATCATGAGCGTGCCGCTTGACTACAACGACGACGACGCGCTGCGCGCGAATGAACCCGCCGGGAACACTCCGAAGAAAAAATCGCCCGAGCAGCAGGCCGCGAAAAAAACCGTAATCGACACGCCGGTCCATCGAAGCGGCCGACGCCGCAGGGGCCGCAACAAGAATTTCCAGCAACAGCAGAAGAAGCAGAGTTTTTGGAAAAAGCTGGTCGGATAATGACAGAAATTGCGCCAAGGATTTTTGGAACCAAGGTAAGATAATATGAAATTCAGTAAAATTTTCGTGCCGATTGCGGCCGCTTCGCTAAGCCTGGTTTATTCCGCGACGGTCTTTTTGGGACAGGACATGCTGCTGTTCAAGCCCAAGAAACAGAACCCCGTCGGCGCGGATGTCGCTCCGCCGCAGTTCAAGAAAGTCTTCGCAAAGACCATGGACGGACTGTCGCTCCGCGCGAATTATTTCGAGGGCGGCGCGGACAAACCCGCGATACTTTACAACCACGGGCAGTCGTATAACATAGACAAGCTGGCGTTCGTGATGAGGCCGTATATAGAGGCGGGCTTTCCGGTCTATATGACGGAATACCGCGCGTATGGCGGAAATCCCGGCAAATATTCCGAAGCCGGCTTCGTTCTGGACATAGCCGCCGGATGGAATTTCCTTCGCGGCGAGGGCCATGAAAAAATAATCGTCCACGGTTTTTCGATGGGCTGCGCGCACACCGCGCGCTTCGCCGCCGAACACAAGCCGCAAGCCGTCATCTTGGAATCGTCGTTCGAGAATCTCGCGCAGGCGACCCGCGCCGCGACCAAGCTGCCGCTTGCCGCAAATGTCCTGAAATACAAGATGGACACCGCGGGGCACGCGGCGAAAATCAGCGCGCCGACCTTGGTCATGCACGGAAGCGCGGACAAGAAAGTCCCGATAGAGCAGGGCCGCAAAGTTTTCCAATCGGTCCCGCACGCCGACAAGGAATTCGTCGAGATTCCCGACAGCGACCATTATATCTATACCAAAGGCTCCATCCAGAAAATCATAACCTGGCTTTCGTCCAGGGGCCTCGATAGATGCTGAATTAAAAAACTCCCCCGCAAGGGGGAGTTGGTTATTGCGTTTTTGTCCTTAGTGCGCGAAGTGGCGCGTATGGGTTTTAATCATGGCGATTCCGCGTTTGTCCGCGGCTTTGATAACCGCCGGGTCGTTCTTCGAGCCGCCCGTCCAGATAACCGCGCTTCCGCCGTGCTTTGCGAAAACTTCCACGCAGTCCGGGAACGGGAAGAAGGCGTCAGACGCCATGACAAGCGGGGCGACCGCGTCGGCGAGATGGAGCTTCGCGGCGATATTGATGAGCCTGCCCGCGATTTTTCCATGGCTTCCCTGCATCTTCATCATTCTTTTGATTGCGATTTCGAGAGAGTCTATGCGGCTTTGCTGGCCGGTTCCGACGCCGACAAGCTGCGTCCCGCGGCCGATGATTATGCCGTTCGATTTCGTCGGCTTGCACGCGCGCCACGCGAACATCATCGCTTCCATCTCGTCCGGCGTCGGGCGGCGTTTGGATACGATTTCCAACTTGTCGTAAAGTTTCGTGTCCCTTTCCTGGGCAAGCATTCCGCCGTCCAGGGCCTTGTATATCAGGCCGGACGGAATCTCATACGATTCGGGCTGGACCACAAGGCGCAGGTCCTTTTTGGTTTTAAGGACCATCAATGCCCTGCTGGAATATCCCGGCGCGATTATGCATTCGACGAAGTGCTTTTTGATATTGACTATTTCCTCGGCGGTCTCGCTGTCCACCGGGCGGTTGAACGACATGATTCCCCCGAACGCCGACAGCGGGTCGCACGCGAACGCCTTCTGATAGGCTTCCAGCTGGGTTTCGCCGAACGCCGCGCCGCAGGTGTTGTTGTGCTTGGCGATATTGCACATCGGCTTGTCCTTCGCGAATTCCTCGATGAATTTTTTCGCCGCGTCAAGGTCCAGATAATTGTTGTATGACAACGCCTTGCCGTGAATCTGCCGGGCGTTGATGGCAAGCCCTTTGCCGCCGTCCGTCTTGTTCAGATACAGCGCGCCCTTTTGGTGCGGATTTTCCGCATACCTGATTTCGGTGTCCACTTTTTCAAGCGGTATGGTCTTCTTTTCCGGGAACTGCTCGTAGTTCAGATAATCCGCGATAATCGAATCATAATAAGAAGTATGCCCGTAGACCTTGGCCGCCAGAGCAAGGCGGAATTCTTCCGTAATGCCGCCGTCCTGCAAGCCGGAAACCACGGACGCATAGTCGCGCGGGTCGGTTATCACAAGGACATCCTTGTGGTTTTTCGCGGCGGCGCGAAGCATGGTCGGCCCGCCTATGTCTATGTTCTCGATAATCTTCGGGTCGATTCTTTTGTTCGCGGGCTTCTTGATGTCGGCGGCGACTTTCTCGAACGGATACAGGTTGCAGACGACGATGTCGATTGTTCCCGCGCCCAGGTCCGCCAGGTCCTCCATGTGTTCCTTCTTGCTTCGGTCGGCGAGTATGCCGCCGGTCACCATCGGGTGCATCGTCTTCACGCGGCCGTCCATCATCTCCTTCATGCCGGTGTATTCCGAGACATCCTTGCACGGGACGCCTTCCTTGCGAAGTGTCTTGGCCGTGCCGCCGCTGGAAATTATGTCGTATCCAAGGCCGACCAGCTCCCATGCGAAATCCACGATTCCCGTTTTGTCGAACACGCTCAGCAGCGCGGTTTTTGCTTCATGTTTTTTGTTCATGTCTTCTTCCTTTTTTATCTGGTAAAGTGGTTGTTTGCGGAGGCGAACATTTGCAGCCACGGCATCGCGGCCAAGTCGCCCGGCGTCCAAAGTTTGACGCCCGGATTCCAAGCCCATTGGTGCGGCAGAATCGCGCGCTCGGGGTGCGGCATCATGGCGACTATGCGGCCGTCCATCGACGCGATTCCCGCGACGCCCATATAGCTGCCGTTCGGATTCCCGGGATACTGTTCGTATGCGTATTTCAGAACGATTTGATAGTCCCTGCCGAAACGGATGTTGGATAAATCGAACTTGCCTTCGCCGTGCGCGACCCAAACCGGCATCGCGATTCCGGACAGTTCGCCGAGCATGACCGAGCTGTTCGCCGGGATTTGCGTCGAAACGAACGCGGACTCGAATTTGCCGGAATCGTTCCTTTGCATCGGGGAAGGCTTGCCGCCGATAAGCCCAAGCTCCATAAGAACCTGGCATCCGTTGCAAACGCCCAGAATCAAGGTGTTTCCGCGTCCATAGAAATTCATGAGGGCGTCGTTCGCGCGCGCGTTGTATTTGAATTTCGCGGCCCATCCCCTTCCCGCCGCGAAAGCGTCCGCGTTCGAGAATCCGCCGGCGAATATCGCCATGTCGGCGTCGGTGAGATTTTCGCGGCCTTCCATAAGGTCGGTCATGGTTATGTCGCGGACGGCGTCGAATCCGCCCATCTTGGCGGCGTATTGCATTTCGCGGTCGCCGTTCACGCCCTTGTCGCGGATGACGGCGGCGGTCGTTTTTCTTTTCGCGTTTTTATTGATGTTGATGTATTTCAGGCCGCGCGTCATGTCGTCCACGACAAGCGGCTGCTTGAAGATGTTCGCCCTGCGTTCCTTGGCGCGCTTGTTCTGGAATTTTTCCAGCTCGGCAGAGGGGCGCATCCAATCTTCGCGCAGGCTGTCGATGTCCAGGCTGATTGGCCTTTCGTTCTCGCGCACTATTTCCAATTTGCGCTCCGGGATTGTTTCGCCGATTCTGGCCGCCATGTTCTTCATGAAGTTGTATTTCGGGTTGAAGAGTATCTCCTCGAACCTGGCCGTGTCCTTTTTGGCGACCTGGACGATGACGCCCGGATTTTCCGAGAACATTTCCGGGTGCATGTCGTCGGAAAGCGACCAAAGTTTCACGCCGCCTTTTGTGTTGGCGAATGTCATTTCAAGAAGCGCGGTTATCATTCCGCCGGAAGATATGCTGTTCCCCGCGAGAATCAGGCCTTCGGAGAGCGCGGCTTGAACGGCCTCGAACGCGTCCTTGAAATGCTCGGCGCTTCGGACATCGGGCGACTCGCCCCCGACGAATCCAAGCGACTGCGCCAAGGCCGAGCCGCCGAGGTTCATCGACGCGAACGACATGTCTATTTGATATAGCACGGATTCGGTTTTCGCGTCCATGACCGGCAGGACTTTTTTCTCGATGCCTTGGACGGTTCCGCCGGACGAGATTATGACGGTTCCGGGCGCGCGGGTCTTTTCGCCCGCGACCGACTGCGTCATGGAGAGCGAATCCTTGCCGGTCGGGACGGTTATGCCGAGCGAAAGGCAGAAATCGCGCACGGCAAGGACGGCGTCATACAGGCGCGCGTCTTCGCCGGGATTCCTGCACGGCCACATCCAGTTCGCGGAAAGCGCGACGCCGGAAAGCCCGTCTTTAAGCGGCGCGAATATAAGGGGCGTCAGCGCGTCCGCGATTGCAAGGCGCGAGCCGGACGCGGCGTCGATAAGCGCGGCGACGGGCGCGAATCCCACGGCCTCGGCGACACCCGCGTCCGTGTCCAGGTCGAATTTCGTGATTCCGTATTTGCAAACCGGAAGCTGCAATTCGCCAACGCACGGCTGCTGCGCGACAAGGCCGGTGACGCTGCGGTCGACCTTGTTCGTCATCCAGTCCCTGCTTCCGACCGAAGTCATGGACAGGACATTTCTAAGGTTTTCCTCGAAATGCCCGTTGCTGCAAACGGCGTCCGCGAATTCGTGCTTTACGCGCGAATCCTTCATGATGGTTTTCGGGGGATTCCTCAGGATTGATTCAAGGTCCATGTCCACGGGCTTGTCGCCGTCCGCCTGTTCGAACGCGAATTTGAGGTCGCCGGTAAGCTCGCCTATGACGAAGGCCGGGCAGCCCTCGCGCTTCGCCGTCGCAAGGACTTTTTTCACATCCGCTTCGTCCACAAGCAGGCCTTCGCGCTCCTGCGATTCGTTGCTTATGATTTCGCGGGCGGACATGGTCTTGTCGCCGACCGGGAGGCGGTCCATGTATATTTTTCCGCCGGTTTTCTCGACCAGTTCCACAAGGCAGTTGAAGTGGCCGCCCGCGCCGTGGTCATGGACGGATACGATTGGATTTTTCGCGGATTCGGCGCAGGCGCGTATGACGCGGAACACGCGGTTCTGCATTTCGGCGTTGTCGCGCTGGACGGACGCGAAATCCACGGCCTTGGTGGTGGCGCCGCTGTTCAGGGACGCGGCCGAACCGCCGCCCAGGCCGACAAGATAGTTCGAGCCGCCGAGCAGGATGATTTTCTGGCCGGGCTTCACGCGGCTTTCGTCCTTCTTCATGAATTTCTCGTTCACATATCCGACGCCGCCGGCTTGAAGGATGGGCTTGTTGTATCCCCAGTTGATTCCGTTTTCGGAATGCTCGAATGTGAAGACGCGCGCGTTTGTAAGGGGCTGTCCGTATTCGTTGGCGTAATGGAACGCTCCGTCGGTTCCCTCGGTCAGAATCTGCTGCGGCGAGGAATAAAGGTATTCCTTTTTGCTGTCCAAAGGATTTGTCATGATGACAAGCGTTCCCGAAAGCGGGACAGACCCGTGTCCCACGGACATGCGGTCGCGGATTTCGCCGCCGGTGCCGGTCGCCGCGCCCGGAAAGGGCGACACGCCGGTCGGATGGTTGTGCGTTTCGGCTTTAAGCGTCCAGCCGACGCGGATTGGTTTTTTGACCATTTCGCCGTTTTCATTCGGCGACCATTGGACCATGTCCATGCTGTCCATGACGGCGGCGTTGTCGCCGTAGGCGTTTTTCACATTGCCCTTGTAGCCGGTCGCGGAAGATTTGTCGAGCGTCGTTTCCTTTATCATCTGGAACAGGGTCTTGTCCTGTCTTTTGCCGTCAATCCAGAATTCGCCGTTGAAAATCTTGTGGCGGCAATGCTCGGAATTGGCCTGGCAGAAACCCATAAGCTCGGCGTCCGTAAGGGACGCGCCGCGCGCCGCCGCGTATTTTTCCAAATATTCTATTTCCTCTTCCGAAAGGGCAAGGCCGTGCTCCTTGTTGTAGCCGCGGATGTCTTGGATATGCTTTATGGGCTGGGCTTCGCGGTCGATGTTGAAGATATCCTGTCCAAGCATCGGATAGACGCTTTGCAGCATTCGGTCGAATTCGGGATTCGTCTCGTCCGCGCGGACATAGCTTTCTATGCGCGTGATTCCGTGGACGCCCGCGGCCCGGGCGATTTCCGTCGCGGATGTCGAGAACGGCGTCTCGCGTTCCCTGCGCGTCCCGACGAACGAGAAGTTTTCGGCGATTCTGTCGGAATCGTCGTATTCGCCGTTCGTAAGGTATTCCAGCTTTTCTATGTATTCCTTGGACAGCTTGCCGTTATGCTCCGCCGCATAAACCAGCTTGGAATTTCCGTTGTTCCTGAAAAAATGTATGTTCCTTGCCATGACGCGGCTCCTTACCTTACGATTGTTCTTTTCTCGTTGCTTATCCTGTTCGTTATGATGATTTGGCCTATGTTGCCGGTCTCGACAAGGTTCAGCATGGATTCGCATTTGACCGCCATGCCGTCCGTTATTACTCCGGCCTCTTTAAGGGCGGGATAATTGTCCTTGGTTATTTCGGGTATGATTTCTTTTTGCAAATCCAAAACGCCCGGGACATCCGAAAGCATATAAAGGCTTACATCGTAAAACCTGCCCGTTTCCTTCGCGACGGCTTCGGCGACATGGTCGGCGTTGGTGTTCATGACATTGCCCCGGTCCTTCAATACCGTAAGGCAGTGTATCACCGGGGACATATTATATTGAAGAATCTGTTGGATGCTTGAAACATGGACGCAGCCCGGATAAACCCTGCCGACGAATCCGTAATCGACTTCGTTCCCGTCCTTGTCCTTGTCGACGGGCATCTGTTCCGAATTGACGAGAATCCCCGTCTTGTCGTGGCCGAGATAGACCGTGTTGTCCCCGCAAAGCCCGTTCAGGGTGTTCGCGATGTCGCGGTTGATTTCCAAGACGACTTTTTCGACGACATTCAAGACCGGCTCCGGCGTTATGCGAAGCCCGTTGTGGGTCGCGTTCAGAATGCCTTGTTTTTTAAGCTCTTCGGATATAAGGACGCCCGCGCCGTGGCTGAGGAGCTTGTATCCGGGAAGCGCGTGGAAATCTTGGACGGTTTCCGCGAATTCCGTTTTGTTCTCGTATTTCTTGCCGCTGATTTTAACAATGCTGAGCGCCGGTTTTTTAACTTCGGACATATATTGGCCTTACAGGTTTGTTCTCTCCAACCCCCGGCTTATTTGGAAGTTATACCACCCGAATATATTTTTGTCAAACACTATTATTTGTTATTGTAAATCGGGAAAATACGATATAATCTTTGGTGTCTAGCGACAAAAAAAGGAATAAAAAATGATAAAGAACATTTACGAGGTTCTGGCGGGCGCGTGCCAATCCAACGCCGCCAACACTTTCTTTGTGCGTCCGCAAAAAACCTATGCCCAGCTGCTCGGCATGGTCCAGAAACGCGCCGTGAAACTGGCGAAGAAATACGGCGTCAAAAAAGGCGACACCGTCGCCTTGCTTTCCGGCACCAGCGCGGAATTTTTGGTGTCCTATTTCGCCATACTGTCGCAGGGCGCGCGCGCGCTGATGCTTGACACCGGCCTATCCAAGGCCGAACACGAAAGCATGATGAAAATCGCCGAGTGCAAGCTGGCCCTTGCGCAGAAAAGCTATTTTATCGAGGGCAGCGAAACCAAGATGGCGGACATCGAGGAACCCGATTCCGAAAGCGAATCCGAATTCCGCGCCGCCGATGTGGTCCGCGAGGACATCGCCCAGATTTCCTTCACATCCGGCACGACCGGCGTGCCGAAAATCGTGCCGCTTACGCACGGCAACCTTGTGTCCCTGGCCGAGGGCGCGCTGATTTACGGCGCGGTCATAAAGCCGGGCTTCATGTTCTATGGATTCCTGCCGCTTTACCATATATACGGCGTCGTGATAAACATAATCGCGCCGATTGTGCTTAAATGCTCGCTTCTGATTCAGCCGGTCTTGAATCCAAAGGAATTCTTGAAGGACTTCGCCGAATACAAGCCGCATGTCATCCCGGCCGTGCCGCGCATTTGGGAGGGATTCTATAAAAAAATCATTTCCAGCGCGAAGGAAAAGAAGAAATACACCATTATGCGCGTCGTTCTTGCCGCGCAGGGATTCTTGAAACTTGTCGGCCTTGGCTCTCTCGTCAAAAAGGTGAAGGCCCCGGTGCATGAAATCTTCGGCGGGCGCGTCAGGCTCCTTGTTTCCGCGGGCGCGACATTGAAGCCGTCCGTTCGGAAATTCTTCGAGCGTTTGGACTTCGTCGTCGGCGACTGCTATGGCCTGACGGAAACGACCGGCCCCGGGAACTTCAACTTCAAGTTCAAGATGGAGGACGGCAGGACGAATTGGGCCGGGCCGCTTCCGGGAAACAAAATCAAAATCCACAATCCCGACAAGAGCGGCGTCGGCGAAATCTGGATTAAGGGCAGCCTTGTCATGAAGGGCTATCTGAACAATCCGGCCGCGAACGCCGAGAGCTTCGAGGACGGATGGTTCAAGTCCGGCGACCTTGGCGTCATCGATTCCAAGGGCCGCCTGACGGTCAAGGGCAGACGGAAGCAGATTATCGTTCTGGACAGCGGCAAGAATGTCTATCCCGACGAGTTGGAGGATTTGTATCTGCAAAACGACGACATCCTTGCGGCCGCCGTGTTCGAGCGCGTGATTAATGGCAAGACCGTCGCATACGCGGTGTTCCAGGTCGCGCCCGGGACGACGCTTGCGAAAGTGTCGCAGCTGATTAAGGTGTCGAACCTTATGATTGCGCCGTATAAGTGGGTCAGCCATTTCGCGATTACGGAGGACGAGCTTCCGCAGACATCGGCGAAGAAGATAAAGCACTTCGAGATAAAGAAGATGCTTGACGCCGGCGCCTTCCCGCTGCGCGAGGAATAATTTTATAAATACCCGCATCGTTTATAAAGCGTCCATTATAATGGACACTTTATTTTATGCCGGTTCGGCGCTGGCTTTGACCTTCGGATAAAGCGCGGCGAATTCCATAAAGTCGGTATCCGTCGCTTTCAGCATTCTTGCAATCGTCTCCATTTTGGGCCATGACATGACCGTTTTGCCGCTCTTGCTTTTGACCACCCTTCTGCACGGATTGAATATCGTGCCGTCCAAACCCGACAATCTCGCCAATCTGAACGGACTCATATTTTTGGTCTTTGCGAACAGGTCTATCATGGCCCATATTTCATCGTGCGTCATTGAGGTTTCTCCTTTTGCGCAAAGAAAAAGCCACTTTATAAAAAGTGGCAGGAGGTTGAACAACTATCAAAACAATAGCGTAGCTTTCGCTACCCTCCTGCCGAAGCAGAAGTTGTTTTGAGAGGTTGTTCACACCCCGACGCGGACAGCCGTTCGCGTCAAAATCATTATATCAAATCAGGAATTTTTATCAATATAAATTTATCTTTGATAGGTCGCGGTTATTTGCGTTGCGTGCAGGGCGTGCGCTTTGATGATTTCTTCCGCTTCCGCCGGTGTGTCGCCGTCCATGATATGAAGCGTTTCAACATTCAGCGCGTATAAGGTGAAAATGTAAAAATGCTTCCCGGAACCCGCGGGCGGGCATGGCCCGTGATAGCCCGGCGCGCCGGAATCTCCGGCGACCTCGCGGATTGGCGGAACAAACGCTTCTCCCTTCGTGAAGCCTTGGACGGTTGCGGGTATGTCTATGACAATCCAATGATAGAATCCGTTCGGCCGCGCAGCCATCGGGTCGTGCATCACAAGCGCGAAACTTTTCGCGCCCGCCGGGGCAACGCCCCATGATAAATCCGGCGAGATGTTCGACCCGTCGCATTCGTATGCGGCCTGGTCGGCAATCATGCTCTCGCCTTCGGATATTGTGTCGCTGGAAAGCTCCCACGCGCGCGCATCGGGAATCAGCGCGAACAGAAACGAAAGCAAAAATATGAATTTTATAATCTTCCCCATGATTTCATAATGACATTATTGAAGAATTAATTCATTAGGACTGTTGTCCAAATTATTTGGATTTTTTGCTTGCCATCCGCAGCCTTGGCGAAGGATGGTCCTTACCAGCCAAATTTATATAAGAAGCCCATGCGGGGTTCGATATTTTGGACATTGCCGATAAGCGCGAATTCCGGCCCTTTGTTCCCAGTTCGCCCAAGGCTTTGGAATTTGATGTTAAGGTCCACATCGAACCGGCTGGTTATTATGAATCTTGTCCCAAGTTTCACCTGATACGAAAACGCCAGGTCATCGCTTGAAGAACTGTCGGCATAGCTTGTATAGATTTTGCCGCCCACGGTGCAGTTCGCGCATTTGAATTCCATGCTGTTCGACCAGACGGCGTATCCGATTCCCGCGCCCGCATAGGGCCGGACGAAGTTCCAATATGTTTTCCCGTAAGTCGCGCCGAAAATCAAATATGCGTTGGTCGCGTTGCTTGTCTGGTGTTCGGACATAATCGTGATGTCCATTCCGCCGGCCTCGAATTCAAGCGCGACGCCGTCGCCCGCGTTGTATCCGAACGCAAGCGCCGCGCCCCGGCCGCCCAGTTCCAGTTCCTTGAAATGGTTGGGGCCGTAAGCAATCATGCTGTAATTCGGCCATACCGCGTAAAGCCCGACGGACCAGTCGCGCACCGGCGCGGATTCGTTTTCGTCGGCGAAAGCATAAACGGGGGAGAGTAAAATAAATAACGCGGGTATGATTTTTTTCATAATATTTTTCTCAATAGTTCCTCGGCGGCGGAAAGCGTCGCGGATTTTTTGGAATGCCCGCCGCCTTTCGCCGTTTTGCCGCCCGCGCGGACTTCCACATTGAACACGGGATTGTGCGACGGGCCGCTTTCCTCCATGAATACATAAACCGGCAGAGTTCCGAAATTCTTTTGGCATAATTCTTGAAGCGTCGTTTTCGCGTCCTTTGGCGGCGCCGCGAATTCCGCCGCGACCGGCCTTAAAATCCCGCGGACGATTCCGCGCGCCGCGTCCCATCCGCCGTCTGTGTAAATCGCGCCCAAAACCGCCTCGAAGCCGTCGGCCAGGACGCCCGTTTTGTTCCCCGCGGTAAGGTGCGAATGCCTTATTTTCGGGAACAGGCCCAAGTCTTCGGCTATTTTTCCCAATGTCGCGGTCGAAACAAGGCTGGCGTGCCTTTGGGCCAGCGCGCCCTCGGGCTCCGCCGGGAACATTTCGCCAAGCAGTTCCGCCGCCGCGAGTCCAAGCACCCGGTCGCCTAAAAATTCCAGCCGCTCGTTGTTGTCCGCCCCGTCCGCGCCGCTTTGCGTAAGCGCGCGCTCCAATAATTTTTCATCCTTGAATTCATAACCCAGCACCGACGCCATCAGCGGACTCCAAGTCCGAACCGCTCGAACCGCAGCTTGTGCGGCCAGTTCCAGACGGCCAAAAGCGGCGAGTAATAATTATGCGAATAGAATATGAACCACGCCTTTCCAATCAGGTTGTCGCGCGGAACGAATCCCAGACTCGCGCGCGAGTCTTCCGAAGAATCACGGTTGTCGCCCATGAAGAAATATTTCCCGGCGGGAACCGTGAAGACCTGGGTGTTGTCGTATCGGCCGCCTTCGCTCATCTTTATAATATTGTGCTTCTTTCCGCCTGGCAGGGTTTCCACATACAGCTCTCCCGTCTGAATCCGGCATTCGTCCGGGCGAAGCTGGCAAATCGCGTCGGCCTTGTATTCGATTGTGAATCCGTAATCGACGGGCTTGTTGTCCTCGAAAATCCGGTTGCCCTTGATTACCATTATGCGCCCGCTCGATTGGTCGACGCGCTGGAAGCCGACGCCGCGAAGCATCTGCGGCAAGACGGCGACGACATATTTGCCGACGCGCTCGCGCTCCACAATCTGGCCGTTAATCCAAAGCCGCCCGCTGCGCATCTGGACGGTGTCGCCGGGAAGCCCGACAAGCCTTTTCACATAGTCCATGCTGTCGTCCGGCGTCCTGAACACTATGACATCGCCGCGGCTCGGCTGCGACCGCTCGAAAAATCTGCCGTCGAACATTTTCCACGAGCCGAACGGGAATGAATAGCGCGAGTATCCATAGCTCCATTTTTTGACGAACAGATGGTCGCCGACCTCCAAGGTCGGAATCATGCTGCCGGACGGAATATTGAACGGCTCCAACAGAAAGCTGCGGAACAATATGGCGATAAGTCCGGCCCAGACTATGGTATTGAGCCAATCCTTTACGCTGCCTTCGTCCTTTCTGTATCTTCTTCTCATGTGGCGGTCCTTTTGCTAGGGTTAAGAATACCCCCGGCGGCAGCGTTTTGCAACTTGTTTTTTCCGCTTGATTTTTCGGGGCCAAGACCTTATAATCCGCCGCATGCAGCGTATCACCCTTGGAGGACGCGCATAAAACGAAAAAACCAGAAAGGACAACGCAATGGCAAAAATATCATTGAATGTCGGAATCCGCGAGCGAGTTGGCAAGGGGGCCAGCCGCAAAAACCGCACCAGCGGCTTGATTCCGGGAATAATATACGGCGAGAAAAAAGCGCCGACCCCTATTGAAATCAACTCGAAGGAATGGGTGGAGCTGATTAAAAAGCCGGGCCTTCGGACGAAGCTGTTCGAGATAAAGGCCGGAAAAAACACCGAAGACGCGATGCTTGTCGATATACAATATCATTCGGTGTCCGACAAACCGATACATGTCGACTTCAAGCGCATAGACGCGAAAAAGCCGGTCGGCGTCAGCGTCCCGGTCCGCTTGGTCAACGAAGCCCTTTCGGTCGGCGTGAAAGCCGGCGGCGTGGTGAACTTCTCGGTCCGCCAAATCGCGCTTGTGGCCAAGGTCGACAACATTCCCGAATACATAGAGATAGATTTGTCGGCGATGAAAATCGGCGACGCCGCGCACGGCAAGGACATAAAATTGCCGTCGGGCGTGTCCCTTGGGCTTCACCAGGCCGACCTTGCGTTCGTCGCGATTACGGGCAAGGAAGAAGAGAAGGAAGTCGCCCCTGCGGCCGCTTCCGTCGCCCCTGCCGCCGGTGCCGCCGCAGCCGCCCCGGCCGCTGCCGCCGGCGCGAAACCCGCCCCGGGCGCGGCTCCTGCCGCGAAACCGGCTCCGGGTGCCGCACCGAAGGCCGCCGCGCCAGCCGCGAAACCCGCCGCCAAAAAGTAATTCTCTTTGGCATACAAACCAGCTCCCCTTATCGGGGAGCTTTTTTATTTTATGATTCCGTTCCTAGTGCAATAAATCTTATGCGCCGCTAATCTATCCGAAAAGGAGCGGAGCATGGACAAGCCATACATAAAAATCACGAAGGACGGGCCCTATATGGTTCAGGGCCTGAGCAAAATCTCGGAAAAGGTAATCCTGACCGACGACAACGGAATCTCGGTCAAATACGGCGACGGGCAAAGTTTCCAAATCAATGCGGACCCGGTCGCGCTCTGCCGCTGCGGCAAATCCCAAAACGCCCCCTTCTGCGACGGAAGCCATATAGAGGGCGGATTCGTCGGGACCGAAACCGCGCCGAAAACGCCCATCATGAAGAACGCCGAAATCTTCAAGGGGCCGAACCTGAACCTTGCGGACAACGAGAAATACTGCGCCTTCGCGCGGTTCTGCGACGCGGGCGGAAGGATTTGGAACCTTGTCATGGCGGGGGGCGAAATAACCGACAAGCTGGCGATGAAGGAAGCGAACCTTTGCCCGGCGGGCCGCCTTATGGCGTTCACGAAATCGGGCGAGGCATTGGAAAACAAATACGACCCGGAACTTAACATGATAGAGGACGGGGGGCTTAAAATCAGCGGCCCGCTGTGGGTGAAAGGCGGCATAGTCGTCGAATCCGAAGACGGCACGACCTATGAAGTGCGGCAGAAGCAGACGCTTTGCCGGTGCGGCGCAAGCGGAAACAAGCCGTTCTGCAACGGCGCGCACGCGTCCGTCCGCTTCCACGCGCATAAAGCCCCGCACGAATAAATTTGCAACTTGATTTTTTTTATTGTATGATTGGTTTGCAACGAAGGACAAATCATGAACTGGGTCTTATTGGCCATGCTGGTCGTGGGCATATTGAAATTCGGACAGGCTTTGCTTGCGCCGCTTCTGGTCGCGGTCTTCATATGGTATCTCTTGAACGCGGTCGCGGAATATTACCGCCGGATTTTCACGGTGAAGAATCCCGTGGCCGCGACAGTCGGCTCGTTCGCGGCGGCAATCGGAACATTCGCGATATTCGCCCTGGTCTTCCTTGTGAACATCCGCCCCATATCAAGCCAGTTCCAGGAAAAGCTGCCGCTAATCGAATCCAAAATTTCAAGCCTGCTTCACTATGTCGCGGACAATTTCGGAATCGCCACGGACTTCGCCTGGATGCCAAGCATCCAAAGCGTCGCGGTGTCGGTCGGGTCAAGCGTAGCCAACCTGGCCGCAAGCGTCGGAATCATAATGGTCTACCTGCTGTTCCTTTTTATAGAGCAGGGGACATTCCGCAACAAGTTCAAGAAACTCTTCGATTCCAATGAAAAATACGCGCGCTGGCATAAGATAATCTCGAAAATCGACGCGGGAATAAAACGCTATCTGTTCGTCAAAACCGCGATTTCCCTGGCGACCGCGACAACCTCGTACGCGCTGATGTCCGCGGCGGGCATAGACCTCGCGCTGTTCTGGGCGTTCCTGATTTTCATGCTGAACTATATCCCGACATTCGGCTCCATCGTCGCGGTGTCGCTTCCGGTCTTGTATGCGTTCGCCAGCCTTTCCCTTCCGGCGGCGGTATGGATGACGGGCGGATTGATTGGAATACAAATCCTGTTCTCGAATATTATCGAGCCGCGGATTATGGGAAGGACGCTGAACCTTTCGACGCTTGCGATATTGGTGAACCTGGTGTTTTGGGGCATGCTGTGGGGCGCGGTCGGGATGTTCTTTTCGGTGCCGCTCTTGGTCGCGGCGTTCATAGTCCTAAGCCACCTGAAACCAACGCGGCAAATCGCGGTCCTGATGTCGGCGAACGGCGACCTTCCGGACGACACGGATTCGACGCCGGCCAAGCCCGCGCCGAAACCCAAAAAAAGCAAATCCTAGAAATGCTTGGTTAGGCGGGTAGAAACGCCGGTGCCGAACTTGTTCAGCTCGTAAAACCACTCGATTTTAAGTCCCGTATCTATTTGCAGATTGCGGTTTATGAAGACCGTGAAGCGGTTGCCGAATCCCGCGCTTCCGTATCGGCGCGTCGCCGCGTTCGCAAAAATTTCCAAGTTGTCCTTCCCGAACGACAAGTATTCCGCGAGCCCGAATTTCATCCCGGCCGATTGGAATTTCGAATTCAAATCCGCGGTCGCAAAAAGATAGACCAGGTCGCCATCGCCGCTTACGACGAAGCTTTTTCCGAAACCGCCGTCAAGGCCGAACGCGACGCCGTCGCGCCGCCAGGTCTTCACATCCTTGAAAGACCAGAATCCCGCGCCCGCGCTCCAAGACCAGCCGTCAAACAGCGCGACTTCCGGGTTCATCGAAATCAAACTCGCGAATGTGAACCGCTCGAACAAGACGCCTTCGGTCCCAAGCGACCCTTCAAGTTCCAACGCGCTTATCTCCGACCATTTGTTCATGCCGAAATCGTCGTCCATGAACCTGTGATACGCCGGCGAAAAACCAAGCAGGGCGCGGCCGCCGAAATTGTCGGCCGCCGCGCCCATATACGCCGACATTATCCTGTGCGTATCGAACGCGGGCTCCAATTCCGGGGCGTCGTCGAAGACCGGCCCCAAGCCCCGCAGCGCGCGGCGCGTATAAATCAGCTCGAAACTTTTTTCGCGCATTTCCTCTTCGGTTATATTCCCGTGCGCAAGGTCGTATTGATTCATATCGAACAAAACCTCGACCACCCTCGCGCGCGACCGAAGGTCGGGCAGGCCGTCCAAGTCCTCTATTTTCTTGAAGTTTTTGACCGCGGCTTTCTCCTCGGGCGTCAATTCGTTCCAGCGCGAGGTAATCCTGGCCTGCATGGAAAGGCGGAGCTTTCCGCCCTCCACCATCGGTTCCACCGCGCGCATGACTTCGGTCGGGAAGACGGCGACGCCCCGGTTTTCCTTAATCAGCGGATTCGCGACGCGAAGCAAATCGACAAGCGCGCTGCTGCAATTCACATCCATGAAATAATAATCGGCATAGACATAGGACAGCTCCCAAATGTGCTGCTTCAAGAACTCGACCTGCTCGGGCGACAGGTTCAGCCTGAACTCTTGAAGGTTGCGGTTGTCGATGATTCCGTAAATCTTGATTTTCTCATAATACGGCGCGACCGTCCAGATTCCCGGGTATCCGCCCGTAAAGCCCTGGACCGCGAAGACCAGCGCATTCGATGTATCCGGGGTCACCGCCGCGAAATTCACGGTCGGGCTGCCGAAGACATTGTCGTCCTGGTCTATGCGAAGGAAGGTATGCCCGAACATGCTCGACGGATTGCCAAGCGTATTGGACGCGAAGACGACCGACGCGGAATCGCCAAGCATCCTTGCGCGCCATTGCTCGTAATTCGGGCATCCTACGCGCGGGAAAGAAGTCCCAAGCGCGGTTTCAAGAAACGCGAGCCGCGCCGGATACGCGCAGGTCGGGTGCTGTTTAAGGAAACTGGATTTATATCCGTTCTTGAATTCGCGCTCGAACATCCTGGGCGAAAAATACGGCTCGTAAAATCCGCGGATTGTGGCTTCCAGCTCGGCCTCGGGGTTTTTCCGCCCGTCCTCGGCCAGCCAGAATTCCGGGTCGGTTATGACGGACGAACCGCCGGTAAAATGAAGCAGGGCGCGCCACGATGGGTGCGACGCAAGGTTCTGCTCTTTCGCGGCGGCAATCAGGGAATCAATCCTATCCGCGCGCGCGGCATGGCCCGCAACCGGGATAAAAAGCGCGAACAAGACGACAAGAATTTTTTTCATAAGGCGCAGTATAGACCGCCGTTTCCCATCCGTCAAGCGCCGGAAACTTTTTGTCTTGCGGGGCGATTTTTAGATGCTATAATCGCGGACAAAGAGGAATACCATGGAAGAAATTCAGATACTATACATAATAGCGGGCGCAATCGGATTTCTGCTTGCCGGGATTTGGGGCGCGGTCGCCGGAGTCGCGAAGAAGACGGACGCCGCGAACAAAATCGCGTCGCACAACGGAACGCTGCTTAAAAGCATCGCGGCGAACATTGCGACATACAACCAGCAGGATTCATTCATAAACAATCTGGATATAGTCTATCAGGAACTCGCGCACACGCTCGCGCCGATTCTGAAAACGCTTGAAATCCAGCCGCGCCAAACATTCGAGCATAATATTTGGCGGATGACCGGCGGGCTCGTCGACGCCAAGGACAAGAATCCGTTCGTCTTGGAACAGCTGCGCCGCAACATCAAACTTGACGCGGAATTCGCCAACAATGTGGAATCATTCATGTTCAAGGCAAGAAAAATGCTTGAAAAGATGCAGTCCGTCGACCCGGACGGGATTTTAAGCGCGGCGTTTTCGGACGGCCTGCTCGGCCAGACGACAACGATTTTTTCAAGCGCGCAGCAGCTTGCGGCGGCGTCCAAAAATGACCATAATTAAGCCCGGAATTTCAGAGGAAACAATCCGGGAAATATCCAAAATCCGGCAAGAGCCGGAATGGCTGCTCGACTGGCGGCTGTCCGCATTTTCGGCATGGAAAAAAATGACGGAGCCGCATTGGGCCGAGATAGATTACGAACCGATTGATTACGACGCTTTGCAATACTTCAAGTCCTCCGCGCCCGCCGCGCCCTCGGACGACCTGACCGCGATTTACGACCGTCTGAAAATTCCAAAGCACGAGCAGGCCGCGCTTATGGGCATGGCCGTCGATGTCGTGGAAGACTCGGAATCCGTGAACACCTCGCTGTCCGAGGAATTGGCCGCGCGCGGAATAATTTTCCTTCCGTTCTCGAAAGCTGTTTTGGAATATCCCGACTTGGTGCGCGAAAATTTGGGTTCCGTCGTCGGCGCGACCGACAATTTTTTCGCGGCCCTTAATGCCTCCGTATTCTCCGACGGGACTTTCGTCCATGTTCCGGCAGGCGTCAAATGCCCGGTGGATTTGGCAAGCTATTTCCGCATAAACACCGCGAATATCGGCCAGTTCGAGCGGACGCTTATAATCGCCGAACCGGGCGCGGAGCTGTCCTATCTGGAAGGTTGCAGCGCGCCGCGCCGTCCCAACCACCAGCTTCATTCCGGCGTCGTGGAAGTCATAGTCAAAGACGGCGCAACCGTGAAATATTCCACGGTGCAGAATTGGTTCGCCGGGGACAAGGACGGGCGCGGCGGAATCCTGAACTTCGTATCCAAGCGCGGACGCGTCGGCAGAGACGCGAAGCTGCTTTGGACGCAGCTGGAAATCGGAAGCGCGAAGACTTGGAAATATCCGTCCAGCATCCTCGCCGGCGAAAACGCGCATTCGGATTTTTATTCGCTTGCGATAACGCGCGGAACGCAGCAGGCCGACACCGGCACGAAAATGGTTCATATCGGGAACAATTCGACATCCAACATAATGTCCGTCGGCGTCGCGTTGGAAAATTCGAAGCAGACATTCCGAAGCCTTGTATCCTTTTCGCCGAACACGGTCGGCGCGAAGAATGCCAGCAACTGCGACACGAAAATCATCGGCGACTTTGCGGTTGCGAACACTTTGCCCACAATCCTGCATTCCAACGGCGAGAATGTTTCGGGGCACGAGGCGGCGACCTCGGCCATTTCAGACGCCGCTTTATTTTATCTTGGCGCGCAGGGGATAAACCGCAACGACGCGACCGCGCTCATAGTCGGCGGAATGGCCGCGCCGGTTCTGTCGCGGCTGCCTATGGAATTTTTGGTGGAATCAAAGCACCTTATAAAACTAGCGTTGGAGAACGAGCATGCTTGAAATAAAAAACCTGAGCGCGTCCGCGGGGGACAAAAAAATCATAAGCGGTTTTTCGATGTCAATCGCGGACGGCGAAACCCTTGTCCTTCGCGGAAAAAACGGAATCGGCAAATCGACGCTGGCCGCCGCCGTCATGAACGACCCGGCGTTCCATATAACGGCGGATGAAATCAAATTCGACGGGCGCGATTTGTCGCTGGATTCCGCGACGACCCGAGCGTTGCTTGGCATTTATTACGCGCCGCAGAACGCGCCGGAAATTCCAGGCCTTACGCTTTCGTCCTTTTTCAAGCATTCCATGAACGCGCGGAAAAAAGTGAGCGACAAGCAGGAAATTTCCGCCGGAGAATTCTTCGAGAAGCTGAACGCCGCGCGTTCAAGCCTGGACATTCCCGAAAGCTGGCTCGCGCGCAGCGTCAATGTCGGATTTTCCGGCGGCGAAAGAAAGCGCGCCGCGCTTCTCGGCCTGAAACTCGCCTCGCCGAAACTCGCCATACTGGACGAGATAGACGCGGGCGCGGACGCAAGCCTCCAAAAACTAATCGCCGGAACAATAAACGAAATGCGCGCGGCTGGGACTTCGTTTTTAATCATCTCGCACCAGGAAAACTTCATAAAGCTGCTGGACAATCCCCGCACGGTGAATTTATTATGAAATTATAAGCAAACAAAAAACCGCCCGGAAGGGCGGTTTTTTGTTTGCCGATATAATATTACAGGCTAAGCGAGGCGCCGCAGGTAACGCTTGGGGCGATGCTTGGGTCTTCGCCATAGCCGCGGTTGACCGTATAGCCGTCCTTGGCCGCGCCGGTATAGCCCATCACATTCTCCAACGCGGTAACCTTGGCCCAGCAGGCGTCCACAGTCGCCTGAATGCCCAATTTGCATTCCGTGACATAGTTCACGCTTTCGCCGACTTCACCGCCGACGGCCACGCACGCGCTGTTGAAATTTCCGATTGCGTTGTTCGGTTTCGGTGCCGCCGCGACGGCCGCGCCCATTCCCATAACCGCCAGAACCGGCAGAATCAATAGTTTCTTAGTCATTTTTCACTCCTTTTTATATGAAAAACCTTCCTTGCATTCCAATAATACAAAAATTTTAAGCACCGGGTCAAGCCTTTTATGGTATAATATAAAATAATGAAATGAACAATGGACCCCGGCCTCCGCCGGGGTGACGGGGCGGATGAAAGCACTTGAAAGGATTTTGCGGGAAAAGGGCGCGCGCCTGCACAACTGCGGGCCGCGCCGCCGCGGGATGAATCCCGCGCCCATGCACGCGCTGCTTCCGTTTTCCAAGCGGCGCGGAATCTTCGCCGCCGCGTTCAGGATTTTCTCCCCAATCGTCATGGTCGGCTCGGTCCTTATATTCGGCTATATAATGCTTGTGTTCACGCAGATGCCGTCCCTTGACGCCATGCTTACCGAAACGCGCACGCCAGCGATAATAGTGGTCGACAGAAACGGTTATGAAATCCGCAGCTTCGGCCGTCTTATGGGCGACCCGATAACAACGAAGACCGTTCCGCATTATGTTTGGCAGTCAATCGTCGCCACCGAAGACAAGCGGTTTTTCGAGCATGGAGCAATCGACCTTTACGGCCTTGGGCGGTCGGTATTGCGCAATGTGTCCGCGGGCCGCGTGGTCCAGGGCGGAAGCACGATTTCACAGCAGCTTGCGAAAAACCTTTTCCTTGGATACAAGCGGTCCGTCACCCGCAAACTGCAAGAGCTAATCCTCGCGTTCTGGCTTGAAGAAAGATTTTCCAAGGAACAAATCCTTGACCTTTACATGAACCGCGTGTCCCTGGTCAAGGGCATGCGCGGCATAGACGCCGCCGCCCGCGACCTGTTCATGAAGACCGCGGACGAGCTGACGCTCGCCGAGTCCGCCATGATAACCGCGATGCTGAAAGCGCCGACGACATACAATCCGTCGCGCCATCCGGAAAACGCGGTGCGGCGCGCGCGGCTTGTCCTGACCTCGCTTAAAGACCAGAAATACATTTCCGCGGAAGAATACAAAAAGGCCCAGGCCCAGCTGGACAATTACAAGCCCGCAATCCGCCAGGACGAGAACATTTACAGATACTTCGCGGACTTCGTGGTCGACGATGTCCATTCGCGGTTCGGCGGCAATATAAATTCGGACATGATAGTCCACACCACTTTGGACAGCCCGCTTCAACAGCGCGCCAGCCGCGCGCTTAACAGAAAAATGTCCGAGTCCGCCGACAAGGGCGCGGGGCAGGCCGCGCTTGTCGCAATGGAAAAGGACGGCGCAATCGCCGCCATGGTCGGCGGAAGGGATTACCAGGCCAGCCAGTTCAACCGCACGACCGCTCTCCGCCAGCCGGGTTCCGCATTCAAGTCCGTGGTGTATCTGGTCGCGCTTGAACGCGGAATGCAGCCGGGCGACACCGTGTATGACGAGCCGTTCGGAATCGGCGACTACAACCCCAAAAACTATAACGAGAAATATTACGGAAGCCTCAGCCTAAGCTCGGCCTTCGCGAAGTCCGTGAATTCCGTGCCGCTGAAACTGACGCAGGAATTCGGATTGGACACGGTGCTTAAAATGGCGCGCAGGCTTGGCGTCGGGACGAAGCTGCGCCGCGAATATTCGACCATCCTGGGCGCGTCCGAGATGTCGCTTATCGAGCTTACGACAATGTATGCTGTGATTTTCAACGGCGGGCAGTCGGTCATTCCCTATGCCGTGAATTTCATAACGGACAGCTATGACAAGGTGCTTTACACGCGCACGCCGTCCAAGCCCGCCCAGCTGCTTGGCGCGACCACTATCGAGGAAATGACCGCCATGCTTGCCGAAGTCGTCAAAAGCGGAACCGGGCGGCGCGCGAATGTCCCCGGCAAAACCCGCGGCGGAAAAACCGGCACAAGCCAGAACTCGCGCGACGCATGGTTTATCGGCGCGACGGACGCGATGACAATCGGGGTTTGGGTTGGAAACGACGACTACACGCCCACAAACGGCATCACCGGCGGCACCTTGCCCGCCGAAATCTTCCGCTCCGTCGTGGAATAAGGACAAAAAATATAAGCGCAATTTTTCGTTTTCGGTCTAAATCGCCCACTACCGGCGGGAAACCGGCTTCGCAGGAGCGGCAAGCCTAGCGCGCGCCGGTTTCCCTTGGTATTGAACGATTTATCCTCGAAAACGCGATTGCGCTAATATTTTTTGAGTCTTATTAAAATTGTCATGGTCGGGCTTGACCCGACCATCCAGGTAATAATCATTTTCCATATTTAACTTGAAACCGAGCGCATAAACGCAAACTGTTCCCGGTGCAAAAAGGACTTGAAACTTTTTGTCCAAGCACCCCGCGCGCGCCGTTATTAGGCGCAAGCGGAAGGTGCGCGTCAAAAAATTGCGAGGGAAGGCAAAAACAAACATTTCCCTATG
>JAIRUP010000010.1 GCA_031254335.1 Rickettsiales bacterium
ACCTGTTAACGCAGGCTTTATGACCTGGATTCCCCAACGAATCCACCAAATCGAAGATTTGGGGATTCTGCTCGGACGGGAAATCATGACGCCAGTCATGATTTCTTGTCCGTCCTCACTTTCGCTGGAATGACGGGAGGGGAACTTTTAATCGTCCAGGTTGATGCCTTGCAGGGCTTTGCCCATGACCGTGTCGATTAAGCCGTCGGCCTTCGTTTTCGCGTCGGCATAGGCCGCGTTTATGACTTCGCCGATGGTTTTCGCATCTTCCTTCAACAGGGTCGGATTGATTGTGAGCTTCACGGGGTCGTATTTGCCCGTCAATTCCGCTATCGCCATTCCGCCGCCGGAGATTCCCTTGACCGTAAGCTCGCCCAGCTGCTGCTGCGCCTCGGCCACCTTTTTCTGCAATTCCATCGCTTGCTGCTGCATATTGTTCGACATTTTGTGTTCCTTACGAGTTGATGAGACCCCCGCGTAATCCGGGGGTGACATTATAAAACATTACTTGTTCTTGTTTTCGATTGCCGCCGAAAGGATGTCGCCAAGGACCGCGCCGGAGTCGCCCTCCGTCGAATATTCCCGGACCGCCTTCTTTTCGGCCGCGTCGTCGAGCGCGCGAATCGAGAGCTTCAATTCGTCGCCCGTGAACGCGACCATCGCCTCGACCTCGTCGCCGACCTTGTATTTCGCCGTCGATTGCTCGGCCTTGTCGCGCGACACATCCGTTTTCCGAATCGTTCCGATTTTTCCGTCCGAGAGTTCCAGCTTGATTTCGTCGGGGCTTACTTCCTTCACCGTGCCTTTCACGACAGAGCCTTTGCGGATTCCGCCGGCCGTTCTTTCGGGGGCCGAGGCCGCGCCGCTTTCGTCCAGCTGCTTTATGCCCAAGGTGACGCGCTCTTTCTCGATATTCACATCCAGGATTTTCGCGCGGACAATCTGGCCCTTTTCAAAGCCCTTCATCGCGCCCGCGTCCTTGGACCACGAGACATCCGACACATGGACCATGCCGTCCAAGTCGTCGCTTAGCGCGACGAACAGGCCGAATTCCGTGATGTTCTTCACCGGGCCCGTTATGACATCGCCGACCTTGTGCGCCGCGGCGTAAGCCTTCCACGGGTTCTCCATGTTCTGCTTTATGCCCAGCGAAATCCTGTGCTTGTCGTTGTCGATGTTCAGAATCGTAACAGTGACCTGCTGCCCGACGGACAATATTTTGTTCGGATTCTGGTTCCTGTTCGTCCAGCTGATTTCCGACATGTGCGCCAGGCCCTCTATATCGTTGCCCAAATCGATGAACGCCCCGTAATCCGTAAGCGAACATACTTTGCCCTCCACGATGTCGCCGACATTGAAGCCCTTGGCCGCCGCGTCCCAGGGATTGGCTTCCAGCTGCTTCATGCCCAGGGAAATCCTGTGCGTTTCCTGGTCGAACTGTATGATTTTCACCTTGACCTTTTCGCCGACATGAAGGACTTCCTTGGGGTTCGACACGCGCTTCCACGAGATGTCGGTCACATGGAGCAGGCCGTCTATGCCGCCCAAATCTATGAACGCCCCGTAATCCGTGATATTCTTGATTATGCCGTCCACGACCGTTCCCACCGAGAGATTCTTCAATATCTCCTTTTGGGCTTCCAGCGCGCCGGCGTCCTGGATGGCGCGGCGCGACACAATCGCGTTCGTGCGGAGCGCGTCCATTTTGAGGACGCGGAATTTGTCCGTCATGCCGATTAAGGACTTCGCGTCCCTTATAGGCCTTGCGTCCGCCTGGGAGCTGGGCATGAACGCCATGACCCCGCCCAAATCGACGGTATAGCCGCCGCGGACCGCTTCGACCACCGTTCCCGTCGGGTCGACGCCGTCGGCAACCAATTTTTCAAGCTCTTTCCACGCTTTTTCAGCGCGCGCCTTGGTATAGGACAGCATCGCCGTCCCTTCGCGGCTTTCGTATCTTTCCACGAACACATCGATTATATCGCCGACGGCCGGGACGCTTGCGCCGAATTCCTTGATATTGACGCGGCCCTCGGATTTAAGGCCCACATCCACGAACACGAAGTCCGCCAGGACATCCTTGACCGTTCCTTTTGTGGCGTATCCCTGCAATGTTTCCTGCGAACCGTAGGCCGCGTTGAACATGTCCGCGAAATTCTCGCCGGACAGGGGGTTGAATATACCTTTGGATAAATCTTTCATCATAATAAAAAATCTTTCAAAGTATGCCGTTCCGAATATGGAAGGTCTTGCGCGGTTTTGTCTTTGGTCCCAGTCCGAATCGCGCCCTTTGGCGGAACCATGGCGAATTCTATATTAAGACTTGCAAAAAATCAAGCCGAATGACAAAAAATCCAGGTGCAATTTTTCGTTTCCGGGCCAAATCGCCCACTACACGGCGAAAAGCCGCCTTCGCGGACGCCCCAGTCCAGCGCGCGGCGGCTTTTCTTGGTATTGGACGATTTATCCTCGGAAACGCGATTGCGCCAAGGATTTTTTGAGTTTATAATAAAACCTTGAAATAAAGGACCGCTGCGGGTAGTATTTCGGAAAATGGAAAGCAAAATGCGCGAGTTAAGAAAAAATCTTGAATTAAGGGCGGTCGAGATTATACCCAATGTCAATAAATGGGCCGAAGGGTCGTGCCTTATAAAAGTCGGCGGGACACAGGTAATCTGCACCGCCTCGGTCGAAAACCAGAGGCCGCTTTGGAAGCGGCTTCAAAACATATCCGGCGGATGGGTCGCCGCGGAATACTCCATGCTTCCGCGCGCCGTCGACAAAAGAAAAAACCGCAAGAACATAATGGACGACCATCGCAGCGCGGAGATTTCACGCCTGGTCGGGCGTTCGCTTCGCGCCGTCGTGGACATGGACAAATTGTGCGACAGGAGCATTGTCATAGACTGCGATGTGATTCAGGCCGACGGCGGGACACGCTGCGCCGCCATCACCGGCGGATTCGTCGCGCTCAATCTGGCCTGCAAAAAACTTCTCGCCGAGGGAAAACTGAAACAGGACCCCATCAAGGATTTCGTCGCCGCCGTTTCCGTCGGCATGGCGGGCGGGCAGCTGCTTATGGACCTTGATTTCGGCGAAGACTGCGGCGCGGAAATCGATTCCAATTTCGCCATGCTTGGCTCCGGCAAATTCATAGAGGTTCAGGCGACCGGAGAAGCCGGCGATTTCGACGCCAAACTTTTGGCCGAGATGATGGACGCCGCGGCAAAGGGTTGCCGCGAACTTATTAATAAACAGGTCAAGGCGGTTGGGTGATTGACCCCCCACCGAAAAATCGCCTTGCGATTTTTCGACTCCCCCGCAAGGGGGGAGTTAATTAATAAAAAGGAGTGAAAAAATGGTAAGGAACATAGCAAAAAGAAAGTCGTTGCAGGACCATCAGGAGGACGCGCTTTACCGCGAGGTTTGGGAAGAGGTTCGAATCCAAAAATTCTATGCCGCTTTGCGAAGCAATCTGCGCCTGATACTCGCCGCCGCCGTCATAATCATATCCGCCGTCGTCGTGGTTCAAATCATCCGGCACAACAACGAGGCAAAACTTAAAACCGAAGTTCTGGCATACGAATCCGCCATGGCCATGGCCGCCGAACGCCAGTTCGAGGGAGCGGAAGTCCTTCTTATGCGAATGGCTGAAAAATCCAGCGGCGGGATGGGCGACCTTGCAAGGTTCCGCGCCGCACAAATCGACCTGGCCAACGGGCGCGAGAGCGAGGGCATAGCGAAACTGGAAAACCTTGCCAAGAACGGCGCGACCAAAGACTTCAAGCATCTGGCCGTCATAAAAATCGCCGCAACCAAGGCCAAGACCATGGACGCCAAGGCTTTCGAGCGCATGCTTGCGCCTTTGCTCACAAAGCGGTCGCCATTTTACTTCACCGCCATGCTTATGGTCGCCATGAAGCATGCGGAAGAGGGGAACAATGCGCAGGCCAGGTCTTATGCGGACAAGATTGCAGGCGACAAGAACGCGCCCGGAATCATCGCCGCGCAGGCCGAAGCGTTGTCAGTGTTTCTGCAATAATGACAAAAGATATAAGCTCGGTTTTTCGTTTTCGGTCCAAATCGTCCACTGCGCGGCGAAAAGCCGCCTTCGCGGACTTCGATGTCCAGCGCGCGGCGGCTTTTCTTGGTATTGAACGATTTGTCCTCGAAAACGCGACCTCGCTAATATCTTTTGGAATTATTTTGATTTTTGCGCTGGCTTTGGGGGCGTGCGACAAGAAGGACCCCATATTGCCGGGCGACCGCATTCCCGTTTTCGAGGCCGGAGCGAAATTGAAAGAGAGCAAGGTCGGGGTTCTCGATTTATTACCCCCCACCGGCAGCAAAGCTGCCGACTCCCCCGCAAGGGGGGAGTTGGACTATATTATGTCGGATGAGAATGTGCTGACCAGGAAGGCCGACGGGAAAATCATATTCCGCGGGTTTCCGACCGCCACAAAGGCCGGGCCAGCCGCCGCCCCGATAACATCGGGCGGATATATTTACGCGGGGCTATCCACCGGCGAGGTCATAAAAATCAACAAGGCGACCGGCGAAATTTTATGGACTATCGACCTTGGCTCGCGAAGCCTTATAACCGGCGGAAGCCAGATTGCGGACATATCGGCAATGCGCCTTGACGGCGGAAATCTTTTCGTTTCCAGCATAGGCGGGATTTTTGCCAAAATCGACGCCGCGGCCGGCCGCGCGATTTGGACCGCGCCAATCGGCACGGGTCATGGGATTTTCATTTCAGGGCGCGCCCTTGCGATTATAGATTTGGACGGGGATTTGGCCGTGCTTGACGCGCGCGACGGAGCCTTGTCTGCGCGGCATAAACTGAAGCGCAAGGATTTCGATACTGTGGAATTGGTCAGGGAGGACGGCGGGTTGTTTTGGAGGGTTAGCAACAAGAGGCGGGAGGAGTTGGTGAAAGTGGAGTGACCCCCCACCAAAATTTATTTCATAAATTTTGACTCCCCCGCAAGGGGGGAGTTATTTTTTTATTATTCGGGGATGTCGGAGAGGTTTTCGATTTGCAGAATCTGGTTGTCCAGGGATTCCCTTTCCGCGTTCTTATAGCCGTCGTCGTTCGCCCCGTCCGCATCGCCGCCGCGGATTTTCGGGTTGAGCAGACTTTCATAGGTGTCCATGACATCCTGCTTGTCCTTCAAATCGTCCGCTATCAACTTATTCGGGCCGGGTATAAACCATTCGTAAATCTTCAACGCCGTTATTTGCATGACCGGCCTTGTTTTCGCGGCCTTCACATAATGCGGAAGCTCCATGCCAGACCAATACCACAACATCGCCATATATAAAAATCCGTTTATGAACACGCCGCGCACAAGTCCGAACACGACCCCAAGGCTTCGGTCCGCGCTTCGCAGAATCGTCGTATGTATATAGTCCCGAAGCCTTTGCGCGAACAGGCTGAACAGTATCAATATGAAAAAGAAGACTATGAAATACGAAGCTATAAGCGTCGACACAGTCGGCTCCGGCACGGCCAGCACATTCATGATTTGGAGTTCCAGCTTCGGCGACACGAACCTTGCCGCCAAGGCCGCCGCTATCCAGGAGCCCGTCGCGACCGTCTCGAACACTCCGCCACGCGCGAAGGCCCACAGCGTCGAGGCCAGGATTACCCCGACGAATATATAATCAAGAAGCGTAAGGTCCAGCATCGCTTATCTTCCGCCCGAGTATTTCTTCGGAAGCAGAACGAATTTGCTTCCCTGATAATTCTGGCCGCTGGCGAAATGCTCGGCCTCGGCGTCGATGCCGAAGAATATGTCCGCGCGGACCCAGCCCTTAATCGCCTCGCCCCGGTCCTGGGCCACGACCAATTTCTGGAATCTTGTCCCGTCGCGCAGCTGGGTATCGATGAACATCGGGACCCCGAGCGCGTATATCGAATCGTCCACCGCGACGGACCTTATCTTCTGCAACGGAACGCCCAGCTTTCCGATAACATCAAACGAGCCGGCCTCGGAGAAATACACATACCGCGGGTTGCCGTCTATGATTTCGCGCGCGAGCGCCGGATTCGATTTCAGGTATTCCCAAACAGCCGCCGCGGCCATGCCGTTCGGCGGCGTGATTCCCTTGTCCTGCAACTGGCGGCCGGGGCTGTTGAACGGGACATCGTTCGTGCTTGCGAAGTTCAATTTCACCAAGCGGCCGTCGTCGAGGCGCAGCATGCCCGAGCCTTGGATTTGGAGATTCTGGACATCGACCGGGTGCGCCCAGTAAAGCGGCTTGCCTATCCCCTGGGCCAGGATTGTCTTCTTATCCACGCCCTTGAATTCCCGGCCGTCCGTCGGCATCGCCATGAGCGGCTCGGTATATTCGCCGCGGCGCGTTCTGCTGGCCGGAATCGTCGGCGAATAATAGCCCGTCATGCGGCCCTTGGCACCGCTTTCAGGGTCATTGACGCGGTATGCCTGGAAGTGTTCCTCGAACCATTTCCTGACCGTCGCAAGGTCCGCGCTTTCGCTTGGCGCGTAGCGGCATTTCTCCTCGAACAATTCCCTGTCCGGGACGACTTTGCCCTCGAATGTCATTTTGCCCTTGCAGCTGTTCTTGAAGGATTTCAGCGCGTAGCGCAAATCGTCGTCCTTCCAGCCCGGAAGCTGGTTGAAGTCGGCCTTGGTCAAGTTGCTTGGGACGCGCTGGTCCCCGCTTCCCCGGGTGCCCGGCATTTCAAACCAGTCGCCGCAGGACGCGAGCAAAAGCGGTATAAATATCAATAATCTTTTCATGTTCCTTGTCCCCCCACCGAAAAACCGCAAAGCGGTTTTTCGACTCCCCCGCAAGGGGGAAGTTAATTTTATAAGGCTTGGGGTTGAAATTTTCCCAAACCGCGCTATACTAACCATTATATCAAAAATCAACACTCAAAACAAGGAGCCCAGCAAAATGTCGGAACTTAAACTCATAACCCAATTCTTGAAGGATATGTCCTTCGAATCCCCAAATGTCCCGCAGCTTTTCTTCAAGCAGGAAAATTCCCAGGCCAAGATGGAAATAAACATGGATATTCAAATCAAAGGGGCCGAAAACAACCTGTATATGGTCGACCTTGTGTCCAAAGTCCATTCCAAGCTGGAATCCGACGACAAGACAATCTTCCGCATAGATGTCGTTTATTCGGGCTTGGTCAGCGCGAAATTCCCGAAGGAAGAGGACTTGCAGAAAGCCCTTTTGGTCGATATTCCCACAATGCTGTTCCCCAGCGTGCGCGCGCTTGTGCTTCGCGCCACGGGTGATTCCGGCTTTCCGCCCTTCGCCATGACGCCCGTCGATTTCGAGCAATTATATAAAGACCGCAAAAAGGCCAAAAAATAAAAGGGAAGTTTTTCGTTTTCGGGCTAAATCGTCCACTACGCGGCGAAAAACAGGTCGTCGCGGCGGCAGGCAAGGCCAGACGCCGACCTGTTTTTCTTGGTATTGAACGATTTATCCTCGAAAACGCGTCTTCCCTAATTATTTTTTGAGATTTATTAAATCGAGGGAATAATAAATTTCAGTGAATAAAAACAAAACCGATTTTCAGAGCAAATCCACCGCGCTGGTGCGGGGCGGGGAAAACTGGCTGTCGTCCTATATCGACTATGTCAAAAATGTCCCCATGCTTTCCGAGGCAGAAGAGACCGACCTTATTCAGCGCGTCAAAAAATTCAAGGACCGCGCCGCCGCCGAAAAAATCATAACCGCGCATTTGCGCATGGTCGTGTCCACCGCTTTCGAGATGCAATCATACGGAATCCTTTCCATGCAGGACATGATTGCCGAGGGAACAGTCGGACTTCTGAAAGCGCTTGAAAAATTCAATCCCGAAAAGGGCGTGCGCTTTTCCGTCTATGCTTCCTATTGGATTAAGGCCGAGCTTTACAGCCTTGTGTGGGACAACTGGTCCAGCGTAAAGGTCGGCGAGAATCCCAGCCGCAAGAAAATCTTCTTCAACCTCGGCAAGGCGCGCCGCGCTTTGGGAATCTCCGACCAGAAGATGGATGCAAGCAACATACAAAAAATCGCGCACTATTTGGATGTTCCCGCGAAAGAAGTCGAGCTTATGAACGCGAGGATGTCGCGCGATTCGTCCCTTAATGTTCCGCTTCGCGGCGACGACGAGGGCGCGGAGTTCCAAGACAAGCTGCAATCCAAGGCCGAAAGCATCCACGATGTTTTGGAAAAAAAGGAATTCGCCGTGCGCGGCGGCGCGCTGCTGCGGAAGCATTTGGCCGCTTTGCCCGAGCGAGACCGCGAAATCATCCGGCGGCGGCGGCTGGCCGAAAAGCCCGAGACTTTGGACGACATCGCGAAGGAATACGGCATTTCCAAAGAGAGGGTCAGGCAAATCGAGGAGAGGGCGTTCGAGAATTTGAAGAAGGGTGTTTTGGAAGATGCCAAGGGGTTGAAGTTGGAAGGAAGAGGGCAGAAGGAAGAAGGCAGAAGGATTGATTCCCACCCCTCCGCTTCGCGGCACCCCTCCCCGGAGGGGAATTGATGGTGGAGGTCAAGAAAATCGATTTTAAGAAGCGAAGCGAGAGGCCGCAGTTCGCGTTCGCCGCCGCCCTGGGGCTTCTTAAAAAGATGGGCGGAAACGCATTCGATTCCGAAATCGCCGCGGACTGGCCGAAAATCGCGGGCGCGGACTATGCCGCCGACCTGTCCGTCAAGAGCTTGTCGAAATCCGGCGTTCTTACTCTGCGCGTTCTGGTTCCCGCCAAGATTACCGTCCTGTCATACGAGGGAAACGAGATTATGCGGCGCGTCAACGCTTATTACAAAAGGGATGTTGTCAAAAAGGTAAGTTTCAGGAAATAATAAGGAAATCAATTCTTTTTACGGGGGAAGAGCAGGATGACGGCAAGGGCCGCCGCGAGGACCCCCAAGAGGCCGTATAGAAGCCCGTTGCCCTTCTGCTTTTCTATATTAATCGTTTCCGCGCGCGAGCGGGCCATTTGCTCCGCATTTTCCTTGCGCACCCCGGCAGGGTCCGCAAGCAACGCCGCCGCGTTCGTTTTCACCGCTTCAAGCTCTTGTTCCGACAGGCCGTCGTTCAGGGCCGCGCGGAATTCGTTTTCCGTCGTTCCCTTCGCGAAGCCCTGGAAGCATTTGTCCCCTATGACCATAAGCGGTATGCCGTAGCCGTCCAATTTGCATTTCTTGATTTGCTTCTCGAACGCGCCGCGGTTCGCCGGTTCCTGCACATTCTTTTGGACGAAATTCACGAACGGATACTCGATTACCAATGTGTCGAATATGAAGTCCTTGGCCAGATGGCAATAGGGGCAGGTCGGGGCGTAGAACAGGGTGGCTTCGCGCACGGCGGCCGACGCGAAGGAAGAAGTAAGAAGCAAGAGGGAGGAAGTTATGAATAATAATTTTTTCATTTAGGGAGTCCTTTTTGGTTTCGGGGTGATTATAGTAAGGATTGGGGGGCGGGTCAAGCCCGACCATGACAAAGGAATTATACAATGGACCCCGGCCACCCCACCCACGACCTGCGCTGCGCTTTGCTTGCTCGGTCGCGGGACCCGGGCCGCCGGGGTGACGGGATGGGAGTTATTTCCTTATCATAGTCCATATATTCCCGCCGTATTTTTTCGCCGCCGCCGCGAGGCTGTTCACATTCTCTTGGATTTTGCCCGTCCATTCCTTGTCGACCGCGCCGCCCATTTGCGTCGCGATTTTATCCGTCTGCGATATGAGGTAGGCGCACAAGGCTCCGCCGAGCAGCGTATAAACCATGCTGTTTCCGTTTTCCGCCAATATGCCTTTCATAAGCAGGTAGCATATGGATGAAATCAGCGCGACGGCGATTATATATATAAGCACCTGGACCAGTTTCTTTATTTGTCCCGATATGTCCCCGCCCCCGAAACTGTTCGCTATCCTTTCAAAAATCGCGCTTGCGAACGGCGCGTCCTTCGACCAGCCGTCCTTGAAAGATTCCTTGAACGCGACGAACGGCAAAAACATCAGCATAAGAGTCATGTCCACAACAACCCCCAATGTCATAATCGTGAATTTCACCGCGCACCAAAGGAACAGCGCGACACCGGCCACTCCCAGCACCGCCAGCGCGACATTCGTTCCGATGCCCGTTCCAATCAACGCGAAACTTTGTGAGAGCGCCGTCCAGAAGAATTCCGTGATTCGGCCCGTCATGCATAAGACGCTTGCGACATTTTCAGGCCCCAAAAATCCGAAGCTGTTTCCGCCCGCCACGACCATCGCATGCACCGCCGCGCAGCTTTGCGAGATTCCCATGCCGGTCGCCTCGGTCAAGAACAGGTCCGCCGCGTAGTTTCCGACCCTTGCGACCGCCGACATCAAAATCATAAACCATTCCGCCGGATTCGATTTCAGCACGAACACCGCGACCGTTATTATGATTCCCTTCTTCACGGCCTTTTTCACCGTATCGCTTATTTTCGATTTCGCGTATACGACCGACCAGGCCTCGAGACCCCACCAGAACGCGAAGAATATGAACAGAAGCCATATTATGACATCGATTAAATTTTTGTAAATCAGCATGGCGACCGTGCTTAGGCCCTCGACCACCAGAAGACCCGCGCGGATGTCCAACGGGACGCCTTTTGTTTCCAGGCTTGCCGCGTTCGGGACAGAGTTTCTGAGGCCCAGCAGGATATTATGCCTTGCGCGGTCGGTAAGCTCGGTCATCTCGAAATTATCCGAAGTCGGCCGAGGTTCCCCGGTCGCGGCTTCGCCTTGCCGTGGAATGACAAATAACAATAAAGCGATTATCAGGAGGAGTTTCTTCATGGCGTTCCCCCCGTTTTTCCGATTCCGAACTTCGTCAGATTCGTGAACGCCTTGCCAACCCAATCCACGCCGCCCTTCAAGGCCGCATAGGCGTTGTCACCGAAATTCATGAACGGCTTGGCTTCTATGTTCGCGAACTGTTTCATGAGCTTCGCTTCAACAACATAATAATAGAACACAAACACGAACAGCAATGTCGCAACCGCCGCAAACGGGTCGCCTTCGTTCCTGTCAATCGCATAGGACATGAGCGCGTAGAATATGGAAAGTTTAAGCGCAATCGCAACCATCCCCACCGCCATGCTTGTTATTTGATTCAGCATATTGTCCGCCACATTTCCCGCCAGCTTCCATGTTTTCGAGAAGGCCAGCGCGCCGATTACGACCGGCAGGAACATTATGAAGAACAGCACCGTGAAGACTATGTTCATAAGCTCGAAAAATATTTTGAGGCCGTAAATCGCGAATACGGCCGCGGCCGCGAGGCCCAGGAACCATAACAGCGGCTTGTTGTCCCGGCTTCCCTGATTCATGGTCGCGAAGCCTTTGTTCGCGCCCAAGAGCGCGATTGTATTCACGACCCCGGCCATGCACATCAGCGGGCGCGTCGCGCTTTCCGTTATAAGCGAATATTTATCCTCTTCCGACGGAGCCGCGCTTTCGCAGAGCCCGCTTGGCAGGCCCGCCGTCTTCATAGATATGAACGCCCCGATTGAAAGTATAGGCCTGATGGTCATGTCCGTGAGCATTCTTGGCGCGGAATTCCCAAGGGTTCCCAGCGCGCCCAAGAATACTCCGACCACGAGTATGCGCACCGCCTGCTGCCAAAGGCCCGTTATCCAGGGCTTTATATCGAGCGACTTTTCGCCCGGAGCCGAAATGTCCGCCGTTTGAGCCGCCGCTTCTTTCAGGATTTTCCATGCGCTTAACGCCGCGAATATGCCGAAGCCCAGCACAAGCATAATCCATATATGCCCGATAAACGCCTCATACACTCCGGCGGACGCATTACCGACCGCGTCGATTAAATCCCGGATATAGGGGCAGAATATGCAGCCCGCCGCGGCTATGTCGCATTTGCCCGCGGCGTCGCACACCCCGATTTGTTTCAGGAAATCAGGCAGCGAAACCGACGCCAAGGATTCGCCCGATATGCTCGCCGAATAATAATACAGAACGGCCAGTATCGCGCCGAACCACACGAGCGGCTTGATTAGAAGCGGAAGAAAGCGGGCGGCCAATGCGGGCATTACGGGTTCCCTCCCTTTCTGATTTTATTCAAGGTTTGGATTTTGCCCTTGATGTTCGTCGCGAGCGCGGCGAAATTCTTATAGGCTTCCAAGCCGACCACCGCCTTGTCGTCGTCCTCGAAGCCGAGCGCGGCCAAGAGTTCCTTGGCAATATCATCGATTTTCGCGGCGAGGAACCCGATTATCAAGACCAGAACCGCGATGCCCGCCGCGCTATGCATGACCGCCGGCGATTCGAAACTTGGGTTCGACAAATCGATAAATCCGCTTAGCATCGCCAGGATTACGACATACACAATCATCGCGCTTGCCAGCGTTATGACGGAACGCACCGCCGTTTGGAAGATATTGCCCGACATTCCGCCGATTGATTTCACCCATCCGGGGGCTTCCGAATTTTTCATAACAAACGCCATCAGCATAATCGGGAACAGGAACGCGAACAGGGTGAGGCTTACGATTACATCTATGAAATAGAACAGGAACTTCAAGAAGAGCTTGATAAACGACCAGGCGACGAACACGCCCAGGAAGAACATGAAGACCGTATCCAGCGCGGGGCCGAAGTCGCCCGAGAGGACGCTCAGCAACGCGGTCAAGTTCAGAGAATTGGAAATCATCGCGAAGCCGAACAGTATGAAGCCTTGGAACGCCGTCGTCGTCATTTGCATTATATCAAGAACCCGGTTTTTAAGCGCGGGCGAATAAAACGACGAGTCGGGCATGGGTTTGGGTTCGTATGCGGCCGAGATTCCCCGGTCGGGCAGGGGAATGACAGAACTGGCGATGGCGTGCGTCATGGCCGCGACAGGTTCCAATGTCAGGCGCGCCACAGTTTTCGGGACGAATGTCCCCATCCCAATCAATGAAACTATTATAATCGAATTAATCAGCACCGGCTTCATGGACTTCATATAAAACGGGTCCTCGGCCCCTTTGGACAATTTCGTCATCACTATATACACCGTATAGAACGCTATGAACGCGGTGAGCAGAAACAGCGCGAAGCGCGCGATTTGGCCATAGGAATTCTCCGCTGCGCTTCCCACCGCGACAAACAGATTGTCGAAGACAGGGCAGGCCCAGCACTGCACCAGATTCGCCGTCAAAAATTCAAGCGCGCCGTTCATTTCTTTAACATCTTCCCTATGTTGCCGCCCAGCTTCACCGCGGTTTTCCCGAGGGTTTGGGCGTTCGCCGTCAGATTCTTATAGAATGTTTCGTCCGGCGCGCCGAATTTGGCCATCTTTTCCTTCGCTATTTCCAGCAGGCGGGTCATGACCAGAAGCGCGAGAATAGAACTCAGCGCAATCATGAATTTATCCGACCATGACGACAGGTTCGCCGAGATTCCGCTTTGCCCGAACAGCGCCGCAATCAGCGACAGATTGATGAGCGTCATAATCCCGCCGATTACCATCGCGACGACAAGGCCGCGCAGACTGTCTATGATTCCCTTCAAGGCTTCGGTCGGATTCGCCCATGCGTCCGTCTGCTGCATGACCCACTTGAATGTCCTGAACGGGAACAGCATGATTGCAAAGCAAAAGTTCAATATTCCCTGCAATATGACGGACGCTATGTATAATCCCGACAGGAAGAATGTAATCGCCAGCACGGCCCCCACAAAAAAGTTGAACAGCCAAAGGCCCATATCCGGTTTTTTAGACATAGGGTTCCCGCCCGTTATGAAACTCGGCACGCCCATCATGTCAAGTCCGAGCGTCACCACCTGATTGTTCTTGTATATGATTCCCGAAATCGGATTCGCCATTTGATTGCAGATTTCGGGGGAGAAGAAGGAATGGGTGTTGCATTCCATTCCCACCCCCGCCTTCGGCGACCCCTCCCCGGGAGGGGAATTTAATATGGATTCGGTGTAGATGGAGCCGAGTTTTAGGAACGGATTGATTATCGTTTCCGTCAGGAAGGTCGGGCGGACCGCCAGCAGAATCGTTGTCGCGAGCGCGGCGCGCATCATCATTTGCGCCAGCTTCTTCGGGATTCCCCACGCAAGCTCCGCCGTTTTTTTCCCGTCATAATATCCGCCGCCGTTCTTGATATTCAGAAAATCCAGCCAGTCCTGGGGAACATACTGCTTTATGACGAACAGCATGATATTGAATCCGACCAGGGTCCATATGAACGCCGACACAAGCGGCACGAAGAAATCGTATAAGCCCGCGGAAACCCGCGTCATGACATCAATCATGAACGGCACGAACTTGTCCAGGCTTGCGCCGTTCATCCAATCCGGGACATCCGGCAAAACGGTCATGAAGCCGTTCATGGCGTCCCTCCGGCGGGCGCGGCGGGCGCGCTTTTCTTTTTTCCGAATTTTTTGAGCGAGTTTATCAAGGCCGTCGTGTTGGAGCTTACTTGCTTCAACAGGTCGCTTGGAATATTCGCTTCCGCCGTGATTTGCTTCACCAGCTCCGTCATCATAGTCATGAACATCGCTATAAACAGGCCCGTGAAAATCAGATTAACCGTATGGCTGTTGAGCAGCGAATCGGGATTCAGTATCATGCTTGAATCGTTCGCCATAAAAGCCTCGCCCAGCGACATCATGCCGGGCCCGCCAATCGCATAGCCCGCAAGCATAAGCGCGAATCCCAAAAATATGGAGAGCAGGCCCAGGCCCACCGCGGTTTTCACCACATCGTTTATCAGGCCCATCATGTCCTCGTCCTTGGCGTCCCAGAACGGGTTCCCCTTGAAGAGCCAGCCCAGCAGCATAAGCGGCAAAAAGAGCATGTCGATTGCGAACTTTACGACAAACTCCAAAAACGCGAGCGCAATCGGGATTATAATCCAAAAATAGACCAGCATAAGCAGGAACCCAAGCGCCAGCATTCCGAAGTTCGGGAATATTACGAACTTGAAGTTCTTGGCGTCGAACGCCGAATTCACCAGCAGCCAGCCCGCCGTCATCCCCGTCGCCGCAAGCGCGTGCAGGCCAGCAATCGAACACCTCATCTTATTCTTGAAGCCCGGGCTGAAAACGCCCTGCGTCCGCTCCGGGTTGTCGAGCGCGATACTGGCCACCAGGCACGCGTCGAAGTTTATATTGCTTTCCGCGTTCGCCGCGCCAAGCGCGCTTTGGAACGACAAGGACAGGTTCATCAACGGCTCCACCGCCGTTCTTCCAATCAAGGACGGCAACGGGAACAAGAGCAGCATTGAAACAAACGCCAGCTTCACAAGGTGCAGGCCCGCGCCTCCGCCGACTTTCCATGCATTCGTTTCGGGTTTCCCCGACAGGTAGCCGCCCAGCAATTTCCACGCGAGGTAAATCGGCGTCAGGATGATTGCCAAGAGCGCCGTGAATTCCCCGAGGCTCGCGTATATAGCCGCGGCCGAATCCGACATCGCGCCAGTTATTCCAGAAAAGATTCGGCACGACCAGCAGCTGCTGAAAAAGTCGAACGCGGCGGCCGTGTCGGTCGCGACAAAGCTGCGATACACCGAAAGGCCGACGACGCCCGCCGCCGCGCCCGCGAGGCCGACGACAGCCGCCGGGACCGCGGCGAATCCCGCGCCGAACGATGCGATTGCCGTTATAGCAGATAGTAATGCCAATCTGATTTTTTGCATAGACTCCCTCTAAACGGAAGTTTAGAAAGAAACGGCAAAAAATCCAAAGGATTTTTTGTCCCCCCACCGAAACCGCTTTGCGGTTTCGACTCCCCCACAAGGGGGGGGAGTTAATTTCATTAGAAGAAGCCGGTTTCGATGTCCGCGGACGGCGCACCGACCGCCGGAGTATCGGGCGAGAACAAAGAATTCGATTTCGCCCCCAACGGATTCGGCGTTTGTCCAATCTTGAACACTTCCGTTATAATCCTTTCGTTCGCCGCGCCCGTCGGCTTCGTTCCCGTATCATAATTAACCCGCACAAACTCCAAGCCGTTCGGCTGCGGGAAGGGCTGGCCTTTTTGGCCATCGAGCGCGATTTCCATGAATTCCCGGAATATTTGCGCCGCCAAGCCCGAACCCGAGCCGTCGGCAAGCGGCCTTGGCGTGTCGTAGCCCATATACACCCCCACCGCAAGATTCGTCGTGAAGCCCACGAACCACACATCCTTGACCTCGTTCGTCGTTCCCGTTTTGCCCGCAATCGCGTGGCCCTTTATTTGCGCCCGGCGTCCCGTTCCCCTTTCGACGACCCCGGTCAAAATCGATGTGAGCTGGTATAGACTTTGCGGGTCGCTTAACGGGTCGGAGCCGCTCGATGCGCTGGGCGGCGTCGCGCCGCCCTTCCATTCCGCCGCGCAATCCGCGCAGTCCGCGTTCCTGAATATAGTCCGGCCGGAGCGGTCCTGGACATAATCCACCAAACTCGACTGGTGCCTGAACCCGCCGTTTATAAACGCAGAGAACGCCAGCGTCATATTCTCCAATGTCGATTCGCCCGAGCCCAGCGCGACGGAAAGATTTATATTCTTCAAGGTGCTGTCATAGACGCCGAATTTCTTCGCCGTATTCACGACGCTGTGGACGCCCAAATCCTGGACAAGCCGCACCGTCGTCGCGTTGCGCGATGTTTCAAGCGATTGCCTGAGCGGCACGAAGCCCTTGAACTGCCGGTCGTAATTTTCCGGCTTCCACATCGTGTTGTCGTCCTTTATCGAAACCACCGGCGCGTCCAGCAAAAGCGTTTGCGGCGTGAAGTTCGGCCTTTCCAGCGCGTTAAGATATATAAAGGGCTTTATCGTCGAACCCACCTGACGCCTTGCCTGGACCGCGCGGTTGAAAGACGAATCGGCGAAGGAATAGCCGCCGCTGATTGCCAGGACGCGCCCAGTATGCGGATGGATTGCGATGAGCGCGCCTTGGATTTCCGGCTTGCCGTCCTCGCCGCCGGAATCGTCCCGCGGGTGCGCGTTATGATAGGCTTCCAAATTTTTCCGAAGGATTTGCTGCGCCGCGATTTGCAGCTTTTTATCCAATGTCGTCTTTATGTAAAGGCCTTCGTTATACAATTTCTCGCGCCCGAAGATGTTTATCATGCGCCGCCGCACTTCTTCCGAGAAATACTGGAAGTCGTCCGCCTGCTGCGCCGTGAAGTCGTCGTTTATGGCGAGCGGCTCGGCCATCGCGGCGTCCGCTTGCTGCGCCGTAATCATTTTTTCCTTCAACATGCGACCCAAGACCCAGTTGCGGCGCGAAATCGCGCCCTCCATATTCTTCGCAGGATTATAATTGTTCGGAGCCTTGGGCAGGGCCGCAAGATACGCCATTTCAGACAACGACAATTCAGAGACCGGCTTGTTGAAATACATCAAACTCGCCGAGCCGACGCCGAACGCGCGCGCCCCAAGGTATATTTGATTGAGGTAAAGGGCCATAATATGCTCTTTGGAAAATGTCCTTTCCAGCCGGAGCGCGAGTATAACCTCGCGGATTTTGCGCGATATGGTTCTGTCGCTTGAAAGGAAGAAGTTCTTGGCGACCTGCTGCGTGATTGTGGACGCCCCGGAAAACCTTGTGCCGCCGCCCAAGACGCGAAGCGCGTTGTTCCCCGTCGCGCGCGCTATGCCCGTAAAGTCTATGCCGGAATGCGACCAGAACGACGAGTCTTCCGCCGCGACGAACGCGTCTATCAGCTGAGGAGGCAAATCCTGGAATTCTATGAACACGCGGCGTTCCGTCGCGTATTCCATAAGCAAACTTCCGTCCGACGCATAGAGCCTTGTCGCGACCGGCGGCCGGTATGACGCCAGGCTTTTATATTCCGGCAGGTCCGTCCCATACCTTAGGAACAGAGCAATCGCCAAGACCATCACGGAGACCGCAATCCAAAACAAAGCGCGCAAGGTATAGTCTATGAACTTCATGAATCCTGGACTTTGGATATTGTGGCACCGCCGAACATCGACAAGGCCGCCGCGACAAGCGGGTCGCTTTCGGCCGCCGCCTTGTCGTTTTCCGCGATTGTTCCCGCGCCGCCCGCCGCCGCGGATTCCACCGTCCATGCGCCTTCGGCGGATTCATTCAGCCAAGCGCGCAGCCTGCTTGCGAACTGCGATTTTCCATTCCGGCAGAAGACGGTTATTTTGCCCGGAGCAAACTCCGTTATTTCCACTTCCGATTTCATTTCGCCGAGAAGCAATGTTTCCTTGGCCGCCGCGAGCGCGTTGGTCAGGTCCGAGATGGAATTGATGATTTGTTTTTTTTGTCCCCCCACCGGCAGCGAAGCTGCCGACTCCCCCGCAAGGGGGGAGTTGGGTTTTGGCGCGGTTTCGGATAAAAGGGTTTTGATGGGTTTGATGTCCGCGAGATACATCATGCGGACAACCATCATATCGAAGCTGTTCTTTTGGTGCGCCGCGTGCGCCAATTCCGCCGCGCCCGCGGTCATGACCTGCCATACCCTTGACAGCGCGTTCAGCGTCGAATTCGCCGCCAATTCCTTTATGCGGCTTTTGATATTCTCGGTATAGGGCGCGGCGTTAATGCTTGCCGGCGCGATTTTCGCCCGCGTCATCCAGTAAGTGAAATCCTGCATATCCGCGAGAAGCCCCGACAGGTCCGCCCCGCCCGAATATATATCCGCCACTTTCCCAAGCGCGGCGTTTATGTCCCCCGTCATGACCGATTCCATGAGCGCGGTCAAGGAATCGAAGCCCGTGCGCTTCAACATATCGTTAATCGCGTCCTCGTCCACCCGTCCATTGGTTTGCGAAATCGCCTGGTCGAGAATCGACAACCCGTCGCGCACGGAGCCGTCCGCCGCGTGCGCAATCAACGCCGCCGCCGCGTCCGACAATTCCACATTTTCAAGTTTAGCCAATTTGAGGAAGTGCTTCTTCAATTCGTCTATATGGACCCGGGCCAAATCGAACCTTTGGCAGCGCGACAGAATCGTCGTCGGGATATTCCTTATTTCCGTCGTCGCCATCATGAAAATCACATGGCGCGGAGGCTCCTCCAATGTTTTCAGCAGCGCGTTGAACGCCGCCTTGCTTAACATATGCGCTTCGTCTATGATATATATCTTGAACCTTCCCGCGTTCGGCGCGTATCCGGCCGAATCCAATATATCCCTGATATTATCCACGCCCGTATGCGACGCCGCGTCTATTTCCATGACATCGATATGCTGGCCCGCCGTAATCGCGCGGCAATTCTCGCACTCTCCGCACGGCGTCGCGGTCGGGCCGCTTTGCGCCGTGCAGTTCAGGGCCTTGGCGAATATTCTCGCCGTGCTGGTTTTGCCCGTTCCCCTTATGCCCGAAAAGACATAGCCGTTCGCGATTTTCCCGCTGGAAATCGCGTTGGAAAGCGTAGTGGACAGGACTTCCTGCCCGATTAAATCCGCGAAGGTTTGCGAGCGGTATTTCCGCGCCAAGACTGTGTAATTATTTGCCATCCCGGGAATATAAATCAGAAGGGTGAAAAAAGCAAGCAAGAAGTAAGAAGGAAGAGGGAAGAAGTTTTGACTTGAATTTTATTATTATCCATGTATAATCCTTGTGTTCTTAAATAAATTTTTAAGGGCGGGACTTAAAATCCCGCTCTTTTTAGTATCGCCATGAAAAAAAAGAAAAGGAGTGATAATATGCCCATAGTCGCACCGATGCCCAGACAGGACCTTTTGCTTGCCGCGGACGCCCTGGCCGCAGAAAAGCAAATATCAAAGGACATCGTTCTGGAAAGCCTTGAAAACGCCGTCGCAAAAATCGCCAAGGCCAAATACGGCGAAGACCTTAACATTACCGCTTCCATCGACCGGAAGACCGGCGCCATCACCGTTCTCCGCGTATTCGATGTCATAGAAGACGACGCCGCCAAGGGCGAGGAATACAATCCTTTCACCCAGCTTACCGTGAAAGAAGCCAAGAAATATTCCAAGGAACCCGTCGTCGGCGAGCAGGTTTTCGACCGCTTGCCCGAGCCAGAATTCGGCCGCCAAGCCTTTCAGCAGGCCCGTCAGGTCGTCGTCGGACGAGTTCGCGACGCCGAGCGCGGCAATCAATACGAGGAATTCAAGGACTCGGTCGGCGACATCGTATCCGGCGTCGTCAAGCGCGCGGAATTCGGAAACATTTATCTCGACATCAAGGGCAAGGGCGAGGGATACATTCGCGCGACCGAACTTATCGGACGCGAACGCCCGCACCCGGGCGAACACATTCGCGCGCTTATCATGGATGTCGTCCGCAGCAATTCCGGCCCGCAGATTTTCATGACACGCACGCATCCGATGTTTATGGAACGCCTGTTCATGCAGGAAGTTCCAGAAATCTACGACGGCGTTATCAAAATCAAGTCCGTCGCGCGCGCGCCCGGTTCGCACGCTAAAATCGCCGTCATATCCGACGACCCGTCCATCGACCCCGTCGGCATGACCGTCGGCGTCAAGGGAACCCGAATCCAGCCCGTCATCAACGAATGCCAGGGCGAAAAAATCGATGTCATCCTTTATTCCGAAGACCCGGCCGTTTATATAGTGAACGCCATCGCCCCAGCCAAAGTTCAGAAAATCATCGTGGACGAGGACACCCACACCGCAAGCGTTATCGTCGCCGAGGACCAGCAGTCCCTTGCCATCGGCCGGCGCGGGCAGAATGTCCGCCTTGCGTCCCAGCTTACCGGCTGGAACATCGACATCATGTCCGAGGCCGAGGAACAGGAACGCCGCGCAAAGGAAACCGCCGAAAAGACCGAGCTGTTCGTCAAGGCTTTGGATGTCGATTCCATCATAGCGCAGCTTCTTATAACCGAAGGCTTCCGCTCGGTCGAGGAAGTCGCTTTCGTTCCCACGAACGAACTTGAAACAGTGGAAGGCTTCGACGCCACAATCGCGTCCGAGCTTCAACAGCGCGCGAAGGATTACCTGGACAAGCTGGCGAAAGAATACAAGGACGCCGGACACGCGCTTAAAATGACCGACGACCTTTTGGACTTCAAATTCCTGAAACGGCCGCAAATCCTTAAACTCGGCCACGGGGGAGTGCGCACGCTTTCCGACCTTGCCGATTTGGCTTCCGACGAGATGCTTGAAATCATCGGCGCAGAAGAGATGAAGGAATTCGTCGCGGGACGAATCATCATGAAGGCCCGCGAGGCCGCTTATGGGATTAAGGAAGAAGTCGGCGAGGAAGAAACCGAATGACAAAAAATCCAGGCGCGGTTTTCTCTCGAAAACGCGACCTCGCTAGGATTTTTAGAGTTTATTAAAAAGGAACAGGTGATATGGCGGAAAACAGAAAGACTTTGACTTTGGGGAAATCGGTGCATGTCGGCGCGGTGCAGTCGTCCAAGGGCGACGCAATCTTCGTCGAACGCAGAAAAAAAATCCTTATGCCGGGACAGCAGGAAATCAAAGACCAGGTCAAAAAGACCACCAGCGCCGTCGACGAGAAACTCCGCGCCGTTCTCGACGCCGCAAAGGAACGAGAGGCCGCACGCGCCAAGCAACAGGCCGAAGATGACGCCCAGCGCGCCCGCGTCAATCGGGAAATCGCCGCGGAACAGTCCGAATACGAGGCCGTTCGAGAACAGCTTAAAGCCCGCGAGAATTCGGGTGCTTTGGAATCCAACAACAATATCAATTCCCACCCCGCCGCCTTCGGCGGCACCCCTCCCAAAAGGGGAATCGATTCGGATATGGACAACCGGCGCGGGAAAAAGCGCGGCGGGCACAACCAAAACCAGGACGCCGCAAGCTTCAAGGGCAGAATTTCCGTCCGCGACATCGTCATGAATTCCGACGAGGGCGACATGGAGGTAAGGAACCAGAACCGCCGCCGTTCCGACGCCGCAATGAAACGATTCCGCGACAAACAAAATCAGGCCTTCAACGCGGGCGCGAAGGTAGAGCGCGAGGTCGCCCTCGGCGATTCAATCGTCGTAAAAGACCTTGCGGACAGGCTTGGCGAAAAAATCGGAAATGTCGTCAAAAAACTTATGGGAATGGGCGTCGTCGCCAGCCAAAACCAGACCATCGACGCCGACACCGCGGAACTTCTTGCGCTGGAATTCGGCGCGAAGGTCAAACGCGTATCCGTCGTGCCGCACGAGGACCAGCTCAACCTTTCCCCCGACCCGTCAAAAATGACGCGCAAAGCCCCCGTCGTAACCATCATGGGACATGTCGACCATGGAAAGACTTCGCTTTTGGACGCGCTGCGCCAGACCAATGTCGCAATGGGCGAGGCCGGCGGAATAACACAGCACATCGCCGCATACGAGGTCGCAACCGCAAGCGGCAAGACCATAACCTTCCTCGACACTCCCGGCCACGAGACCTTTTCCGCCATGCGCGCCCGCGGAGCCATGATTACGGACATCGTCGTTCTTGTCGTCGCCGCGAACGATTCAATCATGCCACAGACCGTCGAGGCCATAAACCACATCAAGGCCGCGAAAGTTCCCATGATTGTCGCCATAAACAAAATAGATTTGCCCGACGCAAATCCGCAGAAAGTCAAGACCGACCTTTTGACGCACGAGATTCAAGTCGAGGACCTTGGCGGCGAGATTTTATGCGCCGAGATTTCCGCCACCAAAAAAATCGGGCTGGACAGACTTGAAGAGCTGATTCTCACCCAGGCCGAAATGCTCGACCTTAAAGCCGACATGGACATACCCGCGCGCGCCTCTGTCGTCGAGGCGAAAGTCGAAAAAGGCCTTGGTTCCACATCCACAATTTTAATGCAGCAGGGCAATCTTTCCATCGGCGACGCATTCGTTTGCGGAAAGACCTTCGGCCGCGTGCGCGCCATCATCAATTCGTTCGGCGCGCGGGTAAAATCCATCGTCGCCGGCCAGCCCGCAATCGTCCTTGGGTTCGAGGAGCTTCCTTTCGCGGGCGACGACTTCAAGGGAATGGACACGGAGCAGGCCGCGCGCGATGTGGCCTATTACCGCCTGCACCGCGAAAAGGAAATCGCGGGCCTTGCCAAAAAATCCACGCTCGAAGAACTGTTCGCAAAGAAGGAAGACGGCAAGAAGGTCGCGCTTCCCATCGTTCTTAAAGCCGATGTGCAGGGTTCGGTCGAGGCCTTGCGCGACATGATTAACAAAATCGGCACAGACAAGGCCGAGGTTCAGATACTTGGCGCCGGGGTCGGCGCCATTTCCGAAGGAGATGTCCGCCTTGCCATCGCAAGCCGCGCCGTCATAGTCGCATTCAATGTCCGCGCCGACGCGTCCGTCCGCGAAATCGTGCGCGCCAACAATGTCGACATCCGCTATCATTCCGTCGTTTATCACATAACCGACGAACTACGCGACATTTTGGCCGGAAAATTGGAGCCGATTCGCCGCGAGAATTTCGTGGGATACGCCGATGTCATCGCGCTTTTCACCGTCGGAAAGGGGACCCGCGTCGCGGGCTGCCGCATGACCGAGGGATACATCAAAAAGGATTCGCTTGTCCGTCTTTTGCGCGACGGGGTTGTCGTTTATGACGGAAAGCTGGCCGAGCTTCGCCGCGAGAAGAACGAGGTCAAGGAAGTGTCCGGCGCGGGGGTGGAATTCGGAATGTCGTTCGACAATTACAACGACCTGAAAATCGGCGACAAGGTGGAAGCCTATGAAGTCGAGATGTTGAAGGCCGCCTTATAAGGACAAAAAATAAAAGGGGCGTCGCGTTTTCGGTCTAAAACACCGAATGACGCTTCGGAAAACAGGCCGCCGCAGGAGCGGCAAGCCTAGCCGTCGACCTGTTTTCCTTGGTCCTCGGCGTTTTATCCTCGAAAACGCGACGCCCCTAATTATTTTTTGAGGTTTATTAATTATATTGATAATAATTCCCGATTTGTTATAATAATTTCAATGCGGGCGTGTTGTCCGCACCGAGACTAGAAGACTCTATATGCACCAAAGCACTTCCTGCAATGGCAGGAGGGCGGCGAAAGCCGCGCTATCCGCTTTGGTATAGTTCTTCTAGCCTCCTGCCACTTTTCATAACAAGAAAGTGGCTTTTTCTTTGCGAAAAAACGGGGCTCGTTTTTTATCAAGAGGCGGGCCCCGACCTTTGGAGGGAGAAATGAAATCCGTCGATGTTCGGAAACTGAAATCATATGAAAGACTTGTCAAAGAAATGGAGGGTTATGTTCGCGAGACCGGTGATATGAATCTTAATTTGGAAAAATTTATGGAATGGAGGAAGAATAAGGATATTTGCAAATTGGGATGCCGACCTTCGTCGGCATGACAGCTGAGTCGCCGGTGGCGACAATTTATTACATGGATGGTCGGGTTAAACCCGACCATGACAATGCGGTTATTCCAGACCGAGCTCGCGGTATTTTTGCTCGACCTTGCCGATTGCAGTTTGCAATGCCCGAAGGTAATCCGCAGCGGTAGCATTCGCGTTGCTTGCCACCGGCGACAAGGCCTTATCCATTTCCGTTCCCGCGCCTTTCGCGTTTTCGCTTTTAATCACGGCGCGCATGATTCGGCCCATGTCGCTTAACATGACATCCCTCAACGCCGCGTCCTTTTCCGCAAAATCCCAATAATACGACGGGTCCGCCGAGTCCACCATGCCGCTTGCCGCCGTGAGCGATGTCGCGACCATTCCCGCGTATCCAACATTCACGACCTCGGCCGCGACGCTTCCGTTGGAAAGCCCAAGGTGCTGGCCGATTGAAAGCACGCCCTGCGCGCCGTCCTGCGGCGGGCTTATGCCTTCAAGGACCAGATTCCCCACCTTCATCCTATTCGCCTCGACCCCGCGGAACCGCCCGACATTCCCCAACAGCAGGTTCCCCCCGACCGTTATATCGCCGCCGTCGGACGCCAAATCGCCCATGACATTCGCTTCGCCCGACACAGAAAATTCCTTGTCCAGCGACACATTCTCGGCGAACGAGATATTGTCCGCCTCGGCCCATTCGACCTTCATCCGCTCCGCCACGCGGACCGAACCCGCATTCATCATTCCGATTTCGTTTATATCGTTCCCGCCCATGTCCAAGTCCGTCAGCATCGCCGAATCGAACGCGCGCCCGGAATCCACGCGATACAACCAGTCGCCCGTTTTCCAAAAGACCGGCGTTTGCGCCGCGAGCGCGTCCCCGCGGCTCGATACATTCCACATCGCAAGCGACTGCTGCCATGTCCCGAACGAGCCGTAAAGCTGGTTCCCCGACACGAAGCCCGCCCCCTCGCCGCCTTCCATAGCGACATGGCGCGTGCGGAGCGGCGTCGTATCCGGCAATTCCGACACGACTATGCCCTGCAAATACGAATGGCCCAGATTGTCCGACACCCTGATGACGCGCGCGCGGATATTCTTCGCCGCGCCGTCAAAACCGAACGGACCCAAGTCCCTTGGGTGAACCTGGAACACCGCGCCGCCCCGGTGCGCCGACAGTTTCTTTTCGTTCGCTTCGATATACCGCATGAGGGCGTCCCGCGCCTCGGCCAGTTTCCGGCTTTCCGCGATGGCGACCCGCGTTTCCTCGCGCCTATTAATCTGCTTGTATATCATCGGCAGAAGCCCCATGAAGATGGCGACCATCATAAGAACTTCCACCAAAGACGCGCCCCGCTGGTTCTTCATTTGACTGCCTGGGCCTCCTTCCAATTTTTCGAGCTTATTTTCTCCATCGGGTCGCGCGCGCGGTTCAGGACATCGGAGGCCGAGTCCCCGGACCACGACATTATTTTAAGAACCCTAAATTCCGGCGCGGCGTTCGCGGAGTTCGGAAACGACCAGCCGCCCAGCTTTAACGGCGGATTCAGACTATCCGCCATCTTGTCGCTTGAAACCGTAATCCCCGCCGCGCCGCCCACGGAAAGATGGCCCGCCGTGATTTGCGGCGCGGACAACGAATACGCGCTTATTTCCGCAAACGCCGACACGCTGCGCGCGAAGCCCGGTTTCACCACAAGATTATTTCCGACGCTTAATTCCATCGACACCGTCGTTCTATCCGCTATGATTTTGCCCTGCGCGCCGTGCGACGACTCGGACAGCGCGCCGAGCCCGCCGCCAGGCGTTCCGCCGAACAGGGAGCTTGCCGTTATTTTCCGCGCGCCCACCAAATCGCCGCCGACGCGAAGCGAGTTTATAAACACCCGGTCCGGCTTCAACCGAAGGCCCTTTTGGAAGTTCGCCGAATTCGCCGACAGCAATTCCGCCGATATATGGCCCGCCGACGCGTCGTCGGCTTCCAGCCCCACGCCGGACAGATTCTTCGCGTTTATTATAGAGCTGTGCCGGCCGCCGTCCGACATCCCCAAGTCCGTTTCCATGGAATTCAATTCCGGCTGCTCGGCCACCCGCACCCTGTGCAAAAAACGCGCGCGGTCGCCGTCCAGATTATGCTCGGAAATCCTTAATACGATTCTGCCGGGTTCAAGACCCGGGATTCTCGCGGACCATTGCCCGTTCGCGCTGTAAGCGAAGCCGCCTTCTTCCGACACCCCGCCTTCGGGCCCCAAGAGGCGCGCGAACCTGTGCGCCGACAATGCCGTAGAGCTTTCCATATCCGCGATAAGATATGCGGTCGCCGTTTTCACCCCGGCATTGGAAGTCGACTTGAATACGACCGCGCGCGGCGGCGGAAGGTTCCGGCTTTGGGTCGCGCCGAACGGCGCCAAGGTTTCAAAAAATTCTTCCGCAGGGATTTCCATTTGGTAATTGTCCGGCCACAGAGGCTCGTTAAGAGCGGTGAAATTCCGCGCCGCGTTCCCGAGCCTTGTCAAATGATTCGCGTATGCGATTTCGCGGATTTCCCTGGCGCCGCCCTCTATCTTCCCATAAAGGAACGGAGCCGATATGCCGATGATTCCAATCGTCAGTATAACATCCAGCAATGACGCGCCGCGCTCGGCCTTTCTTACGAACATTTCGACGGGTCCCCGCCCTGCATAAGGCATTTCTTCATATCGATTCTTTTTTCCAGCCGCGCGTAGCGAGCATAGAGGCACGCCGCATGCTGCGACAGGCTGCGGCTGTCGTATTTTTGGCCCAGATTCTCCATCAGCGATTTGCAGGAAACCGCGCCGCCGCCGTCGTCCGCCGCCGACACCGGAATCAGGATGCCGTCGTTGTTTATTCCTTCCAGCCGCAAATCCGGCAGCTGGGATGTTCCGTTAAGCCTTATCGAAACCAGGGTCGGCGCATTGTCCGAATTCGCCGAAAGCATTCTCGCCGTCTGGTCTTTCACCGTTATATGCCCCGCCGACACAGAGTCCGCGTATATCCCCGAGCGCGGCAGGGTCAGCAAATCGTCATAGAATATATTCGAATCCGAAGTTATTTCCGCGACCCCGGATATATTCATGACCGCGACGCCGCTTAACGCCGTATTGCTAAGCTCGGCATTGCCGCCGACGCTCCACTTCGCGGGGCCATAGAACGACGCCGCGCCCGGCGACTGGTGGTAATCCAAGACCGAGATGAAATCAACTTCCAGATTCGCCGCGCTTCCGCCGATGGACGATATGTCCCGGACTTCGAGCGAATTCGCCGCAAGCGTCCCGCGCGAGACATTAAGCGGCGCTTCCGCCGCGCTTACGCTTTGGAACGACGCGCTTTTCGTCGCAAGAGATTCGATTTCGTTTTTGTTCTTGTCCTCTTCCGCCCCCGAAACCAGGACGCGCATGAAGAAGCCCGCGTCGAATTCCGCCGCGCCCGCGTTCGCGGACCCCGCGCCCGTTATATTGTTGTAGAGCATATCGATATCCGCATTCATCGCGTTCTTTTCAGGATTCCGCGATTTCCGCGCGAGAAATTCCGACATTTCGGCCTCGAGCGGGATTCGGACGAATATGCCGTCCGCCGCCGGCGCGAATCCGAACGCGCTTTTCGTATCGAGTTCCCAGTCGCCGGTCGCGCCCGACAATTTTCCATCCGACGCCGTCGCGCCCCAAAAACCGATTCTTTGCGCGATTTCAGCCCGGCGGGTTTCGCTTAGCGCGCCGCCGCTTACTTCTATGAGCGGAATCGTTTCGTCCGGATTCCGGAGAAGCACGACCCTTATGTCCTGGCCGAGCGGCGTCCTTGGATTCCAGCCGATTGGGAGGCCGTATGCCTCGAATGTTTGGTTTATTTTCGCCGATTCGATTTTATCGACGCCCAATGGAATTTTTTCATAGTTCTCGCGCGCCCAGGCCGAGGCCGCGGCGTAAAGGGAGTCAATCTGCCGAGATACCGCCGCATTTTCCGCGGATAAAGCGCGGTTAGCCAGCTTGCCAAGGAGAGTTGGCATGAAAGCTATGACTAAACTTAGCATAAGCAGGGCCTCGAACATAAAGCGGCCAAGCTCGCTTTTTATGCGCGGCATAACAAAGACTCCCCCCTACATCTTGGAGTTTAGAATAATTAAAGGGGTCGGGTCAAGCCCGACCATGACAATATATTATTCCTTGATTTTGAGGGCGTTGATGAAGGCCGATTGCGGGATTTCCACGCTTCCGAAGCTGCGCATTTTCTTCTTCCCTTCCTTTTGCTTTTCCAGGAGCTTCCTTTTGCGCGTTATATCGCCGCCATAGCATTTCGCCGTAACATCCTTACGAAACGCCGCGATTGTTTCGCGCGCGATGATTTTTCCGCCAATCGCCGCTTGGAGCGGTATCTTGAACTGGTGCCGCGGAATCAAGTCTTTCAGCCGCTCGATAATAACACGGCCCCGGTCCTCGGCATTCGAGCGGTGGCACAGGAAGCTGAGCGGTTCCACCGTTTCCGTATTAACCAGTATAGAAACCTTCACCAGGTCGCTGGCCGCATAGTCGCCCAAGGCATAATCGAAGCTGGCGTAGCCCTGCGATATGCTTTTCACACGGTCGTAAAAATCGAACACGATTTCCGCCAAGGGCAGGCGATAGACCACCATCGCGCGGTTGCCCGCATAAGTCAGCGTTTCCTGGACCCCGCGCCGTTCGGAGCACAGATTCAGGATTCCGCCGATATATTTATCCGGCATCATTATAGTCGCGCGGACCCAAGGCTCCGCAATTTCGACGATTTGCGACGGGTCCGGCAAGTCCGCCGGAGTTTGGACTTCGATTTTCTTTCCGTCCCGCAGCACGACCTTATACAGCACGCTAGGGACCGTCGTCATCAGGTTCAGATTGAATTCGCGGCTTAATCTTTCCGATACGACCTCCATATGCAGAAGGCCCAAGAATCCGCACCGAAGGCCGAAGCCGAGCGCGCTGGATTTTTCCGTTTGGAACACGAACGACGAATCGTTCAGGCCCAATTTTTCGGAGGCTTCGCGGAGCGCCGGATAATCGTCCGCCTCGATTGGAAAGAACGACGAAAACACGACAGGTATGCTTGGCTTGAATCCGGGCAGCGGCGACGCCGTTTTATTATTCGAATCCACAATCGTGTCGCCGACCTGGCAATCCCTGATGGTCTTCATGCCCGTTATTATGAAGCCGATTTCGCCCGCGGATAGCTTTTCCGCGTCAACCATTTTCGGAGTGAAAAATCCTATGCGGTCGATTTTATATTCCGCGTTCGTCTGCAAAAACCGCACCGTTTGGCCGCGCTTCAATTCCCCGTCCATAAGACGCACCAGAATCACGACACCGAGATACGCGTCATACCACGAATCCACCAGCAACGCCTTGGCCGGCGCGGCCGCGTCGCCCGCAGGGGCGGGCAATTTCTCGATTATCGCTTCCAGCAATTCGTCCACGCCCGCGCCCGTTTTCCCCGATACTTGCAGCGCGCCTTTGGCCGGGATTCCAATAACATCCTCTATTTGCTCGGTCGCCATGCAAATATCGCTCGACGCCAAATCCACCTTGTTCAAGACCGGCATTATTTCCAGGTTGTTGTCCAGCGCGAGGTATGCGTTCGCCAAGGTTTGCGCCTGGACCCCCTGCGTCGCGTCGACCAGCAGGACCGCGCCCTCGCACGCCGCCAGGGAACGCGAGACCTCGTATGTAAAATCCACATGGCCCGGAGTGTCAATCAGGTTCAGCTGGTAGTCCGCGCCATTCTTCGCGCGGTAATTAAGGCGCACCGTTTGGGCCTTTATCGTGATTCCGCGCTCGCGCTCTATGTCCATGCTGTCCAGCACCGTGTCCTTCATTTCGCGCGCGGCCAGGCCGCCCGTTTTTTCAATCAGCCTGTCGCTGAGCGTCGATTTGCCGTGGTCGATGTGGGCGATGATGGAGAAGTTGCGGATGTTGGGTTTCATTTCGACCCCCCACCAAAACCGCGAAGCGGTTTTGGCTCCCCCGCAAGGGGGGAGCTGGAAATTGAATTCAATAATTTATCCATTTTGGTGGCGCGTTCGAGCGTGTCGTCGTATTCGAACCTTATGTCCGGGACGAATTTCTGATTCATTATGCGGCCAAGCTCCCGCCGGATTTTCGGCGTCGCGCTTTCCAAGGCATGCGCCACCCTTTCGCGGTCCGCGCCCGCCGCCGTAAAATAATAAAGCCGGACGAACTGCAAGCCGCCCGCCGCTTCGGCCCCCGACAGGGACACCCTGCCGATTTCCCCCTCGGCATAATCGCGCGCGAGGATTGCCGCGACATGCGCCTGCACCGCGCTTGCGACTTTATCGTTCCGATTGAAATTCTTGGGTCTGCCGTTTTTCATTTTGTCATTGTAATGGATGGGGGAATAATTTACAATAAGAAAACAATAATGCGGCCGGGATTCCCCGGTCAAGCCGGGGAATGACAATTTTATGAAACTTAAAACTTGGCTTATGAAGAATTCCAGCCACCCGGTCGCACTGGTCGCGGTGTTCTTCCTGACGCTCGCCGAATCCGTCTTCCTGTTCATTCCGCCCGAAGTCTTCATAACCCCGCCAATCGTGTCCGACAAAAAAAAGGCCGTTCCCGTCGTCATTCTCGCGTCCCTTGGGTCCCTGGCCGGCGGCGCGATTTCATACCTTATCGGCGCCTTCATGTATAATTCCATCGGCGTTTGGATTATCGAAAACTTTTCAAGCCCCGAAAAATTCGAGATGGCCCGCACGATGTTCATAACCCAGGGTTTCCTTATCATATTCGTCGCCGCGTTCACCCCCATGCCTTTCAAGCTGCTGGCCATGGCCGCGGGGTTCATCGGGTTCAACCCATGGCTGTTCCTTGGCGTGTCCGGGATTTTCCGCGCCGCCCGATTCGCCATGGTCGCCGCGCTTGTCCACCGCTATCAGGCCGGGTTCAAGGCCGTGCTGGAAAAGTATTTCTGGTGGGGCGTCAGCATTGGAATTGTTGTTGCAGTTTTGGGATTGGCTGTATTATCATTTATATAAGGATGTTAGTTATCACTGGATGCCAGCCTGCGCTGGCATGACGGCGGAGAAAGATGAACAATAACTTTTTGGATTTGCCGGAGGAGAAGGCCCGCGCGCCCCAGCGGAACATAATCTCGTTTTCCGAAGTCGGCGTTCGATACGGAAAAAATCCCGAAATCATTTCCGACGCATCGTTCGGAATCAGCGACAAGTCCTTCTTCTTCCTGACCGGCGCGTCAGGCGCGGGAAAGACTTCCCTTATGCGCCTTATCAACATGACCCACGCCCAGTCCCGCGGAGTCGTCAAAATATTCGGCCGGAACACAAAGACCCTGAGCCGCGACGAGATTTCCAACCTGCGCCGCAGAATCGGATTCGTGTTCCAGGACTATTGCCTTATCAACACCATGACCGTTTTCGACAATGTCGCCCTGCCGCTTGCCGCGCGCGGCGAGGACAAGGCCAAGACGCGCCGCCTGGTCATGCGGATTCTTGAATGGATTGGGCTTGCCGCCGCCGCAAACGCATATCCGCTGAACCTTTCCGGCGGACAGCAGCAGCGCGTCGCAATCGCGCGCGCCGTCGTGTCCCGGCCGGACATCCTTCTCGCCGACGAGCCGACCGGCAACCTGGACGAGGAGAACGAAAAAAAGCTGATGGACCTTTTCGTCAAACTGAACCGCGCGGGGACCGCCGTCATATTCGCGACCCACAGCAGGAAACTTCTTGAATCATACGACTATCCCCAGATTCACATCGAGAACAGGCATGTAAGCCTTAGGAAGGAAAAATTTTCCGGCGCGCCGAAAAGAAACCCGTTCGAGAATGTGTTCAAGGGGTTTAATAATGATATTTTACAAAAGGAGATGCCGACCTTCGTCGGCATGACAAAGAATAATGATTAAAAGGTCGGGGGTTTTTCAGCCGTCAAAAGACCAGGCGGTTTTCCTGGCCGGGCTTTCCGCGCTTATGTCGTTTTTAATCGTCCTTGCCCTTGGCGTCGCACTGGCCCTTTCCAACGCGACCGAAAAATGGAGCCGAAGCTGGGACATGAAGGCGACCGTTCAGATTCTCGGCGGAGGCGACATCGACGCCGCCAAGAAAATCCTGAAAGGCGAATCCGCCCGCATAAAGTCCAGCCAGGTTCTTTCCGAGGCCGAACTGTCCCGGATGCTTAAACCATGGATGCAGGGGACGCGCGACCTTTCAGGCTATCTGCCCGTTCAAATCGACATAACATTCAACAAATCATCCGACATCCGCATCCTTGCCGACAAGATGGAAAATGTCCGCGGCGTCAAATTCATCCCGCATTCCGACGCCGTCAAAAAAATCATGGTTTTCGGAAGCGCGACCCAGGTTCTCGCCGTAATCCTGATTCTTTTCGTAATCCTCGCCAGCTTCGCCTCCATCGTGTTCGCCACGAACAGCATAATCAAAATCCATTCCCGCGAAATCGAAATCCTGGCCGTGGTCGGCGCATACGATTCCTTCGCAATCAACCATATCAGCGCCATCATCCTTAGACTTGTCGCAATCGGAGCCGCGCTTGGCCTTGTGCTCGGCGCGCTTGGAATTTTCGGAATCCTTGAAATCGCCGCCGCACAAAAAACCGGAATCGTTTCCGCGATGGACATCGGCGCCGCAGACATTCTGAAACTTGGAACCGTTCCGATTCTTCTGTCCGTCGGCGCCTTCATGGTTTCAAGGAGCGTCATAAAGAGGACCCTTTCCGGGAAGATATTCGAATGATTATATCCACCGCAATCAAAACCCTTTTCCGCCCAAGCAGCCTGATTGTCCTTATAATCGTGATTCTCGGCGTCGTTTTCGTCCACGCCGTCCCGGAATGCCGCGCGGTTCGGTCCAAAAACATCGTCGTCGTGACCGGCGACAAGACACGAATCCCCAAGGCCATCGAAATCGCCGAGATTCGCGGCGATTCGCGCCTTTTCATTTCCGGCGCCGGAAGCCACGACCTTAAACTTCCGAAAAACATGAAAATCGAAATCGAGACCGAATCCAAGACGACCTATGAAAACAGCATCGCAATCCGCGACTGGGTTCTGCGCCACGGATTCGACGACATCGCCCTTATAACATCCGATTACCACATGTGGCGAACTCTGTTATTGGTGAGGCGGCAGCTGCCTTTCACCAAGGTAGAGGTTTGTCCCGTGGAGTCCCCCGGCATGACGCGGCGGCGCAAGTTGGAATTGTGGATTACCGAATTCGGGAAATACATCATGACGATGGTCGGAGTTAATGACAAAAAATAAAGCGGGAATTTTCAATTTCGCGTCCAATCATTCACTACGCTTCGAAAAACCGACACGCCGCGGACGCCCCAGTCCAGACGGCGGTCGGTTTTTCTTGGTATTGAACGATTATCCATCGGAATTGCGTTCCCGCTAATATTTTTTGAGTTTATAATAACGAGGGTGAAATGTTCAGAACAATAATAACAAAAACTTTGATTTACGCTTGGTTCGCGCTGGCGAGCTTGGTCATGCTGGCGGGCGTCGTCAGCCCCAAGGCAGCGCGGTTGGCCATGAAAATATCCAGCGGCGGCGCGCTTGTCATCGCGCGCGTTGTCGGCGGAATCAGATACGAAGTAGTCGGAAAGATTCCGGCGCGCGGAATCGTCGCCGCGAAGCACATGTCCATGATGGAGACCGGGATTCTTTTCCACGAGATTCCGGGTTCCTTCTTCGTCATAAAAAAGGAGCTTGCCATGATTCCGTTTTACGGATGGTCGCTTGTGCGCGCAGGCATGCTTCCCGTCGACCGCAAGCGCGCGAATATGGAAAGTTTGGTGCGCGCCGCAAGCGAGCGCATGGCGGCGGGCGGCGTCATGGTGATTTTCCCCGAAGGCACGCGCGTGGCCGCGGGCGACGGTTCCAGATTCAAGGGCGGCGTTGTCCGAATCGCGCGCGCGACGCACGCGCCGATTACGCCAGTCGGCTTGGACACAGGTCTTTATTGGCCGAAGCGCGGGCGGATGGTGCCGGGGACCGCGAAGGTGATTTTCGGCGAGGCGCTGCCGTGGGACGCGAGCTTGGAAGAGATTAAGGAAGAGATTCAGAAGAGGTCGGCATGACAAAAAATCCAACCTCGGTAATTCGTTTTCGGTCCATAACGCCGATTAACGGCGGGAAACCGTCTTCGCAGGAGCGGCAAGCCTAGCGCGCGACGGTTTCCCTTGTTCCTCGGCGTTCTATCCTCGAAAACGCGACCTCGTTAGGATTTTTAGAGTTTATTAAATTATCTGTTCGGCGCCAGGGAGAATTGGTCGCGCCAGCCGGACACCCGGGTTCCGCCGACCGTGCATTGGACATTCTCGAATCCCGTGTCGGACTGCGCCGACTTCATAAGGCTGTTCACCACGAATCCGCCCACCGCGCCCAAGGCAACGCCCACCGCAGAATCGACTATATATCTTTTCGCGCTGTATGTGCCGTCCGCGCCCACCCATCTGCTTGCGTCGGTCAGTTTGTGCGCGCCCAAGGATTTGAGGGCGGGTGCGTCGTTGTCGTCTTCTGACGAATTGACGGCAAGCGGCTTGAACTGGTTCTTGTCGAACTGCTCGAAGGCGAAATATTCCAGCCATGCGATTTCCTCCTCCGCGCTAAGGCCCGTTCCGACGATGGAGGCGCGGCCGATTCCGATGTCTATCCGCCCGCCCGCGGACTCTATCCTTTGCGAAAGCTGGGCGAAGCGGGACGAGCTTATGATTTGATTGCGCGCGCTTTTATCAAACAGATAATCCCTGATTTTATTCCGCTCGTCCAGTGTGAAATCGCTTTGGAAATCCCTGAAATTTTGGAGCATCGCGCCCGCTGTCGCAGGCGACAGAGGGTCTTCGTTCTTCGCCGCGTTCCGTGCGCGAAGCAGATTGTCTCTTCGTTGCTTTTCGGCCTTTATCTGGGCTTCGGTTTTTGTTTTCTCGGCCTCTATTCGGTCGAGCATTTTTCGTATTTGGCCGGATTTATCCGCCAACTGAGCGACCGTCAGATGGCTGACATTCTGCGCGACATCGGAAGAAATTCTCGCCATGTCCGTATAGTCGGACTTCATGTCTTCGGGTATTTCCATTTTATCAAGAGTCTTGAAGAGGGCCAGGAAATCCGACCGCGCATTTTTCAGAGCTTCCTGTTCGGAATCAAACTTGCTCTTGAAAGCCGCAAAGTTGTTTTTTGCGTCTTTGACGGCCTTTTGCAAAGAAGTGAGGGTTTGCTTGGCGGATTCCGGCTTGTCGTCCTGTATCGCGGCCATCAAATCGTTTTTCAGCGCGCTTATTTTGTCGCTGTCCAAAATAGAGGCGCGGGAGCTTTCCGGCACGAGCCGCTCTATATCGTTTTGCAAGGTGAACAGTGAATCATTGGTGTTCGCCAATTCGCTCATGATATTCTGATATTTCGCCGCGAGCTGGGAATTGTTCTTTATATTCTCGACTTTCCTATTATATTCATCCAACTCGTCCTTGTCCTTCTGCGAGATTTGCTGAGTTGTCTGCGAGGAGCGCGGGCCCGTGCAATAGCCGAGAGGAAAATTTTCATCGTTCGAGTTGATTTTTCTGGCCAGGTCGCAACTGTTGTTCGCGCCCCATTCCCTGCATATATTGGACGCGCCTAAGTATATGAACACCCCGCTGTCCGGATTCGCATACCATGTGCCTTTCGGAAGGGGTGTTTTATCGGCATAGCAGACAAGATTCGTCGTATTTGTCGTAATCGTTCCGCCGCATATCTTTTGGACGAAATCCCTGCAATTAACAGACCCATATCCGCTGATATTTATTTGCGTTTCCGCCGGCGTCGGCGCATTTTGCTGGGGGGGGGGATTGCTTGGCGCTGGCGC
>JAIRUP010000003.1 GCA_031254335.1 Rickettsiales bacterium
AAACAAAAAGAAAGGGCTGTTGTGAATAAAATCAAAACCTTTTTCGATTTCATTCGGGATGTTCGGTCCGAAGCCTTCAAGATTACCTGGCCCACACGCGACATAGTGATTCGTTCCGCTATCCTCATTTTATCCTTCGCGGGGGTCATGGCACTCTTCTTCTTTCTGGTCGACAGCGTTCTTAACAAAATCGTAGGGTGGATTTTCTAATGAGCAACAACTTCCAATGGTTCGTCGTCAATGTCCAATCGAACTCCGAGCAGAAGGTCGTCCGCCAGCTGCGCGAAAAAATCGACCAGCAGAAACTTAACGCCGTGTTCGGCGAAATCCTTGTCCCGACCCGCGAAGTCATCGAAGTAAAACGCGGAAAGCGCGTCGCTTCCGAGAAAAAATTCTTCCCGGGATACATCGTCGTGCAGATGGTCATGTCGGACGAAACCTTTTCCCTTGTCAAAACCACCCAGGGCGTCATCATGTTCCTTGGGCAGCGCAACAAGCCAATTCCCGTTTCAGAGGCCGAGGTAAAGCACCTTATGCGCCAGATGGAAGAGGGTTCGGTCAATATCGACGCAACCTATGAAATCGGGCAAGAGGTTCATGTCATCGACGGGCCTTTCGCAAACTTCAACGGAATCATTTCCGATGCCGACGACACGAGACAACGCATGCGCGTCGCCATTCTTGTCTTCGGACGCGAGACCCAGGTCGACCTTGACTATGGTCAGGTGGAAAAAATATAAGGACAAAAAATGAAAGCTCAGTTTTTCGTTTTCGCGCCAAATCACCGAATGACACTTCGGAAAATCACCCGTCGCGGCGGCGACCAAGGCCAGACGCCGGGTAATTTTCCTTGGTCCTCGGCGATCTGTCATCGAAAACGCGACTTCGCTAACATTTTTTGAAACTTAAAAAAAATTGTAGCGGGTGCGCCACACCGGACTACGATGCTCTGAAACAAAACAAAACAGGAGTGTAAAATGGCAAAAGAAATAAAGGGATATGTGAAGCTCACAGTTCCCGCAGGCGCGGCGAACCCGGCCCCGCCAATCGGTCCCGCCCTTGGCGCGAAGGGCGTCAATATCGCGGAATTCTGCAAGCAGTTCAACGACGCGACCAAAGACAAGGAAAAGATGATGCCAATCCCGGTCATCATCACCGTCTATACCGACCGCAGCTTCGAATTCATCATGAAACTGCCGCCCGTCAGCTTCCTTATCAAGAAGGCCATCAACCTTAAATCCGGCTCCAAGAAACCCGGCGCCGACATCGTCGCCTCAATCACCAAAGAACAAATCAAAAAAGTCGCCGAACAAAAAATGCCCGACCTGAACTGCACATCAATCGAATCGGCCATGAACATCGTCGCCGGACAAGCCCGCTCGATGGGCGTGAAAGTGGAGGGCTAAGCCATGATTGCAAAGAAAATGAAGAACTGGGACAAACTGGACCGCGAGAAACTTTACGGGTTGGCCGAGGCCATCGACGCGCTTAAACCATTCGCCTCGAAAAAATTCGACGAGACCTTCGACATTTGCGTCCGCCTTGGAATCGACATTACAAAGGCCGAGCAGAACCTTCGCGGAATGGTTTCCATGCCCAACGGAACCGGCAAGAAAATCCGCGTCGCCGTCATAACCAAAGACAAGCAGGCCGAGGCCAAGAAAGCCGGAGCCGATGTCGTCGGAGACGCCGACCTTATCGATAAAATATCCAAGGGTTTCATGGATTTCGACACTGTCATCGCCACCCCCGATGTCATGCCGATGATGTCGAAAGTCGCGAAAATCCTGGGACCCAAAGGCCTTATGCCCAATCCGAAACTTGGCACGGTCACGGCCCAGCCCGAAAAAGCGATTGCGCTGGCGAAGGCCGGGCAGGTCGAATACCGCGCGGAAAAAGCCGGAATCATTCACGCGGGATTCGGAAAGGTTTCCTTCAAGACCCCCGCGCTGGTGGAAAACGCCAACGCGCTGCTGGACGCGCTTAAAAAAGCCAAGCCCGCGACGGTCAAGGGAAACTATTTTATCAGCGCGGCGATTTCGACCACACAAGGGCCGGGATTGAAGCTGGATGTGAAGAGCATATAACAAGGAGTCGCGCTTCGCGCGACGAACTTGGAACAATCTGAGATTCCCGCCTTCGCGGGAATGACAGATGAAGATTAGGGGTGGTTTTGGGAAACCGAAACCGTTCCGAGCCTGTCTAAGACGAATGGCGGCAATCGACCCCCCACCGAAAAATCGCTTTGCGATTTTTCGACTCCCCCGCAGGGGAGGGAGTTGGGAAAGGAAGAGAGCCTTAATCTCCATTCCAGACAAAGAGTTTTATCGACCCCCCCACCGAAAAATCGCTTTGCGATTTTTCGACTTCCCCGCATGGGGGGAGTTGGGAAAGGAAGATGAGGCTTTTGGACAGGATGAACGCTTGGGAAAGTTGAGTCGGCTATGCCGACGCCTTATCACCGGATGCCAGCCTGCGCCGGCATGACGGCGGAGAGGAAAGACGGGACCCAAGAAACTATAATGAAAATGGAGAATATAATGAAACGCCAGGATAAAGAAAATCTTGTCGGCGCATTAAAGCAGGAAATCGATTCCGCAAAAGGCCTTTTCGTAGTCCAAAACGACGGAATCACCGTCAAAGACATGGAGAAACTTCGCCGCGACCTCGCGCCCAGCGTTTCCATGTTCAGGGTCACGAAAAACCGCTTGCTGCGAATCGCCCTGAAATCCACATCGTTCGAACCTGTTCAAGAGCTTTTGCACAAACCGACCGTCGTCGCTTTCGCGTCGGACCCGCTGGCCGCCACAAAAGTTCTAGCCAAATTCGCGGAGGTGAACCAAAAGCTGGTCATCCTTGGCGGATTCATGGACAGCGAAATGCTGAACGCCGATGGAATCGTGCGCTTATCAAAACTTCCGTCCCTTAACGAGATTCGCGGCACCATCGCCCGCATACTGGTCGAACCGGCCAGCAGGCTTGCCCGAGTATCGAAGGAATACGGGAACAAACAGTAAAATAAAAAGGAGTAATAATAATGGCAAATATTGAAAAAATAGTGGAAGAACTTTCCAAGCTGTCCGTCTTGGAAGCCGTCGAACTGTCCAAAAAACTTGAAGAAGTTTGGGGCGTGTCCGCCGCAGCCGCCGTCGCAGTAGCGGCCGGTCCGGCCGCAGCCGCAGAAGTCAAGGACACATTCGATGTCATTTTGGCCGCCGCAGGCGAAAACAAGACCGCCGTCATCAAGGAAGTGCGCGCGATTACAGGACTTGGCCTCATCGAGTCCAAGACCTTCGTCGAGTCCGCGCCGAAACCCGTGAAGACCGGCGTCAAGAAGGAAGAAGCCGACGCCCTGAAAGCGCAGCTTGAAGCCGCAGGCGCAAAGGTCGAAGTCAAGTAATGACAAAAAAACCAAGCAACGCTTTTCAAAATCGGTCTATATTTCCGATTAGCTTCGCAAAACGGGACGCCGCGGACGCCTCAGTCCAGACGGCGCCCCGTTTTGCTTGCTCCTCGAAAATCTATCCTCGATTTTGCGGCGTTGCTAGGATTTTTTGAGGCTTATTAAAAAGAATGCAGTAGGAATGGCAAGGCCATTTTTAATGCGTTTTACGCAAAAGATATAAAGGGGCAGGGAAAGGCGCGAGCTGCCCGGGTTGAAAAAAAATCCGAAAAGAACACGCGCCGACTATTACCTGGATGGTCGGGTCCCGCCTTCGCCCTTCGGGCTTCGGCGGGCAAGCAAGCCCGAGAATGACAGATTGACAATGGAGAAAATAAAATGGCGTTAAAATTCAGAAAATCATTCGGACACAGCTATCTCGACCTTAAACTTCCCGACCTGATGAGCATGCAATTCGAATCCTACAAAGATTTCATTCAGGCCGATGTCGCCCCGTCCGCGCGCAAAAACAAGGGCCTGCAAGCCGTTTTCAATTCCGTTTTCCCAATCGCGGACAACAACGGAGCCGCGGAACTCGCCTTCGTCGAATACAAACTCGAAGAACCCGTCTACACCATCGAAGAGTGCATCGCCCGCAACCTTACATACGCCGCGCGCATGAAACTGAAACTTCGCATGACCCTGTGGGACATCGACCCGGACACCGGCAAGAAAGCCCTGCGCGACATCAAGGACCAGGAAGTCTTCATGGGCGACCTTCCCATGATGACCGAGACAGGCACATTTATTTTCAACGGAGCCGAGCGCGTCATCGTTTCCCAGATTCACCGTTCCCGCGGCGTCGTATTCGGCGAGGACGAAGGCACCGGCACCCTTTCCGACCGCAAGGTTCACACCGCCCGCATAATCCCCGAACGCGGTTCGTGGATTGACATGGATGAAATCCGCAATGTCATCTACGCCCGCATCGACCGCCGCCGCAAGATTCTTATGACCACTTTCCTGCGCTGCCTGCCGACCAAGGAAGACGAGCAGAAATTTATCGACGACCCGAAGGATTCCACAATCCGCGGGATGACAGACCAGGAGATTCTCGGCATATATTACAAGCCAATCGAGCTGCGCGTTTCGACCGACCGCTTTATCGGCGATTTCGAGAACCTTAAAAACCTGAACCAGTTCCGCCTTAACTTCGACCTGCTCGACACCAAAAGCGGCAAGGCCGTCGCAACCAAGACCGAAAACCTGAATGTCAGAAAAATCGCCAAGCTGCAACAGATTTCCAAGGAATTCGCAATCGCAAAGGATTCCCTTGTCGGCGAATACATCTTCGACCCAATCATGAAGGGCGAGGAAGTCCTTTATCCCGCCGCCACAGAAATAACCGAAGTCGTCATGAAGGACATCATGAAACTCGGCATTCAGAAACTGAGCATAATCTCGGTCGACCGATTCTATTACGGCGCGCATTTGCGCAACACCCTGGCCGAGGACAAGAACGCCACCCGCGACGCCGCGCTTATCGACATTTACAATGTCATGCGCCCCGGCGAACGCCCCACCGTCGACGCCGCCGCCGGCCTATTCTCGCACTACGGCTTCGACAAGAACTATTACGACCTTTCCGAAGTCGGCCGCTTCAAGATGAATTCGCGCCTTAAAGTCGCCGAACCCGCCGACCTTGAAAAGGAACGCCTTCTCACCAAAACCGATTTCGTCCGAATCGTGGGGATGCTTTGCGCCATCACGGACGGCAAGGATAAAATCGACGATGTCGACCACCTTTCCAACCGCCGCGTCCGCACCGTCGGCGAGCTGATGGGCGACCAAATCAGAATCGGCATGACGCGCATAGAACGCTTCGTCCGCGACCAGCTGGCAAGCGCGAACATCGCGTCAAGCACCCCGCAGGACATCATAAACGCCCGCCAGTTGGTTGCAGCCATATCGGAGTTTTTTGGAAGCTCTCCGTTGTCGCAGCTGCTTGAACAGACAAACCCGCTTGCAGAAATCGAGCACAAACGCCTTGTGTCCGCCTTGGGTCCCGACGGACTCAACCGCGAGCGCGCCGGACTCGATGTTCGAGATGTGCATCCGACATACTACGGCCGCATTTGCCCAATCCAAGCCCCCGAAGGCCAGAACATCGGCCTTATCAACCATTTCTCGGTTTATGCCCGCGTCAATAAATACGGCTTTGTCGAGACGCCTTATTATATAGTCAAGGGCGGCGTCGTGACCGACGAGCTTATATACCTTACCGCCGACGAGGAGGCCAAGCACAAAATCGCCCAGGGAAATTCCAAGCTGGACGAAAAACGCCGCCTTGTGGACGACAACCTGATTGCCCGCGTCGACGAGGAATTCACCATGGTGCCGCGCGACGAAATCGACCTTATCGATGTGTCCACCAAGCAAGTCATATCCCTTGCGACGGGGCTTATCCCGTTCCTTGAAAACGACGACGCCAACCGCGCCCTTATGGGTTCCAACATGATGAAACAGGGCGTACCCCTTGTCCGTTCCGACGCCCCGCTGATTGGAACGGGAATCGAGAGCGTCATAGCCCGCGATTCCAAATCCGTCGAAATCGCCAAGCATTCCGGCGTAGTCGAGCTTGTGGACGCAGAACGCATAGTCGTCAAATGCATGAATTCCCGCAATGTCGTTTCCGGCGTGGACATTTACAACCTTAAAAAGTTCCAGCGGTCCAACAGCGACAAGCTTATGCACCAAAAGCCCCTTGTCAAAATCGGCGACCGAGTGAACGCCGGAGATGTCATAGCAGACGGGTCCTGCACCGAGCACGGCGAGCTTGCGCTCGGTCGGAATGTCGTCGTCGCATTCATGCCGTGGCGCGGATACAACTATGAAGACTCCATCGTCATATCAGAAAAAATCTCGCGCGAGGACACCTTCACATCCATAAAAATCTTCAAGAAGGAAGTCCGCGCCAAGGACACACAGCTTGGCCAGGAATCATTCACCCGCGACATCCCGAATGTCGGCGAGCACGCGCTTCGCAACCTTGACGAGTCCGGCATAATTTATGTCGGCGCGCATGTCAAGCCCGGCGACATCCTGGTCGGAAAGGTTTCCCCGAAGGCCGAGAGTTCCCCGACGCCCGAAGAAGATTTGCTTCGCGCAATCTTCGGCGAGAAGGCCCTTAATGTCCGCGACACATCCCTGCGCATGGCCGCGGGAGAAGAGGGCGTCGTAGTCGGCGTCGATGTTCTGACCCGCCACGGCGTTCCCAAAGACGAGCGCACACAGATGATTGAGATGCAGAAAATATCCAAGGTCAATAAAGACCGCGAGGACGAGCGGGAGATTCTTGAAAAAGGATATTACGCGCAGGTTTATCCGCTTGTCGAAGGCAAAATCCTGGTTTCCGGCGCTGGTTCCTTGAAACAGCACATGGGACGCAAGCTGACCCAGGGCGTTCTTGAATCCCTGCGTCTTGGCGACATCAAGAAAATCGCGGTCAAAGACCCCGAGGCCCAGGCCAAGGTCGATGTCATAAAAGAGCAGCACAACGCCGCCCTTAAAGCACTCGACGAGCGCAGCGACGCCATGGTGAAAAAAATCCAAGAGGGGAATTCCCTTACCGCAGGCGTCTTGAAAGAGGTCAAAGTCTATATCGCCCACAAGATGAAGCTGCAACCCGGCGACAAGATGGCCGGCCGCCACGGAAACAAGGGCATCGTGTCCAGCATCGTTCCCGTCGAATCCATGCCGCACCTTAGCGATGGAACGCCCGTCGACATCGTCCTTAACCCGCTCGGCGTGCCGTCCCGTATGAACATCGGGCAGATTTTAGAGACCCACTTGGGCTTCGCTTCGCGCGGGCTGGGCCAGCAAATCGACGACATGCTGAACAAAATAAAAGCCAAGAAAGCAACCGCCGACGACCTTCGCGTCAAACTGCGCAAGGCTTACGACGACAAGGGAATCGCGGCGCAATTCGAGAAGATGAACCAGGGCGAAATCCTGGCCCAGGGCGAATTGCTTCGCAAGGGAATCCCCATGTCTTCCCCGTCCTTCGACGGCGCGCTTCCCGAAGAAATTCACAAGGCCCTGGAACAGGCCGGTTTGCCCAAATCCGGACAGGTGGACCTGTATGACGGAATGACAGGCGACAAGTTCGCACGCCCCGTAACCGTCGGCGTAATCTACATGATGAAGCTGAAACACCTTGTGGACGAGAAGATTCACGCGCGCTCCACCGGCCATTACACCCTGATTACCCAGCAGCCGCTGAGCGGCCGCGCAAACATGGGCGGTCAACGCTTTGGCGAAATGGAGACATGGGCGTTGGAAGCCCACGGCGCGGCGCATATCCTTAAAGAGATGCTTACCGTCAAATCCGACGACATCACGGGCCGAAACAAGATGTATGAGGCCGTTATCTCGGGTTCGACCGACATCAAGACCGGCATTCCGGAGGGCTTCAATGTCCTTACCCGCGAGCTTCGCGCTATCGGACTGAACCTGTCCATGAAAAGCCGCGAGAAGGTGAAGGAAGAGGAAGCCGCGGAGGCGAACGAATGACAAAAAATCCAATCGCGGTTTTTCTTGGTCCTCGGCGATTTTCTCTCGAAAACGCGACCTCGCTAGGATTTTTAGAAATTTAATAAAATAGGAATAAAAAGAGGAGTTCAATCATGAGCATGTTGCAGAAAATCTTCGGCCAAATCGAAACCAACGACCCGTTCGAGGCGTTGCGCATAACCGTCGCTTCGCCGGACGAAATCAAATCGTGGTCCTTCGGCGAAGTCAAGAAGCCCGACACCATCGACTATCACTCGCTGCGCCCGGAGCCCGAGGGCCTTTTCTGCCAGCAGATTTTCGGACCCACCAAGGACTATGAGTGCGCCTGCGGAAAATACAAGCGCATAAAGTTCCGCGGCGTCGTCTGCGAACGCTGCGGCGTCGAAGTCGGCGCGTCCTCCGTCCGCCGCGAACGCATGGGACACATCAAACTTATAACCCCCGTCGTCCACAACTGGTTCATGCGCGAAGGCAAAATCGCGACCCTTCTCAACAACATGCCCAACAAGAAGCTGGACCAGGTCGTGTCATACGACAATTACATCGTGTCCGAGCCGGGCCTTACCGACCTTAAACTTTACGATGTCATATCCGAGGACGAATATCAGAAGAAAGTCGAAGAGTTCGGGGCCGACAGCTTCCGCGTCGGCATCGGAGCCGAGGGAATCCGCAACATCATAACCGCCCTTGACATGGTCGAAGAGCGCAACCGACTTCGCGCCGAGCTGGCCGACACCAAGTCCGATGTCAAAAGACGCGGCTTGCAAAAGCACCTGCGCCTGGTCGAGCAATTCGTTTCCAGCGGCGTCAATCCGTCCTGGATGATTATGGACACCATCCCCGTTCTGCCGCCCGAACTGCGCCCGCTGGTCCAGCTTGACGCGGGACATGTGGCGACGAGCGACCTCAACGACCTTTATCGCCGCGTCATCATCCGCAACAACCGCTTGAAGAAACTTATCGAAATGCGCGCGCCCGAAATCATAGTCCGCAACGAAAAGCGCATGCTGCAAGAGGCCGTCGACGCCTTGTTCGACAACAGCCACAAGCCACGCCCGATGGTTTCGCAGAACAAGCATATCCTTAAATCCCTGAGCGACTCGCTTCGCGGCAAGCAGGGCCGGTTCCGCATGAACCTGCTTGGCAAGCGCGTGGACTATTCCGGCCGCTCGGTCATCGTTTCCGGCCCGACGCTCCGCCTGCACCAGGTCGGTCTTCCCAAAATCATGGCCCTTGAACTGTTCCGCCTGTTCGTTTATGCCGAGCTTCTCGCCATGGACCACGCCAACACTTTGAAGACCGCAAAGAAGATGGTCGAAAACCAAGAGCCAATCGTTTGGGATATTTTACAGAAGGTCATTTACCAGCACCCGGTTCTTCTCAACCGCGCGCCGACGCTTCACAAACTTTCCGTCCTTGCGTTCGAACCGATTCTCGTCGAAGGCAAAGCCATCCACCTTCATCCGCTTGTCTGCAAGGGCTTCAACGCCGACTTCGACGGCGACGCGATGGCCGTGCATGTGCCCATTTCGCTTGAAGCGCAGCTTGAAGCGCGCACCCTTATGCTTGCGTCAAACAATGTCCTTCACCCGGCCGACGGCGCGCCCGTAATCGTTCCGACGCAAGACATGGTGCTGGGCGTTTATTACATTTCGCTAGTCAACGGCGACTGGACGCAAAAATCCCCGCGCTTCGCCAATATGGACGAAATCAAGATGGCCTTGGACAACAAGAGCATAGAGCTGCACACGCCAATCGTCGCGCGCTATGCCGAGGTCGCCTTGGACGGGACCGAATCAGTCAATTCCGTCAAGACAACCGCCGGACGCATGCTGCTTGGCGAGATGCTGCCGAAAAAACCCGGCATGTCGTTCGCCTTGGTCAACCAAGTCATGAGCAAGGGCAAAATCGAGGAGCTTCTCGCGTCCGCCTATGAATTCTGCGGCGACAAGGACATGATTATAATCGCCGACAAGCTCAAAAACATCGGATTCGAGCAGGCCGCCAAATCCGGCATATCCATAACCCAGGACGACATCCTTATTCCCGAAGGCAAGGCCAAGGCCATCGAGGCCGCGCGAAAGTCCGCCAGTGAAATCGAGAGCCAATACCAGAACGGACTTATATCCAACGGCGAACGATACAACAAAATCGTCGACATGTGGCAGAAGACGACCGAACATGTCGCCGCGCTGTCCTTCGAGACCATGGAAAAATCGTCGGCCGGCGGAAAATGGAACTCCATATCCATGATGGCCGATTCCGGCGCGCGCGGTTCCAAAACCCAAATCCGCCAGCTGGCCGGCATGCGCGGAGTCATGGCCAAGCCAAGCGGCGAAATTATCGAAGTCCCCATCATCTCGAACTTCAAGGAAGGACTCACCGTGTCCGAATACTTCACTTCGACCCACGGTTCCCGCAAAGGACTTTCCGACACCGCCATGAAGACCGCGGAAGCCGGATACCTGACGCGCCGACTTGTGTCCCTTGCCCAGAACATCGTCATAACCGAGGAAGACTGCGGAACGCACGAGTCCGTCGTCGAACGCGCAATCCACGACGGCGCGACCGTCGTCAAGACTTTGGGCAAAGTCGTCATGGGCCGATTCGCCGCGACGGATGTCAAAGACGCGTCAGGCAAGGTCATCGTCAAACGCAACGAGCTTATCACCAAGCAAGTCGCCAGCCGAATCGACGCCGCGGATATTAAGGAAATCGATGTGCGCAGCGTCCTTACCTGCGAATCCGACGGCCTTTGCGCCAAGTGCTATGGCAGCGACCTTTCCAAGGGAACCCAGGTTCAAATCGGCGAGGGCGTCGGAATCATCGCCGCCCAGGCCATCGGCGAACCGGGAACGCAGCTTACGCTCCGCACATTCCATGTCGGCGGAGTCGCCGTGTCCAGCGGCGGAGCCGACGGACAAATCGCAACGCCCGCCGCGGGAAAAGTCGAATTCGAGAATGTCGGAATCGCCGTCAATTCGAAGGGCCGAAACATCGTCATGGGCCACAACGCCTATGCCAAAATCGGAAGCGCGCGGGTGAAGCTCCCTTATTCCGCCGAGCTGTTCGTCGCCGACGGCGCGGTCGTGGAAAAGGGCGCGAAGCTGGCCGAAGTCGACCCGTATTCGCGCGTCATTCTCGCAGAAAAATCCGGCAAGGCGGCATACCGCGACCTTATAGACAACATTTCCTATAAGGAGGAAGAGGACCCCGTATCCGGCGCCTCGTCGAAGAAAATCATCAACTGGAAGAACATTACCAAGAAATCCCTGAAACCGTCCATCGCCATCCTTGACGAGTCCGGCGAAATCATAACCAGCGGCAAAAACAAGCTGGAATACATGATGCCGATTTACGCCATACTCAACATCAACGACGGCGACGAAATCAAGGCCGGAGATGTCATCGCCTGGATTCCCGTCGAAAACCAGAAGACCAAGGACATCACGGGCGGTCTTCCGCGCGTCGAGGAATTATTGGAAGCGCGAAACCTTAAAAATCCCGCCGTGCTTGCCGACATCGACGGCGAAATCGAAATCGACGATTCGCACAAGTCCAAAATCATGGTTCGAATCCTTCCCGCAGACGCCGCCGAAAAACCCGTCGAATACATGATTCCGAAGGGCTCCGGCATTCTTGTGCAGAACGGCGATATCGTCAAAAAATCCGATTTCATAGTCGGCGGCGATGTCGTGCCGGAAGACATTCTCCGCATTTCGGGGCGCAAGGCTTTGGCGACCTATATGGTGGAGCAAGTCCAACAGGTTTATAGGCTTCAAGGCGTGTCCATCAACAACAAGCACATGGAAATCATAATCCGCGAGATGATGCGCAAAGTCGAAATCACAGACCCGAAGGACACCAAATTCTCGTCCGGGCAGGAAGTGAACATCGGAACGCTTCGCGCGGAAAACAAGCGCGTCATCAGCGATGGCAAGAAGCCCGCCCTGTTCAAGCCGCGCCTGATGGGTATTTCCAAGCTGTCCCGCTCGTCCGACAGCTTTATCAGCAACGCCGCGTTCCAAGAGGTCACACGCGTGCTTACCGACGCCGCGATTCAGGGCCAGGTCGACAAGCTGGAAGGCCTTAACGAGAACCTGATTGTGGGCCGACTGATACCGCTTGGCACGGGAACCTATGTTCGCCGCGTGCGCGAAATCGCCGAGGCAGAAGAGGCAAGCGAGGTCGCCAAAATCGAAGAGGGCGTGCCGGAGCAGGGGACGCTGGACCTCTGATTTGGTCGTGCTATGACAAAAAATCCCCCTTAATAAGGGGGATTTTTCATTTGAAAAATATTTATGGCTTGTCTATAATAAATCGCAAAAGGGGATAAAATGGCGACAGTCATAGCTATGTTCAATCATAAAGGCGGAGTAAGTAAAACCACTACCACATTTCATTTGGGATGGAAATTGGCTCGTCTTGGAAAACGAGTATTGATTGTTGACGCCGACCCGCAATGCAATTTGACCGGACTTGCACTTGGAATAGAGGATTACGACTCTTTATTCGGTTTTTATGACAGCCGCCGCAATAACGATATTTTTTCGGCACTCGCGCCCGTGTTCAATATGGGTAACGGTGAGGGCAATACAATACAATCTTTCGGCGTTACGGATATAAAAGATAATGAAAATTTGAAACTGCTGGCCGGCCATGTAAGATTTGCAGAACTTGATATGCAGATTGCGACTGCTATAACAAGTAGCGCTGGATTGCCGGTATTGCGAGAGCTAGTCGGAGCATTCAATAAACTTATTCGGGAGGCCGCACTGAGGATGGCGGCGGACATAGTCATAATAGACATGAGTCCTAGCATATCCGCTACAAATATGTGCCTGTTGATGGGAAGCGACAATTTTATAGTTCCGACATCGCCGGATTTTTATTGTTATCAGGCTATAGATTCCCTTAGCGAGGTTTTCCCAAAGTGGGCGCGGACAATGTCCGAATTCAAGAATGGAGTGGTGTTGCCGAGAAATAATCCCAAGATGATGGGTCTAATATCCCAAAATTACAGGGTTTATACGACGGACCCTAATGCGGATAAAAAAACAATGACAGCTTCATATCAAAGATGGGCCGATAAAATAAAGAAGATAACCAATGAAAAATTGGTCCCCTCGTTAAATACCCATAACATGGTTATATCAAAAGAAGTGTTTGAAAGAAATGTAAAATATGATTCACCATACAACTTGGCGAATATCCAAGACCTTAATACTCTTATAGCCATATCACAGCGTCTCTCCAAACCTGTGTTTGAAATAACTGAAAAAGAATACGGAAGCGGCACGGTTTGGGAACATAAGACGACCAATGACAAAATGGTTGGCGCAAAATACACGGTAGAAGAACTGGATAAAGTATATTCGGAAATGGGAAAAGCTATAATAGGAATGATACAACCATAATAAAAAATGTGTCGCCGCGAAAGCGGCGACTTTCTTATTACCTGGATGGGCGGGTTGGACCCGACCATGACATTTGATGATGAGGTCCCGCGGTCAAGCCGCGGGATGATAAAAACGGGGAGGTCAAGGGGAAAATCGGGCTTGAAAAATTTTCTAGGACGGGGAGGCGGCGGGGCGCGTTTTGTGGTATAATATACCTATGCCGATATTCGATTCTTCAACTTCGCTGCTTTACTGTCCAGAGTGTCTTCAAAAGGACAGGGAACTTTACGAATCGGCACGAAAAATCGTTTATAAAGACAGCGGCATTATGCCCAAAATCGTTTCGGACACCACCAAAATCAACACACTTCCCCTGGACGCCGTTTTCTATTATCCAATCATGACCACAAACAAGCACTGGTGGCTGAATCTTGTCGGCGCGGGAGATGTCAAACTTGTCGACAAACTCATCGTGTCCCCGGAATGCCAGCTGGCGGTCATCCGAAATGTCAGCGAATTCGAGACCAAAAAAGCGGGCAAGAAAAATCTAAGCGTTGGCGAAGTCAAAACCGCCAGCGCTTTTTTCAAAGTCGTTTCCAAAAAAATAACCTGCGTTCACGATATGATTGCGACCGGCAGCGGCACCGTCATGATTCTTTTCGGCGGGATTAACGAGGGGAAGCTGGCCGCCGCGTTACACGACACGGGCAATCAATATTACGGCGTCATCGGGTCTTATTAATACGGACAAAAAATATAAGGCTGGTTTTTCAAAATCGGTCTATATTTCCGATTAACTGTGAAAAACCACCCGTCGCGGACCGCCAAGTCCAGACGCCGGGCGGTTTTTCTTGTTCCTCGAAAATCTATCCTCGATTTTGCGACCAGCCTAATATTTTTTGAGTTATTGAGCGGCGGTGGCCCGCACGCATTATGGATTTATACAATTTGAGATGCCGAGCTTCCTCGGCATGACGGCTAGGGTTGGGTCCAGGCGGGGGATTTGACCGATTTTTCCAAGAATTCGTTCCAGGTTTTTAATTCCGCCTCGCTGGGCGGGAAATCGCGCGGTTCGCGGCCAGTCGTTTTCGGGATTTCCTTCATCGCTTTCTCGAACCGCTCCTTTATCGAATCATAGCTTTCCATGTCCTGGGCGCGCGTCAATTCCAAATAGACCTGCGCCAGGATTTTCGAATCGACCAGCGCGCTATGCGCGAATTCGCGCTCCTTCAAACTTATATCGAACCATTTCGCCAGCGCGTCCAAGGAATACGACTTCGGCCCGAACACGCGGTTCCTTGCGAGGATAAGGCTGTCGCACTGACGCTCCCGCGGGACTTCGGGCAGGCCGCTTGCGCGCAGCTGGAAATTAAAGAACGGAAAGTCGAAGTCCTGGCCGTTATGCGCCACAATCAGCGAGTCCTTGAAAAACTCCAACACCTTGGGCGCGATTTCCTTGAATTTGGGCTTCCCTTCCAGCGCGTGGTTGGAAATCTTATGGACTTCATAGGCTTCCTTTGGAATCAATTTCCCTTCCGGGTTTATAAGCTCGTGCACATGCGCGCCGGTCAGTTTGCCGTCCAGGATTTCCACCGCCGCGATTTCGATTATCTTGTCCCCGTTCCGGTAATCGAAGCCCGTCGTTTCCGTATCGAAGCACACTATGCGAGACATAATTTCCCCTTTCATTCCATGCGTATTTGCATTATATTTATTCAGAAATAATAATGCAAATAGTTATTACCTGGATTCCAGCTTTCGCTGGAATGACGGGGTGGAGCTGGCGGTGCAGGATTTATTGGAATCTTTGAACGAGGGGCAGAGGCAGGCGGTTCTTACCACCGAGGGGCCTTTGCTTGTCCTAAGCGGCGCGGGGACAGGGAAGACCCGCGTGCTGACCACGCGCATAGCGCATATTTTGCAAAGCGGCTTGGCCGAGCCGTGGCAGATTCTCGCGCTTACCTTCACCAACAAGGCCGCCGGCGAAATGAAAACCCGGTTGCGCGGTTTGGTCGGAGATATGGTCGAGGGCGTTTGGATGGGGACTTTCCATTCCATAGGTTTGCGGATTCTGCGAGCGAACGCGCCGCTGGCGGGGCTTAAAAATCCCTTCGTCATCCTTAACGACGACGACCAGGAATCCGTCATAAAAAATATTCTGAAATCCATGAATCAGGACCCGAAGCAGGCGAGCGATATTGCCGGCAGGATTTCGCTTATGAAGGATACGGGACGAAACAGGCTGAACGAGTCCGAGCAGAAAGTTTTCGATGCATATCAGGCGGAATTGGAACGGATGAATGCCGTAGATTTTGGAGATTTGATTATAAAACCAATCAAGATGTTAATCGACAACCGCGATATTCTTAAAAAATATCAGCAACAATTCCTTTATGTGCTGGTGGACGAGTATCAGGACACCAACGCCTCGCAATATCAGCTTATGCGCCTGCTGGCAAGCGGGTCGGGAAATATTTGCTGCGTCGGCGACGACGACCAGTCAATCTATTCCTGGCGCGGCTCGGAAGTCAAAAACATCCTGGGTTTTCAGAACGAATACAAGGGCGCGCAGGTCATTCGGCTTGAAAAAAACTATCGTTCGACGCCCGAGATTCTCGGCGCGGCGAACAGCCTGATTAAAAACAACAAGGAACGCCTTGGGAAGAATTTGGAGGCGACCAAATCCGGCGGCGACAAGGTTCAAATAATCCGCGTTTGGAGCGACCTTGCGGAAGCGCAGGGGATTGCCGACGCCATTCAGGACATGGCGCGCGACGGCGAAAATTATTCCGATATGGCCGTATTGATTAGAAGCGCGTCCTTGTCGCGACTTTTCGAAGAGGAATTTGTAAATCGCAAAATCCCATACAGACTTGTCGGCGGCACAAAGTTCTATGACCGCGCCGAAATCCGCGACGCAATCGCCTATGCGCGACTGCTGGCATATCCTTTCGACGATGTCGCCTTCGCGCGCATATTCAACACGCCGAAACGAAGCCTTGGCGACGCAGCTTTGGCCCAAGTCCGCGACTATGCCCGCGCGAACCATTTGTCTTTATTGGACGCGCTTCATTCCATGCCTTTGCCACCGCGCATGGCGAAAGGCGCGGCAGAATTCGCAAAGATTTTCTCCGAGGCGCGCGACATGGCGGACAGCGCGCCGCCCGCCGAAGTTTTCCAGGCTTTGCTGGACCGCGCGGGTTATATCAAAATGTGGAACGAATCAAAAGAGCTTGACGCAAAGGAACGACTTGACCGAATCCGCGATTTAATCGGGACGCTTAAAGACGGGTATTCTTCATTGGAAGATTTCCTTGAACAGGTCGCGCTTTACACCAGCAACGACGAAGACGGCGTTTCCGGCGACGCCGTGTCCGTCATGACCATGCACGCCGCAAAGGGTTTGGAATTCAAGAATGTTTTTCTGCCGGCTTGGGAAGAGGGAATTTTTCCGAACGAGCGCGCTTTGGGCGAATTCGGAGCGGCGGCTTTGGAAGAAGAGCGGCGATTGGCTTATGTCGCCATCACGCGCGCGATTAGGCGCGCGGTCATTTCCCTGTCGGGTTCGCGCCTTTTGTTCGGGCAGCGGATTAATCCCAGGCCCAGCATGTTCATCGACGAGATAGAGGAAAGGTTTGCGGATAGGGTCGGGTTTAACAAAGGATATATACAATCTGAGATGCCGACCGACGCCCGCATGGCACCCCCCACCGAAAAATCGCGCGGCGATTTTTCGACTTTCCCGCAAGGGGGGAGTTCCCCCTTTATCGGCCGGATGGTCGCGCACGAGGAATTGGGCAGGGGCGTCGTTATTCAATTAGACGGAGATATTGCGACCGTCGCCTTCCGGGACGCCGGGATGAAGAAGGTCAAGGTCGAGTTTTTGGAATTCGATAAAAAATAAAAGTCCAAATATTAGAGGCGGGGGGCGAGGGTCAGGACATCGTGCGTAATCGATACGCGGGTCGTATTCCCGTTCGGAGCCGTATAATCGTAATCCAACGGCAACTGCCTGAGTTCGGGCGCGGTATTGAACAACTGCATGAACGGCGTCAGCATTTTCTTGAAATTAATTCCCGACGCTCCGCTGAAACAAGTCTGCTGCGCCGTCGTCATCGCCGCCGCCAGCTGGCCGCCGCCTGAAATCGTTTGTATCTCCTCGTCCGACATCACAAGGCATCTGTCCGTGAAGTGGAACACATTCTCGTCGTCGCTCATGACCGCGCGGACATCGAGCTGCGACGCGCCCATATCGCGCAACGCGTTCCCAAGCGAATTAGTGCAGCACTTCTTTCCCGCCGTCAAAAGGTTCCTATGCGCGCCTATCAGCACCCGGCCCGATTCGCTGCCGACGGGAAGGCTTCGGCGGTTCTTCAATTCCGTTATTATTATGCACATCTGCCGCTGGTCCACGCCATGCCCGCGGATTTGCGTCGTCGCGCGCACCGGCGGCTTTTTGTTCCATACCGCGCATTCCTTTTGCGTCCCATGCGGGCAACGGCCCCGTCCGACCGGCCCGCCGCAATGCAGTTTCCCATAGGATTCCAAGTCGCCGATTACGACGACCTTGTTCTCGAACAGATAATTGTTCTGGACATGGGTGAAAGGATTCGGAAATGTCGGCGCGGGATGGCCCGCCATCATTTCGGCCAGCGCGTCGTCGAACGCGCCGAGTCGCCCGGCGCGGAGCGGACCGGCCGCAACGGGCTCCCATTCGCCGTCCTCGTCGTCTTCGATTTCTATATCAAGATTGATTACCAAGTCGCGCGGGACAGCCGGGCATTCCGCGGCTTCCTCTTCCGCCGGCTGCTCGGCGACGGGCTTTTCGGACGACGAGCAGCCCATGCCGAGGACGGCAATAATTCCTAGGAAAGAGACAAGTTTAAGGTTCAAGTTTCTGACCCCCCACCAAAACCGCTTTGCGGTTTTGGCTCCCCCGCAAGGGGGGAGCTGATTTTATTATTTTACTTTCAGGTTGAACTTGGTGGCTTTCTTGTCAAGCGCGGCTATGATTTCGTTCGTTATATCAAGCCCCGGCGCTTTGCTGACCACGCGGGTGAACCTGGCGTCCATTATAAGGTCCAGGCCTTTCTTCGCCGCGAGCGCGTCGATTACAGGGTCCAGATGCTTTTCCTGGATTTCAAGCAGCGCAGCTTGGAACGAAGCGTCGATGGCCTGGGCGCGCTCGGCTATTTCCTTTTGGAATTCGCCGACCGTTCTTTGGTATTCCACCACGCGCTGCTGCAACGCTTCGCGCGACAGGATTCCCTGCTGGCTTTCGATGGCTTTCTTTTCCGATTCCAATTTCTTCTGCTTCCTTTCAAGGTCCGACTTCAAGTCGCTTTCCAGGCTTTCGCGCTGTTTCCGCAAATCCGCCAGGATTTTCGCGCTCTTTTGGATGTCGTCCATTCTGACGACCGCTATGCGCAGGTCCGCCGCAGACACCGAGAGCGCGGACGCGTCCGCCACCGCATGCTCGGCCGAGATGTTGCGCTTCATGCCGCCGATGGCGAAGACGCCAATCCCCGCCGCGACCACCGCGACCGCAGCCGCGATTATAACTATTTTTTTGCTTTTGCCTTTCTGTTTAACAGGTGCTTGGTTTGCCATTTTTATGCTCCTTTTATTTTGTCCCTTTATTCTATCAGAAATCCCGCCGCTTGGCAATACGAAAAAATATCCCTTGCCTTGCAAAAACCAAAATCTTATAATCAATTCCGAGAAGAGGGAATAAATATGCCAAAATCAAAATTAACCGTGAAATCCGCGGAAAAACTAGCTCCGGCCAAATTGGAAAAGGACGCGCATTTGCCCGCGCCAGAAAGCGACAAGGTCAAAAAGGAATCCAAACCCAGGCCGTCCCGCGCGCGTTTCCTGCTGTGGCTTCTGATGGGCGCGTTCATAATCGCCGTCGGATACACCCTTGTCAATTTCCACAAGCCCATGTTCCCGAGGAACGCCGCGAAGCACATCGCCGAAAAATTCCAGGAGAAAAAGGGCGCGCAGCTTGCCGAGGAACCAGTCGTCATAGTTCCCGAAATCGACACCAGCATGGCCGTCGTCGCGAACGCCGTCGTCCTGTCCGACGAACAAAAACAGCAGAAGGCCCAGGAATACATCCTGTCCGGCGTCGAACTGCTTAAAGCCGGAAAGGCCGACCTTGCGCTGGCCGATTTCAATTCCGCAATCGCCTTGTTCCCGACTTTCGCGCCGTCCTATGTTTATCGCGGCGAGGCCCTGTTCCAGAAGACCGATTACGCGGGCGCGATGGAATCGTTCGACACCGCCCTTAAAATCGACGAGAACCTGGCGATGTCTTGGTTCGACAAGTCCGTTCTGCAAGTCAAGCTGGGCGACCTTGTCGGCGCGATGGACAGCATAAACGCCGCCATCAATTCATATCAAAACTATCCCGACGAGAACGCCAACATATACGCCGACGACCTTTACCGCAAGCGCGCCCAGCTGAACCTTTGGCGGAAGAACTGGACCGACGCGATACACGACTTCACCATGGCCAGCAGCTTTGCGCGCAACCTGGGCCGCCTTGATTTCCCCGATATTTCCGGCCGCGCCGACGCGAAGATGGGGCTTGGCGATTTCGCCGGGGCGGTCCGCGACTTCGACGAGGTAATCAAAAGCGTCGCCGCCGCAATCGGCCGCATGGACGACGAAGAGGAAAAAGTCGCGTCCGCGACTTTGGCCATGGAAGCGTTCGAAAAGCGCGCCGCAATCAAGCTGCGCCTTGGCGACGCGGACGGCGCGCGCGAGGACCTTGTTGGGGCAATCGTTTTGGCCGAAGTTATAGGCGACTTCGAGCGCAAAGAGTCCTTAGAGGCTTCCTTGGGCCAGATATAAGGACAAAAAATAAGCGGACAAAAAACATGGCGGACTTTTCCGTTCGCCGGGTCAAATCACCCACTACCTTCGCAAACCCGACGCGCCGCGGACCGCCAAGTCCAGACGGCGGTCGGGTTTGCTTGGTATTGCGCGATTTCCCCTCGGCGTCGTGAGTCCGCCGATGTTTTTTGAGTTATTTACCTGCTAACGCAGGATTTATTACTGGATGCCAGCCTTCGCTGGCATGACGGCGGGGGAGCTGGAATGACTGTGGAGGTCGGGCTTGACCCGAGAATCCCAGTATATTATAATCATAAAAAAAGGAACTCCCATGCTGAAAAGACTTATGGCACGATTCTTTGCGCCGAAGGCGTCCGTCAAACTCACCGCAGGCGAAGTCGCCGACAAGCTGGGTTTGGAAGTCCGCGGGAACCGCGACGAATTGATAACGGGCCTTGCGCCAATCGCAGACGCCAATCCGGGGCAGGCTTCGTTCTATTCCACCGAGAAGACTTCCACCGCGGGCAAGGTTCTTCCCATCGAGGTTCTTCGCAACACCAAGGCTTCCGTCATTCTCTTGCAGCCCGAGCAGGTATGCGACGCGCCCAAAGGGGCCACACTTGTAATATCCGACAGTCCGCGCCGAGATGTCATCAAAATCATGGAAATCATTTTCGCCCCGAAAAAACGGCGCGGAATCGACCGAAGCGCGAAGATTGCCCGCGGCGTTTTCTTCCGCGACAAGAAGTCCGTTTTCATCGGACCGAACGCCGTTATCGAACCGGGCTGCGTCATCGAGCCGGATGTCGAAATCGAATCGTGCGCATACATCGGCGGACGCAGCGTCATCGGACGCGGCACCGTCATCCGCCCCTTCGCCTATGTCATGAACACAACCTGCGGCGCGGACTGCGAAATCCAGAACGGCGCGTCCGTCGGCAAACACGGATTCGGATATTCCATCGTCGACGGCAAGAACACGCCCATTCCGCACCTTGGCCGCGTGGTTTTGGGCGACCGGGTCGATGTCGGCGCGAACAGCGTCGTCGACCGCGGCGTCATGGCCGACACCGTTGTCGGCGAAGGCACCAAGTTCGACAGCCTTGTCATGGTCGGGCATAATGTCGTTTTCGGAAAGGAATGCTTCGCCGCAGGGCAGTCGGGATTCGCGGGCGGCACGGTTGTCGGCGACCGCGCCAAATTCGGCGGACAGGCCGGCGCGGTCAACAAGATTGCCATCGGCGACGACGCGGAGGTCGGCACGAATTCATGCCCGACCAAGAATGTCCCGGCCGGAGCGAAACTGCTGGGATTCCCCGCCGTCCCCGCGAACGAGTTCTTGCGGATGCACGCTTTCCTTAAACGGGCGGTCAAGCCGGAGTGATAATTAGGAATCGGCCGCGAAAGCGGCCGATTTTCTTATTACCTAGATGGTCGGGTCGGAGCCCGAACATGACAAGATGTTTTACCGGGATTTGACGCCGGTTTCGGAGCGGATGGCGTAAAGCTGGCGCGCGGCTGAAAGATTGTAATCCTCGCCCACAAGATTGAAATACACATCGGTATATCCCGCGACCGTGTTCTTTATATCTTCGTCCGCAAGGACAAGCTCCTGCTGCGGAAGCTCGCCTTCATAGTTTTTCTTCATCGCGCGTACAAGACGGCGCACCGGCTCCTTGTCCAAGCTGGCAGGGTCGCGCTTTTCGGCGAAGGCCTTCTCGTATTCGTCGCTTGCGACGAAGCGGGATGAATCCGGAGTGAAAGCCTCGTCCCCAAGGATAATATTTTCGTCTTCCCGTCCAAGCTCCACCTTCGTATCAATCAGGACTATGCCTTTGCCGAGCGCGTATTCGCTGGCGTCCTTGAACAGTTTAAGCGAGACAAGCTCTATCCCCGGACCGAATCCGGCATAGCCGTTTTGATTCAGGATTTCGCCCGCTTGCGCGACCGTTATATTCTCGTCATGAAGGCCCAGTTCCGCCTTGGTCGACGGCGTATAAATCGCGCCCTTGGGGAATTTCTGCCAGTTCACGAGGCCCTTGCCCACATCGTGGCCCATCAGCATGCCGTTGTTGTCCTCGTTGTATTTTTTCACGACGCTGCCAGTGAAATAGCCGCGAACGATACATTCCAGCGGGAACATATCCAATTTCTTAACCAATATCGCGCGGTTTTTCAGCCGCTGTGACACGGGCTTCAAGGCCGGGATGCCGCGCGCTATGCTTTCAATATCCTTGTCCACGATATGGTTCGAATTCGGCGCAAGCTTTTCCATCCAGAAATTCGACATTTGATTCAGGACTATGCCCTTGCCAGGAATCTTGGACTTCAAGACGACATCCAGGGCCGAGATTCGGTCGGTCGTGACGATTAAAAGATATTTGTCGTCCGCCTTGTAAGTCTCGCGGACTTTGCCGACATTCAGCAACGGAAGGGGTATGAAATCGAAATCGGGTTTGATTTGGGGTTTCGCCATTTTAACGACCTTTGGTTTGTTGTTTCAAACTCTCTCAAATCCCCGTGAGTGAATTATCGCCCACGGCGCGCGAAAAGTCAAGGTCAGACTTGGGCTTGACATCCGTTCGCGATTGGTTATAATTTGTTAGAATTTTCAATAAGGGCCAAGAAAATGTCCAAGAAATTTACAAAAAAAGACATAGAAAAAGTCATACCGCACCGCGGCGTCATGCTGCTTTTGGACGAGGCGACCGAAATCACAAAAACCTCGGGCAGGGCCGTGCATTTCGTCCGCGACGACGAGTTCTGGTGCGCCGGACACTTCCCGGGCAACCCCGTCATGCCGGGCGTGATTCAGGTCGAAGCACTTGCGCAGACGGCATGCCTTGTCGCGCTTAACGCCATGATGGAGAAGTTCCCGAACCAGCGCGGCGCGGGGTATTTCACCAAAATCGAAAACTGCAAATTCACCAAGCTGGTTTGCCCGGGCGATGTTCTTGAACTGGAAGTGAACCTTATCATGAACAAGCTGACGCTTTACAAGTTCCACGGATGCGCGCGCGTCAATGGCGAAACGGTTTCGGAAGCTACTTTTTCCGCCATCATGCAGTTCGGCGCATAGCGCCTTTTCCCTTATAATTTCAGCCGCGAATATGCTATAATGCATTAATGAATAAATTCGCTTTTGCGATTTTTGCCGCGCTTACTCTTTCTGCGCCGGTTTTCGCCGCGTCGCCGCGCGTCGCGCCTTCAAGTCCTGAACGAGCTTCGCCGCGCGCCGAGACAAGGGCCGCCGCAAGCCGCGCCGCCGCGCCAATCACGAGTCCCGCCGCCGCCCGCGTCGCCGCGTCAAACCGCGCCCCCGCCGCCGCACGGCCCACAAACATTTCCCGCGCCGCAGTCGTTCAATCGCCCATCGCCGCGACGCACTCCGCCGCGACGGTCAGCCGCGCCGCCGCAATTTCCCGCAGCGCGACCGTTCGCGGACACGCCAATCCCGCCGCCGCGCGCGCCGCGACAAACCGCGGACGACAAATCGGAAAACTCGGCGCGCCGATTGACGGACGCCGCATCGGCCGAGCCGCCGAAGCCGCCGCCAGCGATTACGGAGCCTGCAAGGATTCATACTCGGAATGCATGGACCAGTTCTGCGCCAACGCCAGCGACACTTACAAAAAGTGCATTTGTTCCGACAAATACCTGGACCTGGCCGCGCAAAAGGAAGCCCTTGAATCCGCCGAGAACTCCTTGCAGGATTTCGGCGCGATGAACCTTAACATGATTCAGATGACCGAGAGAGAAGTCAACGCCGTGCTTGAAGGGACCGAAGGCGAGCGAGCAGCCGAGGGAAAGACCGACGAATCCGCAAACGCCCAAAAACTCAACGACATCCTGGGCAGCCTTGGCGCGGGCAACGCCGGTAAAAAATCCAGCAAACTGGATTCGCTTGGCGGCACTACATTCTCGATGGATGTGGACGATATTTGGAGCGGCGGGTCCGCCACCGAAGGCGCCGTCGGCGAGAATGTTCGAGGCCGCGCGCTTTTCACCGCCGTCAACGGACAATGCCAGCAGATGACCAAGGAAACCTGCAAGGGAACCAACATCGCCATGGTCGTTTCCGCTTATTCACTTACGGTGGACGCCGACTGCCAGAAGTTCCAAGCCGCAATCGACAAGATGCGCCAGGGACTTAAAGACAAAATCCGCGAGGCCAACCTTGCCATGATGAACGAACGCCTGTCCGACTTTGAAAACAGGAATTCCCAAACGGCGGTGGAATGCCTTGGCAATGTCCTGAACGATTTCCGCACCGACGCCGTCTGCGGCGCGAACTGGGGACGGTGCCTGGACTTCACCGGCCAATTCATCAACCAGCAGGGCGAGCCGATTTACACCGAAAAATTCGCCGACGAACAGACCGGAATAACCAGCCTTCTGACCTTCGGCAGCGGAAACCAGACCCTTCTTGAAGCCAACGCCAGCAGCAAGTTCGTCGAATTCCTTCAAGGCAAGAAAAACTTCGCCGGAGATTCCCTTAGAAAATGCGAGCAGGAGGCCGATGTCGTCTGGAAGGAATCCCTTTCCCGCGCGCTTATGGAAATCATTCAGGCGCAGGCGCGCAAAGTCGAGGAAGTCAAAGACAACTGCCTGACCAAACTTGTCGAATGCAACGAGAAGCAGTCGAGCGAGATGTCGAAAATCACAGAGGGCGGAACCAAGGAAAAAACCGCGACCGAAAAAGGCGTGGAAGTCAAAACCCAGGCCGGAAGCCTTGCCGGGCTTGAATCATGCAAGGACATTCAGCGCGCCTGCGAGGCCATTTACGGCGGAGACGACGGACTTCTCAAAGGCCTGCTTCTCGACCGACAGAGCGCGCTTCAAGTCCGATACTGCGAGGACGAAAAGGGCGGACACTGGCACCAGCCAGACAGCTCCAAGGAAGGCGTTTGCATAATGAACCAAGTCGATTGCGAAAAAGCCGGCTTGTATTGGATTGACCGCGAAGGCGCGCTCAACGAATTCCAGCAGCGCGCGCGCGACACATTCCGCGCACAAAAGAAAGAGGTCGACGCCGACCCGGAATGGAGGGGACCGATTCCGCGCGCCTGCGTTTCGTTCGATTATTACTGCGGAAACTTCGAGGCCGCGACCGCCAAGGCGTCGACGCCTTCGGAGGGCGACATCAAGAACGGAAACATTTGCAACGCCCCCAACAGAGAGCAATGCGAAAAGTTCGGCTTCCCGTGGATTGGAAACAAATGCGTTCGAAACAAATACGACTGCGACGCAGGCGGCAAGGGAATCGTTTGGTATAAGGGCCGATGCTGGCTTTCCGACGAGGCCAGCAAGAGAATCTGCGAGGACATCGGCGGGAAGCCCGACGGTATCAACAAGATTTGCAACATAGCGATAACGCACAGGAAACCAAAGTAGAAGACATGGCGAAACAGGCAAGACATTTTCTCAGCGTATTCGGCGGCCTTATCGTCGCAATGCTTTGCGTCGGCGAATCCCGCGCGGCCGACGCCTTCCCGAAAATATACGCGAACAAAATAATCTACGATTTCGCCGCCCTTGTGAACTGCCACGAGCGCGAAGGCGTCAAGGATATAAAGAGCTGTCTGAACTTCGACGACTATATGTCGCAATCGCAGCAGAAATGCGCGGACTACGGATGGCCCACTTCCGGCCCCAACGCATGCTACGGATACTGAAAAAAATCCAAGTTCGGTATTTCAAAATCGGTCTATATTTCCGATTAACTGCGAAAAACCGCCCGGCGCGGACACCTCAGTCCAGACGCCGGGCGGTTTTTCTTGTTCCTCGAAAATCTACCCTCGATTTTGCGACCGAACTACGGATTTTTTAGTTTATTAAATTATCCTCGGTGTCGCGACCCGGCTAATGTTTTTTGAGTTTATTAAATTATCCATCGAAATTGCGTTTCCGCTAAGGATTTTTTAGCTTTATTAAGCGGCGGTGGCCCGCACGCTTTGCGGCCGAGATTCTCCGGTCAAGCCGGGGAATGACAATTGATTTTTTACAATTTGAGATGCCGAGCTTCCTCGGCATGACAAAAGGAAAAACCCGGCTTTCGCCGGGTTTTTTATTTATTTCACTTGTTTCAAGGATACTTTGAATGTTGCTGGTTTGCCCGCAAGCTCCGGATAATAATTCGCGGGAAAAGTTATATTTATATTCTTCGTATCCCCGGGGCGCATGCCCACGATTTGCGATTCGAACCCCGGCACAAACGCGTTGCTGCCAAGCATAAGCGGATACGATTCGCCCCGCCCGCCCGCGAATTCCTGGCCGTTCATCGAGCCCACGAAGTCGATAATAACCGTGTCGCCCATTTGCGCAGGGCGAGCTTCGCTGTCGCTGCACGCGAACAGCGCCGCGGTCATACCGATTATTCCGAATGCTTTCAATTTCTTCATGCGCGTTTCTCCTTTCCTTTTCCTTCGGGTTCATTATGCAATTTTATGAGGGGGCGGGGCAAGGGAAAAAGGAAGAAGGGCGGAGTCACCAAAGGCGACGGATTATTACCTGCTAACGCAGGATTTATTACTGGATTCCAGCTTTCGCTGGCATGACGGCGGAGAGAAGGTTCGCTTTTGCGGCTGGTCGGGTTCGAAACTTACAAATGCGCAAATTAAAAATGGTCCAGAAGGACCATTTTCTAATTTGGCGCACCCGGAAGGATTCGAACCCTCAGTCTTCTGATCCGTAGTCAGACGCTTTATCCAGTTGAGCTACGGGTGCAAGTTTTTTGCCGAGATTCCCCGGTCAAGCCGGGGAATGACAATGCGGATTAGTCGGCGACGACCGAGACGGTCGTGCGGCCGCCCGTTCCTTTCTTGAACGAGACATGGCCGCTTGTCGTCGCGAATATCGTATGGTCCCGGCCCATTTTAACATTCAAGCCAGGGTGCGCTTTCGTTCCGCGCTGGCGCACGATTATATTCCCGGATACGACCTTTTGCATGCCGCCCTTTTTTACCCCGAGTCTTCTTCCGGCAGAGTCGCGGCCGTTGGTTGTCGCGCTTCCGGCTTTCTTATGTGCCATGTTTTTACCTCTTTATTTTTGACCCCCCCCCACCTGCGGCTTTGCCGCAGACTCCCCCGCAAGGGGGGAGTTGGGTTAGGCTTTGATTTCCTTTATCCGGCAGACAGTTATCTGCTGTTGATGACCCTTCGTCCGGCGGTAGTTCTGGCGGCGTTTCTTCTTGAACACAAGAACCTTGTCCGCCTTGTCCTGCGCGATTACTTCCGCGATTACCTTCGCGCCCTTTACCAACGGGTCGCCGATTTTGTCCCCGACCAGCAGAACTTCCGTAAATTCAACGGTTTTGTCCGCGTCCAGCTTTTCGACCCGCACCACATCGCCGACTTTCGCGCGGTATTGCTTTCCGCCTGTTTGGAATATTGCAAATGACATAGTTCGCATCCTTTTAATGAGATTGATAAGAATATATCCGACTTGGTGAAAAGTCAAGGTGAAAAAGGGCGAAAAAAGGAAGAAGTAAGAAGGAAGAAGGCAGAAGGGCGGATAGGATAGTTTTTTGATTGATTTAATATTATATATGGGTTAGGCTGGGCCGCATGGAGAGAATGGGGAAAATTTTTGGTTTTATGATGGGATTCGCTTTACTGGCGGATGTAATACCGGCTTACGCCGGAAAGACCACCCCGCCGCTTCGCGGCACCCCTCCACAGGAGGGGAACTTAGATAATTGTGCGGGCATGACCGAGCTTCCGGGGAAGATTACCGCGGCCGACGCCGTCGAACTCGGGCTTTGCCGCAACAACGGCACACGCGCCGCCTATGAATCCGTCCGCGCCGCAAAATTCCAGAAATACCAGGGCTATTCCAGCTATCTGCCGTCCGTCAACGCCGAGGGCCGCCGCCAATGGCGGAGCGACGAATATTTCGGCATACAAAACAATCCCACATCCACCGCGGGACTTACCGCAAGCTGGCTTTTGTTCGACTTCGGCAAGCGAGAGTCCGACCTTGGCGCCGCAATCGCCGCCTGGAACGCCGCCGGATTCGATTACGATTCGACCATTCAGACCTTCGTCTACGACATCATCAGCGCGTATTACACCGCCCTTATGGCCGCCGCGGACGAGAAGGTCAACCGCGACCTGCTTAAAGTCGCGGAGCATTCCTTCAATACCGCCGACAAAAAGTTCAAGGCCGGCGTCGTCCCGAAAGCCGACCGCCTGAAAGCCGAGACCCAGCTTGCCCAAAAGCGCGTCGACCTGCAAAAGAGCGAGGGCGCGACCAAAATCGCAAAAGGCCGCCTGCTGAACATGATGTCGTTCGAGGCCTCGCTTGACATCAAGCTCGACGACACCACGCCCGAACCCGAACTTGAAGCGCGCGACATCGAGGGCCTTATCGAGACCGCGAAGAACCTGCGCCCGGATTTGCGCGCCGCGCGCGAGAATGTGAACTCCGCCGATTACAAGATGTATGCTTCATATCTTAAAAACCTGCCAAGCGTTTCCGCCAGCGCGAACCAGGATTACGATGTCGACAACGACCTGAAATCTTCCAGCATTTCAATCCGCGTGTCCATGCCGCTGTTCGCCGGATTCTCCAACTTCAACGCGACCCGCGCAGCGCGCGCGCAGCGCGACCAGTCCGAATTCCGCGAGCGCTCGCTTTCCCGTTCGGTAGAGCGCGATGTGTGGGACGCTTTCCAGAATTACAACACCGCTTTGGCCGTGCTTGAATCCACGCGCTCGCTGCTTTCCAGCGCGCGCGAGTCCGAGCGCGTCGTTTCGGGAATGTATAATGTCGGGCGAAGCACCATGCTTGACTGGCTTACCGCGCAATCCGATTTGGCGTCCGCCGAACGGCAGGCCGTTTATGCCAGATACGATTTAATCATCAAGAAGCACGCGCTTGCGCTGGCGATTGGCGAGGTCGAGAGATGAAGAAGAAAGTTAAAAAAGGAAATTTACAAAATGAGATGCCGACCTCCGTCGGCATGACGGCGGGGGGAGGCTCTGCCGTTATGGAGAAGCCGAAGAAAAGGTTTCAGGTTAAGATGAAGTGGGTGGTGGGCGCGGCGTTGGTTTTGGCCGCGATTGTCGGGTATTCCCTGTGGCCCGCGAAGCCCAAGGACGAGGCCGCCAAATGGGTGAGCGTTCCCGTGTCATTCGGCCGCATTGTTCAAGTCGTAACCGCAACCGGCGAAATCACCCCAGTCAACACCATCAATGTCGGTTCCCAAGTTTCCGGAATCATCGAGCGCATTTTCGTCGACTATAACGATGTCGTTCAGAAAGACCAGATTCTTCTTGAACTGGACAAGTCCGCCTTGCAGGCCTCGCTTGACGAGGCGGTCGCCCGCGTCAAGCGCGCACAGACGCAGCGCGACCTGGCCAAGGCCGATTACGACCGCGACCGCAAACTTTATTCCGACGGATTCATCGCACGCGCAGAACTCGACAAAAGCAAGGCCAACTGGGAATCGCTTGTGCAGGACTATAACTCCGCCAAGTCCCAGCACGAGCGCGCCGAAGTCAATCTTGGATACGCCACAATCCGTTCGCCCGTGTCCGGCACCATCATCTCGCGCAAGGTCGACGAGGGCCAGACCGTTTCCGCCAGCTTGCAGACCCCGGACCTTTTCATAGTCGCCGAGGACCTGTCCAAGATGCAGATTGCGACCAGCATTTCCGAGGCCGACATCGGCGTCATAAAACAAGGCCAAAAAGTTTCCTTTACCGTCGACGCTTATCCCGCCCAATCGTTCGAGGGATTCGTCCGCCAGGTGCGCTTGTCCCCAAGCACCGCCCAGAATGTCGTCGTCTACACCGTCATAATCGATGTCGACAATTCCAGCCTTGAACTCATGCCCGGCATGACCGCCTTCGTAACCATCACCGTTTCAGAAAAGGACGATGTTTGGAAGGCCGCGAATTCCGCGTTCCTTGTGCGCGACCTGGGCCGCATTTCCGACGACGACCGCGTGCAGACCGGCGAACTTACCGCCAAAGACACACTTGCCGTTTTGCGCGATGGAAAGGTCATTCTTATTCCTTATAAAAAAGGCATGGTAACCAACATCGAAACCGAAATCGTCGCCGACGGCCTGCAAAAGGGCGACAGGATTATTACGGGCAAGGTCGGGCAGGCCGCGGCGAACTCGAAAGGCGGCGGAATGGGCGGAGGCGGCGGCAGCGGAGGCGGAGGAGGAGGTGGTTTTGGCAGCAGGAGCGGGATGAGGTAGGATGGGACAAAAATTTTTGAGTTGTTGAACGGGAATAAGAAATGCAGAAGAAGACAGAGCCGGATGTCATTTTCATGGACAAGGTCAACAAGGAATTCCCCTTGTATGGCGGTGGCGTGCAGAAAGTCCTTTTTGACATATCCTTCCGCGTCAGGCCCGGCGAATTCGTCGCCGTCATGGGGCCGTCCGGCTCCGGCAAATCGACCCTTATGAACATCATCGGAGCTTTGGACACCGCAACCAGCGGAATTTATAAACTATACGGCCTTCCCATAGAAGACATGACGCCCGACGAGCTGGCCGTCGCCCGCAACGAATACATCGGCTTCGTTTTCCAGAGCTTCAATCTTCTGACCAAACGCAATGTCCTTGACAATGTCATGCTTCCCATCATGTATCGCGGCTTGGATTACGACGAGCGCGCGAAGCTGGCGCGCGAGATGTTGAATATGGTCGGCCTTGAAAAGTTCGAACGCTATTTGCCCAACCAACTTTCCGGCGGTATGCGCCAGAGAGTCGCCATCGCGCGCGCCCTTGCAGGCTCGCCCAAACTAATCCTTGCAGACGAGCCCACCGGCGCGCTTGATTCCAAGATGGGAAACGAGATTCTAAAATTCTTCCAGAAACTCAACAAGGAGATGGGCATTACAATCGTCATGATTACCCATGAATTCGAGATTGCGCAGTATGCTTCGCGCTTGATTCACATCAAGGACGGCGTGATTTCATACGACGGTAAGATGCCGAAATCGGATAGGAATATAAAGTAAAGGAAGAAGGAATGACGATAGGGGACATATTCAAGGAATCGTGGATTTCCATCGCGGGAAACAAGACCCGAACATTCCTTACCGTTTTGGGAATCATAATCGGCGTCATGGCCGTCGTCATCATGGTCGCCGTCGGCGAGACCGTGCAGAAACAAATCGACGACCAATTCTCGGCCCTTGGGTCCAACACCATCGTAATCCGCCCCGCCCAAGTTCAGACCGCCGGAGTGCGCCAGGGAAACCGCATGACCCTTACCATTCAAGACGCCGAAGTTTTGCGCCGGCTGCCCGAGATAACCGCCCTTACGCCGCAGCAATCTTCCAGCGCGCAGATTGTTTTCGGAAACAAAAACTGGCCAGCCCAGATGATGGGCGTTTGGCCAGACTATCTTGCCGTCAACGGCGCGGAGGTCGAGCAGGGCGCGTTCTTCGACATGTCCGCCGTCCGCAATTCATCCGCCGTCGCCGTTTTGGGCCCCAAGATTGTGCGCGAGCTTGATATGGGCGATTACCCCATCGGACAAGTCATTCGAATTTCCAATGTTCCCTTCGTCGTAATCGGCGTCTTGAAATCCCGCGGCGAAAGTTTCGGCGGGAACACCGACGAGTCCGTCATCATTCCTTTCAGCACGCTTAAAAAACGCTTCGCGGGCCGGTATTTTCAAGATTCCGTTCAGGCCATTGCTTTGAAAACAATTTCAGGCTCGGACAACGATGTCGTTATCGAGCAGATTACCGCGATTCTCCGCGACCGCCACAAGCTGAAAGACGACCAGCAGGACGATTTCCAGATTATGAACATGAAGCAGGTCATGGACACCCTTAACACCGTAACAGGCTTTATGAAGATGCTGTTAATCGCCATCGCGTCGGTGTCCCTTTTGGTCGGCTCCATCGGAATCATGAACATGATGCTGGTGTCCGTCATGGAGCGCACGCGCGAAATCGGCATCCGAAAAGCCGTCGGAGCAAAAGAACGGCACATCATGATTCAATTCCTTGCAGAGTCCATCATGATTTCCAGCATGGGAAGTTTTATAGGTTTGCTGTCGGGGGTTGTAATCACGCAGGGCGTCGGGCGGTTCGTTCTTGGGTTCCCCGTTCCCGTGAGTTTATGGTCGGTTATCATTTCCGTCGTCGTAGCTTTGGTAGTCGGTATTGCGTCCGGCGTGTTTCCAGCGATTAAGGCGACGAAGCTGAATCCGATTGATTCGTTAAGGTATGAATAAAAAATAAAGGCCGGTTTTTCGTTTTCGCGCCTAATACCCGAATGACACTTCGAAAAATCGCCCGTCGCGGACTTAGGTGTCCAGACGCCGGGCAATTTTTCTTGGTCCTCGGGCATTATTCATCGAAAACGCGACCGGCCTAATATTTTTTATAGCTTATTAATGTTCTTGTTTAGAATATTGGGAAATGGTATAATGGGAACAGAACAATCTCTTATTCCGGCCTTCGCCGGAATGACAAAGGAAGAATGAAGGTATTAAATTCTAGATTTTGGCTGGTTTCCGCGTGTGCGCTGGCGTTGGCTTTGCCCGCCGCGTCCGAACCCATCATGTTCTATGCAGAGGAAGAGGAAATATACGATGAGATACCCGGTCAAGCCGGGTATGACAATGGTGCGGCGGGAATGACAAATGAAAATGAGGCGAGGCCGTCGGTGGTTGTGCCGGGCGGAGCGGGCGCGCAACGCGCCGGGGCCGTCATCCCAAGCGTCAAGCAAAACCAGGGCGCGCGCGGAAGCCAAGTCGTCAGCCGCCAGCCCAATTTCGCCCCCACCGGCCCGCAGGGCCGCAATGTTCAGAACAGAAATATTCAAGGACGCAGCGCCGTGCCGATGGCCGTTCAACAACGAGGCACAGTTCAACAGCGCAGCGCGGCTCCCGCTCGCGGAACCGTTCAGGCACCGCGCGCGACTGCCCCTCGCGCCGTCGGGACCCGCGGTTCCAGCCAGCAGGGACGCGGAGCCGTTCAATCGGGAACGCAGCTTGTAGCCGGGACTTCGCCCACCGCCGCCGCAATATCGAACGAGCCCGCCGCGCAGGCCAATCAGCCCGTCGCCGCGCGAGCCGCCCTTACAGGCTCGCCCATAACATCTTCCCGCACTTCGGTCGCCCGCAATGCCAACGCTTCCGCCGCACAACAGCTTATCGACGAACACACCGCGCAGAGGCAAGAGCTTGAAAGCCTGAAAACCGCCCTGGACATCGCAAACGAAAGGTCCGAAATACAAATGCAAATCGACGATTCATGCCTTGCGCAATTCTACGGCTGCATGGACGATATTTGCGCCAATGTCAACGACACTCTCGGCCGCTGCGCTTGTTCCCCCAACGCGGAAAATTACAAAGAGATGGACGACCGCCTTAAAAAGGTGAATATCGAGCTTCAAGATGTCGTCAGAAACATTCAATACCTTGGCCTGACCACCGACGAAGTCAACAGCCTTTTCATGGAGACCGAGGCCGAACGGGCCTTGAACCAGATGTCCCCCGACATAGGCGGCGGACAAAGCACCATGCTGCGCGATTTGCTGATGGGCGTCGAGCTTCCCGACATCGCGGACATTGGAACACAGAAAACCAAAAGCCCGTTCCAAAGCAGCTTTATAGACATGGCCGATTTCGGAGATTTCGGCGACTTGTTCGGAAACACAACCAAGAAGACCTTCAACGACATCGCGAACATGTCCGGCAAGGACCTGTATAACGCCGCCAAGCAAAAGTGCGAATTCGTCCTTAAAGAATGCCAGAAGAAGAAAGTCGATGTCGAGATGATTCAAGCCAAATACGATGTCGAAATCGGAAAGCAATGCGTTTATATCCGCGACGACCTGGACGAAAGAATCGAAACCGCCACAAACATGCTTCGCCAGGCGCGCACCATGCTTGAACGCGCCCGCTTCCAAGTCGCCCAAAACAAAAACCTGTTCGACCTTAAAGAATGCGTGCAGGAAATGGACAAGTGCATGACCGACGATTTCGTTTGCGGTAAAAACTATGTCCGCTGCATCGACGGCACAGGACAATTCGTTTCAAGCGACGGAAAGGATGTCGTCCCCGGCGCCGACCTTATATATATGCAGCACACATTGTGGGGCGGAACTTCCGGTAGTGCCGATTACGCCGTGCTTGCCGGGTTGGCTACAAAAAAAGTCAATGGAAAAGAAGAAACTATTTGGCCATTCAATCCCAGCCGGTTGACAGACGGCGGCTTTGCAGTGAACCCATCAGCGGAAAAAGTCGTCCAGATATTGGCCAGTAAAATCGGGTATATAGGCAAGGATGGATACGCGGGCGCGGGATTCTGCGCCGCAGTCATGAACCAATGCCAAAGATACACGCGCAGCGGCAACGAAGCCACTACATTCGACCCGAACAATGAAGTTGTGAAAAATTATCTGCTTCAAGCACTTCCCAAAATCCGCAGCGCCCAGGACAAGTTCATAACCGAATTCCAAGTTCAATGCGTGTCTGACCTTAAATCGTGCTATCAGAGACAGATTCAATCAATGTCCGGCGGATATTACGGAAGCGTGTCCAATATAAACTTAGCGAACTTCTCCACAATGCGCGCGGCATGCAGCAGTATCGGTTTCTCATGCGCCTTGGCGGTGAATTCAAGCGAATTTAATTCTTCCAGTGGCTCTGGCGCGTGCCGAAGGACTCCAACCGATGCCATCACTACGACAACGGATATAGAAAAATGTTTGAACTCGGTGTCGACGATTGCTTTATCCGGATTGATAACTTGCCCGACCGGTGCGTCGATAGAGCTTGATAGTAGTAAAAATCCTGTAACAAACAATAATATTTGTAAATGCCAGACCGGTAACATAGACTTGACAACGAATAGTTGTAGATAATAGAAAGAAATTAAGGACGAAAAAATCCCCCGGAAACGGGGGTTTTGTTTTAAGTCGCCCCGAGGGGGGCGGTTTTTTTATTCCCACCCCGGCCCGCCTTCGTCTACGACTACGGCGCGGCGACTCCTCCCAAGAGGGGAATTTAATAAGGATTTATACAATGGACCCCGGCCTTCGCCGGGGTGACTGGTTGGGAAAGGCTCTGCGTAGGGGCGATGGGTTTTCGACCCCCCACCAAAAACGGCGAAGCCGTTTTTGGCTCCCCCGCATGGGGGGGAGCTAACCTTATTATGAATTGAATTTGGATAAAAGGTCGGAGGGGACCGAGATTTGACGGATTTCGCCAGGCTTCAAATTCCCGAGCTTTATGCCCGCGTAGGATATGCGGATAAGCCGGCTCACTTCCATTCCCAGGCTGTTCAGAGTTTTTCTTATTTCGCGGTTCTTGCCTTCATGCAATATTACCGTCGACCACGCGTTGCCCGCCGTCTTGTCATCCACGCGCAGCGTTATCGGCGCGTATTTAATCCCGTCCACCGTTATGCCTTTGCGCAATTTTTCCATGTCGCCCTTGTTCGGAACGCCATGCGTTCTGACCGAATATATTCTTTCCAATTCATTGCTTGGGCTTTCCATAAATCTTTGGAACTCCCCCGAGTTCGTAAGCAACAGCAAGCCTTCCGAATTCAAATCCAATCTGCCGATTGACACAAGCCGTCCGTATTCTTTCGGCAATGCGTCGAACACCGTTTTGCGGCCTTCGGGGTCGCTATGCGACACGACTTGGCCCGTGGGCTTGTGGTATATGAACAGCGACAGCTCCGTCGCAGGTTCCACCCGCCGTCCATTCACTGTTATCAGGTCGCGCGGCGACACATTCAGCGCGGGGCTGGTTATCACGATTCCATTCACGCGCACTTGGCCCGCTTCTATCATGCGTTCGGCCTCGCGCCGGCTGGCGATGCCGCTTGCGGCGATGGTTTTGGCTATGCGGTTAAGTTCGGTTTTCATTTTTATAGTGGTGCCGCCTATAAGATTCGAACTTACGACCCCCTCATTACGAATGAGGTGCTCTACCAGCTGAGCTAAGGCGGCATTGCTGGGTTATACAATACAATTTTATAAAGGTCAATAATAATGATTAGCGCAGGGATTTTTTGATGTAATACTGCTGCGCTATGCCGAAGATGTTCGACACCGTCCAATACAACACAAGGCCAGCCGGCAGGCCCGCGAACAGGACCACAAACACCACCGGCATCCACTTCATGAAGCCCATGCCCGGCGTCGCCGCATTTGCGTTCGACGACATTTTCATTTGAAGCCACATTGTCGCGCCCATCAGAATCGGCAGAATTCCGATTGCGGGCAAGAACGAGGGCGGCGCGAAAGGCAACAGGCCGAACAGGTTCAATATGTTCGTCGGGTCCGCCGCCGCCAAATCCCTTATCCACAGGAAACTTGAATCCCGCATTTCGACCGCGATAATCAGCGCGCGGTATAGCGCGAAGAATATCGGGATTTGCAGCAACATCGGCAGGCACCCCGACATCGGGCTGACCTTCGTCGTCTGATACAACCTCATCATTTCCTGTTGAAGGCGCGCGCGGTCGTCCTTATACAGCTTTTGGATTCTTTGCATTTCCGGCTGCATTTTCTGCATCGCCGCCATCGACTTATACGATTTCTTCGTAAGCGGTATCATCAGAATACGGATGATTAGGGTAAGGATAATGATTGCGAGGCCATAGTTCCCGACCAAATCGTGCAACGCCGTAAGCGACCAAAGGAAAGGCCGCGACAGGAACGAAAACCATCCGTAGTCGATTGTTTGCGCGACGCCCGGCATCGCCGGATTCGCCGCGTTCAGGATTTTCTGCGATTTCGGCCCGGCATATATATTAAATGTAAAGTCGCTTGCCGCGTCCGCCGATATATCCGCCTGGAACCGGTCGCCGCCGATGTTCTTCATGCGGAGCGTGCGCGGACCCGGGACGCCCGAATCAATTTGCACAAGCGTTTGCCAATACTGGTCCTCGAACCCGACGAACGAATTCGCGCCGCCGCCCCACACCGCGCTTTTATCCGATATATTTCCCCAGCTTTCGCGCTTCGTGTTTCCATCGATATTGGCGAGGCCGCCCGCGGATGTCATCAGCATCATGCTCGATTTTTTTCCGCCGTCCCTTGCGATTCTCGCGTAGGGCGCGGCGTTCCCTTTCGACTTAATCCGCACGCTTATCACATAGTCTTCCGATATTGAAATCGTCTTCGTGAATTCGCCGCCGCCGACCAGTCCGAACTCTATGAATTCGCCCGGGTTCGCCAGAAGCTCCACCGGCTTCGCGCCGTCATGATATTTCAGCAATCGGACATTCGATATGCGGTCGCCCGTTTGCGTGAGTTCGATGTTTTCGGATTTTATTTCGATTGGAGCGGACGAGGTCCCGCGGTCAAGCCGCGGGATGACATCATTATTTATTTGCGCGGGCTGCGGTTTGCTTGACGGCATGAAGAACGATATGATTAGCCAATTCAGGCCAAGGAATATTCCAAGCAGCAGCGCCAGTTCCAAGAATTTGGGTTTTGACCCCCCCGCAAGGGGGGAGTTATTTAATATTTTTACCATGATGTTGTCCTTTGATTAAAGAATAAACGAATACGGCGATGCCCAGCGAGATACATATATCCGCGAAGTTAAATGCCGGCCAATGCAGGCCGCCGATATGGAAATCCAAAAAGTCCACAACCGCGCCGAACCTTAACCTGTCCACCAGATTCGCAACCGCGCCGCCAACAATCAATGCAAGCGCGAGCGATTCCAGCCTTGGCGGGTTTTTCGCTATAAGCCGATGGCCCAAGTATCCGATAATCGCGCTTGTCGCAAATATTATTACAAGCGGCGCCGACGCGCCCACGCTTTGCAGCATGGAAAAACTTGTCCCAGGGTTCCAAGTGAAGACCAAGTTAAAGAAACTTGTTATTTCCGCGAACATGACAGGGAAGGGGACCAATTCATAGAACCGCCCGCCGAGCGGGACCCGGCCGGTCAGCAGGTATAAGAGATAGCCTTTCGACAGTTGGTCGATTAATATGATTCCGAAGATTGCGAGAAGTTTTTTCAGCATTGCTTCCTTATTACCCGGATAGCCCTAGTCAGCCCGACTATGACAATGAGTCAATATATCCGATGTGTTCGCGTGTGTCAATGCGATTGCGAGCGCGTCCGCTTCGTCCGAAGTCTTGGGTTTCGCAAGCGGCATCAGAATCGACACCATTTTCGCAATTTGCTCCTTGTCCGCGCGGCCCGTTCCGACTATGGCTTTCTTCACGAGCGTGGGCTCGTATTCCGCGACGCAGAGGCCCGCCGTCGCCAATGCCGTGATGGCCGCTGCCCTTGCGTGGCCCAACAAGAGCGTCGTCGTCGGGTTTTCGTTCACGAATGTAATCTCTATCGCCGCCTGGGTCGGGCCGAATTCCCGCGCCACCTTTTGCAGCCCGTCGAATATTTCCAGCAATCGATTAGGAAGGGTTTCCTTGACATTCGGATGGATTACGCCGGACGCGATATATTTCCGGTTGTTCCCCTCCGCTTCGATTACAGCCCAGCCTGTATGGCGAAGGCCCGGGTCTATGCCGATTATGCGCCTCATTCTTTGACCCCTCCGTCTTCGATTTCGATAAACACCGCTTCCGGCAGACTGGCAAACGCCGAAGCCGACACCCCGGTCATCCATATTTGCGAGTTCGTTTTTCCGAATTCGGCCAGCAGCTTCGCGCGGGTGTCATTGTCCAGATGCGCCGCCACTTCGTCCAGCAATATAACCGGCGAGACCCCGAACAATGCGCTCAGCAATTTCGCGTGGCTTAATGCGAGCGACAATAAAATCATCTTCTGCTGGCCCGTCGAACACAGGTGCGCCGGCCTGTTCAAATCCATGCCAAGCACCTTGAAATCCGATTTTTGCGGGCCGTCGAATATTTGCCGGTCCGACATCAGAATCCGATTGTCCGCCAGATATTCAGCATAGTCCGTTTCGATTTTGGAAATCGGCTCGCCCGCGAGGATTCTGTCTTCAAGCCAGCCCGAAACCGTTATCGCGTTTCTTCCGAATTCGGACTCCGCATTGAAAAAGTGGTTCAGCTCCGCGCAATATTTCACGCGCTCGGCCGCGACCGCCGCCGCGGTTTGCATAAGGTTTTCCTCTATCGCGCTCAGCCAGCCGGGTTCCGCCTCCGCACGGAGCGCGGCCGCGCGTTCCGATATTAGTTTCGACAGCCGCCCAAGCCGCCCCGCGTGCGACGGCGAGAATCCCGCGATTAGATGGTCGAAGAACGCGCGCCGGTTTTCGGCCGCGCCGTAGAACAGGCCGTCCTCGCGCGGGGTCAGCCATATTGGCTTTATGATTTTAAGCAATTCCGCCAGGCTGGAATCCCGGCCGTTGATTTTGACCGCCCGCCGCGCGTCGCCCGCTCCCGCCGCAGTCGCCGCCGTATTGCCGCATTCAAGCTCCGCATGGATTCCAAATCCCGCGTCCGATTCGAACGCAGGAAGGTCGGTCATTTCCGCGCGGCGCAGCCCCGCGCCCGCAGACAGAAGCGAGATTGCCTCTATTATATTCGTTTTGCCCGAACCGTTCGCGCCGAACAGGATTATATGCTTCGCGCCCTGCGTTTTTATGCGCGTGGATTTGTGGTTGCGGAAATTGGTAAGGGTTAGGGTGGTTATCATGCTTGCATTATAATTACGGAATGACAAAAAATCCAAGCGCAATTTTTCGTTTTCGGCCTAAATCTCCGAATGACACGGCGAAAAACCGACACGCCGCGGCGGCGCATAAGGCCAGCGTCGGTCGGTTTTTCTTGGTCCTCGGCGATTTATTCTCGAAAACGCGATTGCGCCAAGGATTTTTTGGGATTATTTAGTGATTGACAAAATGTTTTATTAAGGTATTATGGGGGTAATTGAGAGGTATATTATGGGTTGCACTTTCATAAGCAAAAAGATAGACGGAGTTTATGTCATAGAGCCGCGCGTTTTCGAGGACGCCCGCGGGCATTTCTTCGAATCATACAACGCCGAAGATTTCAAGGAATTCGGCCTTGAATACAACTGGGTCCAGGACAACCAATCCTTTTCGGAATACGGCACAATCCGCGGGCTTCATTTCCAGAAGGGAAAATTCGCGCAGGCAAAACTTGTCCGCGTCCTGGTCGGCGAGGTCATGGACATAGCCGTCGACCTTCGCCCGGATTCCAAGACTTACGGCAAGTTCGTTTCCGCCGTGCTTTCGTCCGAAAACAAGCGGCAGCTGCTTATCCCGCGCGGGTTCGCCCACGGATTTTCCGTCCTTTCGGAAACCGCCGTTTTCGCCTATAAATGCGACAATATCTACAACAAGGAATCCGAGGGCGGAATCAGATGGAACTGCCCGGAAATCGGCATAGACTGGGGCGTGCCGGCCAAAAATCAAAAACTTTCCCAAAGGGACAAACTGCTGCCCTTGTTCGCCGAATTCGACGGAGGAAGATAATTGCCGGGATTCTCCGGTCTTCGCTTCGCTCGCCGTGGAATGACAAATAAAAAAAGAGGCATGCAATGAAAAATATTCTTATAACCGGCGGGTGCGGCTTTATCGGCTCGAACTTCATCCCTTGGTTCGCCGCCGAGCATTCTTATAAAATTTTCAATATGGACTGCCTTACATACGCCGGAAGCTTGGAAAATTTGTCCGAGATGGACGGAAGGCCAAACTATGAATTCATAAACGCCGACATACGCGACGCAGACGAAGTTCACCGAATCTTCCACCAAAAGAAAATCGACGGAGTCATTCACTTCGCCGCGGAGTCCCATGTCGACAACTCCATTTCCGGGCCGCGCGCATTCGCCGAAACCAATGTCGGCGGGACCCTGAACCTTCTTGAAGCCGCGCGGGATTATTGGAAGGGGCGATACGAGCAATGCCGCTTTCATCATGTGTCCACCGACGAAGTCTACGGCAGCCTTGGGGCGGACGGACTTTTCACCGAAACGACCCCTTACGACCCAAGCAGCCCTTATTCCGCGTCGAAGGCCGCAAGCGACCATCTGGTGCGCGCATGGAAACGAACTTACGGACTTAACGCCACCATTTCAAACTGCTCGAACAACTATGGCCCGAAGCAGCATTCCGAAAAACTGATTCCCACCATAATCAGAAAGGCCTTGTCCGGCCAGCCCATCCCGATTTACGGCAACGGACAGAATGTCCGCGACTGGCTTTATGTCCTTGACCACGCGCGCGCAATCGACACGATATTCCACAAGGGCCGCGCCGGCGATACTTACAATGTCGGCGGGCGGAACGAGCGGAACAATATCCAAATCGTGGAAGCCATCGTCAAAATCCTTGGCAAGGGGCGGATAGAGTTCGTCAAAGACAGGGCCGGACATGATTTCCGATATGCCATCGACGCCTCCAAAATAGAGGGACAGCTTGGCTGGAAAGCCGTCGAGAATTTCGACACGGGAATCAAGAAAACCGTGGAGTGGTATTTGCAAAAAACATTTGCAAAAAGTATTTAATCGGGTATGCTTGCCGGAAGTCGGGGCGTAGCTCAGCCTGGTAGAGTGCTTGCATGGGGTGCAAGAGGTCGCATGTTCGAACCATGTCGCCCCGACCAAAAATGAATTATTCAATTTGAGACGCCGACCAACGCCGGCATGACGAGTCGTATGAAAAAGATATTCAAATATTTTCCGGTTTGGGTTGTTTGCGTTATCGCCCTTGGCGCGGCATTCGTATATTTCAGGCCCGCGCAGGAAATCGAAATCGCCGCGGCTTTGGCTCCGGCGGCGACAAAGGATATTAATTACGACCTGGATGGTCGGGTCCTAGCCCACCATGACAATAATGGCGAGGTTCAGGTTGCGCGGCACGGGTTTGCCCTTGAATTCGAGGGCATAAAAGCACGCGCGCGCATCGGTCGCGTGAGAATCAATTTCATGCGCGACGGCGACAGATACGAAACTTCCATGAGCGTTCGCGCCGCGGGAATTTTCAAGAGCGTTCTTGACGAGAAGCTATCCTTGAAATCCGCAGGCCGGATTTCAGACGGACGGATGGAGGCCGATTATTTCCTTAACAGCTCCGTCAAAGACAACGGGAAGGGGGAAGAAAAAGTCCACGACTTTACGGACGGTCCGGCATACTCTTACAACGGAACCAAGGAAGAAGTCGACGGCAAGATATACGAGCAGGCCGTCGACCCCCTTGTTATTTTGATTCTTGTCGGCAATGCCATCGGCGACGCGGGAAACTGCAATTTTTCAAGCAACTCGCTTTTGGACAAGTTGGGATTCACGGTCGAATCTTCCGACAAGGGAGACCGAAAGGACTCGGGCATAAAGTCCAAGGGCAAGCCAATCGTAGAGCGGCGGTGCGACATTACCGTCCGAAACCGCGCCGGAAAAAAGCAGAAGGCTTTCCCTTTCGACCACGAGTTCGCAAAAAAGGGCAAGAAGGCGCGGGCCGCCAAGATTCGGGTTTATTATTCCGACATCGACGGCGGAGGGATTGTTCCCGTTTATATAAAAATCATCGAGACCCCGATTGGGGATTTCGACATAAGGCTGGTGAAGATTTCGAGGTTTTGAGAAAGACAAAAAATAAAATGGGCGTTTTTCGTTTTCGCGTCTAATCGCCGAATGACGCTTCGAAAAACCGACGCGCCGCGGCGGCGTTACAGGCCAACGGCGGTCGGTTTTTCTTGGTCCTCGGACGATTATCCATCGAAAACGCGACGCCAATAATTATTTTTTGAGCTTATTTTTATTTTCCTTCTTCAAGGCAGCGGATTTTGTCGTGGAGCCATTTGTCCCAATTCATTATATCCATCGCGTCCCATTTCGTGAACTCGAACCTTGGCAGCCAGCGGAACTTCACCTTCGACCATTTCTTCACAAGGCATTCCTGCATGCACACGCCTTCCTTGAACTCCATCCCGTTCACCTTTATGAATTCGCCGTTCAGGCTTTTAAGGCTTGCTATATCCTTTTCCAGCAGCGCCGAGAATTTAGTCAGGTGGTCCTTCAAGTCCTTCATGACATAGCCGCCCTTGGCCCCCGGTTTTTTGATGTCCATTCCCAAATCCATCGCGAAATTCGCAACGCATATTCCATGGCATTGGAATTTCTTCGCCAGGTGGCGGTGCATCCTTTTCAAGCCGTTCAGATTGATTTTCTGCGCGCACGACATCGCCTCTTCGTTAAGCAACGCCTGGTTGTCCGCGATATTCCTTATTTCTTGAAGTATTTTTGCCGGTTCCATTCATCCCCTCCTTTGGTTGGATAAAAGGAGGGTGCGGAAAACGGGTCAACGATTCAATGAGGCGGTATTCCTAGCGCGTCGCCGCCTTGTTGCTGTCAAGCGCGATGGTCGCGCCTTCCTGCTTGTTATAGCGGCCGTTGTAGAGGTGGTTCAAGACATCCAATTCCGTGTCGAAGAAATACATCTGCGCTATCGGCTTGAACGGATACAAAACCGTCGGGACAGTGCAGGACATTTCAAGCGTAAGCTGCGTTCCCTTGCCGTTGAACGGCGCGTCTTTCTCCGAATCCCAGCCCTGGCCGCTGTGTATGAACGGCGCGGTGTAGTGGATGAACAGGCTGTCGCGGCCGCGGGTGGAAAGACCTTCGAGCAATCCCGTTATATTCCTCATCGCCACATATTCGTATATCGAGCTTAGATAAAAAACGCCCGGCCTTATATAAAGCCCCGATTCCGGGATTTTCGTTTCAATCGTTTCGCGCTCCTTCCGGGTTTTTGGGTCGAGCGCGTATTTCGGGCTTATGCAATAATGCGCCGGACGGTTGCAATCCTTCACATAGTCGCCGTGCGATTCATACCAGTCCATTTCCGTATATTCCACGCCTTCCTTTTTCGGAAGCCACGGACGCACGCCTTCGGGCAGGGAATTCTTGTAAATCTTTATATGGTCCACTATGCGCAAATCAATCGAGTCCGCGCCGATAAGCTCCGGGTCAAGATTGTGTATGTAAAGGGAATATCTTGAAAACGCAGGATTCATCCTGTCTATAAGTTGGGGCTTGGTGAGCATGAGAGACCTCTTGATTTGAGTCGCCTGGCGGCGACAGTTATAACCTGGGTCCTCGGGTCAAGCCCGAGGATGACAAGGCTATTTGTTGTTCATTTCCCTACGAATCTCTCTCCAATTCGCGTGGTTAACCTGGTGCTCCTCGTATGTTTCGGCGAATATATGCCCCCCGCTTCCATCCGCCACGAAGTAAAAATAATCATGCTGTTCCGGGTTCAGAGCAGCCATTATAGCATGGATTCCGGGATTCGCAATCGGCGTCGGCGGAAGCCCTTTGTATTTATAAGTATTATACAGGCTGTCGGTTTCAAGGTGCTTCCTTGTAATCCCGCGGCCCTGCATGTGGCCCCAGCCGCCCGTTATCGCATAGACGACAGTCGGGTCCGCCTGCAACTTCATGCCTTTTTTCAGGCGGTTCACATACACCCCCGCCACGCGCGGCATTTCCGACAAGACCCTTGTTTCTTTTTGTATTATGGCCGCCAAGGATAGCAATTCCGTCCAGTTTTGTATCGGTTCCGGCAGGCTGTTCTCATATTTCGCGCGCGTCGCCGACATTTTATCCGCCATTGCGTTAAGGACAAGATTCCTATCCGCGCCCTTGGCGAATCCATAGGTTTCCGGGAACAATTCCCCGTCATTATAAAGCGTTCTTATTTGGCCGGTCAGCTCCGGGTGGTTGCCGACGATTTCATAGATTTGCTTCACCGTCAGCCCTTCGGGAATCGTAATCATCGTGAGGGCTATGCGGCCCTTGGCGAAATTACGCGCGGTCGTCCAGACGCTTTGGCCCGGCTTCAAGTCGTAAAGGCCCGACTGTATGCGGCCGCCCCAAAGCTGGACCGATACCTTGAACAATATCCCGCTATTGATTAGATTTTGTTCGCGCAATTCCGCGGCCACTTTCGATATTGACGCGCCCGCCGGGACATTGAACGGCGTTTTTTCCGCAATCGGCGAGCTGAAAAATGTCCAGCGCGCGAGGGTAAAGCCGGTTGCGAGGATGATAACGATTAGGAATTGGGCGAGGATGTTGCGTTTCGACCCCCCACCGAAACGCCAAAGGCGTTTCGACTCCCCCGCAATGGGGGAGTTGATTTTTTTTATTATTTTTTTCTTAATTTTCTTTTTCTTAGGCATCGACCTTTCCGATTATGATGGACGCGTTCGTCCCGCCGAAACCGAACGAATTCGACAGCGCGTATTTGATGTCTTTTTTCTTGGCGACATGAGGAACCAAGTCAAGGTCGCCGACTTCATCCGCCGGCTCGTCCAAGTTAATCGTCGGCGGAAGCATTCCGTCCCTGACCGCCAATGCGCTGAATATCGCCTCTACCGCGCCGGCCGCGCCCAAGAGATGGCCCGTCATCGATTTCGTGGATGACATCGACACATTCGTTCCCGCGAACAATGTTTTCACCGCCGCCAATTCCGCCAAGTCGCCCAGCGGCGTCGAGGTGCCGTGCGCGTTTATATATCCGATGTCTTCCGGTTTCAGATTCGCGTCGCGCAGGGCCGCTTCCATCGCGCGGCGGCCGCCGTTGCCGTCCTCGGCCGGCGCGGTTATATGGTGCGCGTCGCCCGACATTCCGTATCCGAAAATCTCGCCGTATATCTTCGCGCCGCGCGCTTTCGCGTGCTCGTATTCTTCCAAAACAAGGATTCCCGCGCCTTCGGCAATCACGAATCCTCCGCGGTTCTTGTCCCACGGGCGGCTGCCCTTTTCCGGCGCGTCGTTGTATGCCGTGCAGAGCGCGTGCATAACGCCGAAGCCCGCGACCCCGATTCTGCATACTCCCGCCTCGCTTCCGCCGGCGACCATAACATCCGCGTCGCCGTGCATTATCATCCTTGCGGCGTCGCCGATTGCGTGCGTGCCCGTCGCGCAGGCCGTGACAATCGACATGTTCGGCCCCCTGAATCCGTGTATAATCGAGACCTGTCCCGACATCATGTTTATCAGCGCCTTTGGCATGAAGAACGGCGAGACCCGTCTTGGGCCGTTGTTCTCCAACGCGACGCAGTTTTCATATATCGTTTGCAGGCCGCCGATTCCCGCGCCAATCAAAACGCCCGTGCGGTCTTTTTGCTCGTCGGTAAGGTTTTCGAGCTTTGCGTCGCGGATTGCCTCGTTCGCGCAGGCGACGCCATAGGCGACGCATTTGTCCATCTTGCGGCTTAGCGCGGGGTCAAGCAGCGCGTCCTGGTTGTATTGCCCAGGCTCGGTTCCAGTTTCCGGCACGCCGCCGATTTGGCTGGCAAGGTCGTCCACTTGGAAGCCCTCTATCCGTTTTATGCCGGATTTGCCGGCCAAAATGTTCTTCCAGGCGTGTTCCACGCCGGAACCAACCGGGGAAACTATTCCCATTCCTGTTATAACTACGCGTCGCGTGTTCATTACATAATCCTTTGATTTGTTAATCGGTGCTAAATTATAGGACATCAAAAAACGGTTTTCAAATAAAAAAATGTGGAGGATTTTAACCCCCCACCGAAATTTTCATTGAAAATTTCGACTCCCCCGCAAGGGGGGAGTTAATTTATTTTTTACTTCTTCTCGGCGATTTTCGCGTCGATGTAGCGGACCGCGTCCCCGACCGTAAGCAGCTTTGCCGCCGCTTCGTCCGGAATCGTGATGTTCCACTTGCTTTCCAATTCCATAATCAATTCCACCAAGTCAAGGCTGTCCGCGCCCAAATCCTGTTGAAAGGATTTCTCCATCGTGATGTCTTCCGCCTTGGCGTTCAGCTTTTCGACTATGACTTGTTTCATTGTTTCAAATGTGTTCGACATTTATTTACCTTTGTTTTTGTTGATATATACGAAGGGTTTCCTTTTCCCCCCGGTTATGAGATTGAATTTTATCAGTCCAGAAGTCAAATGTCAAGTTTATAACAGGTTATAACAAGAGAATTGGCTGGAATCAACAGGATGAGGATGAGGTCCCGCGGTCAAGCCGCGGGATGACAATGTTATTTAAGGTTTGAATATGGGGGGGGAATATGGTAAAATTAGGGAAAGAGAGAATTTTAGGAGAGGGCCTATTTTTAGGAAGTTCAGCAATTTATGCGGATTCATACAATGGACCCCGGCCTTCGCCGGGGTGACGCTAGTTGTTATGTTGTCCAGTGCAATGGCGGCGCCGATTGCGGGGCCGGGTCCGGCAATCGCGGGCGGCGGCGGAAACCTTACTTCCCTTAAAGGTTCCGGCATAGTGAACGCCAACGCCTACAACAATCAAGCCATGCCTCAACGCACCGCCCATGTCGAGATGGCCGAGGCTGCCGCGGGCGCGGAAATAAACTATCGCAACTGCGAATCCATGCTGAAACGCTGCGTCGTTCCCAAGTGTTCCGCAGGCTGCACAGACAATGCCATGACGACCAGCATTATCAAGGGATGTTTATCCGCCATGTCACCCGGTTGCGAGAAATTCGACGAATTGCCGTCCGCGCTTGCCGCTGAAATAGTTTCCATGGGCGTAGCCGCCCAACAAAAAGCCGCGTCCGAGGCCGCGAGCGCGGCCGCCGCGCAGGCGCAAGCCCAGGCAAGCGCGGACACCGCCGCCATGCAGCAACAGATGGCGCAGATGCAACAGCAGATGGCCGAACAGCAGGCCCAGGCCGCCGCGGCGCAACAGAAAATGATGGAAGACATGATGGCCGCGCAACAGGCGCAGGCTCAGCAGGCCGCCGCCATGCCCGCCGCCGCGCCGGTTATGGCCGAAGTTTTGGCGCGCGACCAGGCGTCCGGCCAAATCATGTCCGAAATCGACCGCATGAACGGCGCGCTGGCTTCCCTTAAAAAAATCATGGAGACGACATTCGATTACGCCGGCTGCGATTACCGCGGCGAGAACTGCCAGCAGGTGCGCCGAGTCGCCGCCTTCCGCGAGAAGGCCAACAAGTTCTTCCAGCCCTTCGACGAAGTTATCGACCGCATTTACGATGTAATCAGCATGGGCCAGGCACTTGGCGCGGATGTCAACAATGTTTATATGCTGTTGGAGAGTTCTTGCGAAAGATGGGGGCTTTACACCAATACAAACTTCAAGCCGAATACCACAAATGTTCCGAAACAAGGCGACCTTATAAGGATTCTGAATTCCGGCGAAGAAGTTTTGAATGAATTTTCGCAGGGGCAGCAGAGGTCCGACGGCCTTATGGTCGCCTGCGCTTCGAAGAGCGCGACAAGCAATGTGGGAATGATTGCCAGGCGCCGGGCGAACGCAACCGCAATCGATACCGAGCCTTTGAGGCAGGCGCTGGCGGCCATGGATAGAAGAGAGATGAACGCAAGCAAAAGCATGGTATGGGTGCATCCGTGTTGCGGAAGCAGTACCGTAAAGACCGTTTGCAAAGAGAAGTGGGGCGACACGGACAAAAACAACCCGGGCGACGGGTCTTGCAAAGAAGTAAATCCCGAATTCACCATTTGCCCGGTGCATGCATTGAACGGACCCATGTGTTCCTCTGGGGTGCAAACGCTTTCGCTGACGGCGCCGGACGCCGAGCTTCTTGCGCGCCGCGCGAGCAATATAACCCGCGAGATGTTCCAGCAGTTCAACAGGCTGGACATCATCGCAAAGCAAATCAGAACCATTGTTCAGCAGGCCGTTCTGAACCACCAGAACCAGCAGGCGGCAGAAGCCGCCAACCCGGGCGCGAATGCCATAGATTCGGCGCTTTGTATGAGTGCGGGTGGAACTTTGGAAGTTCTTAAATGCCTTGGCAACGAGGTCGCGCAGCTTATTTCAGAAGTTCAATCAGCGAGCACCGTGTCGAATTTCAGAAAACGCTGCGATAACCTGTATGCCAGGGTTAAGAATGAAACCAGCCTTTATGCGAAGAATCAAAATAAAAATATTAAACAATGCGGAACTGATAAAGCTAGTATGCAAGAAAGCTTATATTCGTTTAGAAATGCCTTAACCGAGGCTAGTAATAGCACTGACCTTAAAAAAGATGCCACACAGTTCGTGATTCAAGCCAGTCCGCAGTAGACCCCCCCCACCCCCCGCATGGGGGGGGGGAGTTGTAAAAAGAGGAAATAAAATAATTGGTTAATCTCAAAAATATCATTTATGAAATCAGGGGGCAGCAGGTCATGTTGGACAGCGACCTCGCGCGGATTTATGGGATTGATACAAAGGTATTAAATCAGGCCGTGAAACGGAATATTCACAAGTTCCCGCCTGAATTCAGGTTTCAGCTGACGCGGGCCGAATATGAAAACTTGAGGTGCCAAATTGGCACCTCAAGATGGGAATGCCCTGAAAATCAGCCAAACTTAAGGTCACAAATTGTGACCTCAAGTTATGGAGGGCGCAGATACCTGCCGTTCGTCTTCACCGAGCACGGGGTTGTCATGCTTGCTTCCGTCCTTAATAGCAAGACTGCCGTGCAGGTAAATATCGCCGTCGTCAAAGCATTCGTCGCAATGCGCCACTATGTCGAGCAGCCCGTCAAAAAGAAGCTGGACGACCTTGAAAAGATTCTTATGCTTCACATCGACGACACCAACGGACACTTGTCCGAACACGCCGCCAAGATAAACGAAATCATAACCGCTTTGGGCGCGATGGTCGAAAAGCCCAAGCCCAAAAGGAGGATAGGGTTCAATGTTAAATAAAAATTATACAATCACCCCCCCCCCCCCCGAGTTCTAGGTTCGGTTGGATGAGGAAGATTATCCCGGCTCTTTTTCTTTTTGCGCTTGTTCCCGCCGCCGGGTTCGCCAGGCCTTTCAATATGGACGGTATGTTCATGATTGGCACGGATGTGGGGTTAGGACATTCCGCCTTAGGGAGCGGTATGGCGGCCGCGGCAGCGCGCGACGACACTATTAAGACAATAGACAACGCCCAAATAGAAATGGTCTTAAAAAACGCCAATGAACTGGACTTTGGGCCCGTTGAATCCCAATTGCAAGATGCTTTCGCAAAGTTGTGGGAAATTCTGCCGGAAGAGGACAAGACCTTGTGCTGGGCCGCCGACGGAGCCAAGGATACCATAAAAACCGCCTTGGACAATATAACCGCCAAAATAACCGGCGCGAGATTTCTTGCGCTGAATGTAGATGAAAAATACAAGATGGAATACTTCAAGCTGAGGGTTTCGCAAATGAAACCATGCGTCGCAAATGCGATAACAATGGCCGCAGTTCAAGCACAAGGCAGGGCGGCCGAAGAAATACTCGATATAGCCAATAATCTTTCATTCGACGAACTGAAAGAAAAGCTGAGAGTTATTCCGCGCGAAGAGAACAAGACCGTTTGCTTCATACCGTTCGGAACAGACAGGAACGATATGCAGTCCGCAATAAATGATTTGCAATATTCAATCGGCCGTTCAAGCATGTTTGCCGCAACGGACGCATTCAATAAACAGGTCAAAACCCTACATGACGCAGAGAATTGCGGATGGTGCGGCGAGGATGGCAAGATTTGCTTCAAGGACAAAAACGACAATATCATAAACACGCATGATATGAACGAGGCGGACCGCGATTGGTTCTTGGAATCGCACAGTAGAGGATTCATAAAAGAAGAGGATTTGGAAAGATATGCGAAGCTGGCCGGAGTTGAATGGGATTCGGATGTCCTTTCCCCCGCGCCAGCCGTTGAATTGTCATATTACACCGGGGAAATGGACTCAATGTTGGAATCTCACGGCTCCGAGTGCGTGCCGATGGAATCATACTATGATTGGGATGAAAGGGTCCGCGAAAATATAGATAGGGACCAGATGGATGCCTTTCATGATTATGCGAAGACGATTATCGACAGGTTCTGCTCAGAGGAAAGGCCGGTGGTGGCGGAAGGAGAGGGCGTTGAAGAATTGGATAATGAACAGAATAGGATTCCCGCCTCCGCGGGAATGACAGATTTGGCGGCGGCGGAAGGAGAAATGTGATTCGGGTTTTGATTCCCACCCCGCTCTTCGCGCACCCCTCCCAAGAGGGGAATTTTTTAGAGGATGGCGCGGAGGATGTTTTCCGTCGCGTGATTCGGGGTTTGCGCAGACGCCGCCATTTTTTCTAGGCGAGCGGGATTCGAGAAAAGGTCGGATAAAATCGAAGAGAGATATTTCGGCGTGAAGTTTTTCTGTTCGATTGTGATTCCGCCGCCAAGTTTTTCGAACGCCCTTGCATTGGCCAACTGGTCCGGGTTTATGTTCAACGGCACCAATATCGCCGGTCTTCCCACCGTCATCAATTCCGCCACCGTGCCGGCTCCGCTTCGCCCTATCACAAGGGACGCTTCCGAAATTTCCGTCGCCATATCCTTGAAGAACGGCGCGAGGCGGTGCTTTATATTAAGGTTGGTATAGAACTTACTCAATGATTGGATACTATTATTATCGACTTGTTGGACTATGGACAGGTTGTTGCGGATGGATGGCGGAAGCATTTCGATTGCCGCCGGCACCACTTCGCGCAAAATGTTCGCGCCCAAGGAACCGCCGGTTATAAATATTGCGTGTCCGGCGTTGTAGGGAGCAGGGCGGAAGTCGCTTCGCACCGGCAATCCCGTCAATTCTATGCGCGCGTTTTTCGGAAGGCCCGTCGTCCCCGGAAACGAAATCAAAATCTTATCCGCGAATTTCGCAGAAAGCGCGTTCGCCCTTCCTGCCGCCGCGTTTTGCTCGTGCAGAAAAACAGGTATGCGCAGCAATTTCCCCGCAAGCACCGCGGGCACCGACGAATAGCCGCCGAACGCGACTATGCGCGACGGACGCGACACCAAAAAGCGCGCGCTCAACGCCGCCGCGCTTAACGCGATTTTCGATAGAGCGACGATTTTTCCGATTGGGCTGCGGTTGCCGACCCCGCTTGCCCAGACGCGCGCCACCTTTGCGTTCGCGGGTTTGTTCCGCGCGACCATATCATAGCCGCGGGCGTCGGTGGAGATTGTGATTTTGTTTTGACCCCCCACCGGCGGCTGCGCCGCCGCCGACAACGAATCCACCGAATTGAAAATTCGGGGATTCTGCTCGGACGGGAAATCATGCCGCCCGGCATGATTTCTTTGTCCGTCCTCACCCGCAAGGGGGGAGTTAACTATAGATTGGGCGACGGCGAGGGCCGGAAATATATGCCCGCCGGTGCCGCCGGTCGCTATCCATATTTTCATGAGAACTCCTTACGGGTTGTGTCGGCTTTGCCGACGGATTTATTAAATGACGGCGGGGAAGGGAACTTATAGCTTCTTAACAGGCCGAGCAGGATTCCGAACACCGCGCACATCGATATAAACGCGCTGCCTCCGTAAGATATAAACGGCAGTATCGTTCCCTTGGCCGGCGTTATATTCAATGTCGTTCCTATATTCAATATCAAGTGCATCGTCATCAGCGCGACCGTGCCGCCGCACACCAGCTTCGTCGTCATGTCCGTCATATCCCGCATCAGCTTCAATATTCTCGCCAGCAGCCAAAGATACAGGCCAAGCAACGCCACGCCCGCCAGGATTCCCCGGTCTTCCACGAACGCCGCGAACACAAAGTCCGTATGGCTGTCCGGCAATGTAGATTTCACGAAGCTGCTATTGCTTTGGCCGATAAACCCGCCGTTCCTTATCGCGTCCAACGCCTGGTTCACCTGGTAGCCGTCGCCCTCGCCGAGCAATCTTTTCCGCACATGCGGCATAGTCGCAAACGCTATGCCCAGCAATCCAATCGCGCCGCTTGCCAATCCCGTCAGCGGCTTCCATCCGTATCCCGCGAAGAACAGCATCGCCCAGAATGTTCCGAAGTATATCAGCGTCATGCCGAAGTCCTTCCTGATAAATATCGTGGCCAGCAGGGGGAGGGTGATGGCGAGGTAGACCCCCCACCGAAACCGCTTTGCGGTTTCGACTTCCCCGCATGGAGGGAGTTGGGACAAGAAGACGGCGGTTAATAATATGAAGAACGGCTTCAACAATTCCGACGGGTGGATTTGCTGGCCCAGAACCGTCAAGAATCGGCACGAGCCCTTGACGCATGTTGGGGAAATCAGCGTCGCCAGCACGAGCGCGGCGGTAATGGTTCCGAGGAGCGCAGACAGATATATGATTTGTTTCCTTGGCAGAAACGAAAAGAAAAACAGGGCGAAAAGACCGATTCCCATCGGGGCGAGGGCTTTTATAAAAAAGTATAGCGGCTGCTGGCCTATGCGGGCCGCGGACACTCCGCCCGCCGCAATCAGCATATAGACCCCGACCAGTATCAAGCCCAAGACCGAATACAATATCGCGCGGTCGGTTTGGAAGAACCATTTGGTCAAGAAGCTTGGGTCGCGGCGTTGGAAGCGCATTTGCATACCTTATATGACGAAAAATCCAATCTCGGTTTTTCGAGTTTTATTTATTAGCCTCGGAGCAGGGCCAGGGCCAGGCCCGCGCACAAAATCGTTATAATCCAAAACCTTTCCGAGACCTTGGATTCCGCCCAGCCCGACAATTCGAAGTGATGGTGCAACGGCGCCATTTTGAACAGACGCTTTCCGCCCGTGAACTTATAATAATATATTTGCAGGAACGACGAGGCCAGTATCGCCACCATCATAAGCGACGCGACGCCCATTATGATTTCGCTTTTCATCAGCATCGCGCTTGTTCCGAGGAACCCGCCCAAGGCCAGCGAGCCCGTGTCCCCCATGAATATTTGCGCCGGCGCCGAATTAAACCACAAGAATCCAAGCGCCGCGCCCATCGCCGCTCCGAACAGCGGGAACAGCGCCGCGTTATCCGGCAAGTAGGGCGCCATCATCATGAAATCCATTCTTGTAATGGACACCAACGCCACCATCATGACGAACATGACGGTCAGGAATATTTTCGAGAACATCCCGTCCAGGCCGTCCGTTATATTCGCCGCGTTCGCCGTTCCGGCGATAACGAAATACGCGAACACGAAATAGAATATTCCAAGCGGCAGTATGGTTTGGAACGGCAGGAACAGGCTTGTTCCCGGGACATACGCCGGCATGGTCGCGTCGATTGCGAACGCAAGCGCGACCGCGATAAATCCTTCAACAATCAAACGCGCACGGGGAGAGAGTCCCGAATACGCGTTCGATTTCTTGACTTTGCCGAGGTCGTCGGCAAATCCGATTGCTCCGAACGCGACAAGCGCGGCCAAAGCGATATATGGTATCGGGCTGCTTAAATCCATGAACAGGACCGATGAGATTATCGTCGCCGCGATAATCAAGATTCCGCCCATCGTCGGCGTTCCCGCTTTGGCGAAGTGCGCCTTGACCCCGTCCGTTCTGATGGGCTGGCCCTTGCCTTGGAATTTTTTCATCGCCGCTATGAAGCCGTCTCCGGCGAACAGCATGAGCAAAAACGCGACGCCGAAGCCCGCGATGAACTGCATCATGCCGCTGTTCAGCATATTGAATCCAAGACTGGAAAGGAAATTCGGTATCATGGGCGGGCCTTTTTGTTTGTAAGGAAATTATATCATAAAAACAAGGAAGATGGAAGAAGTAAGAAGGAGTGCGGACTTTGTCCGCGTTCAAGTCTGCGACGCACTGCCTTGGCAAAGCCGAGGCAGAGATTCCACAGGAGGGGAACTTAATGTTATCTTCCGATGCCGAGGATGGTCGCAAGTTTGCCCGCGTGCATGACATTCTGCATTTTCGCCTCGGCCAGCAGGATTTCCGTTTCCGGGCGCGCTTCCGGCAAATCGTCCCAATTCACGCCATAGAAGCCCGCGGCGTTTTTGGAATATTTTTCCAGCTGCGCCCTTATGTTTTTCGACGGGAACGCAGACTGATACGACAATGCCGTTCCGCCCATGAAGATTCCGGCCATCGGAGCCTTGCCCGGTTCCAGATTCTCTTTCTTCGTCTTCGCGTGCGGCGCGCCGTCCGTTCCCAGCATAAGCAATTCGCCGTTCGCGCCATCCACCCAATGCTCGCGCAGCTTGTTCCTGTTCTTCCGGGTTTGGACAACCGGCTTGCACCAGAAATACGGGTTCTCGCCCGACAGAACCTTTTCCGCGTCTTTCGGATTTTTAATCCCGAAGTCTTCAAGGCAGAAGCGCAGATGGTGCGGCGTTATCGTATAATGCAGCCCATAAGATTCCGCGGTTTCCACCGCGCGCCATGTCGACAGGTGCTCCATCGAGATTTTCATTTCGCGCTGGCGGCCGTTTTTCATTATGAATTTTCCAAGGACCGCGTCCATCGCGGATTCTTCCTTTTGCGCGACGGGGACGCCCGCGTCCGGGTCCTCCAAATGCAGGGCCAGCGGCATTTTCATATATTCCAAGACATCTATCAGTTCCGGCGCGTCCTGTATCTTCGGAGCATAGCCCGCGTTCGTGCTTGTTCCGGGCGTGAACAGCTTGAAGCCGCCCAGCGGAACGCCCCACAAGAACGCGCGCTCTATGAAATTTTCAAGCTGTTTCGGCGTCATCGTGTTGTTGAGGACCGGCATCAAGAGCAGGCGGTAATTCGGCTGGTATTCGGCCGCGACGCCCATTATGTTCGCCGCATATTGAAGGCAGAACGACACCGCCGCCTCGGTGTTCGACAAGTCCAGCGGCTTGGCGAAATTCATCATGGCGACGCCGCCGCCGTCCTTCGTGTAAATCGGCGCGGCTTCAATAAATTCGGGGGTTCCGGCTTCGCGGAAGTGTTTGTGGGCGTTGAATACTTTCATTATTTGAACCTTTTGTTCGTTGCTTCTCTCTCGCCCCGTTAGGCGGTATCTTAGCGGGCCGCGGATGGGATGTCAATAAATTCATAAACAGCTTGATTTTTGGCAAACCCTATGTCAAACTCGGCGGGTTGTGAAGGGGCTGTAGCTCAGCTGGTTAGAGCGCCTGCCTGTCACGCAGGAGGCCGCGGGTTCAAGTCCCGTCAGTCCCGCCACTTTGCAAACTGGCCCCATCGTCTAGAGGCCTAGGACACCGCCCTTTCAAGGCGAGAACCCCGGTTCGAATCCGGGTGGGGTCACCAGTTGGCTTGGTAGCTCAGTTGGTAGAGCAAATGACTGAAAATCATTGTGTCGGCGGTTCAATTCCGTCCCAAGCCACCAATAAACCGCGCTAAACGCACCGCCTGGCTTGCGTTTCTCGTTTTTTGCCACCGGCATGTATGTTCAATACACTAGCTCGGCGTCAAAAAACTTCGAATACGCGCCATTCGGCGCATTTATCACGATTTCTTACAAACAAAATTCGCACGGGTCGTTTTGGATGGATGAAAAACCGATTTCGATTTTAGACGCCGCAAACGCGAAATCCCTTCCCGTCATTTCGTTCATCATTCCCTTTTACAACGCCGAGAATTATCTCAACCGCGCGATAACATCCGTCGCCTGCCAGACCCTTCGCAACATTGAAATCATCCTTGTCGACGATTGCGGAACAGACGGTTCCCTCGCCATCGCCGAACAGTGGGCCGCCGCCGACAAACGCATTCGCATAATTAAAAACCAGACCAATTCCGGCGCGGGAGTATCGCGCGATTTCGGAATGTATTCCGCCGTCGGCGAATTCGCCGCATTCGTCGATTCCGACGATTACATCGCGCCCGACTGGGCCGCCGTCATGCTGTCCGCCGCTTGGAACACCGGCGCCGAAATCATAGTGTCCGGCGCGGCCGCCGTTTATCCAGACGGCTTCATCGCCGACTATCCGCGCGGATTCAATCCGCGGTTCGACAACGGCCTTTACACGACGCCGCGCGAAAAATTCCGCAGCCATGTCGTTTGGGGAACACTGCTTCGGCGCGATTTCATTGAAAAAGAAAATCTGCATTTCCTTCCCCTTCGCGTCGCCGAGGACGCCGAGTTCATGTTCACCGCAAGCGCGCTTGCAAAATCCGTCGCAATCGAAACCCGCGCTTCGTATTACTATATTCAGCGCAGCGACTCCCTTACCGGCGGAAGCGACGGGCGGCGCGCGCTGTATAACGCCAAGTGCCAGCTGTATGCAGCCGAAAAGATTCTGCAAAACTTCGCCGAAGGCGATTTGCCAGACAAGGCCGAATGGATTCGGCTTGCCGAGATGCAGCTGCTTATGGGCGTCGTCGGATTCATGCTGCTATATCCCGCGTCCGCGGAGGGCGAGGCACTTTACGAGGAATACCGCGCCGCGATTCTTGCCATAGACTGGGAGCAAAACAGACTCGTCATGCCGAGGTGGAAGGGCAGAATCATCCGAATTTTCCGCCTTGCCGCGACGCACGACGAATTCGTGAAGCTGTTCTTCCTTGCGTTCCCGCGGTGGCACCATGTCGGCATTCAGGCGTTAGCCGAACTTCATATCCGCAGGACGATAAAAATAGGGCGGTTCTACAAAACCAAATTGAAAATCAAAAATATGTTCCGGGCGCGGCGCGCTTCGGAATGGCATCCGGCAAAAAACTTCGGAGGAAGAATCGAAATGAAAAGCATGATTGGAAAAGACGATTTCATGGAGGCCGTCGGCTCGTTCAGCTATGGCGACGCGGACATATTCCAAAACTATTTCCTGGAAAACAACATGCCCGAGAAAATCGCCGCCTTAAAAGACGGCCTGGACCAAAAATCGAAGGACAATATCGATTTGTATATCCGCCGCATGCTTGTCCTGCCCAACAAAAAAACGCAGCAGAATTTCAAGATTCGGCGCGAGTTCGTAGAAACATTCCAGACGGAGGACGACCGCGCCGCAAACAAGGCGTGGAATGAAAACCTTCCGCTTTACAAAAAACAAATCGCCCTCGACGACGAGGATTACAGCGCGGCGACTTTCCTTTTCCGGCACGGCCTTGGCACCGACATGGCCGACGAAGCCCTTTTGCAATACATCGCGGGCAAGGACTTTATCGACGGCGGCGCGTATGTCGGCGACACCGCGCTTATGCTTGCGAAAAACTACAACCCGAAGCGAGTTTGGTCGTTCGAAGTATCCGCGAAGAATCGCGCGCGGTTTTCCGACACCATGAAAAACAATTCCGGCTCCGAAAAATGCGTCCTTGTTCCGACGGGTCTTGGCGAGTCCAAAGGAGAGATGTTCATGGACGACGAGGGCGGGGCCGAGGCCTGCGTCATGGACAAGGGAGGCGACAAAGTTTCCATGACAGACCTTGATTCTTTCGTCCGCGAGAACAACCTTTCCGTCGGGTTCGTCAAAATGGATTTGGAAGGATTCGGGTTGCAGGCGTTAAAGGGAATGAAAGAAACCATCAAAAAGCACAGGCCGGTTTTGTCCCTTGCGATTTACCACAATCCGACCGAGTTCTTCGAGATTCTGCCCAGGCTGCGCGAAATTTGCGGCAGCGGTTATGAGTTTTTCGTTCGCCAGTTCAATGCTTTTTACGATGGGAATCATGAGATAGCCGTGTTTGCCAAGCCCAAGGGGGGGGTAGATTGTTAAGTAAAATCAAGAGGTTATTTGGGAAGGTAAGAAGGAAGAAGTAGGAAGGAAGAAGGATTGAATCGCCCGCAAAGCGGGCGATAGTTTCACACAATGGACCCCGAACAACGAATCCACCAAATCGAAGATTTGGGGATTCTGCTTGGCCGGGAAATCATGACGCCAGTCATGATTTCTTTGTCCGTCCTCACCTTCGCTGGGGTGACGGGTGGGGTTATTCTCTGCCTGGGTGACGGCGGGGGGGGGAAGGCTTTGCACAAAGAGGGGGATTTTCAATGCTGGTTGGAGTGGGCCATGACCGCGCGCATGGCCTGGCTTACCGCAAGCTCGTCTTCCGATAGCGGGTGCGAATTCGGCGTATAGGTTTCAAGCTGCACGACGGGTTGAGCCACAGGCATGCTATGCTGTTCGGACGCTTCCCTGCGCATGGATTTCCTTAGTATTTCGTATTCATGGCTGTATTGATTGTAAAGCCCCATCCCCGAGCCGTATTTCACGCATATATGATAAAATTGCGACAGGTGGTCCGTCGTCATTTGAATCAGGTTGCTTATAACCCTTTCCCCGACATGATGGTTCGAATACGCCTTCAGATTCGCAACCGAGGATTTCGCCTGCGACGCGAAAAAACCAAGCTCGGCCGCCGCGCCAACACGATAATTATACGGATTATCCGCCGGATTCTCCACCGTTTGGCGGATGGCGAAGCCATAGGTGCCGCGCGCCTGCGTCGGACGATAGCAATTCACAACCAATTTCGGCGGCTGCAAGATATAACGCCGGACCTCGACCGGGGCGGCCACATGAATCGTTTTCGCATTGTCCGCGTCGTGGATGTCCGGGATGCCCGTGTTGCCGACGCTCATGCCCCAGGCCGCGCCCGCGATGAACGCCGACGCGGTCGCAGCTTTGACAATCGCCTCGGTTCCCGCCGTCGCCGCCTCGTGGATGGCGGTCGCCGCGCGGCTCGGCATGCTGCGAAGAGAGCTTATTATGCTTTGCATATTATTCCTCGACCTTCAAGCCCATCTGTTTCCAAGTCGACATCATGTCGCCTTTGTTTATAATCGTGTCCGCCGTGAGTTTTAACACGGGAATGATTCGTTTTCCAGTGTTTTTGGATTCAAATTCCTCGGCTTTCTTTTTCAGAAGCCAGGCCGGCGAGATTTTTTCCGCGCCTTCGGCGAACCATTTCGGCGGCATGCCGCCGGATTCCTTTTCGTCCGCAATCCATGCGCCCGCGTCCTTGTGCTCGGCCGTTATGCGGATTCTGAATTCCGATTCGGTTATTTCAAGGTTGTCTGTCGATGAGGTCCCGTGGTCAAGTCGTGGGACGACAGAGGGGGCGGCGTTTTCCTGTTTTCCGGGCGTCGGGTCGAAAGAGGACATGGAGAATAAATCGGTTGAGTTGTCTTCGGCAACAGTTTTTGACTGGATGCCAGCCTTCGCTGGCATGACGGCGGGGGTGGGCGTTTGCTCTGCTTCGAGGCGTTTGATTTTTATATAGGCGTTTTTCAGCTCGTCCGGCATGCTTTTTCCTATCTTGATTTCGGTATGGGTTTTTACCAAGTCTTCATGCTCGACCGGCTTGGTTTCCGCGGGCTTGGCGGGTTTCTTGAAGCCGCCCTGCTTATAAAACACGAACGACAGGACGCCGCCGATTGGCAGGCTTGCGGCCATCGAGACCAGCAGGGCCGTGCCGCGCAGGCCGTGGAATCCGTATTTCGACACCAATGCCCAATGGCGCGCGGAAAATATATCGAATCGGAAGGCGGCATAAAAGAAAACCACGCAAAACGCCAGCCAAACGGACCACCAGGCGGCTTGGACGGCGACTGCTTTCAATATGTTGTTTTCGGGTTTCATGGTGGTATTGTATTGAATAAATAGTGTTTTGTCAAGTAGGAAATATGTTTGTTGTATGCCGCGGGGGGAGCTGATTTTATATTTTCAGGGATGGGTTGGATTTTTGCAGGCGGGCAAGGGATTCATTCTGCGCCTTTGCGAATTCCCTTGGGTTCCATATTTGGAAACTGTTGCCCCGGCCGACAAACACCGCTTCGCCGGAAATGTCCGCGTGTTTCAGCAAGTCTTCCGGAATCACCACGCGGCCTGACACATCGAATTGGAGCGGCCTTGCGTCGGCGAACAGCATGGCCGTCAAGTCGTCCTGAGTTTTATCAAATGCGCCCAGCTGGTCCGTCGCCGCCGCCATTTTCTCCATCCGGTTCATGCCGAAGCCTTCGATACATTTATTCGTGAACGAGCGGAACAGGACAATGCCGCCGAAATTCTCCGCCGCGACCGCCGCGCGGAACGAGGCCGGGACCGATATGCGGCCCTTGGTGTCTATGCCGTTTGTAAAACTTGATAAGAACAATGCCATGCCGCTATTCTAGACTGGTAATGCGTGCCTGTCAATGACAAATTTATGTTCATAAGTGGGATTGTATGGGTAAAACTAGTTAAAATCAATGTTATTTGCATAAACTTAAATAAAATTGAATTTTTTACTTGACCAGCCGATTCGTTTTTATCTATGATTCGGACAGAGAAACAAAAAACGGGGGAAAAATGACACAAAACCTAGTTCAGATAATGACCGCTTTGGACCAAGTGCTGGCGAGCGTCGCTTGGCTTGGAGCCGATGGGAAAATCGACAGTTTGAAGGGGCGTCTGCAAAACGGCGGCACCGACAGCCTTGACAAGCTGCCGCGCGACGCGCTGACCGGCGCTTATATCGCCCTTCAAATCAAGTGCGACAATTTCGAGCCGGCCGTCGAGAGCCTTAACGACGAAGAGCTTGCTTTGCGCGTCAAAGCCATGGTGTTTTCCGAGGCCAAGAAAATCCTGGATGCGCGCGTCGCCGCGAAGAAGGAAGTCAAGGCGGCTTGATGTCAAAAAATCCAACCTCGCTTTTTCGTTTTCGGATTAAATCACCGAAAACGAAAAAGCGAGCTCGATAAGATTTTTTAAGTTTATAAAGTTTCCCGAAGGGGAAGGAAGGGAGAACGCCGCTGATTCAAAACAGCGGCGTTTTTTTGACCCCCCCCACCGTCCGCCTGCGCTTCGCGCTGGCGCGACGACTCCCCCGCAAGGGGGGAGTTAATTTATAGTGGGATTTTAGTTGACAAAAACAGAAGGGAAGGGTATAATCGGGGCATCCAATCCCAGCAAAAGGCCCAAAGATGAGCATATTCGGCGTTCAGACATTCGGAATAAAGACCCCTTTGATTCACGACAACGACGACCTTGCCGCCATCATAAAGCAGACGCTTCTTGACGCCACCCAGGAAGGTTTTTCCCCGCAGGCCGGCGATGTTCTGTGCATAACCGAATCCGTCGTCGCACGCAGCCAGGGCAATTACGCGACCGCCGCGCAAATCACGAAAGACCTTCAATCCAAATTCGAGGGCGCGGAAAGTTTGGGCGTCGTGTTCCCGATTCTTTCCCGCAACCGGTTCGCCGAAATCCTGAAAGCAATCTCCGCAGGGTTCGACCAAGTCGTTTTACAGCTTTCATATCCGTCCGACGAAGTCGGAAACCACCTTGTGTCCCACGAGGCCGTCGCCGCCAAAAAAATCAATCCGTATGCCGACAGCTTCGACAGCTGGAAATTCCAGGAAATATTCGGCGACACCAAGCACGCCTTCACGGGAATCGACTATATCGATTTCTATCGCAAGCTGGACAACAACATCAACATCGTTCTTTGCAACGACCCCGCGCATATCCTTAAACACACTCCGTATGTTCTGGCCGCCGACATTCATTCCCGCAACCGCACCAAGAAGGCCGTCGCCGAGAAAGGCGCCGAGGAAGTTTTGGGCCTTGACGACATCATGACCGCGCCGGTGGACGGCAGCGGGTTCAATCCCGAATACGGCCTGCTTGGCTCCAACATGGCGACGACAGGAAAACTCAAACTCTTTCCGCGCGACTGCAAAAAACTCGCAGAGGAAATTCAGCGCATGGTTTCCGATATGTTCGGCGTCAGAATAGAAGTCATGGTTTACGGCGACGGCGCATTCAAGGACCCGGTCGGAAAAATTTGGGAGCTGGCCGACCCCGTCGTATCCCCCGGTTTCACCGACGGCCTGGCCGGGACCCCGAACGAGGTCAAACTGAAATATCAAATCGACAGCATGGACGCCGCCGGCAAATCCCGCGCGGACGGCGAGGCGGCAATCAAGGAAATGATTTCCGCAAAAGACAAGACACAGCAGCTTGGAACCACTCCGCGCCAATACACCGACCTCTTGGGCAGCCTTGCGGACCTTTGCAGCGGTTCCGGCGACAAGGGCACGCCGCTTGTCGTCGTGCGGAATTATTTCAGCAATTATTATTCGAATGCGAGGTAAAAGAGGTTAGGGCATGGTTTATAAACTTATCGAGAAAAACATACTATCGGGTTCGTCCTTCGACGACTATCTCATCGTTCCGGGGTATTCCGCCGTCGTGCCTTCCGATGTTTCCACAAGCATAACGCTGCTCAATAAAAAATACGGGACGCGCCTTCAACTTCGTCTTCCGATTTTCTCGGCCGCCATGGACACCGTCAGCGAAGCGCGCATGGGAATCGCTATGTCCAAGTCCGGCGGAATCGCCGTAATCCACAAAAACATGACGCCCGAACAGCAGGCCGCGGAAGTCGAAAAAGTCAAAATAAAACGCTGCAAGGTCGCCGCCGCCACAGGCGTCGGGAAAAAGGGCGTCAAACGCGCGGGCCTTCTTATCGACGCCGGCGTCGACGCGATTGTCATCGATTCCTCGCACGGGCATTCCAAAAATGTCGGCGACACCGTCGCCGCGCTTCGCAAGAAGTTCCCGCACCTTAACATCATCGCGGGAAATGTCGCCACCGCGGAAGGCGCGCTTTTCCTTGAACAGGCCGGTGCCAGCATTGTCAAAGTCGGAATCGGCCCGGGTTCGATTTGCACGACCCGCCAGGTAACCGGATGCGGCATTCCGCAGCTTGACGCCGTCTACGATGTCGCGCGCGCCATGGACGGCCGGGTGCCGGTAATCGCCGACGGCGGAATCAGATATTCCGGCGACATAACCAAGGCCCTTTCCGCGGGCGCGTCCGCCGTAATGCTTGGCTCCATGCTGGCCGGAACCGAAGAGACCCCAGGCGAGGTCATGAAAAACATGGAAGGCAAAAAATACAAGCAATACCGCGGCATGGGCTCTATCCCCGCCATGATGAAGGGCAGCGCCGACAGATACGGCCAGGGAAATATCAAAAACAGCAAGAAACTTGTCGCAGAGGGAATCGAGGCTTTCGTTCCATATAAGGAAGAAGTTGCGAAACTTCTGTTCCAGCTTAGCGGGGGGCTGCGCGCAGGGATGGGGCTTGTCGGAGCGAAGTGCATTATGGAGCTTTGGAGCAAGGCGAAGTTCCGCCAGATTACATTCGCCAGCCGGTTGGAGAGCCTTACGCACAGCGTGCAGGAAAAGATACATTAGACGAAAAATCCTGAGCTGGAATTTTCGAATTCGGCTTAAAACCCCCACTACGCTTCGGGAAGCCGACACGCCGCGGACGCCTCAGTCCAGACGGCGGTCGGGTTTTCTTGGTATTGAACGATTTATCCTCGAAAACGCGAGTGGACTAATATTTTTTGAGTTATTGAGCGGCGGTTCCCGCACGCTTTGTTGCCGGGATTCCCCGGTCAAGCCGGGGAATGACAATTTAGCGGGAGGCGGGGGTGCGGCACTCGCGCAGCGCGAGGTGCCGGACATTATAATGCGGCTTGCCGTCCTTCATGAAAAACTGGCTGTCGCTGAAATACTTCTTATTCGCCATCGGGTCGCCCGTTTCAGAGCACGCTTTCCGCGCCGCAGCGGATTCTTCCGCAGGTTCCCGCGCGCTGTTCAACATGAAAACCGCCAGAGCGATTGTGCCGAATATGGCCACTATTATACGGTTCACGGATGAAACCATTTCTTTTTCTTGCTGGATTGTCATCGGCATATTCGCACCTCTTTTTTAATTAGGGTATAGCGCGGGGCGGGTTTTGTCAATGAGATAATGCGGCCGAGATTCCCCGGTCAAGCCGGGGAATGACAATTTATTTTATGGTGCGGAGGATGGCGGGCAGGGTGTCCTTGACGGGAAGGGTTGCGGGCAGCAAGTCCGATTTGATTTCAAACTGTCCGTTCGCGATATTCTTATCCGAGGAAATTATTCTGACGGGCGCGCCAAGCAAATCCGCGTTCGCAAATTTGCTTCCCGCGCGGTCGTCCGTCGTATCGATGATGGCGGGAATGTTGTTTTTAAGAAGTTCTTCGTAAAGTTTTTCCGCTTCCTTACGGGATGACTCGGCGGAGCCGAGGGTTATGATATGGACTTTATAGGGGGCGACTTCCAAATTGAATTTTGCGAGAGAGTCGCTGCCGGACTGTTCCAACAACGCGCCCAAACATCTGCTGACGCCAATCCCATAACATCCCATGACCGGGTTTTTCCGTTCGCCCTTTTCGTCCGTATATTCCAGCTTCATCGGTTTGGAATATTTGTCGCCCAGCCTGAAAATATTTCCGACTTCGACCGCGCGGTGCGCGCGGAGTTCGCCGCCGCATTTCGGGCAGACCAGAATATCGTCGGCTTCCTTGTCGCCGTTGGTCAGGATTTCCTTGTTGGAGCGGTAGCCGCACGCGCCTTGACCCCCCACCGACGGCGAAGCCGTCGACGACAACGAATCCACCGAATTGAAAATTCGGGGATTCTGCTCGGACGGGAAATCATGCCGCCCGGCATGATTTCTATTTCCGTCCTCACCCGCATGGAGGGAGTTGTTATTTTGGCATACATATATAATGTCTTCGCCGGTGTCGTTCATCCATTGGAACTCGTGCGAGAACCGGCTGCTCATATCGCCGCCGGGAGCCAGAACATCAATCACATTTTCAAGGCCCAATCTTTTATATATGCGCTTGTAGGCTTCGAGGATTTTTTCGTAGGTCGCGTCAAGGTCCGCGTCCGTCGCATGGAACGAATACGCGTCCTTCATCAGGAATTCCCGGCCCCGCATGATTCCGGCGCGGGCGCGCGCTTCGTCCCTATATTTGTCTTGGATTTGGTAGAGCGTGAACGGAAGCTGCTTGTAGCTTTGCAGCGCGCCGCGAGCATAGTCCACCACGATTTCCTCGTGCGTGGGATTCAGGGCGAGCTCTTGGCCGCTTCGGTTCTTGAATTTCAGAAGCACATCCATATTCTCGCGCTTCGTTTCCCGCCAGAGCGCGACCGGCGACAGCACCGGCATGAAGATTTCCTGCGCGCCGGCTTTATTCATTTCGTCGCGGATTATGCTCGATATGTTTTGGATTGCGGCCCAGCCGATGGACGAATAGGTATATATTCCCGCCGCCGTTTGATGGACGAAGCCGCCGCGCAGGCTTAACTTATGCCCGTTCGTCGTCGCTTCCGCCGGAAGTTCCTTTTCGCGTTTCAGGAATAGGTTTTCTATGCGCATTTCATGCTCCTTTTAGAACTGGGTTTCGAACGACAGCAGGAACCGGCGCTCGCGGTCGTAGTCCTTGCGCAGGAACGGATAGCCCCAGCTGAAATTCATCGGTCCCATCGGCGTGTTCCAATAGACTCCGAATCCATAGGACGCGCGCAAATCCTGGTCAATCATATTCGGCACGCCCAATGTTTTCCAATCCTTTTCCGGCGGCTTGCCCAGCACGCCGTAATCCAGGAACACAAATCCCTTCACCTGGTATTCGTCCGGGATGAATATCGGGAAATTCATTTGCGTCGTGCCGTTAACCTTCCACAGGCCTCCGAACGCATATCGGTTATTGAACCAAAGCCGCGAGCCGACGCCGGAATTGTCGAATCCGCGCAATGTTTCGCCGCCCAAGAAATACCTGTATGGGCGCAGAAGGTAGTCGTCTTGGAGCGGGTATATATATCCGCCGTCCAGGCTTGATTTAAGCTGCCATCTTTCGTCCAGGAAATTCACCAATCCCACAATCGACGAATCTCCGCGCAGGAATGTTTCCGTCCCCCCGAATCCCGTATAGGCCAGCGACAAGGAATACACGACCCCGGTATGGGTGTTTTGCTGGAAGTTCGTGTCCAAATTGGAATACCGAACCGATGTTCCCAAGGTATAAAGCGCCGTATCCGTCGCGCGCTGCATTTCAACATCCGTTATATGGTCCCACATTCCCGACAAGCGGAGCTGCTGCGTCCAATTATCCGTAAGCAGCCAGCCCAGCCTTCCCGTGATTCCCGCCGTGTCCCTGTTATATCCGTAAGACCCAAGGTTCTTATAGTCGTATTTCACATAGTTCACATCGAAGCCGCCGCTTAACGCGCGCTTCCAAAGATACGGCTCTGTAAAACTGAACGCGACCATGTCCTGATACTGCGCGACCTGGCCCTTGATGGACACGATTTGTCCGCGGCCCATGAAGTTCCGTTCGGTAATTCCCGCGTCCACCATAAACCCGTTTATGTTCGACCAGCCAACGCCGCCCGACAATTCCCCCGTCGGCTGTTCCTGGACATTGACCGCAAGGTTCATAAGGTTCGTGTCCTCTATCCGCGTTGGCGTCATTTCCACCGATTTAAAGAATCCCGTGCGCATGAGGCGTTGGCGCGACTGCTCTATCGTCTGCAACGAGAACGGGTCCTTGGGCTTCATCATAAGGTGCCTGTTTATAACGAAATCGAATGTCCGGGAATTGCCCGCGACGATAATATCGTTCAGATACATTCTCGGGGCTTTCCGAATCCTGAATGTCAAATCGATTGTAAGGCTTTCGTCGTTTTTCTTCGGCTCTATATCGATATTGATAAACGCATAGCCTTTGTCCGCCACGATTTGGCGCAGCTTCGACATCGTCATTTCGACTTTTTCCAGATTGTATATGTCGCCCGTCTCGAACTGGACGCCGCGCCGCAAGTCCCGCATTTCAACATCGGGGAACGGATTATCTATATCAATCGCCCCGAATTTGAAGCGCGCCCCCTCGACTATCTTGAACTTCACCGAATAATCCCGCCTGTCGGCGGAAAGCCGCCCATACACGCGGCCGACGCTTACATCCGCGAAGCCGTTCTTCAAGTAAAACTGGCGGATAAGCTGCATGTCGTAATCGATTCTGTCCGCGTCATAGGAATCGAAGCTGGACATGAATTTCCACCAGGCGTATTCCTGCGACATGACCACGCCGCGGAGCGTTCTGTTCGAAAATTTCTCGTTCCCCTCGAAGTCGATATTGCGGATGCGCGTCCTGTGGCCCTCGGTTATCTTATACACCACATCCACGCGGTGGTCTTCCGTTATAATCTTCTGAGGCTCTACCTTTGTGTCGAAGAATCCATGCCTTTGATAGAGCGTGAGTATTCGCTGCGTGTCCGCGCCCACCGTCGCAATCGAAAACGGATTTCTTTCCGCGAGCCTTATTTCCTTTTTCAAATCCTCGGTCGAAATCTCGTCGTTTCCCTCTGTCGTGATTCGCCCGACAACCGGCGTTTCCGCCACGCGGATTTGGAGCGCGCCGCCCCGGATGTCCGCCGACACTTCCTCGAAGTATCCGCTTCGCTGCAAGGACTTGGTGATTTGGTTGAGCCGCGCTTTCGATATGTCCTCGCCCGGCTTCGCGCCGACCATCAGGATTACCGACTCGGAGTCTATGCGCTTGTTGCCGGCGACCGTGATTTTGGAGATTGTTTCGGCGAAGGAAGAAGTGGTTAAAAATAAGGATATGCCGAATAGTCCCCCCACCAAAAACCGCAAAGCGGTTTTTGACTCCCCCGCAAGGGGGGAGTTAATCTTATGAAATAATGCGAGAGAGAATTTCATTTTACAGACCAAGCACCCTTAATAGGTCGTTTTTGAGGGCGAGGGCCATCAATGCAATCAGCACCGCCCAGCCGCCCATTATAACATAGCTTACCGCTTTCTCGTTAAGTTTGCGGCGCGTTATGCTTTCGATTGCGATTATCAGCAAATGCCCGCCGTCCAGGGCCGGTATCGGCAGCAGATTGACCACTCCCAAATTTATGCTGAGCATCGCTATCATCGAAAGCAGCGCGAACAGGCCCGCGGCCAACGCCTCGCCCGACATTTGCGCTATCATTATAAAGCTGCCCAGCTGCTTGGAATCGCGGTCGCCCGTGAGCAGCTGTCTTATAACCGTAAAGAGAAGCGTGGATTGCTCGGCCACTTCGCGCGTCGCGCGGGCGATGACGCCCGCGACCGTGCGTTTCTTGAATTCCGGGTTGGCGTCCGCCGCGGGCGCGATTCCCCAAGATTTATCCGCAATCAGCCGGACCGTTTCGCCGCCCGCGAATTCGATTTTCACGATAGCATTCCCCGCGCGGGTTTTAATTTTTATTATGTCCGCAAATTCATTCACAGGTTGTCCGTAGACGGATTTGACCGTCCAGCCCGGTTTGATTCCCGCGTTATAGGCCAGCGAATTTTCCGCCACCGTTCCGATTACGGGCCGGACAATCTGCTCGGGCTTGGCCGCGAACAGGAACAGGAATATAATCCATGCCAGCACGAAGTTCATTATTACGCCCGCCGACATGATTAGCGCGCGCTTCCAGCGGGGGATGGATTGGAGGCTGGCGGCCGAGATTCCCCGGTCGCGCTTCGCTTGCCGTGGAATGACATTTTTTTTCTTTTTGGCGGCGGTGGCGGGAGAGGCAACGGGTTTTTCGCCGTATAAATCAACATAGCCGCCGATGGGAAGCCAGCCTATGCGCCATTCAGTTCCGCGCTTGTCCGTCCATTTGTAAAGCGGCCTGCCCAGTCCAAATCCAATCGAAAACGCCAGGACTTTGACCCCGCACATTCTCGCCGCCAAGAAATGACCGACTTCATGCACGAACACGACCAGACCCAAGACAATTATAAGACCGATAATACTCATCATCACAGCACCCCGTATATAAACGCCGTCAGCGGCAGGATAAACAGCCAGCCGTCGAACCTGTCAAGAAATCCGCCGTGGCCGGGAATCAGATTCGAGGAATCCTTGACCCCGGCGCGCCGCTTGAAATACGACTCTGTCAAATCGCCGTATTGCGCAAGCGTCGCCGTTCCTATTCCTATCCATATAAGCTGCGGCATTATATGTCCCTCGATTAAAAATCCCGCGGCGAAGCACGCGAGCGCGCCGCAGACCATGCCCGCGATATGCCCGCCCCATGTTTTTCCCGAAGACACGCTTGTCCACAGCTGGGACGACTTTATGCGCCGCCCGAAGAACCAGGCCCCTATGTCCGTCGCACAAATCGTTATCAAAAGCAGAAGAAGGACCCACGGCTTTTCCGTCATCATGATTGCCGACGCCTTGACGACCAGCAGCCACGCCGTTCCCGCGGCGCGCGTCCAAAACGGAAGTTTCCCCATAAAAAGCCATTCGTATATCATAAGCGATGTTATAGCGACCGACAGGGCGAGTATTCCGATTTGCCCGGCGATTGCGGCGACGCCGATTAACGCCGCCAGCGCGAGGGATGAGAGGATGCGGAGGGCGGAGTTATTAGCGGCCGAGATTCCCCGGTCGCGCCGCGCTTGCCGTGGAATGACAATTTTATCATTCATTTTTCAGGCCTCCGAAGCGGCGGTCGCGGGCATTGTAGTCTTTCAGGACCCTTGCCATAACCTTTGGCGTCATGTCCGGCCACATTTCAGGGATAAACGCGATTTCAGCGTATGCGCCCTTCCAAAGCATGAAGTTCGAAATCCTTTGCTCTCCGCTTGTTCGGACAAGAAGGTCTATCGGCGCGAGCTCGCCGGAATCAAGATACGAATTGAAGATTTCCTCGGTCAGCTTTTCGGGCGTCATGTTTTCGGAAAGCATATCCCGCGCAGCGCGCAGAATCTCGTCCTGGCCGCCGTAGTCAATCGCAAAGCACACCGTTCCCCTGTCGCCCGCGAATGTTTCCATCTCGATTTCTTCGATGGCGTCCAGCAGCGCGGTCGGGATTCTATCGCGGCGGCCGATTACTTTTACGCGGATGTTGCGGTCAATCGCCGATTGGCGGAACCGTTTGGCTTCGGATGTCATCAGCTTCATAAGAAAATCGACCTCGGCCTTGGGGCGGTTCCAATTTTCCGTCGAGAAGCCCCAGAGCGTGACGGTATGCGCGCCGTTTTCCAGAAGGTAATCAATCAAGGCCTCGAAATTCTTGCTTGCGAACGAATGCCCGACGGTTCGCGCGAGGCCGCGCCGCTTGGCCCAGCGGCCGTTGCCGTCCATTATGAAGGCGATATGGCCCGGTGTATCCCCATAAACGCCACCCTTAACGCCCGCCTGCCGCACGCGTGCTTTGCCCGCGTTCGCAGGCTTGGCTTCGGTGGGTTTATGGGGGCCCCGTTTTTTCTTATCAAGTAGTTTCGAGAGTATTTTCATATGCTGAGGATGTCTTTTTCTTTGGCCGCGGTTAGGGTTTCGACTTCCGCATTTTTTGCGTCGAATATTTTCTGCAAGTCGTCCTGGAACGCGCGCTGGTCGTCTTCCGAAATTTCCTTCTCGTCCTTTGCCCGTTTGATTTTCTGGAACAGGTCCTGGCGGATATTGCGCATCGCGATTTTCGCTTCCTCGGCATAGCCGCCGGCGACCTTCACCAATTCTTTCCGGCGTTCTTCGGTGAGGGGAGGGAGATTGAGACGGATTAGCGTTCCGTTGGTCTGCGGGTTCAGGCCCAGACCAGATTCGCGGATGGCCTTTTCGATTTTAGCGACCGCGTCCTGGTCCCAGACGGATACCGAAATCGTTTGAGCTTCCGGCGTCGACAATGTCGCAAGCTGGTCCAGCGGCATGTTCGCGCCATAGACTTCCGCCCGCACGCCGTCCAGCAGATGCACGCTGGCGCGGCCCGTGCGCAGGCCCGCGAAGTTCGTCCGCAGGACCTCTATACTGGCCGCCGTTTTGGTTTGCGCTTCGGTTTGCAATGCAGGGTATTCCATTTTTCTTCCTTTGGTTATAGTTTTTCCGTCAATACCGGGATGACCTGCTTCTTCCGCGAGAGCAGGCCGGGGATGAAGGCCCCGCCGAATATCACGCGGATTTTGTCGTCGAAGTCCGTTTCGAGCATCATGGTGCTTCCTTCCTTCATGATGTCCGTTACGACCAGAATGACGCCGTCCAAGTTCTTTTCCTTTTTCAGCGCGCGCATTTCCCGCTGCAAGTCCGCCAAAAACGGCTTCGCCATTTCGTCGTCAACCAATTCTATTTGCGCGATTGCAAGTTTCTTTCCGTTTATATCGAATTCCTTCAAGTCGCGGTGCAGCAAAGCCGCCGCGGTTTCGCCGGATATATCCGACTTCGCGCGAAGCATTTCCATGCCCGTTTCCATCATATTCACGCCGGCAATCAAGGCCAGCATTTCCGCGGCCTGCCTGTCTTCCGCCGTAGTCGTCGGCGACTTGAACATAACCGTATCCGACAGAATCGCGCACGACATCGCCCCGGCCAATTCCGGGCTGAGCGCGATTTTCGCGTCCGCGAACTGTTTTGCGATAATCGTGCAGGTGCAGCCGTATGGTCTTATGGTAAATGGTATCGGCCCCGGAGTTTTGAGTCCCCCGACAAGCTGGTGGTGGTCGGTTATGCCCGCTATGTTGGCGTTTTGTATATCAGCAGGCAGTTGGTTCGGGTCGTTCGTATCCACTATGAATATATTCTTATTCTCCACGGTCGTCAGGATTTCCGGTGCGGCCAGATTGAATTTATTCAGGACAAATTCGGTTTCGGGATTCGGCGCGCCTTGCGCCATCGGCGCCGCAAACTCGCCGTTTTCCTTCATGAACGCCGCCTGGGCAATCGCCGCGATTACCGAGTCCGTATCCGGATTCTTATGCCCCAAGGTAAAAATCTGCATGGTTTTTCCTTTGAATATGGGCGATTATAGCGAGTGGGAAAGGGGAAATCAATGGATAAAAAAGGGCGGGGGTTTGACCCCCCCACCTGAATTTACCCTGTAAATTCAGACTCCCCCGCAAGGGGGGAGTTGATTTAATATTTACTTTTTGGCCGGCAGGACAAAGACTTGCTTCGGGTATATCCAATGCGGGTCTTTTATCTTCGCCGTATTCGCCTCGAATATCTGCGTGTATAATATTCCGCGTCCGTATTTATGGCGCGAGATTATCCACAGGCAGTCGCCGCGCTTCACGGTGTAATACGAAGCCTCGCCGTCCCTGGATTCGGGCAGATTGAACTTATGGCTTATAACCTCGACCATGTTGCCCAAGTCGTCCGTCATCTTCACTTCAATCGTATAGTCCCGGTCCGCGCGGAAGTCCGCGAAGTCCCCGTCTATGCCGAACGATTTGTCGTCTCCGACCTTGGCCGCGCCGACGACTTTGCCGTCAAGCGTCGCCGTGACATTCAGGCGCGGAAGACCCCGTCCCGATATGCGGACACGGCCGCCGTCAAGATAATCGATTTTCTTTATCGCAAGCGAACCGTCGCTGATGTCCGGGGCCTGCAAGAATTTCGAGCCCGTTTCCGTCATCAAAAGCGACAGCGACGCACCGTTCTTCTCGGACGCGATATACACGAACACCGAGTCTTTCGACGCAATCGAACCGTCCTCGTTCAGCAGGCGGATGATATAGTTGCCCGGTTTGAACTTCTTCGGCGACGAGAAGGCGAATTCGCCCTTGTCGTTGCCGGTTTCCTTGCCGACCACTTTCTTGTTGATTTCGATTTGGACCTTGCTTGCCGGCAGGAATTTTCCCGCGACAACCAAGCCGCCGCCCGGCTGGGTGCGGACCATGTCGAATGTCGGAGCCACAATTTCATCGACCTTGGACACATTGTCGCGCGGCTTGCTTCCGCCCGCGAAATGATACACAGCGAACGCGACCAATCCCAAGACTATGATTATCGGGAACCAATACGCCAATATATTGTGCAGCGAGCCTTTGTTAAGGTGCGCCTTGCGGAAGACCTGCGCCGTGCTGGACACGCGGATGTCCTTCGGGGCGACCGCCGGTTTGGCGTTCTCGACCTTTTGCGTTTGCGCCGGCTTGGCGACAACGGGCGCATCGACCTTTTGGGTCGCGGCCGGCTGGTTCTGCGCGGCTTTCATGGCGGCTATGCGCTTTTGCAGCAATCCCGCGCTAAACGGTTTCTTTTCATTGTTCGACATATCTGTCCCTCTTTATTTGTCCTGCCGCGGCGATTCGCCGGGCTTCACCTATATATTTAACAAACTTGACGCTTTTGTCAAGTAGTTTGTTAAAATTTTTTAGGGCTGGACTTTTCGGGGGGAATTCGGTATTAGAGGGGGCAAGCATAAAATGATAAAAACAAAATGAGACGCCGACTTTCGCCGGCATGACAAAAAAAGAGGAAAAGAAGAGGATATATATAATGGTAAATAACAAAAAAAAGAGGATTGCGATTTTAACAAGCGGCGGCGACTGTTCCGGCCTTAACGCCATCATATTCGGCGCGATAAGGTGCTGCGAGCGGCGCGGATACGAGCTTATCGGAATAATAAACGGAACCGACGGATTCATCACCGGCGAACACATAGTTCTGAACCGCGACTCGTTCCCGTATTCCTCCGTAAATATTTCAGGCTCGTTCCTGGGCAGCGTAGTCTACAAGACCTTGAAAGCCAAGGGCGACTTGTCCTGGGACGGCGACCGCGCCAGCCCGGTTTATTCCAAACTTTTGGACGGAATCAAAAAGCTCGACCTTGACGCCGTTCTTTTCATCGGCGGAAACGGAAGCATTTCATGGGTCGAAAACGCCCCGGAACTGTTCGCGGGAGTGCAGGTCGTCTTCATCCCAAAGACCATCGACATGGACATGCCTTTGACGCGCAACACCGTCGGATTCTCGACCGCGATATCCCAACTGTCGCTTTTCATCGACAGCGTCGCGCAATCCGCGCGGAGCCATCGCAGATGGTTCGTCGTCGAAGCGATGGGCCGCGATTCAGGACACCTTGCATTGCGCGGCGGAATGTCCGGCGGCGCGGACGCCATCGTCCTTCCCGAAATCGATGTGAAGATGGAGGACCTTGTCCGCTTCGTGGTCGACAGCGGCCGCGACCACGGAATCGTCGTAGTCGGCGAGGGAAGCAACCTTAAATCCGGCGACATCGCCAAGGCTATCGAAAGCGCGGGCATTCCGACTAGAAAATTCAGCGTCGATTATTTCCAACGGGGCGGAATCACAATCCCCCAGGACCGCCTTTTGGCCATGCGCTTCGCCGCCGCCGCGCTGGACGCCGTCGACAACGGCGAGACCAATGTCATGGTGCGCGTCGACGATGTCGGGCACATGAACACCGTCGGGGCGCAGGTATTCCAAGAGTCCGGAATCATCGCGCCAGACCCGAATATTCCTGAACGGACGGTTACCTACGATGTCGTTCACGAAGACGACCAGTATCTTAAAGCCGCCCGCGAACTCGGGATATTTTTGGGGTAAGAATAGGCTTGCCTTGCGCCCCGTAAAAATGTAAATTACGGGGTATGGAAGGAAAGAAACAACAAAAATCAAAAGTCAAGTTTGACGGGCAGGTTTTCACGCCCGAATATCTTGTAAAAGATATGCTGGATTTTGCAGGCTATTGCGGGTTCGACATTGTCGGCAAGCACATCATGGAAAACAGCTGCGGCGACGGGGCTTTCCTGTGCGAAATCGTTCGCAGGTATTGTTCCGTTTATTCACGCGATTCATTAAAATCCGAGCTTGAAACTTATATTCACGGAATCGAAAAAGACCGCGCCGAATACAAAAAATGCCTTGCGCGTTTGGATGCAATCGCCGCGGAATTCGGGCTTACCGATGTAAAGTGGGATGTAATTTGCGGCGACGCTTTGGAAGCCGGCAAAAAACACCATGGCAAAATGGATTTCGTCGTTGGAAATCCCCCCTATGTTCGCGTGCATAATTTAGCGGCGGACACCAAAGAATTTTCATTCGCTTCCGAAGGCATGACCGATTTATATTTGGTGTTTTTCGAAATCGGCCTGAATATGCTGTCGCCCATGGGCAAGATGTGCCTTATCACGCCAAGCTCTTGGCTGAATAGCAGCGCAGGGGCCAATTTCCGCGAGAATATATTATATCGCCGCAATTTGCGCGGCGTCATAGATTTGGAGCATTTCCAGCCTTTCCCAGCGGCCACATACACCATGATTTCTTTGTTCGACAATGCGGATGCGGAATCGCGGAACCAATTCGCCTATCATCGCTATACCGGGCCGAACGAAATGTTTTTTATCGATAATTTATCGTTCAAAGACGCTTTTATAGACAGCCGGATTTATCTTGCCGACAACGATATGCTGCGCAAACTGCGCGACATGGAAACGCATTATTCCAATGACAAAAGCATTTTGGTAAAAAACGGATTCGCAACCTTGGCGGACGATGTTTTTATCGGAGATTTTCCCGACGGCCCGAATGTAATCGATGTTATAAAGTCTTCCACCGGGAAATGGAAAAAGTGCGTATTCCCGTATAAGCGCGACGGTTCGGCTCTGCCGGAATTCGCATTGCGCGAGAACAAATTCGTTTGGGATAGGCTGTCTGCGAACCGCGCGCGTTTGGAATCACGCGCGATAGCGAATCAAGACGAATGGTATTTGTTCGGCCGGTCGCAGGCTTTGCGCGATGTATCCAAAGACAAAGTCGCCGTGAACCAACTTATAAAAGACAAGAAATCCCTGAAAGTCAATTTTGTTCCGGCGGGCAGCGGCGTTTACGGAGGACTTTACATCGTGTCCGACAAAAATATAAAAGACATTCAGAACGCGCTTATGTCCGACGAATTCATGGATTACATACGCGCCTTGAAGAATTACAAAAGCGGCGGGTATTACACTTATTCTTCCGCCGAGCTGGCGAAGTTTCTAAACTATTACATGAATGAAAGGACTGCGAATGAGCTTGAATTTGCTGCCAACTATTAAGGCTTCGTTTCAGAAATATTTGACGACCGGCGCGCGGAGCAATGAAAAACTGAAAATCCTTCATGCGAAAATCGCCGCAGATTTAGCCGTTTTGCTTGGGAAAGGTTATGTAATCCGCTCTCTTGGATACGGCGAGGGCCGGGAAAATGTGATTCAGGGAAGGTATATTGAAAAAGTCGTCGATATAACGATAGAGAATTTGAGAGAGCAGCCGGTGGCCGGAATCGCCGTTAAATTCGTGATGAGCAATTATGCCCAGAACTCCAACAACTATTTCGAGAATATGCTTGGCGAGACGGCGAATATCCGGTGCGCGAATATTCCTTATTTCCAGATACTCATAATCCCGGAGGAAATGCCTTATTACGAGCGCGACGGGACAATTAAGAAGGCTGAGATATTTTCCGCACACCATGTTCAGAAATACGCGAAACTTTCCGAGGATAATCCGAGCGCGATGTTCCATACCCCGGACAAGACTTTACTGATGGTCGTTGCCTTGCCCAAGCTGGATATTAAGAAGGTTGGCGACAAGGCGAAATACACGAAGGCTTATACGGGTGCGGATGTGAAGTTATCCAATGCGATAAAAGGCCCGTTCAAGTCCGCGGTGATTCTGAACGATTACGACGCCTTCATGACCAAAGTCGCGCACAGGATTAAGGCGGTGTGAGAGGAAAGTTTTACTTATCGCCCTTGAATGGGAATCTAGAAAATACATAGCCTATAATTATAAGTATGAGGCTTTTTACAAATTCAAAGAATTTGCCTAGAAGGTCGCTGTCACTACTCATCATTCCGGCGGTAAAAAACATTGCGAGCAAAACAGATATTATGACTATACCCGCTATTGTAACTAAGTTATCTCTATCGCGTTCATATTTATAATGTTTGCTTTTATCTAAAATTTCGCCAGTATCATTTGGGCCAAAACTTTTCCCGTTTAAGTTCATAGGCTCATCTTCTTTTGGGTCAAAAGTTAATAGCGGTGATTGCGCCGAAGAATTATTCTTTGTTGCAGTTGGCGCGGTTGTGTTTTTTGGCTGCCGGCGAGGATAGAGCCCTAAATTGGAACGACAATTACCTGGATGGTCGGGTCAAGCCCGACCATGACACGGAATAGGGTTAAACCCGACCATGACATTTGATGAGGTCCCGCGGGCGAGCCGCGGGATGACAAATTATTGTTTGCGGATTATGGGGGTGCCGGGGAAGCCGACCGTATAATGGTGGCTGGCGACCAAAAAGTCCGGCAGATAGTTCGATGGCGGGATTGCCTGTTTCGCCTTCAACTTTTCATCCTTGAACCACAATGGCTTGTCCGCTTCTATGGGCCTGTTCGCGTGTCCTTGGATTATCACCAGCTGCTTGTCGTCCGAAAGCGTTATTATATCCATCGGCTTATACAGCAGGCCTTTGTTGTCGCTTGAACCGTCGTCCTTCACCGTAATCTTTTCGCCCATCATTTGCGCGAACGCTTCCGCCGTCTTCATGCTGTTTTGCCGCAGCACTATTTTCGCCGCAGTCGTCGACATCAATGTTTCCATCGCCTCGCGCGAGTAGCCCGCCGCGATTTGCTCCAAGTCCTGTCCAATCATCAGATACGAAACCTGCTGGCCGCGCCCGACCGCAGGCCCCTCAATCACCGCGTTCAGCTTTATCATTTTCGGGAACTCGTCCAAGACAAACAGAACCGGGCAGGGGCCGAGCTTCCCTTCGTTCGTTTGCATTCCCGGAGTATTCGAAATCAGATAATTCGACATCAGCTCCACAAATATTCCAGTAATCGGGTTAAGCGCGGCGGCGTCGACCTGATTCACCGAAAGATAAACCGTAATCGGTTTCACCTTGCCGTCCGCCGGGTCCGTCATGCCGCGCAAGTCCTTGAAGTGGAAATCCGAATGGCTGGTTCTTGCGCGGACCGCCGCGTTTCGGAAAATTCCAAGCGACGCGAACACCGTCGACAGTATCGAGCCGCGCTCGCGGTCCGGCGTATTCGCAAGCTGCGTCAATTCCAGGACCGACCTGTGCGCGTAGTTGAAATGTTTCGCCTCGTTCACCGCCGTTTGGAAAACATCCTTCATGCTGTCTTCCAATCCCGCCATTTGGTCGCCTTGCTTCCGCCGCGCTTCCAGCTTGGCCGCCGCGTCCAGCTGCGACGCGTTTATCCAATCGAATATCATCGAGAACGACGCTTCCCGTCCAATCCACTGGTCCGGTATGTTCGCCCATGTTCCGATATGCACGAAGCCCGCCTCGCTCATTTGCCCCGCGCGCAAGGTATTCAGCGCGGCGTTCGCGTTTATATCCATCATTTGCTCGTAATATGTCGCCAGAAGCTCGGCGTCTTCCGCGTCGAACTCTCCGGACTTTATACGCGACAAGAACCAGTCGTTCGCGCGCGCCCTTTCGATTTTGGAAACCATGAAATGTATGAATCCGCTCAGCGCGGCGCGGCCCGTCAGGGTCCAGTGCATTTCTTTCGATGTTTCGCCGATTAGAACATTGCACATACTGTCCACATAAAGTTCCCTTTCCGACATGTCGGAGGGGATATGCGACGGCGACAGCGGGTTCCACGACGGATAGTAAATTCCCCGCTTCGGGTCGTCCTGGCCCGCCCAGTTTATCACGAAAACAGGCCCCACGGTCTTCGCGCGGTAGCCGCTGGTCAGCTTCGCTATTTCGGGCTTCGGGTCGTTCACAATCATGGACACCGTATCGCATTCGAAGATGGTCGGCATGACGACCCCGGTCGTCTTACCAGTTCCCGGAGGCGCGACGCACAAAACCGAAAGCGTTTCATCCATCTTGAAGTATTTATTCTTGAATTTGCCCAGCACGACCATGAAGCCGTCGAACAGGCTTTTGCCGCGCGAACCCATTTTCTTGATGTCTTCCTCGTTCGCTTTCCTGCTGGACGCGCTGTCATAGGCGTCGCTGCCGTGCGGGTTGAATTCCTTGATGAACGCGGCGTTATGCAGGACGAAAAACGCCAGCAGCGATATTACAGGGAAGATGGTGTAGATGTCCGTCCGCGTCAGGACGCGCATAAGCCAGCTTGGCAATTCCGCAAACACGCTTAGGCCGAACGACGATGTGAAATTTCCGAGGTAGATTTGCAGCCAATGCTGCGTCGCGGGCGTCCAGCCATAGCGCAGGATATGCTCGGCCGGGAAGCTGGCCGCGAGCAGCAAAAACAGCAGGACATACATCCCGAGCGTGAAGCGGCCCCGCCAGAAAAACTGGGCCATGGGGCTGCGCTTGTGCTCCTTGTATTTCGAGCTGTCGAATATGCCCAGGCCCTTCCCCTTGCCCGAGGCTGAAAGCAGATTTAGTTTTGCCATGGGATTATTATAACATAATTTATCACCGGATGCCAGCTTGCGCTGGCATGACGGCGGCTATTCGCCGGCGGGTTGGGGAGGAGGGGTCAGGTTCGACATAACCACATTGAACAATTTCGCCGCGGGGTCCTTGCCAGTCATCGCATTATCCGTTCCCGCGGAATACGGCAGGGCCGCAGACATAACAAACCGCGTCATATAATCGAATACTTCCAATTCCTCCGCCCTTGTCAATTTCCGCGGAGTGTTCTCCAACGACAAGTCCCCGTCCGACACCAATTCGCGAACCTTGTCCAGAACCGTTTTCATCGCGTCCTCGGGATAAAACTTCACCGACACACGCGGAAAGCCCGCCAGCAGCGATTCCCTGATTTTTCCCCCGCTTCCCGACATCACATTCCAGCCCACCCGATTGAACAGCTGGCGCATGCAGTTCAGGACCTTGTGATTGTAATTCCTTATTCCCGATTCATGAAGCTCCGCAATCCTATGGTGTATGTAGTCGATGCGGCCTTCGCCTTTCGACCTTTCCTCGGCATACAGCTTGTGCGACCAGCACTCGAACTCGAAGAATGTCCGCGTTTGGCAGATTATTTCCAGCGGCACCGGAGCCTCGTCCGTGCCGATGTTCAATATGACCTTCAAATCCCGATAGTTGCGCTCGTTGTCCGTATTGTAAAAGTTGTCCTTTATCAGCAGAATCTTTTCCGGCATCATCATTATCAGGCCGTCCACGAACGCCCGGGCCTGCGGGATTATATCGAACAGGCACTTCATGCGATACACATCCTGGACGCGCTCTTTTTGCGTGAATTTTTCGAGCGCGCGGCCGACCATCTTTTGCGAGCCGACCAAGACCGTTATCGCGCTTGTCAGCGACAATTCCGCGTCGTGGCACGCGTTGAAGGTGAAAAACTGGTTGCTCGCGGGGTCGCTTTCCATCGAATAATGCACGATATAACTGTTCTTGGGGTTGATGTCCGCCAGATGGACCGGCTCTCCGGCGCGGCACTGCGTCAAGGTATCATAGACATACACCGGAGTTTTCGGCGCGCCAAGGTATTTCCCCATCGTATAGAATATTTCACGGAACCAATGGAGCCCGTCGCCGTATAATCTTTCAAGATATTCGCGCGTTTCGGAATTGATTAACTTTTGCTTCGCCGCCGTTTCTATCGCGGCGATGTTCTTCAAGTCCATGTCGCGGTATGTCTTCGTCATACCCCTACGATACAATATAGGACAAAAAACGCAAGGACAAAAAATAAAAGGCCGACTTTTCATTTTCGGTCTATATTTCCGATTAGCGGCGAAAAACGGGTCGTCGCAGCGGCGACCAAGGCTAGACGCCGACCCGTTTTTCTTGCTTCTCGAAAATCTATCCTCGAAAACGCGATGCGGCTAATGTTTTTTGAGTTATTTATTTAATTATAAAGGATATAGCATTAGTCGGGCCGGTTTGGCAATATGACGCGGGCGTTTGCTCGTATCCGTTCACGAGGATGCGGCCGACGAAGTCCAATTTCTTCGTCGCGAAATACAAACAATCCGAATTGCCCAATTCGGGAATCAGAATCTCGAACGATTTCGGCGCGTCTTTCGACGGCGGAAGCGACACGACGACCATTTCGCCGCCAAGCCGCACGCGGTCCGATTTCATCGCGCCCGCTTTTATCAGGTATCCTGCGGAAATGTTATCGAACGATTTCCTGCCGGAAAAAAGTATTTTCGCGTTCGTCGCGATGTCGCGCAACTGGTCTTCCGCAATCGCGCGGTTTTGACGGCTTTGCACGACTTCGAATGTGCGGAACGCGCCCGCCGTCAGGATTCCCCCGATGGCGAGGACGCCGACCATTTCGATTAAACTGCGACCGAGTTCGTGTTTCATAAATAAGATTATATCATTACCTGGATTGTCGGGTCAAGCCCGACAATGACAAATAGGATTCTATATCTTAAAATCGGTGTGGGCGGTGCGGCTTGAAAACAACTGCGCGCGCGTTCTTGTCGCAATCGGCTGCATGGTCAGCGCGCCCGCCACCGCATCGATTCCGTCGTCCACATTCGCGCCCGCCTGAGTCCAATCCTGCATTTCACCGCTTAGCTGCGTCATCGCCGCCGCTTTCGATATAAACAGCCGGCCTGTCGCCAGCAAAGGCTCGAACGCGTCAAGGATTCTTATTTCCTTTTTCTTATGGCTTGTGATTTTGTTTATGGTCAAGGGCTGGCCGCGCGCCGCCGCAAGCCCGCGCAAAATTTCCGGCAGCGCGTTGCCCAGGCCGTTCGTTTCGATTCCAAGGTGCCGGATTTTATGCTTTTGCAGGAAGTCCAGCACCTGTTCCGACTGCGTCGCCATCGGGTGCAAGTCGTTGTCGCCGACGCGCAGATATACGATGTCGTGTATGAACGCCCGCTTGGTTTGCTGGTGGAACAGAACCAAGACGCAGACGCTTCCGTCCGCGTTCGGCCGGGCCGAGCTTGGGTCCCAATACGCCGAATAGCCGCTTGTCATGATGTCGCCAAGGCGCGCGCTGGCCGGGTCGAATATCATGTCGTATTCGATTAGCGCGCCGGGGTCAAGGCGCGACCGCTCGGGCGACACGAAGTCCATCATCATTTGGCTTGCGAAATGGCGCGGGCCGACGGTTTCCCTTATGCGTTGGATTTCTTCTTCCGGGAAAAGGGCCGGCCAGGCGGGCTGGCCGTCTTCGCGCACTATGGGGATTTTCAGCAGCGCGTAGTTGCGGAGGAATGGAGAGGACATTGTTCCAGCCTTGGGATAGGAACAAAAAACAAAGCCGGGTAATTCGCTTTCGGTCTAAATCACCGAATGACGCGGCGAAAACCCGACACGCCGCGGCGGCGTCACAGGCCAGCGTCGGTCGGGTTTTCTTGGTCCTCGGCGATTTATTCTCGAAAACGCGACCCGGCTAATGTTTTTTGTAGTTATTGAATGATGTTTTACAAATTGGGATGCCGAGCTTCCTTGGCATGACAAGAAAAAACTGTCCACTATAGTGAACAGTTTTATTTTTGCCGTTATGAAGGGAACGGAAATGGCGGATTATAGGGGCGGGAGGGTGAAGGAATCGCCCAGCCCCAGCTTCTTCGTGCCGCCGCCCGGAAGGCTTACCGTGCATTGGATGGCGTTGATTATGCGCGCCTCAAACGAGTCCTTTCTGTCTTGCAATTTTTCTTCGTCGCGCACAAGCATGGCTTGGTATGCCATTGAGCCCGCCAAGACTCCGCCGCCCAATGCGCCCACGATAGCCGTGCCAGCCTTGACATTTCCTGCGGTTTCGTTTTTGCCGGTTTGCTTGCTTTCGAGAGTTTGTTTTTTGGTTTCTAAGGATGTGATTGCATCCTTAATAAGTTGTAGCGCAATGGCGGCGTTGTCTTTACAATTTTGTTCATCATTGTCTTTACCCTTTTCCACATAGTTTTTGGCTGTTTTGACTGTAGTTTTTTCTTCGATTCCGCTCAATGAGGTGATGGCAGATTTCAAGCTACCCAACGCCGAGTTTAATCTGCTATTACATCTATTTTTACTACCATTAAAAACAGGGTCCGCGTCATTAACTGAGTTGCGTGCTGAATTTAGAGACGATAAAGCGGCGGTGATGTTTGTAAGTTTCGCTTCTTCATCACCAGTAAGAGGGGTCGGGGTGGTGTCGCTTATGCCAAGGGCTTTGTTCGCAAGGGTTCCCATGCCGTAGCCCGCCGCGCCGCCGCCAATAGCACCGCCCAAGACCGCCAAGGTGGTAATGCCAACATTTTTTCTGAATTCGTTTTTTTCCTCGTGGGTTTTCCATTGGCCTTTAGCTTGTATAATCCCGTCAAACGCGCTTTGCTTTATCCAGCTTCCGCAGGTTATGGTGGAACCGGCGGGGAAATACCGATTGTCGTTCCAGTTTTTCACATTGCTTAATTCCTTTATAACCTGTTGGTCGTCTTCGGCTTGGACGGTGACCGTAGACCAGCAGGTATCCGTAATGTTTTCATTGTTTTCAGCGACAGCGGCGGGGCGGTTTTCCGCCGGGACATTCGCAGTATTGGCAAACGGCGCCCAGACAACATTGGTGTCCTTGCACTGATTTTTGCGCCTATTATACTCGGTCAATCTGTGCGCCACCGCAAGGCTGCTGAGCGTATCCAGCATACTCGCAAATACACCGTCGTATTTAATATCTTGCTGTTGAGCATCCTTGCCTATGACCGTGCCAATTATCTGCGCCTGGTTCCAGGCGTTCAAGGCCGACGCGTTGTTTTTTTGCCCCATGACCGTGAAATAGTTATCGCAGTTTGTGTCGCTTAAAACCTCGTTCCAGCAGAAGGCCTTGACCGATTTCGGTTCCAGCTTTACCCTGAGATTACCGTCGGAGCCGATTTTAGTGCAGCCCCAAAGTTCCTCTCCGCCGCACTTGTCCTCGGCGCAATTCTGCAAGGTTTTGGCGCACGCGATTTCCGCGTTCCGGACCGTATTCGGGTCGAACATGTCGTTCAGCGCTTGTTTCACACGCTCGAAGTCGTTGCTCGTCGGAGCTTTGCTTTCCACAAACGCACAGGCGGGATTTCTTTTATCCATATCGCCGCAAGCCGCGCTAACATTGGTCTCCAATGTTTTAATATTCTGATAGCAGACAAGGGCGTTTCCGCCGCCGCAGTATTGGCGTATGCAGCCGTCGATGGCGTCGTTGCATTTGTTCTGCATTGACGAGGTCATTTCGTTTTTCAAAGCGTCAAGGTCGACATACCCAAGGTAAGACATCGCTGCTTCGAACACATCCTCGGGGTCCGTGTTGGGCTTGCCGTCGGCAAGGGCGAACCTTTGCTGGCATTCCTTGGACAGGCCGATTTTATCCAAACATGCGGGTTTCAAGAATTTCGTATTGCTTTGCGGAGCCTGCTCTTCGCAAGCGGCTTGACCCGGGGAAGGGTCTCCGGCGACGCATGCCGCCACGGCGGCGTCTATGTCCTTCTTGCTCGCGCCGTCGCATCTCCACGGATTCGCGCGGCAGGCCGATGTGAAGCAGCTTGTCGCGGTCTTCTGACACAAGGACATGAAGTTTCTGGTCACATACTCCGCCCCTTCTTTAATTCTTTCCGCGATATAAGACCCGTCGGCCGGATTGGACACCGAGCCTGTTGCGCCGAACAGAGAAGCCAAATCCTCCGAGTCACAAGCGGCTATATGCTGGTTGC
>JAIRUP010000008.1 GCA_031254335.1 Rickettsiales bacterium
TCGCAGACATAGGCGAACATATAAGCGCGATTGTCGCGCGAAGCCACTTCCCCGGTTTGCGCGAACTTGGCCGAATCAATCTGCTTTATGGAATTCGATTTGCTGTTCGCCGATAGGTCTTCCGATGAAACGGCTGCGTTCGCGCCCCGTCCGAATATCCACACGGAAAGCAGGAATCCGATGAATTGTATAAGTTTCTTCGTTTGTTTAGCCATTCGCCCGTTTCCTCGCTGTGCGCGCGTTTGCGCGCTATTGCGGCTGTATTCACGGGCTTATCATACCCCCCCCCATCGAAAGTCAAGGAATTTTTGAGAAAAATGGACTTATATTTTTTGTCTTTACTTCTTCGCGCGGGGGTGGGCGCGGGCGTAAGAGTCCATTAAAGTGGTCATGTCCACCTTGGTATAAAGCTGCGTCGTCGAAAGCGACGAATGCCCCAACAATTCCTGCAAAACGCGCAAATCCACCCCACCCGAAAGCAAGCCCGTCGCAAACGAGTGCCGGAGCGCGTGCGGCGTCGTGTATTCGGGCAGCATCGTCATATTCCTCGCCTGTTCCATAAGCCTTTGCGCGGCGCGCGGCGACAGCGGCAAACCGCGCGACGACCTGAACAATGCGCGCGCGGCGTCCCGCCCGTATGGACGCAGCTCAAGATATTTTCCAATCGCGGAGTGGATAATCGGGATAATCGGAACAAGCCTGTCCTTCCCGCCCTTGCCGCGGACCCTTATGACTTCGGGCGCGCCGGAAACATCGCCGTCGGTCAAACTCAGCGCTTCGGAAATGCGAAGCCCCGCGCCGTAAAGCAATGTCATAAGCGCGCGGTCCCGGGCCGCCAGCCAGGGTTCGTTCGGATACATTTCATCCGTGATTTTAAGGAGCGCAAGCGCGTCGTCCGCGGACACGGCCTTGGATAATTTGCGCGGAACTTTCGGCGACTGCATAAGAGTTATGGCGGAATTCTTCGTCCCGAATCTTTTCGCCGTGAATTTATAGAACGATTTAAGCGCGGACAATGCGCGCGCGCTGGACGATTTCGCCGCGCCCTTTGCGGCGCGCGCCGACAGCCATGCGCGGAACGCCGACTGGTCCGCCGCCGCAAGCGAGCTTTGGTCCGGCACGCCGCCGGTGTAATCCCTGAAAAATTCAAGGAAATCTTTTATATCAAAGCAATATGACTCCGCGGTGTTGATTGAATATCCGCGCGCGGATAGAAGGTATTCTTTGAAGTCCGAAAGAAGGTTGTTCATATTCTTGTTAGCGCATCATCAGCATGGAGCCGGCCTGGATTAAGGAACCCATTCCGCCGCCGCCGACCATGCCGCCGGCAGCTTGAAGCGCGTCCATCGGATTCGCCTGCAATGTTCCCGCGCTGACGCCCATTATGGCTTCCTGGGCAAAGCCCATCCAAACTTCCTTTTGCTTCGCGGCAAGGCGAACTTCGGAACACTGGTCGGCAAGCGCAGTCAATCTTTGCGCGCTGGCGATTTCGCTTTCAAGCAAATCGTCCGGCCCGAAATGACCCATTACCGCCGCGAATATGTCGTGTATATTCGACGCATAAACCGTTTCACCGGTGGATTTTTTTATCTGTTCGCTGCTCACTTTCGGAAATCCAACCAGCACCGCCCCTTCCAAAGTTGATTCACAATTATTGCCGGCGCTAGCGACAGAGCAGACAATTATGCCATTAACATTGCGCGAATCCGAAGAGGCATTCTTGATAGGCTCGAAACATCTTGTTTTTATAGTGTTGTTCGCACGGCCTATCGCATTTTCACGAAAGGCCCCGTCATAATCGCACTCATCGCCCAAAGCACTCGTAAAGTCTTTCGCATTTACCCCGGTTTTGGCGACTTCCAGAACCATTCTTTGAACGAAGTTTATATCGGTTTGCGACGGCACGCACGACGCGGACAAAGCCTTGAATTGCTGGTTTATGTTCATCGCGCCAAGGCCCAAAGCCAGCGCGGTCGAAGCCAGGCTGCCCGCGGACATCGCGCTCGGGGCTTCTTTCGTCGCCACGACATCGGCCTTTTTCGGAGTGTAGGCCTGCGCCGGGCCGAATAAGACCGCAAATGCCGCAAGGGCGGAAAATAGTGAAATTCCTCTCGTTCCCATGACTTTATTTTATCATAAAACAACCCCTTGAACAATTCCTTTTTTCGGTATAAAATAAGCGGAATGCAAAACAGACACCTTATTCTTTCAAGGCGAAATAGTCGGAGCAACGCTTTGGTCCGGGGCTTTTTCATGGGCTGGGGCCTTGTGTTCGTCATGATTTTGGCCGCCGCGCCCTTGATTTACCGCAATCTTCTGTGGGCGAACTTGGATATAATCAGCCTGGATAATGTGCATTTCGACCAGTTCAGGATTACGAACGGCGACTTCTCGGGCCTTGATTCCGCCAATAATCCGTTCCGCCTTCGCGCGGAAAAAATCCGGCAAACATTCGAGGAGTCGGAAACAATAATGCTTGAAACCGTCCGCGCGAATGTAATCCAAATGAAGGAAGGCAAGCCCGTCCGTATGGACATCCGGTCCAAAATGGGCGAATATTCCAAGGCGGACGGGATTCTCGTCCTTACCGATGATGTCAAGGTGGACTCGGAAGACGGCGACAAAATTCGGACGAAAAAAATGACAATCCAGCTTAAAACAAAATAGGAAACGAAATGGCGAAAATAAACAAAACAAGCACTTTAAGGGCGGTCGATTTGTCCAAGTCATACGGCAAGCGCGCCATATTCTCCGGCGTGAACATATCGGTGAAACAGGGCGAATCCATCGGCCTGCTCGGCCCGAACGGCGCGGGGAAAACGACTTGCTTTTACTGCATAACGGGGCAAATCGCGGCGACCGGCGGGCAGATTTTCCTGGACTCGCAGGATATAACAAGTCTGCCGTTCTACCAGCGCGCGCGGCTTAAAATCGGCTATCTTCCGCAGGAAAATTCGATTTTCCGCGGCCTTTCGGTCGAAGACAACATAATGTCCATTTTGGAAGTTTCCGAAAAAGATTCCAAGGTCCGAAAGCGTCGATTGGACGAGCTGCTGAAAGAATTTTCGATTTCGCACCTGCGCAAAGCCAACGCCAGCAGCCTTTCCGGCGGAGAGCGCAGGCGTGTGGAAATCGCGCGCACGCTTACCACCAATCCGAAATTTATCCTGCTGGACGAGCCGTTCGCGGGCATAGACCCGATTGCGGTGGCGGACATACGCGAGCTTGTGGCGCATTTGAAGAACCGCGGCCTTGGCGTCATCATAACGGACCATAATGTGCGCGAGACTTTGGGCATCACGGACCGCTCGTATATTCTGCATAACGGACGCATTATAAAAGAAGGCTCGACCGAAGAAATCGTGAAGGACCCGAAGGTCCGCTCGGTCTACCTTGGCGAAGATTTCAGGATGTGAGGACGGAACAGGAATCATGACTGGCGTCATGATTTCCCGTCCGAGCAGAAACCGAGCGCATAAGCACACAATGAGCGGCGTTGTTAGCCGCGAATTGATGTGCGCGTCGCAAGGTTGCATGGGAAGGCAATCGCAAGTGTTTTCCAATGCGCAAAGGACAAGAATCCCCAAATCCAAGGAAAACCAACCGACGGCTAGGCTTGCCGCTCCTGCGGCGGTTGGTTTTCCGAAGCGTAGTGGGAGTTTTAGTCCGAAAACGAAAAACACACCTTATGTTTTTTGTCCTTACATCACTGCAACGGAACGGGAATCGTTATTGTTTTCTTATAGTCGTCCAATATTTTGGACCCGCTCTCGCATCTGAACTTTCTAAGCGAATCCGCATATTCCTGAACTGCGGCGACATGCCTGTCGGACAATGCCTGGCTTGCGCCCTTGTATCCGGCAAGCCCGCCGATTCCCGCGCCCGCGCCGGTTCCGATTAAAGTGCCTGTGTTTCTGGCGGCATTGTTGAAATCGACGACCCCGCCGTCCGAAGCGTCCAAGGTTCCGGGTTGAAATGAATTCACTTCTGGTTTGGTGCAGTTTTCGCCTGTGGCCGCCCCGCTCTCGCTTGCGATAACGCATTCGCTTACTTTGCCTGAATGGTCTTTGTTGAATTCCGCCAAAGTTATGGATTTGCTGCCGGACCACGGCGCCAACGCTGCTTTGGATGTGCCGCCGACCGTGCATTTGCCCTTAATCCACTTACCGGTGGCATCTTGTCTTTCATTGGAACCGATTGCTATATCTGCAAATCTTGCATTTCGGCATCCTTCGGAATTTGCGTTGAATTCCTTTCCTGCTTCAACACATCCTTGGGCGGCGAAATCTCTGCATGACACGCTTTTTTCCACTTTTACTCCAGAGGTGTTGCGGTCAATCCTTACGCACTTGTTTATATTGGCCGCTTCGCAAAATACCTCTGTGTTTTCATTTCCGTCTTGGAAAACGCGTCCAACCAGACAATATCCTTCCTTGCATTTTCTTATATCCAAGACCGAGCCTCCGCCGACCACGCCTGCGGTCATGTTGCCCATGACGGCGCCGGCCGCGCCGCCGACAAGCGCGCTTTCGACTGTGCTTCCGGCGGTGTGCCCGACCTGCTGCGCGGCATACATCCCGGTCCCGCCGATTGCCGCGCCGCCAAGGGTCGTGGCGATTTTGTTTCCGCCCATGCCGAATGTGTCGTTGGTCCCGGCGGCGGGCGCGCCAATCATGTTGCCCATAAGCCCGCCGATAAGGATTCCGGCGACGGTCTTGGCGGTCGCGTTTTTCTCGCGCTCTTTGCTCATCTGTTTTTCGACATCGGCCAGGGTCGGCTCGTGGTCGGCGGGAAGGACGATTTGTTCGATTGCCGGCTGATAGCCTTCGGGCGGGAAGCTGTCGATATTGCATTCGAAGGTCGAGCCGACGGGCGCGCGCATGGTGGCGACGACGATGCGCTGGGTCCCGACGAAGGCGACCAAATCCACTTCCATCACGCAGGTGTATTGCGAAAGGTTGGTTATTGTGGACGCGCCTTGGTAATTCGGCCTGTCCCATGCGAAAACGGCGTTCGAATAAATGGACGCGCAAAGTTGAAGGTCTTCCATGTCCACGCCGGCGGAAGTATCGCCGTTCCGAATCATCATTTCAAGGTTTCGGTTTCCGACGCGGACGGGCAGCGGGGCGTTAAGGCGCTCGTATTCGGCCTGTTCTTCTGCGGCGCGCTGCTGTTCGATGAATGCCGGGGCCTCGGTCACAAGGTTCATGCCCGCGCCGCCGCCGAATGACGCGCTTACGCTTGCCGCGCCCGCGCCCTTTCCCGCGCTGTAATTTTGGGTCTGGCGCGGGTCGCGCGTATCGGCCATGGCCGCGCCCGTGAAAAGCACCAATGCGAATAATGAAACCAGCTTCTTCATAAAATTCTCTCCGAACTTATGATAATTATATCACAAATCAAGGAATAATAAAATAATAAACTCTAAAAATCCGCCCTTCTTCCTTTTCAAAGATATTTATAAAGGGACTGCCCGTTCTTGGCAAGCCAGTCTTTCTGGCGTTTCCACCCGGACCCGTAAATTTTGCCGACGCAAGCCCAGAACTTGGGCGAATGGTCGAAATACAGCAAATGCGCCATCTCGTGCGCGATGATGTATCGGGCGACGGATTCGGGCGCGAAAGCCAGGCGGAACGAGAACGAGAGAGAGCCGTCGACCGAACAGCTTCCCCAGCGGGAACTGGTGTCGCGGATTGTGATTTTGCAGGCTTTTTTGCCGATTTCGACGGAATATTTTGCGACCTGCTTTTTGGCGTATGCCTCGAAAATCTTTTGGATTGCGCGCGCCTGCCTGCCGCGCGTCGCGTGTTCCATGACGACTTCCTTGCCAAGGATTTTGACCTTGTCGCCGGCGCAAAGGACGGCGTGCGGATTTTTGGCGAAGTTTTTCTCTATCCAAGGCATCTTGGATTCAAGGAATTTTTTGATGGTCGCGTCGGTTGTGTGCCAAGGCCTCGATACGGCTATTTTTCGCTTTGGCGAAAACTTGGGCCGGATTGTGATGCTTCTTGTGTTTTTTCTGGTTATGATTTCTATGGGAATCGCTTCCCCGGTTGACAACTGCACTTTTGGCGGCACATCAACCTCCGATGTCTTGGATGATTCGGTCGGCGACTTTCTCGGGCGTGAACCCGAAATGCGCCATAAGGGCTGGGGCGGTGCCGGACAGTCCGAACGAGTCTATTCCGATTGTAATATCCGCGAATTCGCGCCATGCGAAGCTAGCCCCGGCCTCGACGGAAACGACTTTGCCGACCAGGACGGAATCGCGGTATTCTTTTGATTGCGCGCGGAAAAGCTCGACGCAGGGCATGGAAACCACGGCCGCGGCGATTCCCTTGGCGGCTAGGATTTCCGCCGCGCCGATGGCGACGGGAACTTCGCTTCCCGTGGCGATTATTGTTATTTTTTTGTCATTGGCGTCTTCAAGGATATACCCTCCGCGCGCGATGTCTTTGGCGGACGCGTCTGGCGCAAGGTTGATTTTCTGGCGCGAAAGCGAAATTACGGTCGGCGCGGTTTTGGAATTAAGGGCGTATTCCCAGGCGAAGGCGACTTCCGCCGCGCTGGACGGGCGGAACACATTGATGTTCGGCATGGCGCGAAGGGATTCCAGCTGTTCGATTGGCTGATGGGTTTCGCCGTCTTCGCCCATGCCTATGCTGTCATGCGAAAGGATGAAAATCTGCGGAACCTTCATGATTGCGGCAAGCCTGATTGCGGGCCGCATATAGTCGGAAAAAACAAGAAAGGTGCTGCAAAAAGTCTTGAATCCCGAAAGGTTGATTCCGTTCATGGCGGCGGCCATCAAATGCTCTCGCACGCCGAATTCTATGAAGTTTCCGTCCGGGCTTTCGGACCTGATGTTTTTGTTGAAGGCCGTGATTACATTTGTGCTTCCGGCCAAATCCGCGGACGCGCCGATTATGCGCCCGCCGTATTTTTCCATCAACCCTGACAAAACCTTCCCCGACACAACCCTCGTCGATTCCACCCCAAAAACTCCCCCCTTGTGGGGGAGTCGAAAATCGTCTTGCGATTTTCGGTGGGGGGTCGATACTGAAGTTTTTATTTGTTTCCACAAACCATCATCCGATTCCCTCGCAAGCCTTTCCATCAGCTCCGCCGCGTCGTCGGCTTTAAGCGGCGCGCCGTGAACTTCGGCCCGCCCCTCCATGCGCGAGCCAAGTCCGATTTTGGTGCGGCAGGCGATGAAAGTCGGCCGGTCGGATTTCTTCGCGCCCTCTATCGCGGCGTCGATGGCGGCCGGGTCCTGCCCGTCTATGCGAAGGGCGTTCCATCCGGCGGCGCGCACCCTTTCCAGGCGGTCGTCGGCGGCCTGCGCGCGTCCGTCGATTGAAATCTCGTTGTCGTCCCAAAATACTATAAGTCGGGAAAGTTTTTGCAAGCCCGCGAATGAAATCGCTTCCTGCGATATGCCCTCCATCAGGTCGCCGTCGGAACACATGACATAGGTGCGGTTGTCCAAACCGCTTTTGCGCGCTGCAATCGCCATGCCGACGGCCATGCCAAGACCCTGGCCAAGCGGCCCGGTCGTCGCTTCGACGCCCGGGGTCGTCCCGACTTCGGGATGACCCGGAGTCTTCGAGCCCAGCTTTCGGAAGCCTTTCAAGTCTTCCATGGAAATCGCATAGCCCGCCAAATGCAGAACTGCGTATAAAAGGGAGCTTGCGTGTCCCATGGAAAGAACGAACCTGTCGCGCCCGGGCCAGTCGGGATTCGTCGGGTCGAAGCGGAGATGGTTCGCGTATATGGTCGTAATGATGTCGGCCGCGCCAAGCGGCGCGCCGGGATGCCCGGAGTTCGCGCCTTGAATCTGCATAAGCGCAAGCCGCCTCGCGCTGTTGGCCATAAGTTTAAGCTGCTTTGATGTGAAAGTCATTTGTGGTATTATATCATAAACCGGGGGATAAAAAGCAATGGCTAAAACAATTATTTTTACGGACGGCTCGTGCCTGGGAAATCCGGGTCCGGGCGGCTGGGCGTTCGCCTATCCCGGGACGCAGAAATCGGGCGGCGAAAAATTGACGACCAACAACCGGATGGAGTTGCTGGCGGTCATAAACGCCCTGTCGGAATTCCCGGACGGGGCCGAGGTCGTGGTTACGACGGACAGCCAATATGTGAAAAACGGCATGGAAACATGGATTAAGAATTGGAAGGCCAAGGGCTGGAAAACGGCGAACAAGGAACCCGTGAAGAATCAGGACTTATGGCTGCGGCTTGACGCGGCGGTCGCGGCGCGCCGGGTCGAATGGGCTTGGGTAAAGGGCCACGCGGGCGACCCGTTGAACGAATTGGTGGACGCCCTCGCCCGTTCCGCCGCCGAAAAATTGCAATAAAAAAACCGCCATTCGGCGGTTTTTTTGTCATACCCGGCATTATTTGTTCAATTCGCCGTTGGCCTTTATTATGCCGTCCAGCATTTTCTGCTTATACGCGCGCAGCTGCTGGCGAACGGATTCGTCGCTTGTGGCGACGATTTCAATCGCGCCGAGCGCGGCGTTCGCCGCGCCGTTGATTGCGACGGTCAGAACCGGCTCTCCCGGGGGCATCTGCGTCATCGCAAGAAGCGGGGCCATGGGCGCGGGGTCGTTCGCTCCGCTGATGGGCAGGCCGACGACCGGAACGGTCGTATAGGCCTTTATCGCGCCCGGAAGCGCGGCGGCCATTCCGGCGCATCCGATGATTGCCTTGTATCCCTTGCTTTCCGCGGCCTTTGCGAATTCGGCGACAAGGTCCGGCGCGCGGTGCGCGGAATAAACATGCTTCGTGTATGAAATACCGAAATCTTCAAGCGTCTTGAATACGGGTGCGACTGCGTCCTTGTCGCTTACGCTTCCCATTACGACGGCTATCAGCGGTTTGTTTTCATTGCTCATTGCTTTGCTCCTTTTTTTATTGGTTGGTTTGTTTTGAATTCTATCTCGTCATGGATTTTTCAAGGCTTTTGATTCCGCACCGTATGGCGTCGTCCGCGATGTTAAGGGCGGGCAGAAAGCGCAGGCGGTTTTCCCCGGCGGTCAGGATGACAAGCCCGTTCTTCAAGCATTCCTTTTGGATTTCCTTTGCGGACAGGCCTTCGTCAAGGCCCGCGCCGACCATCAGACCTATGCCGGACACATCTGTTATGCCGGGAATCTCTTCCAGCTTCGCCCTCATAAGCTCGCCCTTTTGGGCGACGCTGTCCATGAATCCCTGGGCGGTTATGGATTCGACGACGACATTTGCCGCCGCGCATGAAAGCGGGTTGCCGCCGAAAGTGCTGCCGTGGTCGCCGGGCTTCAATGCGCCCGCGGTCCTTTCGTCGAACAAGGTCGCGCCGATTGGGAACCCGCCGCCAAGGCCCTTTGCGGTTACGACAATGTTCGGATGCAAATCGTAGTGTTCATAGGCGAAGTATTTTCCCGTGCGCCCGTTGCCGGTCTGGACTTCGTCGACTACCAAAAGGATGTCTTCCTTGTCGCAAAGTTTTTGGATTTTTTGCATTAAATCTTTTTCCATCGGAACAACCCCGCCTTCGCCCTGAATGACTTCAAGCACGATTGCATAGACATCGTTGTAGACGACGGCGTCGTCGATTTCATTGAAGTCCGCGCGCCTTGTTATGACATTGCCCAGATATGGGGCGAACTTTTCTGGATGGTATTTTTCCTGTCCCGTCATCGAGATGGTGGCCATGGTCCGCCCATGGAACGAGCCTTCCAAAGTCATGACGCAGCCGGGCTTGTATTTGCGTTCTTCGCCGAGTTTCTGAATGGTCTTTTCATAATGCAGCGCGCGGGCGGCTTTAAGCGCGCACTCGTTGGCCTCGGCGCCGGAATTGGACAGGAAGACTTTTTGGAATCCGGTCGCCTTGCAAAGGTTCTTGGCAAGCTCGGCCTGCGGCTCGGTGTAATAAAGGTTGGAAGCGTGGGTTATTCGGTCTATCTGGTTTTTCGCGGCGTTGGCTATTTTGGAATGCCCGTGTCCAAGCGACAAGCAGCCGATGCCGGATGAAAAGTCGATGTATTCCCTTTGGTCGGCGTCGAAAAGGGATGAGCCGCGGCCTTCCGCTATGACAAGGTTTTGATGTCCGTAAGTGTTCGCAAGGTATTGCTCGGAATTTTTTATCGCTTGGTCGCGTCTTGATGACATAGGGCCGTGTCCTTTATAATGTCGCCCCTCTCGTCTCCCATTGCGCTTATGCTAAAACAAAAATCTTAATAAGTCTAATAAAATGTTAGACCAATCGCATTTTCTCCCCGTCACCCCGGCGAAGGCCGGGGTCCGGTGTATAATAATTGGTGATTTGGCCCGAAATTGAAGAATTGAGCTTATATTTTATTTCATCAGCGGAAACAATATGACATCCCGAACGCTGGGCTGGTCGGTGAGTAGCATCACCCACCTGTCGATACCAAGCCCAAGCCCGGAAACCGGCGGCATCCCATGCTCCATCGCGCGAATATAGTCCTCGTCCAGTTCCACGCCCTCTTCTTCGCCGGCGGCCTTGTTGTCCATCTGCTCGGCGAATGCGGCGCGCTGTTGCAGCGGGTCCACAAGCTCGGAATAGGCGTTAATCATCTCCGCCCCGGCGACGACAAGCTGGAAGACATCCGACGCGCGCGCGTCCTTGTCGCTTCGGCGCGCCAAAGGCTTCATATACGCGGGATAATTATAAACGATTGTCGGCTGGATGGTGTTCGCGCGAATCTTTTTCTTGAAGACGAAATCGACGAGGCCCATGACGGACTTGATTTCTTTCAGCTCGAATTCCTTGAACAGGCCCTTGTCCAAAAGGACTTTCTTCGCGGCGGCCAAATCGGAAAGGGAAAGAATATCCTGCCCGAAGATTTTCGACAGTTCGGCGATGTAATCCATGCGCGCGAATTTGGAAAAATCCAGCTCGGCGTCCTGGTATTTGATTTTAAGGGTGCCGTTAAGGGTCAAAAGCATTTCCTGAATCAGGCTTATGGAGAACTCGACATTGTCGCTCCAATCCCAATACGCGGCATACCATTCAAGCATGGTGAATTCTTGCAGGTGGGTCGGGTCTATTCCCTCGTTGCGGAAGTTTTTCCCCATCTCGAACACGCGGTCGAAACCGGCGGCGACGGCCTGTTTAAGATAAAGCTCGGGCGCGATGCGCAGATAGAAATCGGCGTCCAAAGCGTTGTGGTGCGTTATAAAGGGCTTGGCCGCCGCGCCGCTTGCGATGTTCTGCAAAATCGGAGTCTCGATTTCGACGAAGTTGTTTTTGCCCAGGAATTCGCGGATGAACTTCATCATGGCGAAGCGCAGTTTCATGACATCGCGCACTTCGCTGTTGGAAATCATGTCCAAATATCTTTGCCTGTATCTTGTTTCCACATCGACCAGTCCATGGTGCTTGTCCGGCAGGCCGCGCAATGCTTTGGAAAGAATTTTGTATTCGAATCCTTTGACGGTAAGCTCGCCGCGGGTCGTGTGGTAAATCTCGCCGTCAAGGCCTATGAAGTCGCCCAAATCCAAATTATTATGCAGCCAGTCGAACTTGTCCTGACCGATGTCGTTGGCCGAGAATGAGACTTGGATTTCGCCGCCGATGTCGTAAATCTTTCCGAACATAAGGCCGCCCATCCATCGCGCGGCGACAAGCCGCCCGGCGGTTTTCAGCTTTTCGCCGTCGGACATAAGGCGGGCCTCGGCGATGGTGTTGGTGCGAAGGAATTTGTCCTTCCATACGACGCCGTCGGTCGCCCTGATGGATTCGACCTTTTGCAAACGCGCTTCGCTTTCGTTTATAACAACATTCTTCTCGGACATTTCAGACCTTTTTAATTGTCATTCCCCGGCTTGACCGGGGAATCCCGGCCGCTGTATGTCCGCATTATAATGAATTAAAAAACTTCTTTCAACTAATAATAAACTTAAAAAATCCTAGCGAGGTCGCAATTTCGATGAATAATGCCCGAGGACCAAGGGAAACCGTCGCACGCTGGCCTTGGCCGCCGCCGCGAAGACGGTTTCCCGCAGCGTCATTCGGGCATTAGGCGCGAAATTGAAAAACCGAGGTTGGCTTTTTTATCTACTATTGGTCATCCACTTTTTGACCTGGCTGCCGTAATGGTTCATGTGCCGCTGCATATTGTCGGAACCGCCCTGAGCCTTGTCGGCCATCGCGGCATTGAAAAAGCTGTGCCATACCGGGGCGGCGGCGATTTCGTATTTAAGCCGTTCTATCATGCGCATAAGGTCGTCGAAAATCACGCAGTTGAATTCGCCCGCGGATTTAAGGGGCCTTATGGATTCCAAATCCGGATAACTGACGCTTTTCGACGCGGCCAATTTCTTGGCGTCGCGCAGCATGGCGTTATAAACTTCCATGGAGCGGGCGCGAAGCTCGGCGATGTCCTCTGCGCTTTCGCACTTGATTCCTTGGGCGTTCGCGCTTCGGACGATTTGTCGTTCGGTCGCCTTTTCGACGCTGAACCGCTGGTTGTAAAGGTCGCGCCAAGCCGCGGCCTCGGCATAATATCTGTAAAGCATATCAATAGTCGGCATCTTCATAATTTCCTCTCTTTTCCATTGTCATGGTCGGGCGGTTCGCGCCGAAGGCGGGACCCGACCATCCAGGTCATAAACTGTCGCAAAGCGACTCATTATAAAAAGAATTATAAATCAAAACATTATTTTGTCAAGCAATTTATCGCTCTTTTTTTGGAGCAGGCATGGGGATTAAATATAATAAAAGACTTCCTTATAACTGCCTTCGGATATTTCGTCGCACTTGTTGTATTTGTGCAGCGCCGCGGTCTCTTCCTTGGCGTAAAGCTGAATCCATCGCGCGCCGCGGGCCTTGGCCTCGGCGCGAAACGCCATGAACAAATCGCGCGCGGTCAGGCCGTTTCGGTGCGCCTCGTCCATTCCTTCAAGCTGGCAAAGCGCGCCGCCGCCAAGCATAAGCTCGCCCATGACGAAGCCGACGACCCCCGCCCCCTGCTTTTCTGCGGCGATGGTTATGCCTTTTTCTATGAAGTCGGCCAGCTCTTCCTCGTCGAAGGCCTCCATGTCCGACCGGGCGAGTTCGCAGGATTCCTGCAACCGCAATAAATCGGGGATGTCGGAAAGCGTCGCTTTTCTGATTATAACATCCTGCATTTTCATTTCTTCCCGGCGCGCCACAGGTCGCCGTATTCCTTTTCAGCCCACGGGACAAGTTTTATATCCGGGCGCATCGCGGCGAACGCGGATTCCATCTTTTCTGTGTCCTGTCCCAAAATAAGCTCGGCGATTGCGTCAAGCCCGGCAAGTTCGGACGCCGACAACTTGTGGTCTTCGCACATCAAATCGTTTTCTTCCAGATATTCCAATTCGTCCTTCACCAGCCCGCCAAGGTCCCTTATCATGTTCGCCGCCGCATAGTGAAGGCCGAGCGACTTGCAATTCCCCGTGAACCCGAAAAGTTTGGGGTCGAAGCCGTATTTCCTGACCAGCTGCCACGCGATGCCGCCGTTTATGAATTCGCCCGGCGCGAGTTCCAGGCGAAGCGTCTGCGCGTCGGCCAAATGCCACGCGCCCTTGTCGTAATATTCCGCGACCCAGTGGTCCTCGTAAATTCCGGCGTCGAAATAAGTCGCGAAGCCGCAGCGCGACCGCGCGGGGATTCCCTTGGCGCGCATGACTGCGGCGGAAAGCATGGCGAATTCGCGGCATTTGGCGGCGACGATTTTCTGCGTCGCAAGCTCGCGCTCCAAATTCGCCATGTTCGAGAACCAGGGCCAGTTGGAAGAAAAGAAATACGCCGGGTTTTCGCAGGGGTGAATCAGGGATTTTCTGACTTGCTTCATTATTTCCAACGGATTGGCTGGGAAGCCTGCGGCGAACTTGTCCGAGATTTCGGAACGCGGCGAGTGCTCGGAATAGTATTTTTTTATGTCGACGCCCATTTGGAATCCTTTTTGCTTGTCTTGTGCAGAATATCACAAAACAGGATTTAATTCACTATAAAACTTGAACAAACTCTTCCAACTTCCGCTTTCGGTCGACGCCGGTGTCGATGAATTTGATTCCAAGCTCGGCGCATTCGGCCTGGTATTTTTTGCTTTGTTCTAAGAACCCGTCCACTATAATGGACAATCCTTAAATTGATTTATCGGGCGTTCGAGCTGCTTGATTTTATTATCGAATCCGTTCGCGCCTGTTCGGCTGATTCCTGATTGTCGGAATTGCAATAAGCAAAGCCGCACAATATCATTGCACCGAAAAAACCGAGGCATTTTATAATATCGCCCACCGTCTTCGGGCCGTCGAACAAGTCGCCGAATAACGCGCGAAACTCTTTGTCATTCTTCTTCATTGCACTTTCTCCTTTTTGGCTTGCCACCCGAAGCCGCGCAGCGGCGAAGGGTGGTGCGGGCGATGGGAATCGAAACTTTTTGTATAAGCACCCCGTGAGCCGCGTTATTAGCGGCGAACGGTCGGTGCGCGTCGCAAGGGAACGATGGCAGGCACTCGCGGACAGTTTGGTGCGGGTCGATAGGCAACTATCTGACTAACGACCTCACAGCTTTCCTCACTTTATCAAAGAATATCCAGACTTTCAATGATAATATGGAACTAATCCAATAGACCATCTTCTTTATTTTCAAGCAAGTCATTCACATATTTATCTTCTTTTCTGAAATATTGGCATTTCACGGCCTGGGTGGAGATAAATTCCTTTTTGAGAAATTTGCAAAATATTGGCGCTGTATTCCACATTGAGTCTGCTATTGCGTGATATCTACATATAAAACAGCTTTTTACATTTAGGTTCTTATTTGCACACAAAGCTATAAATCGTTTATAGTCGCTCGCGCCATTGTGATGACTCCAACACGTCTCATGACTATAACAATGTTCCGGGTCATGGCAATACTCTGGTTGCACGACAAGGTAATCAACAAAACTTTCTTTTTTGCAGGTTAATTCTTGGTTTAACTCTGAAATGTTTAAGTCGTCCTTAAAATTAACACTTCCATCTTTATTCAGAAATAAAAGCAAGAATGTTTTTTGACACATACCATCATTAGCGGTAATTGACTTCATTTCCTTAAAATTAAGAAACCTTGTTTTACCAGATGGAATCAATACCTTATCATTGAACGACAATATATCGTCTTCGCTTTCTATATCGATTTCAATAATTCTATATTTGCTTTTTTGTTTTTCATCGCTTATTTTATTAGTTACATGAATTTCTATAAATATATTTTCAGAATCGTCGGCGTTGGCTAGGCATAAATCCGCTCTAAATGCGTCGATAGTCTTTTCAATCTCTATAGTTCTGAACCATTTTGTTAAGTCGATTTTCTCAATCTTTGTTCGTTTGTAATCACACTTGTCGCATAAGTTAAACTTATTATTCGCCAAGCATGGCTTAAAGGATTGTTTGTTTTCTAATTGTATATAGAATGGCGTATTATTTGCCAAGCACTCGCTGTATATGTCGTAGAATTTTTGCTTTGCTAATTTATGTAAATAACTTTCCGCAGAGCAATTGTCTTGCTCGTGTTTATGAGCAAAATGCCACTTATTTATTTTTCCCTGTTTTGTTATCATTGCATCACCACAACTTATACAATGATAGGTCACCCCCTTGACCGCCGTAACAATATCAACGATTCTCTCATTTTTATCATAAGCATACTTATATTTTATAGCCATAATATTCATTATAACTGTGCATTAAGTAAAAACAATTAAAAATAGTCCGATAAAGGAGATAAAACTATACTTTTTGAATGGTAAATCATCGGACTGGCGGAAAGGTTGGGAATGTTAGCCTTTTGCTACCGAAAAGACCAAAACTGAAAACTGGTGCGGGCGATGGGAATCGAACCCACAACTCAAGCTTGGGAAGCTCGCATTTTACCACTGAACTACGCCCGCATTCCGCCGATTATAAATACCCTGCCCATATAAATCAAGTATTCTAAAAAATGCTAGCGCAATCGCGTTTTCGAGGATAAATCGTCCAATACCGAGAAAAACCGCCCGGCGTCTGGCCTCGCGTGCTGCCGCGACGGGTGGTTTTTCGATGTGTAGTGGGCGATTTTGACCGAAAACGAAAAATTAGGCTTGCATTTTTTTGTCATTATAATATAATGCTCCTGCAAATCCCAAAAGATTGGCTATCCAAGAAACTCTGGCCGCGGAATGCGCCCGGAACACCAACAGATGAATACATCCTTGGTGGCTGTTTCTTTATCGAACAAAACAAAAGGAAATAAAAATGGCAGTTGTCATTCGTCTTGCTCTTCACGGGGCGAAAAAGAACCCGTATTATCATATCGTCGTGACGGACAAAAGGAACGCGCGGAACTCGGGAAACATCCTTGAACGCGTCGGCTCCTACGACCCGAAACAACCGAAAGACGGCGATAAGCGCGTCGTCCTGAAACTGGACAGGATTAAGGACTGGATGGCGAAGGGCGCGAAACCCAGCGACCGCGTCTATAAATTCCTGGCGAATGCGGGCGTCCTGGCGAAGAAAGCCGCGCCGGTCCAAACCAAAAAGCACTTGCAGTCGGAAAAAACCCTGATGAAAATCAAGGACAAGCAGACGAAGCTGGCCAAAGCCGCCGACTTGGCCGCCGAAGCCTCGGCGAAGGAGGCGGCCGCGAAAGCCGCCGCCGCGCCCGCCCCGGAAGCCGCCCCGGCCTCTGAACCCGCCGCCGAATAGTAAGTTCCCCTCCCGGGAGGGGTGCGCGAAGCGCGGGGTGGTCTTTGACAAACTCAGAAAAAATCCTTATCGCCAAAATAACCTCTCCGCATGGTCTCGGCGGCCAGGTGAAGGGCCAGTTCTTCACCGACAGTTTCGATAATTTTCTGAAACTTGCGGGCGCGGCGGTAAAATCCGCGCGCAAGGCCGGACATGACGCATTCATCGCAACACTCGAAAATGTCGCCGACCGAACCGGGGCCGAAGCGGCGGTCGGAATGGAAATTTTCGCCCCGCGCTCGACGCTTCCCGCGCCCGCGGAAGACACCTATTATGTATCGGACCTTGTGGGAATGGAATCCTTTCGCGGCAATGAGTCCTTGGGCAAAATCGCGGCGATGCACAATTTCGGCGCGGGCGACATAATGGAATTGGAAAGCGGCGAAATGGTTTCATTCGCGGGCGCGAAAGTGGACATGGACAAAAGAACGATAAATATAAAATGAGCGAAACGATATTCGATATAACCAACGGTTGCCTGCGCGAGCGGATGTGCGTGAAATGCGGCCGCGTCGGCGAGAACTGTTCGGCCTTCAAGAATCTGTTGGGAAAGGTTCCGGCGGAACAAATCGAAGTGGACATTCTTCCGCGCGCGCATGTCCGGATAAAGGCGACCATCCGTCCCAAGGAAGAATCCTATGAATCCTGCATCGAGAACCTGAACGACTTGAAGAACCTCGCCGAGAAAATCAAATCGTCGTGTTTGGAATACCAGCTGAAAGAGTGGCGCGAATTCCAGCGCGGACGGGCATAATGAACTTCAATGTCATAACCCTTTTCCCCGAATTCTTCCCCGGCATAAACGGCGGCGCGCTAAGCGGCAAGGCCATGGCGGCGGGAATCTGGTCTGAAAATATCGTGAACCTGCGGGACTTCGCCATAAACGATTACGGCTCGGTGGACGACAGTCCGTTCGGCGGCGGCGCGGGTATGGTAATCCGGCCGGATGTTATGGCGGCGGCGATTGACAGCGTCCCGCGGGAAAAACTGGGCAAAATCATATACTTCTCGCCGCGCGGCAAGCCGCTAACCCAAAAAATGGCCCGGGAATTCGCAAAATCCGAGAATTTGACGCTTGTCTGCGGCCGATACGAAGGCTTGGACCAGCGCGCCATAGACGAATACGAAATGTTTGAGGTTTCGGTCGGCGATTATATCCTGTCCGGCGGGGATTTGGCGGCGCAGATTTTCATTGACACAATCGTTAGGCTGCTTGATAATGTCGTCGGCAAAACGACGAGCATCAATGACGAAAGTTTTGAAACCGGGCTGCTTGAATACCCGTTATTCACCAGACCGGCGGCATGGCGCGGACGAGGCGTCCCGGAAGTCCTGCTGAACGGCAACCACAAGGCCATTGACGATTGGCGGCGCTTTACGGCGCGGAAAATCACGATGGAAAGGCGGCCGGATTTGATTAACGCCGAGTGCGAAAGCGAAAAAATCGGCCCAAAAAAGGAAAAATGAAAATGGCAAACCTTATAAATAAAGTGGAAAAAAAAGAAATCGCCCGCCTTACCGGCGGCAAACCTGCCCCGGCATTCGACATCGGCGACACGGTCAAAGTCTATGTTAAAATCAAGGACGGCGACAAAACCAGAAACCAGCTGTTCGAGGGCTTGATTATCGCGAAATCCGGCAGCGGTTCGGCGGCCAGCTTTACGGTTCGGAAAGAATCATACGGCGTGGGCGTGGAAAGAAAGTTCCCGGTTTATTCGCCGGTCGTCGACAGGATTGAAAAAGTGCGTTCAGGCCAAATCCGCCGCGCGAAACTTTATTTCCTTCGGAAATTGACGGGCAAGAAATCCCGCGTCCGCGAAAAGCTGTCCGGCTCTTCCGCCCCGGAAAAAACAGAGGAATAAACTTTAACCCAACTCCCCCCTTGCGGGGGAGTCGTCGCGCCAGCGCGAAGCGCAGGCGGACGGTGGGGGGGTCAAAAATGAAAAAACTACTTCTTCCTTCTTACTTCTTCCTTCTTACTTGTTTCGTTCCCGCCTACGGGAACGAAACGGACGAGATGATAAGCAAGGACTTCGCGCTGGTCCAGGTCCTTGACAAGGCGTCGGGCAAAACGAAGCAGCTGAAACTTCCCGCGGGCAAGGAATCTGTCTTCGAGAAGTTGAGTATCAATGTGAAATCGTGTTTGGCCGCGTCGGAATTCCAGCCGGAAAGCTATTCGGCGTTTTTCCAAATATATAAAAGCGCGCCGGACGGCAAGCCGCGCGTGTTCTCGGGCTGGATGATGTCGAACTCTCCTGGCGCGAACCCGCTTGAAGACGAAAACTACGACCTATGGCTGGTTAAATGTCTATAAGGAACAAAATCGAAAAATTGTTTCTGTGGGCGGGGATTTTTCTGCGCGCCGATATATTGAATCCCCTTTGGCGCGACCGAAAAAGACGCCGCGCCGCAAGATTGAATGCTTACGGCGACGCGATGACGAAATATTCGCGGAAGTTCCTGCCTGCGGCGGCCGCCCTGCCGGCTTGCGCGGCGGAAACCAACCCGTTTGAGAAAATCTATTCGATGTGGCTTCAAGGCGAGGATAGCGCGCCGCAGCTCGTGAAATCATGCTTTTCCAGCGTCCGCCGCCATTGCTCGCAGGAACTTTTGGTGCTTGATGAAAAAAGTCTGGCGAATCACATCGACCTGCCCGGCTTCATAATGGACAAGCGGGCGCGGGGCCAAATCGGGCACGCGCATTTCGCGGACATAGCGCGCGTGGAGTTGCTGCATAATCACGGCGGCTTTTGGACGGACGCGTCGAACTTCATAACGCAGCCGATTCCGCAAAACATAGTGGACCAGGATTTCTTCGTGTATCTGGCGAACGGCGAAAAGGGCGCGATTTACAGTTTCATGCAGAATTGTTTCATACGGGGCAAAAAAAATGCGTATCTGTTGGAAGCCTGGCGCGCGATGATTCACGAATATTGGAAGAACGAGCCGAAGAGGTTGGATTACTTCATACACCAGCTTTTGTTCAAGACGCTTGTGACGGGCGACCCGCGGGCCAAGGTTGCGTTCGCGGAAATGCCGCATGTCTGCCAGGACCCGACGCATATCTTGTGGAGCGAGGAATTCCGGGACAAACCGTTCGACCAAAAGGAATTCGATAAGGTGGCGGCGGGCGCGTTCTTCCATAAATTGGGCCGCCGCAGTTATAAGAAAACTGCGACCGGCGCGCCCGAACCCGGCACCTTCGCCGATGTTATAACAAAGATGTAAATCCTCCGCCGCCGTCATTCCGGCTTAAATAAATACTCCCTCGCCTTCGGCAGCGGCTTGACCGCGAACATATTGAAAAAATGCTCCAGTTCGGAAAGCCCAAGCGGAAGTGAAAATAATTTTTCGATATGCGGCGCGGCGCAGGATTCGCAAACCGCCCTGCCCGTCTTCGGCGACAAATGCGTCAGATTTTTGGCACAGCCGCATCCCGCGCACTTGGAAAAATCCAAACTGTATCCGATTCCGGACAACAGCTCGGTCTCCCACCGCAAATAGTCTGTCATTCTCCGGCGGTTCGCGCCAAAGGCGGATGACCGGGGAATCTCGGCTAATAATTTTAGCGTTGCGAAATAGACTTTTTCATGCGCCTCTCGCTCTGGCAGGAAATCGGCAATCATGGCGAACGCGGAATTCATGATGGACAATGACTCCTCGTCGTTCATAAGCAGCGCGGCAAGATTTCGTTCCGGCGCGAATTTCATCGTCCCAAGATGGCTTTCCAAACGCGCGCTCCAGCTGGCGTGCCCAAGCTGTCCGACCATAAGGCGATTCTTGGAAACCTGTCCGCCGCGCACGATTCCGGCAAGAACGCCGTGTCCTTGGGTCAGGACGCGGGCAATCAGCGCGCGCTCTCCGTAATTTTTCAGACCGATGATGATTCCCTGGCTTTCCAGTTGCATTTTTCCCTTTCGCCCGTTATAATGCAGTCTAAATTAAAAGGTGGACATCATGCCAGTAAAATCACTCGAAGACTTGGCCTCGTTCTGCAAACGCCGCGGCTTCGCGTTCCAAAGTTCGGAAATCTACGGCGGCTTGAAGGGCTTCTACGACCTTGGCCCGTTGGGCGTGGAATTGATGAAGAACATCCGGGGCCTCTGGTGGTCAAGCATGGTCTACAAGCGCAACGATATAGAGGGCTTGGAAGCCGCGCTTATCAGCAACCGGCTTGTGTGGAAATATTCGGGGCATGAGGGCGGATTCTCCGACCCGCTTGTCGAATGCAAGAAATGCAACGCAAGGCTTCGCCAGGACAAGATGAAAGACCCGGCGAAATGCGATAATTGCGGAAGCTCGGAATTGACGCCGCCGCGCGATTATCTTCTGATGATGGGTTTGGCGGTGGGGCCGATTGCGGGCGGCGAAACGAACGCGTATCTGCGCCCCGAAACGGCGACCATGACCTATATCAATTTCAAGAATGTCCAGGATTCCAGCTCGCGCAAAATTCCGTTCGGCATCGCGCAGATTGGGAAAGCGTTCAGGAATGAAATCACTCCGCGCAATTTTGTTTTCAGAATGCGCGAGTTCGAGCAGGCCGAAATGCAGTTCTTCGTGAAACCCGGCGACGACATGGAGTGGTTCGATAAATGGAAGACCGACCGCATGGAATGGTGGACGCTGGAACTCGGCATACCCGCCGCGCGCCTGCGCTTTACGGAACACGACAAGCTGGCGCACTATGCCAAGGCCGCGTTCGATATAGAATACGAATTCCCGCACGGGTTCGACGAGGTCGAGGGAATACACAACCGCCAGGACTTCGATTTGGGTTCGCATACCAAGGCGCAGGGCGAATTCGACATCCAGGCGAAAGTCATGGAGAACAAGGACTCGGTCTCCAAATTGAACTATGCCGACCCGGTAAGCGGCGAGAATTATATTCCCTTCGTTATCGAAACGGCGATGGGCGTGCATCGCGCGTTCGCGGCGGTGCTGGACAACGCCTATGCCGAGGAAGATTTGGGCGAAGGCAATTCGCGCATAGTCTTGAAGCTCGCGCCGAAACTCTCCCCTATAAAGGCGGCGGTGATTCCATTGGCGCGGAATGTGCCGGAATTGGTCGCGGCGGCGGAAAAGGTCTTGGGCGAATTGAAGGCGTTGGGAATCGGTCGGATTGCGTTCGAGAATTCGGGCAACATCGGAAAGAATTATAGAAGGCATGATGAAATCGGCACGCCGGTCTGCATAACGGTCGACCATCAAAGCCTGGAAGACGGCACGGCGACAATCCGAAGCCGCGACACGATGGAGCAAACCCGCGTGGCGTTGTCCGACATCCCCGCTATTGTGAAAAGCCTGATTGTATGATATAATCATGGTATGAACACCGTTGTCAATCCTTATACCAGCTCCCCCCTTGCGGGGGAGCCAAAAACCGCTTTGCGGTTTTTGGTGGGGGGTCTCGCCGCGCTTGCAATCGCATTTTCGTCCCTGCCATCCCCCGCCGCACCGCAGTCAATCGCCGACTGTTATTCGGACGAATTTTTCTGCACATGCACTGAAAATGCTCGAATAACTATCACCGAATGCGTTCCTGGAACATTCGCGGACATATCGCAAGTCAATATTTGGATGGAAAAGAAAAAAGAAGAAGGATGTAGCACAACCTGTTCCGTCACGGGAACCATTCCCGGCTCTCGCCCGGCCGCCGCACCTAGCAATACCCCCCCCCCGGCCGACCGCGCTGGAAACATATCAATGTTTCGAAGCTAACGGTTCCGCGAATTGCTGTCAATACGCAACGATAACTAATCCACCTGAAAATGCGAAATTTTTCGGCAATGAACAAACTGTCGATTACGGACTGAACGGCGGAAAATGTAAAGACGGCTCTTTGAACACTTGCAATGTCATAGAATATCCCAAGTGGCATGGCAGATGGTCCGATTGCGACACATCGGAAATCAACTCCCCCCATGCGGGGGAGCCGGAATCGCAAAGCGATTCCGATGGGGGGTCAAAACCCACGCTCAACCCCTTGGGCGCGCATAAACTTATGGACGCAAGCCGCTGGGTGGGCGCGGACGGAACATACAGCGGATTCAGATACGGAGTCGACGCTGGCGTGGGCGTCGCGCTTGGCGCGGTCGGCGCAATCGTCACGAACAAGATGATGAAATCGTCTCAAAAGGACGCGGGCTTCGATAAGG
>JAIRUP010000002.1 GCA_031254335.1 Rickettsiales bacterium
AAGCCGAACCTTGCCTTTTACGACAGGAAATACAGGAATGTCCTGAAAGCAATCATGAAATACGCGCGCGAAAAGCATCCCGAGCTGCTTTTGATTCTTGACGCCAAGCGGGGCGACATTTTCGACACCCAGGAATTTTACGCCGACGCCGACATGGCGAACTTCGCGCCCGATGTCATGACCATCAATTCCTATATGGGACACAAGGCGACATTGGAGCCTTATTATAAGAAGGACGATAAGATTTGCGCCTTTTCATTGGCCGCGACATCGAACCCGGACACCGAGGTTCAGGAAATGTGGACCGCGTCGGGCATAAAGGTCTATCAGGCCATGGCTTTGGAAAACAGAAAAGCCGCGCCGGACAGGACCGGCCTTGTCGTCGGCTCCACCAAAACCGCCGCCGCCCGGAACATCCGCGCGGCCGAGCTTGAAGAGGGTTATAAGGAAGGGACCGAGGCTTGGTTCTTGGCTCCCGGATTCGGCAAGCAGGGCGGCGACCTTTCATTCGTGAAATTCGCGGGTCCAAAGGCCCTTTATCCGATTTCAAGCGGACTGGTGAATCCCAAATACCTTGACGGCACGACGCCCCTTGAAGCCGTTATAAAATGGAAGAACGCCATAAACGACGCGGGCGAAAGGTTCGAAATGCGCTCCATATCCGAAAGGCTGGTAAGCGACCTGAACGACAACGGACTGATTTGGACCGCGGAATCGGCGGACGAAACGACATGGCGCGTCTTGAAGAGCGGAATCATGTCGCCCATCTTTTTCGAGATGCAGAAATTCCAGGCCTATCCGGACATGATGAAAAGCTGCGTCTATCTGCTTCAAAAGAAATTGTGGCAGGCGGGCCTTATATGGAAGGAAGAAATCGATAAGAAGACCGTCGTCAAATACGCGTTCGATTTCGTCGCGGGCGTCCCGGAGGGCGGCACCGTTCTTGGCGGCAATCTTGCATACGGATTGAACATGCCGTGCGTCACTATTCGAAAGGAAACCAAAGACCACGGACAGGGCGGCGACTATGTCGCGCTTTGGAAGGACGGGGGGGGGTCTTGGCGTCCGGGCAAGCGCGCCTTGCTGGTCGAGGATGTGGCGACATCGGGCGGTTCCGTCTTGGAGAAAGTCAGGAAAATGCGCGCGGATGGTTTGGAAGTCGAGGACGCGATTGTCATCGTCGACCGCGAGCAGGGCGCGAAGGCGAACCTTGCGGCGGAAGGCGTGAAACTGCACAGCATGTTCACCGCGCTTGAAGCGGTCGAAAAGCTGCCGGAAGAAAACAATATGCGCCGCGTGATTCTGAATTACATGGCGAAAAGCATAATCAAGTAAGTATTGATAAAAAACTCCGCGAAGCTGGATTGAACAAGCGCAGCGGAGTTTTTTTATTTTGCCCTTGGTCTGGACGCGCACTTGTATGCGTTTCTGTCCGCGACGGACAGCGCGATTGCGACGGCTTGTTTTTGCGGCCTTCCGTCTTTTTTCGCGGCGCGGATGTTTTCGCTTACGGCCACGCGCGAGCAGCCTTTTTTAAGTTTCATTATCATGGTGTCATCCTTTTATGCGAAGGATACAATGCGCCGGCGATTGTGGAAACAGGATGTTATTCTTAAACGAAAAGGTCTTTCACGAATTTGGCGTTTTCGGTTATGAACTTGAAGCGGAACTCGGGCTTTTTGCCCATAAGGTTGGCGACCAGCATTTTGGTCTTTTCCGAGTCTTCCTGGCCTTCTTCCGTCTTGGGCGGCAGTTCCACCCGGATTAGTTTCCGGGTTTTCGGATTCATGGTCGTTTCTTTGAGCTGCCCGGCCATCATTTCGCCAAGTCCCTTGAAGCGCGAAACCTCGATTTTCTTGCCCTTGAATTTTCCGGCCTTTAATTCTTCCAATTCCTCGTCCGTCGCCACATAGACCGATTCCGCGCCGTGCGACAGTTTATAGAGAGGCGGGCAGGAAAGATACAGGTGCCCGTCCTCTATCATGCCGCCCATGAACTGGTAGAAGAATGTCATGAGAAGGGACGCTATGTGCGAGCCGTCCACATCCGCGTCGGTCATGATTATGATTTTCTCATACCGCAGCTTTTCCTCGTCGTAGTTTTCGCGCGTGCCGCAGCCGAGAGTTTCAATCAAATCGTTCAGTTCCTTGTTGTTGTCGAACTTTTCGTCCGACCCGGTAAGGACATTCAATATCTTTCCGCGCAGCGGCAATATCGCCTGGGTTTCCCGGACGCGGGCCTGTTTGGCCGTGCCGCCCGCCGACTCGCCCTCGACGATGAACAATTCAGTCCCGGCCACATGGTGCTTCGAGCAGTCCGCGAGCTTTGACGGAAGGCGAAGCTTTTTGGACGGCGTTTTGCGCGCGATGTCCTTCGCTTTCTTCACCTTTATGCGCGCCTCGGCCAGATTGTTTGCGAACGCGAGCAGGGCGTTGGATGTCTTCGGGTCGCTTCCCAAAAACAAATCGAAAGGGTCCCTGATTGCGGATTCTATATATTTAACGACTTCGGGATTCGAGAGTTTTTCCTTGGTCTGGCCCAAAAATTGCGGAGTCTTGTAGAACAACGACACGATGGCGCAGGCCGAATCGAACACATCTTCGGCTATGATGTTGTCAGCCGCCTTGTCGCCGATTTTCTGCGCATAGTTTTTAAGCCCGCGCGTTATCGCCGAACGGAACCCGGCCTCGTGCGTGCCGCCGTCCGTCGTGGCGATTGTATTGCAGTATGAGTTCAGGAAGCCGTCGTCGCTTGCCGCGCCGTTTTCGTCCGTAAGCCAGGTTATTGCGAATTCGACCTTGCCAGAATCGTCCGGGAACGGGACCGAGCCCGAGAAGATTTTGGGCGTCAGCTTGACCTTGTCTTCCGTATTCTGCTCCAAGAAATCCGCTATGCCGTTCGGGAAATAGAATTCGGCCTCGCTTGGAATCCCCATGTCTTCGGTTATCAAATCCGGATTGCATTTCCAGAATATGCGCACGCCCTTGGACAGGAATGCCTTGGCGCGGGCGCGGCGGTAGATTTTGACCGGTTTGAACGCTGCGGCGTCCCCGAAAATCTGCGAATCGATTGTGAAGCGGACGGAAGTCCCGGTGGTTTTGGTCGCCTCTCCCTTTTCTATTCCGCCGACGGGTTTTCCGCGCCGGAATTTCATGGTCCAGAAGAATCCGCCTTTGGCGACCCGGACGACCGTCTCGGATGAAAGCGCGTTGACGACCCCGGCGCCGACGCCGTGAAGCCCGCCGGATGTCTTATAGTTGCTGTTGTCGAATTTGCCGCCCGAATGGAGCATGGTGAATATGATTTCAAGCGCGGATTTGCCCGGATATTTCGGGTGCTGGTCGACCGGGATTCCGCGCCCGTTGTCGGTTATCTCGATTGTCTTGGAGTCGATGAGATGGATGTCGATTCTGTTGGCGAAACCGGCCACGACCTCGTCTATAGAATTGTCCAGAATTTCGGTCGGAAGGTGGTGCCAGGCCTTTTCGTCCGTCCCGCCGATATACATTCCGGGGCGGACGCGGACGGGTTCCAGGCCTTCTAATACCGTGATGTCGGCGGCGTTGTAAGATTTCTGATTTTCGTTTGCCATAACCGGGATGTTAACGATTTCCCCCCGCTATTGCAAGTATTTTGAGTTAGGCTGCGGGCGGCATGGCGTTGCCCACCACCGTTATGAAGAGAAATATGCCGATTGCGGCGAACAGGGCGTATAGGAATTTTGTTTTCATTGAAGGCCTCCCTTTTGAAGCCTTATTATAATACGATTGAAGGCGTTTTTGCATAGGTAGCTGTTCCGCCCGGGCGCGGGCTTAAAAATCGCTTGCTAGCCCCCGCCGTTTTTTTGTAAAGTTAGGGAAACAAGGAGATTATAGTCATGGAATTTTCAGTTTTTCGCCAGGTTCTTATAAAGTCCATAGGGCACATGCAGTCCATCGTGGAACGCCGCGCGCCGCTTCCCATCATGATGAATATCAAGATAGAGGCCAAGGACGACCTGGTAATCACCGCCGCCAATGTCGATTTGGAACTGGTCGAGCGCGTGAAGGCCGATGTCACCCTTCCCGGCAAAATCACGGTCCCGGTGCATCTGCTTTACGATATTCTTCGGAAACTCCCGGAAGAGGCGGAAATCAAAATCAAGCAGGCGAACGAGCAGCAGCTTGTCGTATCCAGCGGCAAGGCGAAATTCACCTTGTCCACCCTTTCGGCGGACAGCTTCCCGACCATGGGCGCGGCGAACCTTGCGACCAAGTTCGCCATGACCACCGGCGAGCTTGCCCACATGATTGACAAGACCAAATTCGCCATCCCGGGCGACGACACGCGCTATCACCTTGCCGGAATCTTCTTTCATATCACGGAAGAGGGCGGCAAGAAAATGCTGACCACCGTCGCGACCGATTCGCAGCGCATGGCCGTCTGCTCGGCCCCGGCCCCAAGCGGTTCCGAATCGATGCCCTCGGTCATTCTGCCGCGCAGGAGCATTGGCGAGCTTTCCAAGCTGCTGGCCGACGCCGATGTCGACGATGTCGTGGTGGAACTGTCCGAGACCAAGGCGCGCTTCACCATGGGCTCCGCCATCTTGACGACGAAATTGATTGACGCGCAGTATCCGAATTACCGCGTGGTTATTCCCAAGAACAACGATAAATTGGCCGTCTTCGGCAAGGCTCCGTTCGTGGAGATGATTGACCGAGTGTCCGTGACATCGACCGAGCGCACGAAATCCGTCGTCCTTAATTTCTCGGCAGGGAAACTTGTCGCGAACACCAGCGCGCCCGATTCCGGCGCCGCGGTCGAGGAAATGGATGTCGAATACAACAGCGACGAGGCTTTCCAGATTGTCTTCAATGTCCGCTTCCTGCTTGACATATCCACGCAGATAGACGCGGACAAGATGCAGATTGCGATGATGGATTCTCTGTCCCCGACGATTATGCAGGGCCGCGAGAAGGAATCGGACTGCCTGTTCGTCCTTATGCCGCAAAGGATTTGATTATTTGTCATTCTCGGGTCTCCCCTTCCCGCAGGCAGGCTTCGCCTGCCGTGGCGGGGCCCAAGGGGTCGCCCGAGAATGACATTTTTGACTATTGACTTTTTTAACGCATCCCCTATATCACCTATAAAAAGGCATAGTTATGGCGCAGGATTTTTATGAAATTTTGGGCGTGCAGAAAGGCGCGTCGGAAAGCGATATTAAAAAGGCCTATCATAAATTGGTCATGAAATACCACCCGGACAAGAATCCCGGGGACAAGTCTGCCGAAGCAAAGTTCAAGGAAGTCAGCAACGCTTACGACATCCTGCGCGACCCGCAGAAAAGGGCGGCTTACGACCAGTTCGGCCATGCTGCGTTCCAAGGCGGGAACGGCGCGTCCGCGGGCGCGGGCGGGAATCCGTTCGGAGGATTCGGCGGCTTCGATTTCAATTCCGGCGGCTTCGGCGACATGTTCGAGGATATTTTTTCCCAAATGGGTTTCGGCGGAAGGCAGACCCGCGCGAGGCAGGCCGACAATTCCGGCCGCGACCTGCTTCATGAAGTCCGCATATCTTTGGCCGACGCCTTTCATGGCAAGACGGTCGAAGTAAAATTCAATACCAATGTGGCCTGCGAAAAATGCGGCGGCATGGGAACCGCCAACGGGGGCGAGGCCCCAAGCTGCCACACCTGCGGCGGTTCCGGCACCGTTCGGAAATCCAACGGGTTTTTCGCGGTTGACGCGGCCTGCCCGGACTGCGGCGGGCTGGGCAAAAAAATCGACAGGAAATGCGCCGCGTGTTCCGGCACGGGCGCGAAGCGCGCGGCCCGCAGTATTCAGGTAAAGATTCCGGCGGGCGTATCGACCGGCGCGAGGCTGCGCGTTTCAGGCCAGGGCGAAGCCGGCATGCTGGGCGCGCGCGCCGGCGATTTGTTCGTTGACATCACGGTCGAGCGCGACAAGCATTTTTCGCGCGACGGAAGCGATTTGCTTATAAATTTATCCGTGCCGTTCGCGACGCTCGCATTGGGCGGAAGCGTTGTCGTCCGCGGCATAGACGGGAAGGACATGGATGTGAAAATCCCGGCCGGAACCCAGGTGGGCGCGAAACTCCGCGTCAAGGGAAACGGCATGCCCGAGCTTGGCCGCGCTGGTTCTCGCGGCGACCTTTACATAAACATAAAAACCGATGTCCCGACCCGGCTTTCGTCGAAGCAGAAAGAGCTTCTTGCAAGTTTCGCCAAATTGTGATAACATTTACTTGTCAATCGGAGAATATTCATAACCCAAGGGTGAAGAAAATGAATAAGAAATTAATCCTGGCCGCCGTGGTTTCGATGTCGGCGACCGTCGCGGGCGCCGCCCAGCTTAAATATTTCAAGGCGCAAAGCTGGCAGAAATCCGTCTCCTCCCCGTTCGTCTTCGCGGACCATACGAATGCCGCGGCGCGTGGACAAATGGTCAAGTTCGATAAAATTTTGTCCGCCTGCGGCGTAAAATTGGTCTATACCCGCGCGAACGACAACAAGAAAGTCGAGCTGGAAGGCATAGGTTCCTTCAAGTTCGAGGACAATTTTGCGAACGGCAAGGCCGCGCTTGTGGCTTCCGCCAGAACGCCGTCCGCATGCCCGAACGGAATCAATATCTCCATCGGGGACGAGGATGCGACCGTGCGCTGGACCGCGCAGTAAAAAAACCTGGTTTTTGCAAAAAGAGCCGCCGGGAAATTCCCCGGCGGTTTTCTTTTTTGCCTTGCTCCGATTCGTCCTATTTGTTATAATCCTTAATAAGGAAAGGAATTTTGTTATGATTCAAAGAATTATGGTCGGCGTTTTGGCTGTTTTCGCGCTCGCGCCCGCGCTCGCTTTCGCAGACGCGGACCGCAGCCAGCTTGTCTGGCAAAGCCCCGATTTGGGCGAGGACGCGGGATACGGGCCGGAATTGTCCATGGACGCTTTGTCGGCTTACGACCGCCCGCGCCCTGCGCCGCGCGCCCGGCCTTTCGAGCCTAAATCCACGGTTTATCGCGCGCCCGGCCTGAAAGTGAGCAATCAGATTATCACAAGCAATTGGGGCGACCAGTATAGTTTCTCGGGCGGCGCGGACCTTATGCACGGCAACAACGCGCCCGCGGGATTCAACGACAATTCGGCGGCGAAAATGCCGCTTCTGACCCAGGAAATGATAGAGGACGACGGCGGAGCCGCGCTTGTCATGTCCGTAAGCGACAGGAAATACGACAACCGCCGCGCTTTCGACGAGAGGGATTCGGTTATGATTGACGGCGGAAACGCTCCGGGAATCACTATGGACGCCTCGGCCATGTCGGTTGATTCGGACGCGAACGCGGCGGGCGACGGCGCGGATGTGGTCCGCAGCTGGGTCGTCGTCAGCGGCAAGTCGCTTCGCCAGGTTTTGCAGGAATGGTCCGAGACCGCCGGTTGGGATTTGGTTTGGAACACGACCCGCGAATATCCTATCGCGGCCAGCGCCGTTTTCGAGGGAAGGTTCATGGATGTGTCCAGCGCGCTCGTTCGGAATTTCAGCCGCGCGGCGCCGGTGCCTTACGCGAGGTTTTACAAAGGGAACAAGGTGCTGGTCGTAAGCACTTTGGAGGATGGAGAGAACAATGGCCATTAAAAATTACATAGTCGTCGGCTTGGCTGTCTGCGCGCTCGCCGCGTGCAACACCTCGGCTTCCAACAAGGTCGCGGGCCAGGTGGACGAGGATTTCACCAACGCCGCCCAGGCCTTTGACGCAAGCCGCGCGCCGAAAGACCGCGTCGGGACCGACACCGTGTCCGCGTCCGAGGGAGTATGGCTTGGCTCGCGCTCTACCGCAATCCGGCACAGGAACGATTTGCCGGGCAAATTCGAGACCGGCCGCGGAATCACGATTATAATGGACGAGCCCGCGGCGCTTTCCGCGATTGCGAACAACATATTCGAAATCACCGGCATCCATGTCCAGGTGGACGGCCAGGTGTCCCAGGAAAAATTGTCCAAGACGATTTCCGTGTCCCACAGCGGAAAATTGTCCGACCTTCTTACGCGCGTCGCCACCGATTTGGATTTGCTTTGGTATTACGACCGCGAGGACATAGTCTTCTATGAAACCGAAACGCGGACATTCAATCTTTACGCGCTTGGCACGGACATAAGTTTTTCGTCGCGCATTCAGACCGACGATTCCAACCAGGTGTCCCTTGAATCCAACCTTCGCGAGTGGGAGGAAATCGAGCGCAGCTTGACCGGAATTCTTGACGGCGTGTCGAACGCGAAATTCACGGTGTCCCGCTCGCTTGGGACCGTGACTTTGACCGCGAGCCCGAGCGTCCAGAAGCGCGTCTCGGAATATATCGCGAGGCAGAACAGGAGATTGGCTCAGCAGGTGTCGATTGATGTCAAGGTCTTGCAGGTTTCAATCCAGAACGCGAACGCGGTCGGCCTGAATCTTACGGCGGCCATTGCGAGCGCGGGCGGACTTTCGCTTTCGTCCAGCGAATCGAACACTGTCGCGGGCGCGACGAACGGGCTGAATGTCGCCGTGCTTGACGGCGCGGGCGCGCTGGCTCCGGCCGCGGGCTCGAACGCTTTGGTTCAGGCTTTGGCGAGGCAGGGCAAGGTTTCGTTGATGACGAACGCTTCGGTCACGACGCGCAACAACCGCGTGGCCCCGGTCAGCAATGTTCGGAACACCGGATACATCAAGCGCATAGAGTCCCGCACATTCACCGCGGTCGAAAGTTCCAGCGTCGAGCAGGATGTCCTTGAAACGGGATTTTCCATGCAGCTGCTTCCGAACATTCTTGACGGCGGCCGCGTGCTGCTTCTGTTCAAAATGTCTCTGCGCGAGCTTATCCGCATGAACACCGAGACCGTCGGAGGCTCGAACGGAATCACAATCCAGATGCCCGATGTCGAGGAAAGGTCCTTCATGCAGGAAGTCATTTTGGAATCGGGCCAGATGCTTGTCATTTCGGGCTTCGAGCGCCAGGCCAACAACGACATAAGGTATGGAATCGGAGAGGCGGACTTCATGGCTTTGGGCGGCTCGCGCGATACGAGTTCGCAGCGCGATGTTTTGGTCGTCATCCTTACGCCGCAGGTTCATGTGTCGCCGATGGATTCCGAGAGAAATATAATGAGAGAGCAGGGCGCGCCGCTTAACTGATTTGTCGGGCGGGGGAGAGGGGCATTGCAGCAGATAGTTTCCGTTTCAAGAAAAAAATACGCGGTGGGGCTGTTTTGGCAGCCCCTTCCGACCTTGCGCTCGGCGTCCGATGTCGCGAAGAAAATCGCCGCGGGCGCGCCGAACGCGAAATTCAAATATTACGCGCAATACAGGAATCTTGTGGGGCTTGGCAGCCCGCTTTTGAAGCATTACGCGGGCCTCGCCGCGCTTGCCCCCGAAGTCATGGAGACATTCGGCGATTCCCCGTCGTTCGTCGCGGCGTTCAAGACCGGGGGCGGATACTGGATTCTGGCCGTCCGCAACGGAATCATACTCGCCGACCAGGACAGGCTTTTTTCGGACGAGGAGGGCGCGCGCGCGGCATACTTGAAACTTCTTGCGCTTCCGGACTGGTCGCTGAAAGTCGCGCCGGATTCCTGGGGAATCACCGGCTCGCAGGAAAGAAGTTTGGACGAGGTAATCGGCGGCCGCGCGAAAAGCGTCTTGAAGCCGCTTAACAATTCATCCATGACCATAATAAAGGTTCTGTTCTTTGCGGCCGCGGCCGCCGCCGCGATGTATTTTTTCGAAGCCGATATAAACAGGCTTGTGTCGCCCAAAGCGCGGTCGTCCGGCATGACCGAGGAATCCGCGCGTCTTTACCGCGAGCAGCTTGCGCTTATGAATTCCGCGCCCGAGCAGGCCCCAATCGAAATTCCCGAGGAAGAGGAGCCGGTCATGCCGTGGCAGAATATTCCGGACCCGGCGGCCCTTGCGTCCGCATGCACGCGCGCGATTGCCTTTGTCATGCAGCCGATTTACGGCTGGAACATAATATCCGCCGAATGCGGGGATGGAAGCGTCCGCGCCCTTGCGCGCCGCGATTACGGCACTGTCGAGGATTTGCACGGGGTGGTCGGCGATATTATGCCTGGAATAAATATCAAAATGACCGGCGGCAACGATGCCGAGCTTTCCGGCGCGTTCCCGCCCGCGGTCGCCCGCAATGTACCGCCCGAGGACGGCGTGTCCGAAATCGAGCGGCGCGTTCGCTCGGCCTTTCAGGCGGCGGGAATGCAGGCCGATATTTCGCGCGGAAAGGACATAGTCCCGAATCCCGCGGGGACGGTCAAAAGGACCGCCGAATTCGTGATGGTCCGCGCGGATTCCAAAATCATGCCGGATGAATTCGTTCGTTTGGCGGACGATTTTTCGTCCCGGGAAATCCTGTCGGTCAGGTGGGATTCGGCGAAAAGCCAATGGAGCTATGAGGAGAAAATATATGCTAGATAAGAAGACTGTTTTAATCGCGGCCGCATTGTCGGTTTTCGCCGCGCCGGCGTTTGCCGACGGCGAAATAAATCTTGACGGGTTCGACGCCGAAGGCTCGGTCTTTCTGCGCATAACCGCGCTGGAACAGGACAAGGTCTTGATGCGGCTTGAAAAGGAAAGGGCGCAGCTTGCGCTTGACCTGCGCCGGATAGAGGCCGAAAAGGAAAGGCTGAACGGAAACGATTCCGCCGCGAACAGCGCGTCCGCCGAGCTTGCCGCCGAATTCGAGGCCGAGCGCCGCCGCATGAACGAAGAGCTTGAACGCTTCCGCCGCACATTGGAAGAGGTGAAGTCCGCCTCCGCGAATCCGGCTGTATCCGTAGCCCCGGCCGCCGCTTCCGCTGAGCCCGACGGCGAATTCGATATTTCGGACCATTTCAGGTTGGTTAATATAACGGGCGGCGGCGAAGACCTTGCCGCCACAATCGAAATCGTCGGCAACGGACACCGCCGCCGCGTGCAGGAGGGAAGGACCATAGACGGCTTCACCGTCGCTTCCATATCCGCGGACGAGGGCGTCGTGCTTGAAAGGGACGGAGAGGAATTTGTCCTTGGGGTTTCGCATTCGGCGAGATAGCGCGCCGTTTGGTTTATGAAAGGGGTCCCCGCAAATCCGCCCAAGCCAAGCCCAAGGCTGCGACAAAAGTCGCAAGCCGCGGGCGGGTGTTAAGGGCGGAATTTGTGGGGTTTAGGGAGAGAGAGATTGTTATCTTCGGAAAAGAATTTGAAAAGGGATTCGCATGATTCCGTGCCGGCTCGCGTCGGCGGCTTGGATTCCAAGAAGATAACCGAATATCTTTTTTCCGAGGGCAATTCCCTTCTTACCGGGACCAAGGGCAGGCTTGAACTTCCCAAGGAAACGCAGAACCTCGTCGCATATTTTTCGGGCGGCGAAATCGTGGTTTCGCGCACGCACAGATACGACGGGCGCGTCCTTGCGTTCTTTTCCCTTGTCCAAAGCGAGAACCTTCCCCTTAAAGAGCCGTTCTACGGCGAGCTTGGCCTGCTTTCGTCCATATACAAATATTCGGCCGAACGCGCCGGCGGCGCGGTCGCGCGCGGGTCGCGCCTTGATTACGACAATCAGATGCAGAAGGATTTCGTGGACATAGTCGCGCGCGCGGCCGCTGCCAAGGTTTCCGACATCCACATAGAGGTCGCGTCCGAAACCACCGTATATTTTCGAAGCGACGGCGGAATGCAGACCGTCCTTGAATACAGCGCGCAGTGGGGCGAAAGCTTCATTCGCGCGGCCTTCGCGAGCGCGGACATTTCAAGCAGCAACTATGCCAAGAACGAGTATCAAAGCGCGCAGAAAGACGGGCGCACCCCGCTTCGCGGGACGAAGGACCTTTATCTTCCCGCGGGCGTTTCCGGCATTCGAATGCAGTTCAATCCAATCGCCTTCGGTTCCCGCTATGTCGTCATGCGCATTCTTTACGAGAACCCGTCCGAGGGGATTAAAATCGAGCAGGAATTCACCGCTTTCGAGCAAAGGCAGCTGGCGCGCCTTCGCTCGTTCCCGACCGGACTTGTCATCGTCGCGGGACCGACCAGCAGCGGAAAATCCACCACTCTTTTCCACAACATGACCATGATGCTGCGCGAGCGCGATTATGAGATAAACCTTATAACCGTGGAAGACCCGGCGGAAAGGAAAATCTTCGGCGCGCGGCAGATGCCCGTCGTGAACGCGGGGACGGAGGAGGTCCGCGACGAAAAATTCACCGAAGCCCTTGCCGCCGCGCTGCGCAGCGACCCCGATGTTCTGATGGTCGGAGAAATAAGGACCTTGTCCGCGGCCCAGCTTACGCTGAAAGGCGCGCTGTCCGGGCATTCCGTCTGGACGACGCTTCACGCGAATTCCGCAATCGGCGCGCTTACCCGCCTTATCGACATGGGGGTGGAGGACTTCAAGCTGAAAGACGAGACCATGGTCAGGGGCCTTGTGTCCATGCGCCTGTTCAAGCAGCTTTGCCCGCAATGCAAGGAGCGTTTGGCAAGCAGGCCCGAGCTTCCCGTTCACGCCCGCGCCCTGGATTATTTCGGCGAGACGGGCCTTAATCAGATTTTCATTCGCGGCCCTGGCTGCGAGCGGTGCGGCGGAAGGGGAACAATCGGCCGCGTCAAGGCCGGCGAAATCGTCCTTTGCGACAGCAGGCTGTTGGAGCTTGTGACCGAGTCGGAAAAATTCGCGGCGCAGAATTACTGGCTTGGGACATTGGGCGGCAGGACATTGAAGGAATCGGCGGCCGAGCTTATGCTGAAAGGCGTAATCGGCGCGGACGAGCTTGAAAGATGGGTGGGCCTGATTGACCAGCCCGCGGTGTATTAAGGGGGAAAGATGGCGACGGGTTTGGATATTCTTTATTCTAAAATCATGTTTCGGATGGACACGGACAAACGCCTGTCTTCGTATCGGAAATTGTCGTCGCTTCTGAGAAACGATTTCACTTTGACCGAGAGCTTGGACAGGCTTTTCGATATAGAAAGCCGCGAGGGGAAGAAGCCGAGCGAGCCGTTCGCGCTCGCCTTCCGCGACTGGCAGTCGAAACTTGAAAGAGGCTATACATTTTCCGAGGCCGTGTCGGGCTGGGTCCCGGACACCGAAATCCTTATGCTTTCGGCGGCGGATATATCGAAGCTTTGGATTGCGCTTGAAAACACGGTGCGCGTGGTGGAAGGCGGGCGGAAAATCAAATCGGCCTTGCTTGGCGCGCTGTCCTATCCGCTGTTTCTGCTTGCGGCGACATTCGCAATCGTCGTGATGGTCGGCGTCTATCTTCTGCCGCCGATGATAGAGGCGGCGGGCAAGGATGTCGTTTGGCGCGGAACCGCGCGGACGCTTGTGGATGTTTCGCAATTCTTCGGCGATAATTGGATTTTTATGGCGGGCGCGGCGGCCCTGGCGGTTGTTCTGATTGCGCTGTCCATGCCGTGGCTGAAAGGCGGCGTTCGCGCGGCTTTGGACAATATCGCGCCCTGGTCGCTTTATAAGATTTCCGCGAGCGCGGGCTGGCTTGTCAGCCTTGCGTCTTTGATAAGGGCGGGCGCGAATCTGCCCGAAGCCCTTAAAATGATGTCGGATAATTCGGGGAGATATTTGGCAGAAGTTTCGGACCGTGCGCTTGAAAATGTAATCGCCGGGCAGAACCTTGGCGACGCGCTTGACAGCGCGGGCCTGCATTTTCCGAACGACGAGATTATCGGCGACCTTAAAATCTATGCCGACATGGACGAATTCGACAAGAACCTTATGGGCGTCGCGAACGAATACATGGATAATTCGGTCAAACGAATCGAGGCCGTGGCCGGCGTTCTGAATTCGGTCGGAATACTTTTGATTTCAATCGTAATCGCATGGGTCGTGTTCGGCACATTCGAAATGCAGGACCAGGTCGCCGCGGCAATCAGCTGATATTTTTTGGAATTATTGGTAAAAAAAGTGCCATCCGAAAGAATGGCAGGAGGTTAACGACTACTCAAGTGAAATAGTGCCTGCGTATTGGATATTCCGCAAGCCCTCCTGCCTAGGACAGGTTCGGATTATATCAAACTATGGATAGTTATCAATTAAAATATTATTTAATCCCGGCGCGGATATAGTCCGGGTCTATTGAGCGAAGGGCTTCGGTGCCGTCGAATTTCACGCCGCCGGCGGGCGATACGGTTATTTCAAGCGGACGCGTTTCCGGCGCGGCGTTCTTGAACGAAACCCACATCTTCGCGCCGACGCCGTCCGTCATGGCCGATATTTCCCCCGCCGCGTTCGCCGAATCCGATTTAAGGTTGAACGGCGCGCTGGAAATGACCTCGGCCCCCGATATGCGGACCGGAATGGACAAGGTGCGGATTTCCATCTTTGCCTCTGGGGCGAACGCGCGGCCCAAGAATTCGTCCAGGTTGCCGCGGTTTATTGCGGCGTTGCGGATTGCGTTCGCGTTCATTCCGACAATCGCGCCGCCCTCGAACGCAAGGTCGGCCGAGCCTTCGATGTTTTCGGTTATGTCGTTCGCCGTAAGGCCGAATGTGGTTAGCAATATTTCGCCGCTTGCGGTCGTGTCCATGATGTTAAGCCCCGGCCGAAGGCTGAGCTTGCCCGGAATCTTCCAGCGGCTTGCCTTGATTGAAATCTCGAAGTCCGCGCCGCCCACGCGCGAGATTTCGGCAATCCCGTTTCCGCCCGCCGTATTCTCTACCGAGATTTTTTGCGTGTGTCCCGCGCGGGAATAGACCAGCCTTTTGAATTCTTGGTTGTCGAACGCGACGGCCTTGTCCGCCGTCAGCGAAAAATCGAACGGAATCCTGAACAGGCTTATAATCGGCATTTGATGAAGGAATTGCAGCTGCTCGTAATCTTTAATCCATTTTTGACTCAGCAGGGTGTCGATATTGAATTCTTCCGTCGTCCATTTGAACGCGCCGTCCTCGCCCCAGCCGCGGAATGTCTGCCGGAAGGTTCCGTTTGTGGTGGAAAGTTTCAGATTCTCGAATTTTCCGCGGCGGTATTCGCCCGAGAACTCGAACTTTATCCCGTCCTTCATGAATGCCGTGTCGAAGCCCGGGAAAGCCTGCGCGAAAGTTCCGGCCAAGTCTTCGCCGTTAAGCGTCCATCGGATGCTGCCGCTGTCGTCGATAATGGCGAAATCGATGTCCTTGTTTTTAACCGAGACGGCCTGGACATTTTCCCTTTTTTCGGCATAGACTTCGCCGCGCAGCTTTTGTTTCAGCTCCGCCGGGATTTTGCCCAGGAGCGGAAGCGCGAACGGAATGTCTTCCAGGCGGGAATTCACGCTTTTGAGTAGACGCGTGCCGTCGCCGCGGATGAAGGTGTAGAATTCCCCGCTTTCGGGCCAGCGGATGTCGATGTCCCTTCCGGCCTCCTTTTCGATTTTCTTAATCAGGACGGACTTGTCCATGCCGGACATCTTGCCTATGCGCGCGCGAAACGCCGCGGGGGACATTTCTATTTCGCCGCCAATCTGGACCTTTTCCATGTTCAGAAGGAAATTTTTGCACTCCCAAAGCTGTTCGGATATGTCGCCGCTAAGGTCGCACCGAATCGACACGGGGCGATTCATGCCGATTAGGTCGCTTCCGTCCTTTTGGTAAAGCGATACGGACATATTGTCGGCCACGCTGTCTTTAAGAAAGCCCTTTGCGCGAAGCTGGAAATCGTCGCCGGCGAATTCCGCGCGGGTGATTTCGGTCCTTTCCCCGGTGGGCGCGGCCGATAGCGCGAATTTTTTTATGATTCTGTCCCCGCGCCGGAATCGCCCCGCGCCGGACATGTTCAAGATTTTGGAACTAAGGCCCGGCGTTTCCAAGATGGACAGGTCGCCCTCTATCATCTGTAAGTCAAGCCGCGCCGCGCCGCTCGCGGGAATTTTCGCCGAGCCCTTCAATATGGTGTCGGTGGACGACAGGGTCATGTTGCCGAGATTAAGCGTTTTCCCGTCCCATACGAAGTCCGCGTTTATTCCCCAAGGCCGCGCGGCGACTTCGCCGAACGAGTATCCGAATCCGTTGATGAATTCCTCGGCGTCCGGGAAGCTGCCCTTGAATTTTCCAAGGGCTTCGAACTTGCCGCCCGCGAATTTATAATCGAATTCCGCGGCCATCGAGAATGCAGAGTTTTCGATTAGCGCGCGCCCGTCCTTTATATCGGCCGTGAACCTGCGCCCGTTATGAAAGAAGGAGCCGGCGAAACCGCCGTCTTTCAAGGACAGTTTTCCATCTATTGATTCAGCCGCCCATTTGCCGCCGAAATCGATTTTTGCGCCGCGCACGGAAACGGCCGAAGGGACGGTTATATTCAAGGGATTTCTTATGTCGCTGATTCTTATGGGGAACTGGACGCTTTCCGCGCTTGCGTCGAATCTTTCGGTCTTCACGCGGACATTGTGCGCGCGAAGCGTCGGGCGCGGCAGAAGCGTTATTTTGACCGGGCCGTCCATCTGGACCGTCATGCCGGAATGCTGGGACATCGCGGAAACAAGTCCGCCTTTAAGGAACGAAAAGTCCGAAACCGCCGGAAACAGCATGACCGCCGCGAACGCCGCGGCCAGAATCAGCGTTGAAAACCAAATAATGCGGGCTTTTGTCCTGCGCTTCATAATCCCTCCTGTCCTTGATTTATTAATACAATACATTAATATATATGTCAAATGTTTGAGTTAAAATCAGATTTCAGCCCGATGGGCGACCAGCCGGCCGCAATCCGCGAGCTTACGGACGGAGCGCGCGCCGGGCGGCGCGACCAAACCCTGTTGGGCGTCACGGGTTCGGGCAAGACATTCACGATGGCGAATGTCATAGCGAACATGGACCGTCCCGCGCTTATAATGGCTCCGAATAAAATCCTTGCGGCCCAGCTTTTTACGGAAATGAAAAGCTTCTTCCCGAAGAACCATGTCGAATACTTCGTGTCATACTATGATTACTATCAGCCGGAAGCCTATGTCCCGACTACCGACACCTATATAGACAAGGACGCCGCTATAAACGCCGACCTTGAAAGGATGCGGCATTCGGCGACGAGGTCCTTACTGGAATACCGCGACACCATCGTGGTTTCGTCGGTATCAAGCATATACGGCCTTGGCGACCCAAAGGAATACAAGTCCATGTGCCGCTCGTTCGCGGTGGGTCAAAAAATCGAGATGATGAAAATGCTTTTGGAGCTTGTCGCGCTTCAATACAAGCGGAACGACATCGGCTTTTCGCGCGGCGACTTCATGGTGTCCGGCGACGCGGTGCAAATCTTCCCGCCCCATTCCGAGGACAGGTGCGTCCGCGTTTCCTTCTTTGGCGACGAGATAGAGGAGATTTCGGAAATCGACTCGCTTACGGGAAAGACCATAGCGACCGTGGGGCACATATCGCTTTATCCGAACAGCCATTACGCGACGGAAAATTCGGTCATAACGAACGCGGTGAAAAGCATAAGGGGCGAGCTTGCGGACCGGCTTGCGTTCTTCGCGGCGGAGAAAAAATTATTGGAAGAGCAGCGGCTGCGCGAGCGCACCAATTTCGATTTGGAGATGATGTCGGCGACGGGAACCTGCAAGGGCATCGAGAACTATTCGCGCTATCTGTCCGGCCGCGCGCCCGGGACCCCGCCGCCGACCTTGTTCGAGTATCTGCCCAAGGACGCGCTTCTGTTCATAGACGAATCGCACATCACCGTCCCGCAAATCGGCGCGATGTATAAGGGCGACAGGTCGCGCAAGCAGACGCTTGTGGATTACGGCTTCCGCCTGCCGAGCGCGATGGACAACCGCCCCCTTAAATTCGAGGAATGGGATGAAATCCGTCCGCAGACGGTCTATGTTTCCGCGACGCCGAACGACTATGAAATCGGCCTGGGCAAAGGCGTCGTGTCGGAACAGGTCATAAGGCCGACGGGGCTTCTGGACCCCGTGTGCGAGGTGCGGCCGACCGCGTCCCAGGTGGACGACCTGCTTGGCGAATGCAAGAAAACGAAAGGCCGTGTTCTGATTACGACGCTTACGAAAAAGATGGCCGAGCAGCTTACGGAATACTTGGCGGAAAACGGAATCCGCGCGCGATACTTGCATTCGGATGTGGAGACTTTGGAGCGCATAGAATTAATAAGACAGCTCCGCGCCGGTGATTACGATGTCCTGGTCGGAATAAACTTGCTGCGCGAGGGTTTGGATATACCCGAATGCGCGCTTGTCGCAATCATGGACGCGGACAAGGAAGGGTTTCTGCGTTCGGCGCGTTCGCTTATTCAGACCATCGGCCGCGCGGCGAGAAACGCCGAGGGCCGCGTGATTCTTTACGCCGATACGACCACGCGCAGCATGGCCGAAGCCCTTGCCGAAACGGCGCGCCGCCGCGAAAAGCAGGCGGCCTATAATTTGGCGAATGGTATTACGCCGAAAACGGTTTCCAAGACAATCTTCGATAAAATCGGCGAAGACCTTAAAGACCGTAAAAAGACGCAGTATATCTATACGAAGAAAGGCGCGCTTGGCTTGGACGATGTTAAAAAGGAAATCGCCGCGCTGACGAAACAAATGAAGAAATTCGCCGAGGATTTGGAATTCGAAAAAGCGGGCGAAATGCGCGACCGCATAAATTCCCTTAAAGAGGATTTGCTTTATTTGGAATGACAATAAAAATTAACTCCCCCGCAAGGGGGGAGTTAATCATATTAATAAACTCAAAAAATATTAGTACAATCGCATTTTCGAGAATAGATTGCCGAGGACCAAGGAAAACCGCCGCGCGTCTGGACTGGCTGTATGCGACCCCGGGCCCCGGAACATGCGAAGCATGTTCACGGGTGGGGATGGCGGTTTTCCGCCGGTAATCGGAGATATAGGCCGAAAATGAAATATTGGACTTATATTTTTTGTCATTTTATAAAAAATTCCGGGTCAAGGGCCGTGTGTTCCCAGTAAATCCCAAGATGCAGATGCGGGCCGCTCGACCGCCCCGTGCTTCCGACTTCGCCCAGAATCGTTCCCGCGCTCACCTCGTCGCCGACATTCACATATATGTCCTTCATGTGGAAATAGGCCGAAAAGATTCTGTTCCCGTGGTCTATGAAAACCGTCTTGCCCGTCATGTAAAAATCGTCCGCAAGCACCACCGTGCCGGGCGCGATTGAACCGAACTGCGTTCCGGCCGCCGCCGCCAAATCCAGGCCGTTGTGCGGGTTTTTCGGAATCCCGTTGAAGACGCGCCTGCTTCCGAATACTCCGCTGATTTTATGCGAATCCAATGGAAGCGGCGGCCGGGCTTCCATGAAAAACGCCCCGTCCGTCCAGCCTTCGCGCGCCGCCCGTATCAGTTTGTTTTCCCGCTTGATTCTGTCCGCGGTTTCCTTCGGATAGCTTATGAATTTGTCCGGGACATTCACTTTTTGTTCCGGCCATTTTCTTTGCCGGACCGCATACTCGAACGATTCGCACGATTTGAAAAATCCCTTTGGGCAGAATTTCACGGACACCTTCTCGGGAGCGTCCATGCCGAGGCCGATTGCGAATGTCCCGTCTTTCGATACGCTCTTTCCATTGAAATAAACCGTGTGAGTGTCCGATTCGCCGAACAATATTCCGCCCTGGCTTGCCACGCCGCACAGTTTCGGCGCGGCTTCCAGAATTCCGGCGACCGCGCAAAGGGATATGCTATAAATCCTCATGCGCGTCCTCTGCGTAATTCTTCATGAATTCGGGCCGCACGATTATCCGCAGTTTTCCCATCCCGTCCGGCAGCATTTTTTTCGTAAGCCTGAATATGTCTTCAAGCGGCTTCACCGCGTCGGACGCTACGCAGGCCTCGACACCCCACGGCTCGCCTCCTTCCAGCGAATCCAAGAAATTGAAGTATTTGGAATCAAGCGTTTTTATGCTTTTCGCAATCAGCATTATATTGTCCGCGCGGAGTTCCTTTGCGTATTTGAATGCATCAAGCCATCCGTTATACGGCACATCGTCCAATGAAAGGGCCAGGGATAGTTTCTTGTCGAAAAAAATCTCGTCCCTTATTTCCCGCAGGGCATCGGACAGCTTCGGCAAGTCTTTCCATTTCGCGTAAAGCTGGACTTGGTCCGCGCCGCGCTTTAACGGCAGGGTTATCTCGCGCACAAGGTCCGCCGTCCCCATTTTCGCCGAATTCCACGCGACCATCGCCGAAAGGGCCACCGGGGACTTTTCAAGCCAGCTCCAAACCGCCGGGACGCTTGCCGCCGCCACCGAAATCCGCGGTATGCCCATGCGCGCCGCCGTTCCCGCCGCGCCGATTAGCTCGGTCGCGTCCGCGGGCGTCCAGCAGCAAAGGTCCAGGTGCGGGCGGATGTCAAGAAGCGTGTGTCGCCAGTTTATCGTCATAAACTTATTCTAGCATATCGGCGCGCTTTTTGCTATAATTCCGTTATGAGGAAGGCGCTTCAAAAATTTCTTGAATTTTCGTTTTTGCAGACGGTGGGCGTGCTGGCTTTTTCGGCCTATGCGAGCCTTTGTTTCGGATTCAATATATTGTCCCGCGCGCACTGGCGGTATTTCTTCGATATGCAGCTGGACGGCGCGCCCGTCGCGCTTGGATTTTACGCCGCGCTGATTGGATTCATCGTTTATTCCGTCGCTGTCGTATGGTTTGTCCTTGTCCGCCCGCGCCGCAGGATTGTTTTCGACCGGCCCGGCATGAACTATATCCCGCTTGGCGCGGCGGTCCCGGAACCCGCGCCGTCCCCGGTTTTGGATATTAAACCTGTTCGGATGGCCGCCGCCCAGCCGGTTTTGCAAAGGCCACCCAGGATGTCGCCCGGATTTTCCGCCGCGCCCGCTTACCAGCCGGCCGCGCCCGTCCAGCCCTTTGTGCCGTCGTATCAGCCGGTTTTGTCCCCAACCCCTGCGCCCGCGAACGAAGATTCCAAAATCGAATCTAACTCCCTTTCCGAAGTTATCGAAATCATGAAGTCCGCCGGATTCATCATGGGCAAGGCTCCGAAAATCGCGGGCGTTAAAATCGATGTTTGGGCCCTTGACGGCGACGAGCTTTATATCGGAATCGTTCACGGCGCGCACGGCCGCATAACCGCGCGCGAGGGCGGCCGAAGCGTTTGGTCTTCGGACATAGACGGCGAATTCAAGTCCCCGGTCGCCGAAATTTATTCCGTAATCGAATCCTTGCAGGCCCTTTTCGCCGAGACCCTGGACGCGGGCATGAGCATAAAAATCAACGCCTTTGTCCTTTGTCCCGACGGCAACATAGAAAACTATGAGAAGCTGCTTGAAATCTGGAAGGCCTTCGGCGTCAGTGTCATGAACCACGGCGTGCCCGAGCTGGCCGCCTGGGCGCGCGAAATTCCCATGCAGCCCAAGAACGAATCGTTCGAGGAATACATGAACACCGTCGTTTGGTATTACGAGGGCGGGGATAAAAAATGATGAAGACCGCGCTTGACGCAGAAAGAAAATTAACCGAAATGGGCCTTGGCGATTTGCCGGTCGCCGAGGTCCGCGCGATTCCGCGCCCTTTGCCCGCGGGCTGGTTCGCGGCTTACCGGGACGCGCGGCGCGAGCTTTTGACCCGAACCGTCCAGAACAACAAGGACGAGCTTTTCATGATGGACATCCCCGTGGAATTCATAATGGCCATGCTTCGCGGCGAAAGGATTCCCCTTAATGTATCCGTCAAATTCAAGATTCCGCCCATTTACGGCGGAAGCATTTCGGCCGGGAATATGTTCGTCTGCCGCGCCGCAAGCGAAGGCCGTCTGATTGATTCCTTTATCGCGTCGCAGGCCGGGGCGGATTTGTTCTTTTGTCCGAATCCGGCCAAAAGCGTTTATATAACATCCATGGCCTCCATGAATTCGCCGGGCGGAAACGCGACCAGCGACCGAATGTCCGAAGTCCAGGCCAGCGATGTCATGAATTCAATCGGCGGCGGGAGGGCGTGAGTCAATGAACGGATTCCAGGCCGAGCTTGCGAAATACGGCGCGATTTTCCTGCCGCCCGCGCCCGGCGAAATCGTGCGTGTCCAGGCCGCTTTGCAGGCCGCGGGAAAAATCATGATGCCGGGCGGATTGGTCGAATTCTATCGAAATTTCGGCGGGATTATTTTGGGCGATGCGGAAATTTTCGGACTTGTTCCCGTCGCCGTTGGAAAAATCAAAACGCGGACTGTTATGGAGGCCAATGCGGATTTCGCGGATGCGGAGGCCTTGGCGAAAAAGGCCGTGTTCGGCCGCAACGGTTTGTTCCTTCTGGCCGTCGGCGAAGATTTGAAATTCGCCCTGATTGATATTTATACCATGCGGACGGTCAAAAGCTATGACGACGCGATGACCGCAATACGCGAATGTCTTTTTGTAGGCGCGATGTGAAGAAATATTCCGTATCCATCAGGGGACACGCGACTTCTTTCAGCTTGGAGCCGGAATTTTGGGAAGCCCTTGGGGCCGCCGCGCGCGGCAAAAATATTTCCGTTCAGAAACTTGTGGAGGCTATTGACGCGGGCCGGGCGGATAAGACTAATCTTTCTTCCGCTCTCCGCGTCTGGCTGTTAGCCGAAGCGTCAGCGCAATCAGCAGGATTATTATAATCGCCGCGTTCGGATTCGGTGCGGCCGCCTTCATTTTTAAGGGGACCGGCGCGTCTATTACTCCGCGCTCGCCGATTGGAAGCTGCGCCGTGATTTCGCCGATTGGATTTATCACCGCCGAAATCCCGGAATAATTCGCGCGCACGACCGGCATGCCCGATTCGATTGCGCGAAGCCTTGCCATTGCAAGGTGCTGGTGCGGCCCGATTGATTTTCCGAACCAGCCGTCGTTCGTTATATTGATTATCATGTCCGCGTATTCCGCGCCGCGCGGCAGGTCGTGGAAAATGATTTCATAGCAGATGGACGGCGCGAAACTTGTCTTTCCGCATTCCATTGTTCCCTGCGCGTTGCCGCCGAATTGGAATATTCCCGGAACTGGAACCAGCGGCCCAAGCGGGCTGTATTCGCCGAACGGAACCAAATGCCTTTTGTCGTAATGCGCCGTGATTTCGCCGTTTTCCATGACGAACATCGAATTGTAATATCCTTCGCTTCCGCGGCGAAGCCCGCCGAACACAAGGGGCTTTGCGAACGAAAAATTCATGCGCCCGAATTCGTTCACCAAATACGGATACGCGCTTTCGGGCCACACTATGAAATCGAATTCTCCTGGAAGGTCGGATAGCGCAAGGACGATTCTTAAATTCTCTTCCATCATGTTTGCGCGGTAGGATTTGTATTTTTGCGGAATCGCGGGCTGGACTATGCGGACGATTTTCTTGGCCTCGTTCGTTTTGGAATTTATCGCGTATCCGCCGATTCGCGCCGCTGAAAATATTCCGGCTGATGCGAACGCTGCGGCGAAGAACAAAATCGGAATCAATTTTTTGGATGCGAGCGCGGCGGAAATTCCGGCGATTAAAAAGCTTGTTCCGATTATGCCGATTATGCCGACGATGTTCGCAAAGACGCTGTCCGCCAGTATTCCAGCCAACGGATTCCACGGAAAGCCGCTGAAAAGCCAGCCGCGCAGCCATAAAACCAAAGCCCAGAACGCCGCGAAATAAAAGGGTTTGCGCCATCCGTCGTCTTTTATCGCAGCCGTAAGCGCGAAAGGCAATCCGAATATGATTCCGCCGCCGATTGCGATTCCAACCAGCGCGACCGGCGCGAGCCACCCGAAAACCGCGGCTGCGGTCTCGTCCACGAAGAACGATTCCACCATCCACGACAGGCCGGCGGCCGCGTATCCCGTGCCGAACCAAAATCCGTCCTTGTATCCCTTTGCGATTTTATATGCCGCGCCAAGGGCGGCGATGGTTATGAACCAAAGGTAATTTGGCGCGAATCCCAGCGTCGCCGCCGCGCCGAGCGCGATGAGCGCGCCGCGCTTAATCCATTTTTCCCATTTTATTTTCGATAAAATCTTCGCTTCGCGCGCTTCCATTGTTTCGGCATCAATGTCCTTTATATGGTCCATGCCCGTAAGGTGTAGCGCGCCATGGACAATCATGTGCGTCGCGTGGGATTTGAATTTTTTCGCCCCGGCTTCCTTCATGATGGTGTCGTATGACAGGACTATGTCGCCCATGATTTCGGGGTCGCCGGTTTCGAACGACAGGACATTCGTCGGCTTGTCCATGCCGCGGTATTTTTTGTTAAGGGCTTGGATTTCCTTGTCGTTGGTCAAAAGGATTGAAACTTCCGCATTGTTTTTTGGAAGCGCGGCATTGACTATGTTTTCATAATCAAGTTTGATTTTATTCCATCGTTTGTCGTGGGTTTGAACAAGGACTTTTGTCATTTTATTTCTCCGCGCAGGCTGCTTTTGTTTCCGCCCGTGATTTTTATATCGACTAATTTTCCCATGAACCGCGCGCCGCCGTCAAGCACGACTTGCCCCGTCCACGGCGTCCGAGCGATTGCCTGGTTTGGGATTTTTCCCGCTTCGTCTATGATGCACGGCAGAGTGCGCCCGACCAGAGAAAGATTGAATTCGCGGTTGTTCTCGCCCAGAAGATTGTCCAATTCTTTGAGGCGGCGCGCCTTTGTTCCTTCCGGGACTTGGTCCGGCATGGCGGCGGCCAAGGTCCGCGGCCGCGGCGAATACTTGAACGGATAGGAATTTATGAAGCCCATCTTCCGCGCCATATCCATCGTCATTTGGAAATCTTCCTCGGTTTCGCCGGGAAAGCCGACGATGAAATCGCTTGAAATTTTTATGTCGGGCCTGGCGCGCTTGAATTTTTCCACTATTTCGATGTATTGCCCCAAATCGTCCGGGCGGTTCATTTTTCTAAGAATGCGCGGGCTTCCCGATTGAAGCGGCATATTCACGAACGGCAGAAGTTTTTCCTCTGTCCCGTGAAGTTGGATTAAATTGTCGCTCATTTCGGTCGGATATGACGAGGTGTACCTGATTCTTTTTATGGACGGAATTTTGGCGGCCTCGATGATTAGGTCCGCGAGCGAAGGCTTGTATCCGTTCACATTCTGCCCCAAAAAGCAAATTTCACGCGCGCCGCGCTCGGCCGCGCTCTTGACCTCGCGCAGGACCGAATCCATATCGCGCGAAACCTCCGGCCCGCGGGTGAACGGCACGACGCAATAGGTGCAGCAGTGCGAGCAGCCTTCCTGCACGGGTATATAGGCGATTGCGGTGCTGCGCGTGTTTTCCGGGAGCGCGTCGAATTTTTCAAGGCCGGACAAATCGATGTCCATGTATTTCGACTGTTCCAATACTTCGGGAATCTTGTGGTAAGATTGCGGCCCCAGGACGAAGTTGAGGCCCTTTATGCGGCGGAACGCTTTTTCGCCCTCTGCCCGGGCGGCGCAGCCGACGATTCCCATCCGCGCGGCCGGCTTTTTTTCCTTTGCGATTTTTCCCAGCATGGAGAATATTTTTTCGGAGGCCTTTTCGCGCACCGCGCAGGTGTTTAGGATTATAAGGTCGGCGTCCGGGATTTCCGCGGTCTGGGTCCAGCCCGATGATTCCAATAAACTTGCGATTCTCTGCCCGTCATAGACATTCATCTGGCAGCCGAAAGTCTGGATGAAAAACTTCATTAGGAAAGTTTGCCCGCCATGATTTTGTTAAGGGTTCCGGGATTCGCCTTGCCGCCGGACTGCTTCATGGCCTGGCCCACAAGCCATCCGATGACGCCGGTTTTTCCGCCTTTGTATTGCGCGACCTGGTCCGGGTTGCTTGCGATTACGGCGTCTATTATTTTTTCGATTTCGCCTGTGTCGGTCATTTGTTTCAGGCCGCGCGCCGAAACGATTTCCGCCGGATTTCCGCCGGATTCAAGCATTATTGCGAATACATCCTTTGCGATTTTGCCCGAAATCGTGCCGTCCAGAATCAAATCCACAAGCTGCGCCAAATCGCCGGGCTTTATATTATGCTCAGGGTGCGCGAAGAGTTCCGAAATCATCCAGTTCGCTACGGGCTTCGCGCGCTCTGGTTTGCCTTGGACCGCGGCCTCGAACCATTCCGATGTTTCGGGCGTCCCCGTCAGCAGATTCGCGTCGTATTCCGAAAGCGAAAAATCTTTCATAAAGCGCGCCCTCAATGCCGCGGGAAGCTCGGGCAGGGTGGCGCGAATCGCTTCTATATGCTCGTCCGCGATTATAAGCGGCAATAAGTCCGGGTCGGGAAAATATCTGTAATCAAGCGCGTTTTCCTTGCTGCGAAGGGTGCTTGTTTCGCCGGTTTCCGCGGAATATCTGCGGGTTTCCTGGTCCACTGTTTTTCCCGCTTCGTAAATTTCGATTTGGCGGCGCGCCTCGAAATCGATTGCGGCCTGGATAAAGCGGAAGCTGGTCATGTTCTTGATTTCGCAGCGCGTGCGGAAATTTTCCTCGCCGGCTTTTCGGACCGACACATTGACATCGGCGCGCATGGAGCCTTCCTCCATATTGCCGTTGGAAGTTTTAAGCGCGCGCGCGATGGCCTGCAAAGCGCGCAGATAATTCGCGGCCTCACCGGGCGAGCGGATATCCGGGAACGAAACTATTTCCATAAGCCCGACGCCCGACCGGTTGAGGTCGACGAAGGACTTCGAGGGATTCTTGTCGTGAAGGTTTTTGCCCGCGTCCTGCTCTATATGTATCCGTTCGATTCGGATTCTTTTTGTGTTTCCCTCGTCGTCCGGGATGTCCAGATAACCGTTCCCGACAATCGGAATCGTCTGCGAAATCTGATAGCCGCTCGGCAGGTCGGGATAGAAATACTGCTTGCGCGCGAAGATTGATTTCTTGTTTATGACCGCGTTTATGCCAAGCCCCATTCTAATCGCCTGGTCGACGCAGACCTTATTCGGCGTCGGCAGCATTCCGGGCATCGCGGCGTCTATGAACGACACCTGGGAATTGGCCGGAGAATTCGGAGTATAATCCGCCGACGCGCCGGAAAACAGCTTGGAATGCGACAGGATTTCCATATGGGTTTCAAGGCCGATTACGACTTCCCATCCGTTTATCGTGAACATTTTATTCCCCCGTGATTTCGCTGGGCTTGAATCTGAGATTCGTTATTTTTTCGATTTCGCCCGCGAGTTTAAGGCATAGGAAATCGTCGAACCGCTTTCCGATTATCTGAATCCCGAGCGGCAGGCCGGCCGCCGAAAGTCCCGCCGGAACCGAAGCCGCGGGCAGCCCGGCCAGATTGATGGACACCGTGAATATATCGAGCGCGTATGATTCCAAGGGCGACATTTCGGTCGCAAGCGGGAACGCCTCGGCGGCGGAAGTCGGAGTTAGAATCAAGTCGCATTTTTTTAACGCGGCGTTAAAGCCGTCCGCGAGCATTCTGCGGACGCGAGCGGCCTGCATGAAATATTTCTCGTATGATTCGCTTGATAAAACCGCGGTTCCGATTATTATGCGCCGTTTTACTTCCGTCCCGAATCCCTGCGCGCGGGTCTGCTCATACATATCGATTATATTGCTCGCGCCTTCGGCCCGGAATCCGTATCGGACGCCGTCGTATCGCGCCAAGTTCGACGAGGCCTCAGCCGGGGCGATTATATAATACGCTGCCAATGCGTCCAAAACCTGCGGGATTGAAACTTCGATTGTTTCCGCGCCCGCGCTTTTAAGTTCCGCGAGTCTTTTCTCGAACAGGTTTTTCATATCGGCGGAGATTTTTATATCGCCGAATTCCTTTATGATTCCGATTTTAAGCCCGCGCAGGTTAAGCGGCTTGTCGGATAATTTCACATCCGCCGAAGTCGCCTCGCGCTCGTCGTATCCCGCCATCGCGGAAAGCATGAGTTCCGCGTCCCGCGCGGTGCGCGCTATGGGCCCGGGGCAGTCCAAGGAACTTGCGAACGCGATGCAGCCGAAGCGGGAACACAGGCCGTATGTCGGTTTAAGCCCGACCAGCCCCGTGATGGCCGCGGGAAACCTTATGCTTCCGCCTGTGTCCGTCCCGGTCGCCGCCGCGCAAAGTCCCGCCGCGACCGCCGCGCTTGACCCGCCGCTGGAACCGCCCGCGGTTAGTTTAAGTTCGCGCTTCCATGGATTCACCGGCGCGCCGAAGAAAGATGTCTTGCTGCTTGAACCCATTGCGAATTCGTCCAAATTTAATTTTCCGAGCAAGACGGTTCCCGCGTCGCCGAGTTTTTGCGACACGGTCGATTCATACCCTGGGACGAAGTTTTCAAGCATGCGGCTGGCGGCCGTCGTGCGGATTCCCTTGGTGCAGAACAAATCCTTCATTCCAATCGGCGCGCCGTCCAAGGCCAGCGCGGCCCCTTTCGCGCGCCGCGCGTCCGACGCTGCGGCGTCTTTCAGCGCGCGCTCGGGCGTTTGGGTTATATAGCAGTTTATTTCCTTTCCGAATTTTTCTATGCGGGAAATATATTCCTTTGTGATTTCTGTCGCCGAGAATTCTTTCTTTCCAAGGCCGCTTAGAATTTCGGATAAGGTAAGGTCGGTAAGTTTCATCCTATTCGCCCTCCATCATTTTCGGCACCGCGAAATAGCCGCGCGCCTTGCCGGACGCGTCCGGCGAATTCGCCAGAACCGCGTCCGCGATGTTTCCGTCCGTCGCCTTGTCTTCGCGGAAGCGGAGGGCATGTTCGGCGGGGCTTAGCATAGGCTCCGCGCCGGACGCGTCGATTTTTTGCAATTTTTCTATCCAGTCGATTATGCCGCCGATATTCATTTGCTCCAATTCATCGTCGCTTACCGCGATGCGCGAAAGCTGTGCGAATTTTTTTATCGTTGCTTTTGAAAATGCCATAATATATCCTTGTATAACCGAAAAAGGAATATAGCATTGGTATTTGCGGATTTCAAGGATTTTATGGGAAAACTGCCCCCAATCGGCAAGATTTTGGCCGTGGACTGGGGCGCGGCGCGGACGGGAATCGCAATATCGGACGCAAGCCGGGAATGGTCGTTTCCAAGGCCGCAGATTTCCCCCGACCCGGCGCGCGTCGCGGCAATCGCCGCGGAAGAGGGGGCGGTAGGAATCTTGCTTGGCCTGCCGCACGCCGGAAAGACCGCGGACCGGGTTATGGAATTTGCAAACGCGCTTGCGCTGCAAACCGAAATTCCAATTTTAATGTGCGACGAGCATTTGACCAGCGCGGCGGCCGAGGACATATTGCACGAAGCCGGCGTCAGCTGCAAAAATCAAAAGCCGTTTTTGGATTCCGTCGCCGCGCTTGTGATTTTAAGGGAATTTTTGGAAAGGAGCGAAAATGCCGGATAAGGATAATATAGTGTATCTTCGCCGCGATTTGTCGGAAGCCGAAACCGCGGAGCTTATGAAGGAAACGGAGCTCGCCGTCGATACCGAGCTTAGCGGCCTGAATGTCAGGGAAGACCGTCTGTGGCTTGTGCAGATAAAGGGCAGGGGGGAGAAAATCTACCTTGTGCAAATCCGGGACGAATTGGAATATCCGAACCTTGCGAAAGTTTTGTCGAATCCGAAATCGGTGAAGATTTTCCATTACGCGCGCATGGACTTGCTGATGATTTACAAGTATCTCGGCGTTTGGGCGATGCCGGTGTTCTGCACCAAAATCGGAGTGCTGCTTGCTCGGCCCAAGGGCGGGCATACGCTTGCGAACGCTCTCCGCGAAATTTTCAAAATCGAATTGGACAAGAAGGAATGCCTTTCGGATTGGAGCCTTGACTTGAACGAATGCCAGAAGAAATACGCGGCGGACGATGTCTTGCACCTTCATGATTTGAAGAGGGTTTTGGAGGACGGTCTGCGCGACAAGAACAGGCTGGCTTTGGCCGAAAGCTGTTTCGAGTTTTTGAAGACGCGGGTGCTTCTTGATTTGGACTGGGGCGAGCGCGACATATTCGGCTATAATCCGAAATAGTTTTTATAGGACTTCGACGCATTCCACGGAGTCTTCGCCGACTTCGTATATGCCAAGGCGGATTTCGCTTATGTCGGATTCTGCTGCGGGCATTTCGCATTCGGTCCCGGCGATTTTATAGGCTTGCTCGGAATCTATGCACATATTCTCGAATTCATACATGTTCTCGCCGCAGTCAAGGACGGTTTCTGCCCGCGCGCCTATTGCGACGAAGCACGAGAATATAATCGCGAGTATAAGTCTCTTTTTCATAATGAGTTCCCCCTGTTAGGAAGTCATTATAATTCGCATGGAAAAAATTTTCGATAGGTATGAAATCAATAGTGTAAAAACGGGGCTTATTAAAACTCGAAGCGGAAGCCGCCGTAGACTATGCCGTATATCATGGGTCCGTCGGTCGCTACTATTGGCTTTTGCATTCCCGTGTCGGGATTGGATAAAATCCATTCGATTTTGTTGGCCATGACGGCTTTGGCTCCGAAGTCGAGGAACGCGACGCTGTTAAGCCCGTATGAGAATCCGACCGCGGCCGCGGCGGCGAGGCCGTTGGAATAGTTTTCCGAGAAATAGAATCCGCCGGTCAATTGGTTGATGAAATCGCCGAACGCGCCCGTGTCGTCCAGCGTCCCGGTCGAATCGATGAACGACATCGAAGCCTTGCTGGAAGCGTATCCAAGGCCAAGGCCGATATAAGGAATGAATTCATGCGGCCTTTTCACTGTGCCGTCGAAGAAGTCGAAATAGACCATCGCCAAGTATATGTCGGTCTGGACGGTGCTTGAAAGCGAGCCTGTTTCCGTCATGAAAATCGGCCATCCGCCGGATGAAACCGTTTCGCCGCCGAGCACCGGGGACGCGTTGTATGATACTTCCGAGATTCTGTCCCACGAGCCTTCGACGCGGACATTGCTTGCGCCCGGCAGGACGAGTCCTATGCCGAAATTGGCGGTCCAAGTCATCGCTTCGAAATTCTTCTGCGGTTTTAATTTTCCAAGCTCTACCACGCCGATTGCGGCGAAGTCCGCGCTTGGGTCGGCTATCTGGGCCGCCTCCATTTCTTCATAAGAGAACAGGTAAGTGTTGTAATCATACACCACGCACTGGTCGGCGATGACGTCGTCGCATTGGATGAACAGCTGCGACGAGTTCACGGCGCCAAGCTCGTTTTTGACATTCGCGCCGCTTAAACCCGCTGCGACTCCGCCGCGCGCGGCGACATAAAACCGGCCGCCGTCGTCTTTGGGACGCATGTCCGACCAGTTCGCGTGCGCCGCGCCGGATAGTCCGAAAACGGCAAGCATAATAAAGCTAAGCAATTTTTTCATAATATGACCCTACATTCTATAAGGTCATTATATCATAAAATTAGAGAACTTTTAAGGATTTTGTTATAATTTGGTCAAGGGGTGCGTCGGGGTCGGAATCAAGGATGTTCCGCACCGCCGTTATAACCGCCGCGCGCTTGTAGCCAAGGCCTTCCAAGGCGGCCACCGCGTCCGAGAATACGGCGTTGTCGCCGCCCGCGGCTTCCAGTTCAGGCAGGGCGGCTTTCGATATTTTCTTTATTTGCGATTTCAGTTCCGTCGCAATTCTTTCCGCGACCTTTGGGCCTATGCCGGGCGCGGCGGAGAGCGCGGTCTTGTCCCCGGCGATTACCGCGCGGATGATTGACGGCACCGGCAGAGTCCCAAGGATGGACATCGCGGCCTTCGGGCCGATTCCCTGGACGGTCGTCAGCATATTGAACATATTCTTGTCGTCGTTCGTTGAAAATCCGAACAAATGTATATGGTCCTCGCGCACATGGGTTTCTATCCAAATGCTTGTATTTTCACCCTTTTTTAGGCGGCTAAGGCTTCCGGAATCCATAAAAACCATGTATCCGACGCCGCCCGCCATGATGAGCGCGTGGTTGTCCGCTATTGTGTCAATAATCCCTTGAATTTTTCCAATCATGTTGTATCCTTTGACATTATTATAATAGAAAATTCATAAAAAAGTAGTAAATTATGAGCGGACACTCGAAATGGCACAATATTATGCACCGAAAGGGCGCGCAGGACGCGGCCAAGGCCGGGCAGTTCACCAAACTTGCCCGCGAAATAACCATGGCGGCCAAACTTGGCGACCCGAGTCCCGACAATAATCCGCGTTTAAGGCTTGCTATCCAAAGCGCGCGGAAACTGAACATGCCGAACGACAATATAAAGCGCGCCATCGACAAGGCCGCCGCCGCGGGCGGCGAGAATTACGCGATGGTCCGATACGAGGGATACGGTCCGGCTAGCGTTCCTGTTATAGTCGAAGCCATGACCGACAATCCGCGCAGGACCGTCCCGGAAGTTCGCAGCGCGTTCACCAAGAACGGCGGCAACATGGGCGAATCCGGCAGCGTCGCGTTTATGTTCAATCATGCGGGTCTTATCATTTATAAGAAATCCGTCGCGGCGGAAGATGCGATGTTCGAGGCGGTATTGGATGCGGGCGCGGACGATTTGGACGGAAGCGAAGACGATTATGTCATAACGACTTCGCCGGACAATTTCATGCTTGCGGTCGATGCGCTGCGGAAAAAATTCGGGGAGGCGGAAAAGGCGGAGCTTACATGGCTTCCGACTAATCCGGCGGAGCTTGGCGAAGAGGACATGGCCAAGGTGGAAAAACTTGCCCTTGCCCTGGAAGACCTGGACGATGTCCAAAAGGTCTTCGTGGGAATTTAAGGAAAACATCATGTATAAATATTCTTGGAAGGAAATAGCGGTTCTCGCGTCGATAGTTTCAGCAAGCACTGCGGTTTCGGCGTTCATTGTCAGGCATTTCGACCAGGTCGCCCTTGCTTTGTCGCAGCCGGTCGCCAGGATTGGCGAAACTATTCCGAGCGGAAAGGTAAGCGCGGCGGTCATCGCCTTGGCTTTCGCCATGCCGGCCGCCAGCCTGTTGTGGGGCGTCGGCAGAAATATAGTCGAAAAAATCTCGAATCATTTCGAATACAATCCGCGCTGAATGAATTAAATCGCGTCCCATTCGCAGACTACATAGGCGTTGATGGATTCGCCGCTTGCAATCCTGTGGCGGGTTTTTAGGCCCTCGCGCAGAGTTTCCACCTGAACGCCCGCGCCGTCCATCGGAATTTCTTTCTTGAAGTTGAGTGAAATCCCGCGAAGCCTGTGCTTCGCGCGGAATTCCGTGCCAAGCGCCTCGGTCGCCCAGACCGCATAGACCGCGTTGTTCACATGCTGGTTGATGTCGAAGTCGTCGTATCTAGGTTTCACCGTTTCGGAAAAATCGGGCGCGAAGTCCGGGAACTTGTCGAACGGCGTTTCCAAAGCGCGAGAGCCGTCCAAATCGAATTCGGGAAGCCTTCCGGCAAGCGCGGCCGGGCGGCGTTTCTCGATGTCTATCATCACCCATTGGCTTGTGGCGCGGACAAGGATTTCGCCCGCCGCGTCCTTTATAAGGTAATCCCTGACCGTGCGCAGATTGTCGCGCTGGCTGGGCCAGGTTTCGATTGCGATTTCTTCCTGGCCCGCGGGCATGCGCGCGATGTCCACATGGAAGAACAGCGCGACCCACGCAAGGTTGTTCTTCACGCAAAAGGACATTCCGACTCCAAGCTCTTCCGCATGGTCGCCCGCGACCGATTGCAGTTCGTTCATCAGCATAAGGGGCCGCAGGCTGCCGGTCGGGTCCATCTGATACATCGATAATTTTTTTCTGGTTGTAAATTTTTTCATTTTTTCATTATACACATTGTCGGCCCTTTCCGCAACCCATTTTGCCATTGACCCGCCCGCCCGATTTATTCTAGAATTGACGCATGAAGGGGAATTCAATCAGCATTTTTGCGGTTATAGCCGTGCTTGCGGCGCAGCCGGCGTCGGGGGCGGCGGGCCTTCCCGCGGTTTCGACCGACCGCGGCATAGTTTCGGCGCGCGATTTATTCGGCTCCAAAACTGTCCTGGCGAAGCCGGAAAAGAACAGAAAGGCCCAGCCGCGCAAAACCGCGGCCGCGCGGGCCGACAGCGGCCAGGATGTTTTGATTCCCAAAAGGCCGAATTCGGATTTATGGGCGCACAACGGAAGCGCGAATCGAACCGCGGTCAAGGCCAAATCGGCGGAGCCTTCGATAAGAATGCCGCGCTTCGACGAATTCGTCCGCATTGAAGAAGAATTCGAACTTCCGGAAGAATACATCGGCGAAAATTCCATGCCGCGCCGGACAGCGGCTGCCCCCAAGATGGCTCGCGCTGCGGCTCCCGCCCCGAAACAAAATTACAAATCCAACACGGCGAAGAAAGCCCAGCTGGACGACGCGATTGCGAAAATGATAGAGCAGCGGAACAGCCAGCAGCTTAAAGTCGACCGCGCCCGTTCCGCCGTGGACAGGTTCGCGAACAATGCCGTCCGTGAGGAACGATACGACGAGCCGCGGATAAATGTCGCGCCGCCAGCGCCGCTGCCTGTCCGCGAGGAAATAGTTTCAGAGCGGCAGGTCATGAGAAGCAAGCCGGTCGTAAAAGTATCGTCGGAAGAATTCGCCCTTAAAAATCAGGAAGAGATTCCCATGAACAGGATGTCGCCCAAGGAATTGAAGCGCGCGTTCTATAAGTCATACATATCCGAGAACAAGCACTTGTCGGCGTATTCTTCGGACGATTTCGATTCGCTAAGCTCGGACAACTGGGAAATCACTACGAACGAGGGATTCGTCGGCGACCAGTCCATCAATTCAAGCGCGGCCCAGCCGAAGACTTTGGAAATCAGGATGAGCTTTGCCAACGACGACAGCGCGCTGACGCGCGACAATTTCAATCTGCTGAGCGAATACGCGGCGATGGTGGCGAACAATCCCAAGCGCGCGATTCAGATTTCGCTTTCGGAAGACGCGGTGAAGGACACCGAGGCCAAAAGGCTTGCGGCGCGCCGGCTTGCGATAATCAATCAGGTTCTGATAGATGCGGGCGTTCATGAAAGCCGCATAATCCCGGTTTTGACGAACAGGGACGACGGCTCGTTCGTGCTGCGTGTGATATCGACGGACCAATTCAAGGTTTTAAGACAGACCGAGCGCGACATGTTCGGCGACAAGAAATCCCAAACCACGACCCGCAGTTTAAGCTGGTAATCGGACAAAAAATCCAAGCGCAATATTTCAAAATCGGTCTATATTTCCGATTAACTGCGAAAAACCACCCGTCGCGGCGGCATGCAAGGCCAGACGCCGGGTGGTTTTTCTTGTTCCTCGAAAATCTATCCTCGATTTTGCGATTGCGCTAAGGATTTTTAGAGTTTATTGATTAACAATCTCAAAAGATAAAGATATTGGCCTTTTGTCTTTTTTTATGGCAATAACGGCGACCAGGACGGCGACACGGCGTTGCCGGGGGTTTTTATTTGATAAGAATTTTGGCCGGTTATGTCCACCGACATTATCTTGCTTGTGCGCTCCATCCCGTCGTCGGATTTGTCCGTCGACGCGAACACAAGCCGTCTGCCGTTCGGAGCCCAGTTCGGAGATTCCATGAACCAGCCGCTGGCCAGGATTCTTTCGTTCTTGCCCTTCGGCGTCATGACCCCGATGGAGAATGTGTCGCTAAGGATTCTTGTGAACGCTATCATGTCGCCGCGCGGCGACCATGCGGGCGTCGCGTATCTTCCCGCGCCGAATGAAATACGGTGCGCGTCCAATGTTTTGAGGTCAAGTATGTGAAGCTGCTGCGAACCAGACCTGTCCGAATTGAAGACCAGCGAATTCCCGTCCGGCGAATAGGACGGGGATGTGTCTATCCCGTCATAGTATGTAAGCTGGCGCAGAGTCTTTTTCGCCATGTCGTATTCGTATATATTGATTGCCATGTCGTCCACAAGGCTCATGGCGACACGGGTCCCGTCGGGCGAAAATGCGGGCGCGAATGTCATGTCCGAGAATTTCCCGAGCTTTCTTTGTTCCCCCGTCGAAAGGTCCAGCGTCCAGACCATCGGGTCGTCGTTGCGGTATGAAAGGAATATCAAAGTGTGCATGTTCGGCGAGAAATAGGGCGATGTGACGAACACATCCGGGCTGGAAAGATAGCGAAGATTGTATCCGTCATGGTCCATGATGGCAAGCCTGCGCGTCCGAGCCTGAACCGGCCCCGCTTCGGATATGAATACGATTTGGGTGTCGAAATATCCGCCCTCGCCGGTCAGTCTTTTGTATATCTCGTCCGACGATATGTGCGCGAGGCGTCTTTTGGATTTCATGCTTGCGACAAGGCTTTGCGCCTCTATCTGCTCGCCGCTGTCGACATCCCAGACGAAGAATTGAAGCCGCAAACTATTCTTGCCGGTCTTGGAAAGTTTCGCCTGGACCAAGGCCTTGGCCTTCACGAGCTTCCAATGCTCGAACGACGGCATCTCGCCGAACTTCACATTCTCTGGAAAGCTGGCCGGGTCTATGATTTTGAAGAGTCCCGTCGATTCCAAATTGCTTCGGACAACGCCGTCCAGCATTTTCGCATCGCTTTTAAGCGTCGCGTCCGCTGTCTCGAACGGAACGATTGCAATCGGGATTTGCGGCGCGTTTCCGGCGACTATATCTACGACGATTTCGGCGCGGGCAACGGAAATTACGGCGAAAAACAAGGCAAAACAGAATATTTTCTTTAACATTTGGGTATTTTAATACTTTGACAGCCAAAAAGCAAATGGTTATAATTCAGGAAATGACTGATAAAATTCAGCCGCTTAAAGTTCCCGCCACTATGGACGGGGTAAAGTTGGATAGGTTTTTGTTCCGGCATTTCCCGGGACTGCCGCGCGCCGCGTTCCATAAGGCCTGCCGTTCGGGCGAGCTTCGCGTCGATTCCAAACGAATGAAGGGGACCGAGCGCATAGCGGCCGGCGCGCTCGTCCGCGTTCCGCCGCTCTTCAAGGAATTCGAGAAAACCGAAATCAAAGGACCGAAGCCGCAGGACGGCTCCGCATTCTCGCTGTCGGATTTGGAGTTCTTGCGCAAAACCATCATATATAACGACGACGACATGGTCGCGTTCAACAAGCCCGCCGGCCTTGCGGCCCAGGGCGGGACTGGAATCGCAAAATCCTTGGACAAGATGGCCGCCGCGCTTTTCCCGGGGAAAACCGTGCTGCCCGTCCATCGCCTTGACAAGGAAACAAGCGGTGTAATAATATTCGCCAAGAACCTTGCCGCGGCGCGGGACCTGTCCGCCCAGTTGCAGGATAAATCCGCGGCGAAGGAATATCTGGCGGTCCTTGCGGGCGATATAAAAAAGAAGAAGGGCGTTATAGAAACCATGATTGCGAAGAAAGACGGCGGGGATGACTTGAAAAACGCCATAACCGAATACGAGGTCCTTGGAAGCATTCCGGGCAAGATGTCGTTGGTTCGCTTTAATCCGAAAACCGGCCGCACGCACCAGCTGCGCATCCATTCCGCGAAAGAGCTGCGCGCCGCGATTTTCGGCGACGGCATTTACGGACACAAGGGCGACGCGGCGAAATATGGATTCGGAAGGATTTCACACCTTCATTTGCTGGCGAAGAAACTGTCCGTCAGGCACCCGGCGACGGGCGAGCCGATAGAACTTTCCGTGCCTGTTCCCGAATTCATGCAGTGCGCCGTCAAAGGCATCATGGGGCATTGATGAAAAAAAAGCTCCGCCTGAAAAATTTCATATATAATTTCGCGCTTTGGACGAGGCTGCTCGGCCTTACCCTTATGGCCGCCGCGGTGTCGCTTGGAATCTATCTTTACACCACCGACCCGAACAAATATAAGGATAGAATCATATCCGAAATCAACGAGTCTTCGGGCGTTTCCATCGACAAGTGGGGCAAGGTGTCCTGGGACATTTCCCCGCGCCCCGTGATTGTCTTCGAGGATGTTTCCGTATCGATGGAGGGAATGACCGCGTCCTTGAAAAAAATGTCCGTCAGGATTAATCTCATATCGCTTTTCCGCGAGCGCGTGTCCATCGAGCAGATTGCGATAGATAATCTGAACCTTGATGTGTCCGAAGGCGGCTTGCCGGCCGGAGCCTCGGCGAAGGCCGGGGGCGGCCAAAGAATCATCGAAAGAATCCCCGCGCATGAATTGGTTCTTAGGAATTCAAGGCTGACCTTTGACGGCGAGACATACAGCCCCAAGATTTTCAAGATAACAATCGACCGCAGGCACGACGCCGATGTGGTCGGCGTCCGCATAGTTTCCGGCAGCGATGTTTATGATATAAAGGCCGTCCTTGCGAACCTTAACGAAGAGCGGAAAATTTACCCAATCCGCGCGTCGGTTTCCGGCGGCGGCCTTGACCTGACGGCGGATGTCGCGCTTGAACGGACAAGCCTGGTTCCCATCGATTTCAAGCTGCGCGGAACCGCGCTTGACCTGTCGCGCCCGTTTGTGAAGCTGGGCGCGAATTTCCCGAAAATCATGCCGGTCGTCATATCCGCGGACGGCGGCTTCGGGCATTCGGACTTGAAGCTGCGCCGGTTTGAAATGAAATCCGCATTGCCGCGCGGAGGCAACGGCGTGCGGGCGTCCGGCGATGTTTCCTGGTCCAGCGCGCGTCCCTTTGCGAATCTTGATGTGAAGACCGACAGGATGGTTCTGGCCGAGATTTTCCCGACCCTTTACGGCGGCAAATGGACCCGCCCGAACAGGCCGCTGAATGTGTTCAAGGACATTCCGCTGCCGGTGTCCATGCTGGAAGCGTGGGACATGAATATTGATTTGGATTCCGGCGGCCTTGTCATGTATAGGGAGCTTGCGCTGAACAATATAAAAGCCGTCATAAAACTTAAAAATTCCAGCTTCGCCTTGAAGACCGACCTTGTGTTCGGCGGCGGAACCGTGAACGCCATGATGCACGGCGGCATAGAGGAGCATGAAGTCCGCGCCTATGTCGCGGCCCTTGGCGAAAGGATTTATATATCGAACATCCTGTCCGAAATCAGGCAAAGCGATTTGATGTCGGGACTGCCGGTCAATATCGAATTCGCGGGCCGCGCCCGCGGCGCGGACTTGTCGCGCGTCTTCTCGACCCTGACGGCCCGCGCCCAGGCGCATTCGGTCGGGAACGGATACGCAAGGAAAGAGCTTGTGTCGTCGGTTTATGGCAAGGATTTCCTTACATCCCTTGGCGGCGACTTGGCGGGCCTTTTCAAGACCAGCAAGGACGAGGACTCGGCCAGAATCAGCTGCGCGGCGGCGAATCTTAAAGCGCGCGACGGCGTTATCGAAACCAAGAACGGGGTCGCCTTGGAATCGTCGGTGTTCAATATAAACATGGCGGGCGACTTGGATTTGGGCGGCGAAACAATCCGCGTAAGCATGACATCGCGGCCGGTTTCGGGACTTCGCCTAAGCATAACGGGCGACCTGATGAGCCTGATGGAATTCAGCGGAAGTTTGGCCGAGCCTTCGCTTTCGTTGAACGCGTCGGGCCTTCTTAAAAAGACGGCTTATACGGCGGCCGGGGTCGCGGGCGGCCTTGCGCTTGCGCCGTTCACCGGCGGCGCGAGTTTGGTGGTCGGCGCGGCGGGCGGATGGCTTGGCGGGAACCTGTTGTCCAGCTGGCTGGCGGACCCGAGCCCCTGCAAAACCGCGATGGAAAGCGGCAGCGCGCCAAGCAGAAAATCCGACCCGCGCTTCATGAGGATTCCGTTAAGCGACGCGGTCTCCGAAATCTTCGAGCAGGCCGGTAAAGGCCTATAAATTCCCCTCTTGCGGAGGGGAATTTTCAATTTGTGAACAGCCCGTATTTATGATATAATCCATATATAGATTATAGGGCAGGGAGCATATCATGCAAAAGATAGTATTAGGATTCGTCGGTGCGCTGGCTGTCGGAAGCGGCGTCGCCAATGCCGCCACGACGCGCGGCTCGGCCATGCAGTCGCTTCGCAATGTCGCGCCGTCCGCGCCTGCCGCCGCCCCCGTCGCCGTCGTTTCAGCCGAACCCGTCCGCGCCACCGCGCCCGCCGCGCCTATATCGTCGGTCGCCGCGGCGCGCGCGCCGTCCGCCGCCGGCGTTTCGGTCGTGAATCCCAATACCGGCAATATCATGGAAGAAAGCCTGCTTCCCGATGGAACCACCCTTTACACCGACCCTGTTTCGAACGAGAAATTCATTATGGTCGACGGCAAGCTCGTCGCGTATATAGACGAGAACGACACGATGATTCCCATGCTTAACGCGACGGTCGGCCAGGCGCGCCAAATCTGCCAGGCTATACAGACGCACGGTTATATCGGCGAATTCAATGAATTGACCTATGAATGCATGGTGCCGATTGTCGGCATTGGAACGGGCGGAAAGATTTCTTCGTCGGACGGCGACGCGGTCGCGTTCTATCCGTTCGGAAGCGTCATCAGGTGCGACGCGGGAATATTTGATTCAATCAGCGTCATGCGCAGGAATTCGCAGTATATAGTCCCGGCGATGATAGTCGGCGGCGGGCTTGCCGGCGCGGGCATAGGCTTCGCAGTGGACAAGTATCAGGAAAGCAACGCGAAGAAAGGCGACGGCGCGGGTAGTTCTGCGACTGACAAAACAACGACCGGCGGCAGAGTCGATATAAGCAAACTTACTACCAGAGAAGAATTTGAAAAAGAAATATCAAGAATGACAAATGAAGATGTAGCCTTTTGGTGCGGGTCCGTGCCAAAAGATACTATCGAAAACATATTAAGTATTATGAATAACGGAAAAACATATAACTGTATTGCTGAATTAGAATTTAGTACAATATATAAAATCCCGCCGCAGAATATTGCCTTTAATATGGAAACCATGGCGAAACAGTTAAACGCTTCTATTAAAGATTTGAATGCTTCAATAGAATGGGCCAAGCAAAATAATATCATTAATACTCAATGCGAATCTGTTGGAGTCGTTTCTTCAAGAATTCATAGTATAGAATTTGCTTTCGTTGACTCAGGTAAGGATAAGAAAAGTGAATACTTGTGTAATGGACAACCTGGAAAGATGATTATAATGAAATATAACGGTTCTTACTTTGGAAAAACCAACGCAAGTGCTGGTAAAAAATATGCTGAGAACCTTAAAGAAGACTTGGGAACATTTAAGACATATTTTCAAGATGTAAGTTCCAAAGGTCTTCAACATTTTAACGATAGGTCTAAGGAAATAGACCAAATGATAACCGCAATCGAAAAATCCAACCTGACAAGGTCTGAAAAAGATGAACTAATTGCGAAGTTGAGAAGCTCTCAACAGTTTTATCAGAACACTAATGAAAAAGGCTTCTTCTCGAAAATCTGGGACAGTAATGTTGGAAGGGGTGCGATTATCGGAACCGGCGTCGGCGCGCTTGGCGGTCTTGCTTACTTCTTCTATGAGGGTTCCAAAACAAAATGCGATGTCGGCGGATTCAAGACCCTTGGCCTGGACGAAGTCTACCGCATGCCGAGTTTCCGCGAGCATATTCAGAACGCCACGCCGTTCGGCTCCATACCCCCCCCCGTGCCGGTGATTGAGTAAAAAGTTCCCCTCCGCAGGAGGGGAACTTTTTTGCCTTGTCAAGCATTTCCGGAAAAATTTTTCCCGCGGCTTGCAATCCCGTTTTTTTATGCTAATATCCAAGTCCAAGGAAAAGGAATAAAAATAATGTCAAAAATGCTTGTGTTTCCGGGCCAGGGCTCGCAATTCGTCGGTATGGGAAAGGACCTTGCCGACAAGTTCGACATCGCCAAAAATGTCTTCGCCGAAGTCGATGACGCGCTGGACCAGAACCTCTCCAAAATCATGTTCGACGGAAGCATGGACGAACTCACCCTCACATCAAATTCCCAGCCCGCCATCATGGCCGTGTCCATCGCCGTTCTAAAAGTTTGGATGAATCTTTCGGGCCGCACAATCCGCGACGCTTTCTCTTATGTCGCCGGACATTCGCTTGGCGAATACACCGCGCTTTGCGCCGCAGGCTCGCTTTCCCTTCACGACACCGCGAAATTGTTGCGCCTTCGCGGCGACGCCATGCAGCGCGCCGTGCCAATCGGCCAGGGCGCGATGGCCGTCATACTTGGCCTTGATATAGAATCGGTTCAGAAAATATGCCGCTCGGCTGGCGACCTTGACAACGGCGTTTGCGATTTGGCGAACGACAATGCCCCCGGTCAGGTCGTGGTTTCCGGCAGCAAGCCCGCCATCGACAAGGCCATCGAACTTGCCAAAGCCGCGGGCGCGAAGCGCGCCATGCTTTTGCCGCTTTCGGTTCCGCCGCATTCCTCGCTTATGGAAAGCGCGCGCCTTGAAATGGAGAACGCCTTGGCCGACATCGTTCTTGTTCCGCCGATTGTTCCGATGATTTCCAACCGCACCGCCCAGCCTGTTTTCAATTCGGAAGAAATCAAAAATCTTCTCGTTCAGCAGATGGTGAAGGGCGTTCGCTGGCGCGAAACCATTCTTAACGCCGCCGAACTCGGCGTCGATGAAATCGTGGAATTCGGCCCGGGCAAAGTCTTGACGGGCTTGGCCCCGCGCATATCGGACGGCATGAAGGCCTTTGCCGTCGGAACCCCCGAAGACATCAAGAATTTCATAGGAGAACAAAATGTTTGATTTGACTGGCAAAGTCGCCCTTATAACCGGCGCGACCGGCGGCATAGGCGAAGGCATAGCGCGCGCCATGCACGCCGCGGGCGCGACCGTCGTTTTGACGGGACGGAAACTTGATAAATTGGAAGGCCTTAAATCCGAGCTTGGCGCGCGAGTTTTCGCCATAGCCGCCGACCTTGCCGCGGAAGGCGCGGCTGAAAAACTTGTCGCCGACACGATTGCCGCCGCCGGCCGTCTTGATGTTTTGGTGAACAACGCGGGCATGACCAAGGACGGCCTTATGATGAGGATGTCCGATTCAGATTTCTTCGAGGTTATGAATGTGAACCTTGGCTCGGCCTTCCGTTTGTCGAAGGCCGCCGCGCAGCCGATGATGAAAAACCGCTTCGGCCGAATAATCAATATAACTTCCGTCGTCGGGACCATGGGCAACGCGGGCCAGGCGAACTATGCCGCGTCGAAGGGCGCGATGACCGCCATGACCAAATCCCTCGCCGTCGAAGTCGCAAGCCGGAACATAACCGCGAACTGCATTGCTCCCGGATTTATCAAAACCGCGATGACCGATGTTTTGTCCGATGATATAAAGAATTTGATGTTGAAGCAAATCCCGGCCGGCCGCTTTGGCGAGCCTTCCGACATCGCCGCGCCTTGCGTGTTTTTAGCCAGCGACGAAGCGGCCTATATAACCGGCCAAACCATCCATGTGAACGGCGGCATGCTTCGCGTTTAAGGCCAAGAACAACGCGTTATAACTTGAACTTGAATCGTTATGTCTGAATATAAATTTGAGCTTTTAAGGGACTTGTCGCGGCTTCCCGAATTCGCCGATGTGGCATGGCTGAGCATGGGCGGCGCGGCCGGTCCCACGGAAAAATTCAGAAACGAAATCGCGGGCTTTATAAATAATGCGAATTCCGAAAATCCGCGGATAGAGGGCAGGGCGGGCCTTGCTTTTGTCATGCTGGACGGCGAAAAAATCGTCGGGACTATTTGTGCTATGGAAGACGGTCATCTTGCGGGATACGCGCAGTTCAATTACTTGGCGGTTCTGCCGGAATTCCGCGGCGGCGCGCTTGGCGGGAAAATACTCTCGGGCGCGGCGGCTGCGGTTCGGGCTTATTCAGATTTCAGATATGCGATTTGGTCCACCGTCACGAGCGGGCCTTATTACGACAAGCTGGGCTTGAAAAAAATCGGCCGCTTGGATTCCCCGAACGCCGCTCATTATTTTTACGGTATGGAAATTTAATTCATTGAAACGGTTTTGCATAATTGCTATAATATATCCATGAGCAATAAATACTTTGCGATTTTCCCCATTTATTGTTGTCGGCTTGCCAGCTGACATAACCTTTTCGCGCGCTCGCGCTTTCTATAAACTCACAATTTTCACGCAATCGAAACCATAGGGAAAAACTATGATAAATAATTCTGAAAACATTACAAAAATGATAAACACGGTCAATGACATAAAAAGTTATGGGCTGAACTCTCCTTGGCAAAAGGAGAACTATTCCGCGCATATCACGCTTGCAATTGCCGAGCTTAACGGCTTGGCCGAACGCAGCGCGCTGCCGGGCCCGTATTTGAGCATCATTCAGGACCTGAACCGGGAAAGGGCGCGCTACGCCTAGTCTGCGGGCTGAAAACAAATCCCCCGGTCATGCGGGGGATTTTTAATGAAATAATTTTGGCGACCCCACCGGGAATCGAGCACGAGCGTATAAGCAGACAAAAATTTTCGTTGTTAGAAAATTTTTGATTTGCGCGTCGTGAGGGAACGAAGGAAGGCAAGCGTGGAATTTTGGCGACCCCACCGGGAATCGAACCCGGGTTTCAAGAATGAGAATCTTGCGTCCTAACCGCTAGACGATGGGGCCAGTATAAAAAATGGTGCGGATAAGAGGACTCGAACCTCCATGAACTTGCGTTCACTAGTACCTGAAACTAGCGCGTCTACCAGTTCCGCCATATCCGCAGTGCATGAATTATAACCGCGCGCGCCGGAATTGCAATCACTTTTTCTTATTGTCGGCTTCGTCGTTCACAAGGGAAAATAGCGTAGCCGTTATAAGCGTTTGATAAGGGACGCCCCTTTCGGCCGCCAGCTTTTTCAGTTTTTCGGCGACCGCGCCCGGTATGCGCATATTGATTACGGAATCGCTTTTATTGAACGCGCGATAGACGGCGTAATCTTTCAGAATCTCTTCCGCGTTCATGAGAAAAAGTTGTTGAAGCATGTTCGGCATGGCTTTGTTATACAACAAGTTTTCCAAATGTCAATTGATTTATCAATACATTTGTATATACATCAAAATTGTTGTATTTCGGCGGGCTTCGGGTATTATTCCACTGTAAAAAGGAGTTCGTTATGAAGAAAATTTTAATCGCCGCGGTTGCGGCTTTAATCGTTGCGCCGGCGTTTGCTACGACCGAACCAGCGGCGGCGACTGCGCCGGTCAAAGGATTTTGGAAGACCATCGACGACAAGACGGGCAACGCGAAATCCATCGTGCGGCTTTACGATTGCGGCGACAATTTATGCGGCCGCGTTGTTGCTATTTTCAATCCCGAAGGAACCGCGATTGCCGAAACATTGTCCAACCCGGCAAAGGTCGCCGAAGAAGTCAAAGGCAAACCCAAGATGGTCGGCCTTGATATAATTTGGGATATGAAGCTGGACGGCGATGAATTCCGCGGCGGGAAAATTTTGGACCCGAAATCGGGCAGCGTCTATTCGTCCGTCATTTGGCAGACGAAAGAGGACCGCGATTTCAATCAGCTTCAAGTCCGCGGAAAAATAGGGCCGTTCGGCCGCACCCAGATGTGGCTTGCGATGGATGCGAAAGACTTGCCGAAAGATTTGAAGAATTTGGATGTGTCCAAATGGACGCCGGTTTTTGTTAAATAAAAAATCAGCCCCCCCCTTGCGGGGGAGTTGTTTTTTTATATGGGTTTGCTGACAAATTTATTGCCCTTGATGACGAAACGCCAGGGAAGGTCGGCGTCGCTTCCGGCATAATCGACGCCGATTCTTTTCCCGGTTGCGACTTGGAATCTTGAAGTCGCGGGTTCAAGCCAAATCAAATCGCCCGACAAGTCCGCGCCGTTGTGCTTGGTTGTAATTCCGAAAGCCTTTGTCAGTTTCGCCGGACCGTTGCAAAGGTTTTTCGCGTCCTTTATCCCGCGCCGCGCCTGCATGGTTTCTATTCCGTCCAACGGTTCGACCGCGCGAATAAGTATCGCGTTCGCTTTTCCCGCCTCGGAAATCACGACATTCAGCATATTGTGCATTCCATATACGAAATAGACATAGGCCTTGCCGGGCGCGCCGAACATGACCGCGTTGCGCGGAGTTTTTCCGCGCCATGCGTGGCACGCCTTGTCGCATTCGCCGATATAAAGCTCGAGTTCCACTATGCGGCCGCTGCAAAGTTTTCCGCCGACGCGCGAGCATAGCGTCGCGCCGAGCAGATTCTTCGCGACTTTCTTCGGGTCTTTTAATAATTCAGATTTCTTTATTTTCATTCCTATTGAGGATTCTATCTGCCGCAGTTAAAATTTCAAGGCAAAAAGGAGCGGTTATGTCATTCAAGGAAATATTGGAAGTGGTTGCCATGACCATGACGATTACCATATCGACATTCGCGCTGCTTGGGATTTTCGCCGCGCACAAGAAGGGATTTTTCAAGTCCGTTCACACCATCGTCGACTATTACCGCGAATTTATCGAGCGCGAGAAAAAAAACAAGCCGCGCAAAAATTAGCGCGAATACCGGAATATCCCGGCATGTTTCGTTATCAGCTCAACCTGTGGTTTCGGAACGCGCGCCTTTGACACATGGCCGATTATTTTCGCGTCCACGCCGAACGATTTCGATATTTCAATGATTTTTTCGGCCGTGCGGGTGCTGCGGACATAAATCTCCATTCCGCATCCCATATTGAAGTCCTGATACATTTCCTGCCAATCGACATTCGCATTGGACTGTATCATCTTGAAAAGGGCGGGCGTGTCGAACAGATTGTCCTTCACTATTTTAAGGGGCTTTGACAGATAGTTCAGGACCTTGGTCATTCCGCCGCCGCTGTTATGCACCATTCCGACGGGAACGCAGCCCGGGGTCTGGTGAAGTTTTGCGATAATCGGCGCGTATGTGCGCGTCGGCGAAAGTATCAGTTTTCCGACTGGAATCTTTTCTCCTGTTTCAACTTTTACCAGGTCGCTCAGCCATGCGGAGCCGCGGTATGCCTTCCTGCCCAGCTTTTTCTCGAAAGTTTCGGGATATAATTTGCGGTAGATTTTATCAAGCGTTCCGTGGCGCGCCAATGTCAGGCCGTTGCTGCGCATTCCGCCGTTGTATTCCGTTTCATATTCCGCCTGTCCGAAGGACGCAAGCCCGACGATTTTGTCGCCTTCCCTTATGTTGCCGTTGTCTATGACCGCGCTGCGCCGCATTATGCAGTGCATGGTGTTGTTCACCAAAAGCGTTTGGGTAAGGTCCGGCACATCGGCGGTTTCCCCGCATTGCCCGGTTATGTCGATTCCGTATCCGCGCATTTTGTTAAGGAATATGTTCTCGCCCTTTATAAGCTCGGCCACGACTTCGCCCGGAATTCTGAAAGTGTTGCGGTCTATGTTGGAAGTCAAATCAAGCTCTCCCGCCGCGCCGCCGACGCAAAGTATGTCGTCAAGGTTCATGACTATGGAATCCTGGACAATGCCGTGCCAAACCGACATGTCGCCGGTTTCCTTCCAATACATATAGGCGAGCGAGCTTTTTGTTCCGGCCCCGTCCGCATGGGATATTTTCACATATTTCGGCCCGAAGGTTTTGCACGGATTGATTTTGCAGAAAGCGAAGGGGAAAAGGCCCTTGTCGTTGTTCTTGGTCGCGGCGTGGACTTCTGTTTTGGAAGATGAAACGCCGAGCGCGGAATAGGCATTGGGCATGGTGAGCTCCTTTTGCGTCATCTTGACATAAAAGAGCTAAAAGTCAAGCCCTTCGATTTTAAGGAGTGTTGTCTTATGGCAAAGGCCGGATGAAAATCCGCCGATTGTGCCGTTCGCCGCAATCACGCGGTGGCAGGGAATTATGATTGGAATTGTATTTTTTCCGTTCGCGTTTCCGACCGCGCGGCAGGCTTTTGCGCGCCCTATATTCGCCGCGAGCCGCTGGTATGAAATTGTCTTGCCGTATGGAATTTTCCTAAGGCCGCGCCACACCGACATCTGGAAATCGGTTCCGCTTGGGGCAATAGGAACGCTGAACTCGCGGCGTTTTCCGGCGAAGTATTCGGCGAGTTCTGCGGCGGCTTGCTTTGTTATTTTATTTCCGTCCGTCGCCTTGTTCCTTTTGTCGAGATGAATTTCAAGAAGCGCGTCTTCGTTTGCGACAATCGTAATCGTGCCGAATGGAGAGTTTATGTGTTGGATGTGATTCATTGCAATGCTCGCTGGTCCGCCTACGCCAAGGCTACGGCGGACACTCAATTTTCAGCCCTCGCTTCGCTCGGTGAAAATTGGTGGGTGCTGGGGGATTCGAGCACGAGCGAATAAGCACACAAAAATTTTCGTTATTAGAAAATTTTTGATGTGCGCGTCGCGAGGGAACGAAGGATGGCGCGCACGGTTTAATGGTGGGTGCTGGGGGATTCGAACCCACGACCAAATGATTAAGAGTCATTTGCTCTACCAACTGAGCTAAGCACCCATAAGCCCGTATTATAGGGACAAATCCCCCTTTTGCAAGTTGTTTTTAACCGAATTTTATGATAAAATTGTCGTATTGGGAGAAGCGGTATGGCCGACATAGCGATTATAAAGACAAAACAAGACTTGAAGGACGCCTATAACGCCTGGCATAACGCCGAGGGCGCGGGCCGCGCCTTCATCGCCAAAATATCCCCGTATGCCGACAAGGATTTGTTCATCGGCTTCGAACCGGAATCGAAAGAATCCGGCGACGAATTCATAAAAGTTCTGCAAAGGAACACCGAAATCGGAAACAGGGAGCCGGGCGAAATCCAAAGGGACTTGGGCGCGTTCCGGCACTTCGTCGAAAAGAAAAAGGAAGTCGCGGATTATCTTTGGTATGTCGACAGTCTTTTCGCCGAGCTTGATAAATTTTTGGGCGAGTCCGACGCCGACAGGGAAATGGGTTTGTATTACCGCAATAAATTCATCCCTGATGCATACGAGGAATTTTTCAAAGGAAACATATCCGCCGTTCAGCTGCCGAAGCCTTGGGAAAACGGGCCCAAATGGCCGTGGCCTTTCAAGTCCGACAAAAGAGCGCGGGAAAAGGATTTCCACGGCGATGTCGATTTCAGGCTTGCGCTGCTTAAAAAGGCGGACGCCGAGAAACCGAAATATGACATTGTCATGCCGAAGCTCACCGAGGGCGAATACTACAATATCGGCAATTATATCGCAAAATACCGCGAGGTTATGGATACGGAATTGAACTATGCGAACGCCGCCGTCATGGGGACGAAATTGCAGAAAATTTTGAAGGAAATCGACGAAACGGCCGAACGGATTGAGTCTTTCGCGGAGCTTGCGCGCGCGGAAAATTCGCGCCCGCCGCAGGTCGTCGTCCGCGAAAAATCTTCATCGTCGTCCATGGACGGCTCGCAGTTTGTCGGCGCGCCGCCGTCTTCGTCGTCTGTCGGGAACTTCTCGCTGTCATCGTCGTCCTCGGTTGATTACAAGAATACCATCGGCCGTTTGGAGATAAAGAAAATCGCCGAGGAAAAAATGCTGCCGATGCCCGTAACATTCGCCATACCATCCCAAAAGAAGGAAATTTAGGAATGTCGGTAAAATACATAAAGACAAATGAAGAAATGCTTGGCGCGTTCGACGAATGGCGCGATGAACACAAAGGATATGGTGTCGATGACAGAACCCCCGTAATATTGAAAAGCGGATTGGAATTCAAGCTGTCGCCCGATGTGGATTATGATTTGCTGATGGACAGGATTCCCGACTATGAAAACGACGGATATACATTTTTGCGCAATTTGGTTGCGAATACTTTGGACGGCTTGGGAAAGCGGAAGCGGGCCGACTTTATAAACAAGATTTACGATGGAATCAATATAACCGCGCTGGCCGGCAAGCGCGCCGCCAAATTGGGCAAGAATTTGGAAATCATGGCCGGTAAATTCGAAAAGTATATAAAGGACAATACATATGTCGGCGAAAGGGCGCAGCTGATAAACAAGGAGTTTTTCGACTTGGGCGAGAGCCGCTCGGTCAAATTCTCGCCCATGGTTTCCGACAGCGTGCGAAAAGGTTGGTATGCGAATGAAAAGAGCAGCTATGACGGCTATGAATTCAAGAGTCCCAAAATTCATGCTGATTTGGACAAGAAAATCGAAGATGATAAAATCAAGCTGAATGATTCCTATTCGCCGAACAAAAAATTCTGGTTGCTTAACCGTCCAGATTCGGATTTGCGGGACGCCAAAAATTCAAGCTATAAGAGCGAGGCGGAGCAGCTGAACGAGGACTTGAAAAAGCTGTATCCCGGTTCCAAGGATGTTTATTCGCTTGCCAGGATAAAGATGGGGCGCGGCAATCTGATTGAGGCTTTGGAGCGCATAAGCAAAGAAGACTTCGATAAGATAAGTCCGAAACAAGATTTGCCGCACTTGAAGGCGGAGCAGCTTGTCGAGCTGGTCGGCAAATTCAATCCCAAGAATAAAAAGGCCTGGTTCGACGCGATTATGGAAAGGAATCCCGCCGCGAAATTGTTCGGGCAGATTGGGAATATGTTCGGCCTGGACAAACACACCGTGGCCGCGATGGCCGAAAAGTTCGGGCCTGCTATTAAAGCCGATACGGAATCCGTGAACGGCGACAAATCGGCAATCGAAAGAATCAAGGCGGCGCGCGCGGTTCTGGCGGACTTCAAGTCGGCGGTGGACAAGAAGGCCGCGCTGGCCTACAAACTTTACGACATACATCAGAAATTCCAGAAGGAATTAACCGCACTGGAATACTTGCGGTATGACGGAAAGTATGGGGAATTCTACAAGGCCGCGGCCAATGATATTAAGTCCAAATTTTACAGCCCGGAAATCGGCAATATCGTGAATTTCAATATGCCGAAAAAGCCCTATGGCGTTTTCGACGGAAAATCGGAAAAGGAATTTTACGAAAAATTCGCGGACTTGGCGCAAAAGATGAAAGACCTTGTCCTGACTGCGGAAAAGCAAAGCTTTTCCCGCGCCGCCGACCTTGACGACCCAAGGATGCCCGAATTTGAGAGACCATGGGAGCGCGCGGTCGTCGGGCTTGGCGAAAGAAATTTCAACAGGTATGTTTCCGATTCGTTGTTCGGCAAGAAAACCGACAATCCGGAATATTACGACGAAAAGCGCAATCGGGACAATATCGACAGTCTGATTGATTGGTATGCGGGATACATGAACACGAAATTGGATTACAAATCCGCCGAGAGCGTCGCGTATTATTTGGGCGAAAAAGCCAAGGATTTGACCGGCCAGATTGGGCAGGCGGACAATTCTTTGAATGAATTGGGCAAAAGAGTTGAAGAAAAGGGGGCGGTTCTTGACCGAATCGAGTCGGCCCGCGCGGAATCGGCCGCAGCCGCCGCGGAAAAGGCCCGGCGGCTTGACGCTTTCAAGAACGAAATCGCGGTCTTCGACCCGGACAAATTCGCGCTGAGCAAAAGCGCGGCGACAAAGAATTATCTTGAAAAGGCGAGCAAGCGTTTGAAGAATAAATCCGCATGGGGAGGGGACCCGCACGGCGTTGTTTTATTGGACCGAAAGCTGGCGGAAGACAAGGACAAAGCCTTGCTTGAAGAAAAGACCGAAAAATTCAAGAGCTTTGGTTTTGAAGAAAAAGCCGCCGCGGAAAAAGCCGAGGAATCGATTGAAAACGACAGGAAATCCAAAGAGCAAATCGAGGCGGAAAAGAAGGCGGCCCGGGAAGCCGCGCGGCTGGCTCACTTGAAATCCCGCTCGGAACTTTAAGAAAAAAGCCCGCTTCAAGCGGGCTTTTTTTCATCTGTCATGCCGGGCTTGACCCGGCTTCTCATCATATTATTTAATTTTCTTCGCCAGCCTTGAAACCTTGCGGGCGGCGCGCTTTTTCGGCATGGTTTTGTTTTTCATGATTTTTGATTCCGCATTGCGGACCGCCGCCGTCGCCGCGGCCTTGTCGCTTCCGCCGCACGCCTTCTCGGCTTTCTTTATCGCGGTTTTGACCGCGGTTTTCTTCGCGGTGTTGCGCGCGTTCGAAGTCGCGGTGGTGAGAATTCTTTTCTTTGCGGATTTGTGGTTTGCCATAATAAATTCCTTTGTTTTGTTTGATGGACATATTATAATTGCGTTTGATTTCGGAATCAAGGAGTTTTGAGATGGAATTGATTGCTATTCTTGTCGGTTATTTGTTCGGCAGCGTCCCGTTCGGTCTTATTCTTGTGAAGCTTGCGGGCGGCGGCGATGTCAGAAAAATCGGAAGCAAATCCATCGGCGCGACCAATGTTCTGCGCACGGGAAAAAAAGGCATGGCCGCCCTTACCGTTGTTTTGGATTTCGCGAAGGCCGCCGCGGCTTATTATATAATGGACTCGGTCGCGCCCGGGACCGGCATGTTCGCTGGCGTCGCCGCCGTCGTCGGACACAATTTTCCTGTATGGCTTGGGTTCAGGGGCGGCAAGGGCTTCGCTTCCACATTGGGATTTTTCTTCGCGGCGTCGCCGTGGCTTTGGCTGGTTATGTCGGCGATATGGCTTGCGGTCGCCTTTCTTACCAAAATATCGTCCGTCGCCGCGCTGGTTGTTTTGGTGCTTGCGCCGACTGTCGCGTGGTGTCTGGGACTTGGCTGGCCCGTTGTGTTTGCGGCAGCGTTCCTTGCCTTGTTGGGCATAGCGCGCCATCGCGGGAATATAAAAAGATTGTCCGAGGGAACCGAATCCAAGATTAAGTTATGAGCGAAATCTTCCATCGGCTTTGCATATATCGGTCGAACGGAATAGGGCCTATGAAATTCGCGTCGCTGATTGCGAAGTTCGGCTCTGCCGAAGCCGCGGCGGAAAGTCTGAATCTTTCGGATGATTTCAAGGATTCTATTAGGCGCGAGATTGGTTCGCTGGAAGCCGCGGGCGGATTTTTCATTGCCGATTCGGACGATGATTTTCCAAAATCGTTGAAGCACGCTTATGGCTGCCCGCCGATATTAAGCGTCATCGGAAACCGCGCGGTTTTTGCGAAGAAAATGATTTCGGCCGTCGGGACAAGGCACGCTTCCGCCGCGGGCATGAATATAATGCGCGCCATCGCGCTGCGGCTTGCAGAGAACGATGTTGCGGTTGTATCGGGAATGGCGATGGGAACCGACGCCGCCGCCCACAATGGCGCGCTTGCCGCGCCCGGCGACGCCAACACTGTCGCGGTCTTGGCGGGCGGCGCGGATTATATATGGCCGCTTGAAAATGAAAAACTTTATCATGAAATTATTTCGCGCGGCTGCGTCGTCAGCGATATGCCTTTCGGATTCAAACCATCCGCCGCGCACTTCGCGCAAAGGAACAGAATCGTCGCTGCGCTTGGCGAGAAATTAGTCCTGGGCGAATCTAACGAAGGCTCGGGCAGTCTTATAACCGCGGCCTTTGCGAAGGATTTTGGCCGGCGCATTTTTGCGATTCCCTCGCACCCGAGCGACCCGCGCGCGGCGGGGCCGAATCGAATGATTCGTGAGGGCGCGGCTTCGTTATGCTCCGGCCCCGATGATTTCTTTCCGAAATTGGAATTTATGTGTGGTATTGACAATACAAAAAAGGCCGATTCGGGCGAAAAATCGGAACTTGGAAATAGGATTTTAGACCTGCTCGGAAGCATTCCTTTATCCGAATCGGTTATCGCCGAACAAACGGGCAAAAATATAGCTTTAATCAAGAAAGAACTTGTCCTATTGGAAATATCCGGCCTGATAGAAAAAACGAACGGCGGTTTCGTAATCAAACCAAATTGACCCCGTTTTTTTGGCGGTTTTCAAGGCATTCCCCGCGAAATGCAAAAAACGGCGGAAATCCGTTCAAGCTAAAAAAATACCGATTATAAAATTAATTGAATGGAAAAGCCCGCCCCGCTGCTTAAAGTGATTATCTGTGAGTAATCACGAAGGAAAGGACCCTATATTAATGTCTGTTGCAGAACAAACCAGGAATGCGTTTGAAGACTTCATGGATTCCGTGTGCGACGCCGTGCGCCCCGAGGAATTCAATACTTGGTTTTCAAAAGTTTCGGGCCGCGTCGATGACGGCCTGATTGTTCTGTCGGTCCCCAACAAGTTCGTCGAAAGCTGCATCCGCAGCAGATACGAGAATATTCTTTTCACGCTTGCCGCCGAAATGAAGATGGGTTTGGAAATATCCGGCGCGGCCTATGCCGGCGTCCGGCCGAAGATTCCCGCCGCGAATATTAATATGCCGGGGCTTGCCGCTCGCGCCGCGCCCGACAAAACCGAAACCGATTCATATTCGTTCGATAATTTCATGACTTCCGCGGAAAACGAATTCGCCGTGGCGGCGTGCAAGAAATTGGCCACGGGTTCGGTCGGATTTTCGCCGCTGTTCCTTTACGGTCCGAACGGTTGCGGCAAAACGCATTTGGCGCGCGCCGTTCGGAACGAAATCAATTCGCGTGGCGAAAGAACGGTTGTCATGCTTTCGGGCGACAGGTTCGTTTCGGACTTTTTGCGCTCGCTTCAAAACAAAACGAATTTCGAATTCAAGGACAGGATATGCCACGCGGATGTCCTTATCATAGACGGCGTGAACGCGCTTGCGGGAAAAACCGCGACGATTGCGGAATTCGAGAGCCTGCTTGTCCGCGCTATTGAAAACGGCGCGAATGTGGTGCTGACGGCCGAACACTCTCCGTCTGCGATTTCTGGAATCACGCGCCGCTTGCAGTCGATTCTTTCGTCGGGCGTTGTCGCGGATGTTTCCGCGCCGAATGCGGCGGCCAAGGCGGCGATACTGAGGTCTGCCGGCGCCGGGTCGGATGTCGCGGAATTCATAGCGAACAATTCGGACGACGACGGCCATGTCCTGGCGGGTATATCGAAAAAAATATCCGTATGGAAGGAAACTTTCGGAACCGCGATGTCGCTGGCCGAAGCGGGCAGGGTGCTGGGCGATTCGCTAAGCGCGAAAAATTCGCCCGAGGATTTGGTCCGCAAAATGTGCGGCGCGATTTCCATTTCCTTCGACGAGATAATATCGTCGCGCAGGCACGCGAAAATCGTCCGCGCCAGGCAGATGATGATGAGCGTCCTGAAAACGGAAACGAATCTGTCCTTGTCCGAGATTGGGCGCGTGTTCGGCGGCAAGGACCATGCGACCGTGATTTATGCGATTAATGCGGTTGAAAAGCAAATGGCGTCGGACCTTATGCTGGCGTCCGAAATCGAAATGCTCCGCTCCGCCTGCCGGAATTAATCCAGTCTATGTATTGAAAGCTCTTCCTTGGAAAAGGTCACGGGCATGACGCATTCGCTTTGCGTCTCGTTGGGAATCATTTGAACTTTTTCGCCCGGTATGTCGGGATTTTCGGCGGTTGGGCAGAACTTGCACCTTTTCCCGGTGGATATTTGGGTTTCATTGCACGCTATGCAGTCGCCGTTTTTGTTCTTGAATTCGTTCGGCTTGCAGTCTTCTGCGAAGGCCGGTGCGGCCAGCGCGGTTATAAAAATTGCCGTTGCTATGAATCTCATTTCATTTTCCTTATTGCCTTTATTGTGTATCCGGCGGCGGACCAAACCGAAAGCGCGGCGGAGACGCCCAGCATTGCGATGGCCGAATCCAAAACCGTTTCCTGCGCGTCAATCATCATATCGTTCATATATATATAGAAAAACAGGAAGAAAATCATAAGGGCGACCAGTTGCGCCACGGTTTTCAGCTTGCCTGTTTTATCGACCGGCAGCTCCATTTTTTGGGAACCCATGAATTCGCGCAGGCCCGAAACGAAAAGGTCGCGGCAAATCATGATTGCGACAAGGCTGATTACGAGCGGTGTCTGCACGGCCAGCATGGCAATCAAAAGCGAAATTGCGACCAGGAACTTGTCGCCAGTATGGTCAAGGACGCCGCCCAGTTTGCTGGTCGCCTTGAATCGGCGCGCGAGGTATCCGTCGGCATAATCGCTGGCCGCGGCCAAAACGAAAAGTATTAATGCCATGCCCCAAAGCTGTAAGAACATCATGGGCAGCAGCGCGAACGCGGCGATGATTCTAAAAATTGATAATCCGTTCACTAATTTTTTCATGGGACTATTCTACCATTTCGGGATGGAAGAACAAGAATATTTTTTGCGCCATGTCCTTAGAGATTCCGGGCGCGGACGCAAGGGCTTTTATCGGCGCGTCCTTTATAAGGTCAAGACTGCCGAAGTGCGCCAAGAGCGCGCGTCGGCGGCGCGGGCCGATACCCTCTATTTCGGACAAGACGGACGAAGTCGCGGACTTCGCGCGCAGCCGTCGGTGGAATGTTATGGCGAACCTGTGCGCCTCGTCGCGGACCGCGCGGAGCAATAAGAACAGCGGCGTGCCTTTTTCGATTTCGGATTCGCTTCCATCCGGCATTATGAAATGCTCGTCGCCGCTTCGGACCTCGCCCTTGACGACGCCAAGCGCCGGGACGGAGAGGCCGAGTTTCGACAAGACTTTCTGCGCGGCGTTCCATTGCGCGCGCCCGCCGTCCACGATTACGAGCGAAGGCGTGGAATTGTCGCCGGCCGCGCGGGAATATCTTCGCGTTAAAAATTCATCCATCATGCCGATGTCGTTGCCGCTAACGGACTTGTCTTCCAATTTATAATGCCGGTATTCGTTTCTAGCGAAGCCTTCCTTCGTGAAAACTATCATGGCTCCCACGGGATTTTTCCCGAACAGGTGCGAATTGTCGAACACATCCGCGCGCCGTAAATCGATGTTCAGCCATTTTTCCAAAGCCGCCGCCGGTTCCGACCATTTCTTTAATTTATATGCGAAGAATTTTCCGTCGTTCGGTTCGGGCCGCTGGGTTATTCGTCCCATTTGCGTTGTGGTTTGGAGTGCTTTCAGACGGTCGCGCATATTCGCCGCGGCCTCGAAATCCTGCCGCTCGCTTGCTGAGCTCATTCTTTCTTTAAGCTCTGCGCTTATGTCCGCCGAATCGCCGGAAAGGGCGCGCCGCGCGAGTTTGACATCCGCCGCGTATTCCTCTTTCGATATTTTTCCGCAGCACGGCGCGCTGCACCTTTTGATTTGGTAAAGTATGCACGGCCGCGCGCGGTTCTTCATCTGTGAATCGGCGCAGGTGCGCAGCCCGGTCGTCTGCTGCAATGTCTTGATTGCGTCGTGAAGCGCGGACACGGAGGGATAAGGTCCGAACACATCCTGTTTCCCGGTTATTTTCGAGCGGAATTTGAGAAGCCGCGGAAAGTCCGACTTCGTGAGGGACAGCATCGGATACATCTTGTCGTCCGCCATAAGGATATTGTATTTCGGCTTTTTGTTTTTTATGAAGTCCTGTTCCAGCAGCAGGGCCTCGGCCTCGGTCGCGGTGGTGTTTATACCTATACCGGCCGTTTGTGAAACCATTCCGATTTTATGTTTTTCAAGGCGGTTGGTATCAAGGTATTGTTTCAGGCGCGCCGCCAAATCCTTGGCTTTCCCGACATAAAGCAGGTTGCCGGCGGCGTCGAAGAATGTATAGACTCCGGGTCTGTGGGGCGCGGATTTAATCAAATCGGCAAATTGCATGCGGCTGCCTTTTGTGGTATAATATACCATAATAATAAAGCAAATTCCGGAGGTTTCAATGCCAAATAAAAACGAATCGGGAAGGTCCATGATAGAGATGATGGGCGTCCTTGCGGTTATGACTATAATCACAATCGCGGCATTTACTATGGTCCCGAACCTTATGAAGAACCAGAAAAAGCTGCAAGTCCGGGACGAGGTGTCGCTGATGGTCCAGAATGTCCGAATGCTGATGTCTGAATACGAGGATTTCAGCAATATCGAAAGCTCGATAATATTCGGCGCAATCGGAATGAGCAAAAAGAACCCTTACGGCGGCGAATATGAAATCTTCCCGGACGCCGGAAATCCGCGCCAGTTCGTGGTCGGCATAGGCGGCTTGTCCGAAGACGACTGCAAGTATTTCCGCATGATGGGTTGGAAGGATTCAATCGAATATTTGAAGTCCGACGGCAAAAGGGGCGGCGCGATTGCCGAGCCTTCGGATTGCTCGGACCCGTATGGCAACAACAAGATAATGATTTCGTTCGGACAATAATCTTATGAGGAAGGCTGCCGCGTTTTTGTCGTTTTGCCTTTTGGCGTTCCCCGCGTCGTCCAATTATTCCAACGGCGACGAAAGCGTCGATTCCGCCGAATGCGACAATATCGTTTTCGGAATCACGCCGCTTGAAGTCATACAAAGTTGCGCCGCGGCCGCGGATGAAATCGACTTGTCGGGCGCATACGACATAGACTTGTCCGAAACCGACAGGATAGAAGCCATTCGGAAAAGGGACAGCCGGGCGAAGTCGGACCACGAATACGACGACACATTGAAGGGAGAGGCCGAAAGAATCGGCGACCGCGCCGCGCAGGCGGTGAAGGAAAATAAGCAATGGATGGAAGAGCACACCAAGTTGGAGGTTCAGGGCGACACGGCGTCGTTCAGCGCGACCGCGAATCCATACGACCAGCAGGTCGCTTTCGGCATCGAATCATCGGGCGGCCGCTTCCAGGTTTATGGCAAGCTGGATTCCGACGACGCGGCGCAGGCGGGCAAAAGCGTGGTCGGCATGGGCAGGGACGATTACAAAAGCAAATCCCAGGTCGGCGCGACATTCACGATGCCGATTCCGGGGACTTGATTTTAATCCGATTTTCTGATACAATGATTGTGGATCCAAAGGGATTTGGGTTCGGGACCTTCAAAAGTCCATACTTAGGCAAGGCAAGAGATTGCATTGCTATCCGCTGGATATAAAGGCGGCGCGAAATGCGCCTTTTATTATATCCACCCCGTCCAAAGGTCGGGGAGCCGCCGTTTATATAACAGGGGCAACCCAAAGACCGGCGGGGTCATTCTAAGTATGATTTTTTGAACTCTCCCGACCGCCAACTTCCCGTTGGCGGTTTTTTGCAAACAAAAAAAGGAGCGCAAAAATGAAAAATAAACTTTTAATCTTACCCGTCGTTGCGGCGATGGCGTTTGGAACAATCTCAGATGTCAGAGCCAACGAATTGAAGGAGTTGGAAGAAACGATGTCCGCCATGATAGAGTTGATGGATGCTGCGCCTTGCTTGCCTGACGATTCAGACCGGGAAGAACTTATAAAGGAATTGGAAAATGCTGCTAAGGATGTTGCGGCCATCGCCGAAGAAGGGAACGATAGTGAGCAAATGTCCGCACTAAGACTGGCAGCCAAGTTTGCGACAGCAGGTATAAAATTAAAAGCCAAACCACTTTGCCAATAAAAGGAGTGAATAATGAAAACTAAACTTTATATCATACCAATCGTTGCGGCGATGGCCTTCGGCATGGCGAATGTTGCGGCCGCGGAGGACCTTTATGAACAATACAAAGAGTATATGAAAAACATTCCGTATCATGATTATGTGCAGAAAACCGAAGATGGAAAATGTGAAATAACACGAGAAGGCGTTATATCTTATTCAAATATATATAAACTTTATTACGAATATCAATTTGGATGGCCTGAGAGGATGTTCAATGATAGAACGCAGTTTGATTTCCGAATTGGACTTTTAAGAGCCTGTTGCGAAGAGAACGGTAGCGCAGAGGGCAGTATATCAATTACTGACCGTAGTATAACTTGCCAATAAAAAACTTAACAAAAAAGGAGTGAATAATGAAAACTAAACTTTTAATCCTTCCCGTTGTTGCCTTGGTTCCATTTGTGGCAATGAATATCGCAAAAGCTGACGACGCTAACATAATTTCAGAGTTCAAAAGTGCGTGCGCGACTGTTGGAGGGGAAATAAAAACAATAGAAGAATATAGAATGCTTGAAGGTGAACTAGACAATGGTGCTACATACAAAACACACTCGGAAGAATGTGTATTTGATTCTGATAGTCTCGTTTCATGCTATGGGAAAGGCGTGGAATTCGACAAAGTTATGGATAATTCCGGGCCAGGATACGCGCTAGCTCACGGAGGTGGTAGCTCAGGTTATGACGCAACATGTTCCTCGCTACTAATGCTTGTAAAATAACTCCAAATAGCGAACAACGAAATTACCTATGGTTGGTGCGGTGGTATTCAGGGCAAGTGCCGTGAATACCGATGCGGGAATCGTTGATAATCTTCCTGTTTTTTGATATAATGTTCTTAAACAAAAAGGATATTATGCAATGAAAAAATTTCACATCTTATCATTTGTCGCAACGATTGTTTTTGGTGCAACCGCCGCGAACGCCAATATCGAGCTTGATGCGGATTGGTCGCATGGAATTTATACTTTTGACAAGGAATTCAATGAAAATAATCCCGTCTATCACGGGTCTGAAATCGAACTTTACAAGTATGAGAACAAAAAGGAATCTTTAATAGGAGCAAGTGTATGGCCCGGCTATTATATTCAAAGCATATGCAGCTCTGTGGAAGGAGCGCATCTTGAAACCGGCAGTCCCGAATATGATTCAGATGGCAGATACTGCTGGTGCAGGCTTAAAAGGAAGTCCGACGGCGCAAACGGCGTTTTCGTGAGCAATGCTTTGGTGGTGGAGTCGGCGGCCGATTGTGCGCATCCATGCGTTAATCACTGCGCAAGCGACGCGGGCGATGATTCCGATTTTCGCGCCGCATTGATGTCGTCATTTGAATAATAAAAAAGAGGTATAAAAATGAAAAAAATATTGATTTTGCCAGTAGCCGCCGCAGTATTTTTTGCGGTTGCTGGTTCCGCAAGCGCGCAATATACCAAGGACGAAATCGACGGATTATTTCAGAATGCCTGCCGGGCGATGGACGGAACGCTGTCCGATGGGCAAAATGAAAACGAAATGTATAGGTGCAATGTCGAGGATGTTGAATACGCGGGCGTCAAGTTCTGCGACGGCCGTTCGGAATTGTTCGAAAATAATATGGGCGCGGGCGGCGGGCCTTGGATTGACGGCGACAATTATATGGACCTTGGAATTTTTCCTATTCCGGGCCATCCCCGGACTTGCGATATTGTCCTTGAATTAAGGGAGATAGAGGAAATAAGGTAATCTATCAATACTTATTCGCCGAGTTCATTATATTTTCGTTCTTGTCTTTATAAAGCTGTTCCATCTTTTCGCGGGCCGCGCCGAGATACGCGCGCGGGTCGAACGCTTCGGGTTTTTCGGACATGAATTTCCGAACCCCGGCGGTGAACGCAAGGCGCGAGTCCGAATCCACATTTATTTTGCAAACATTCATTTCGACCGCACGGCGAAGCTGCTGTGCCGGGATTCCCATCGCTCCGCCCAGCTTTCCGCCGAACTTGTTTATTTCCGCGACAAGCTCTTGCGGGACGCTTGACGCGCCGTGCAGGACAAGCGGAAAGCCCGAAAGTTTCGCCGCGACTTCGGCGAGGATGTCGAACCGAAGCTCGTCCGATTCGGATTTCATTTTATACGCGCCGTGCGAGGTCCCGATTGAAACCGCAAGCGAATCGACTCCGGTTGCTTGGACGAATTTCACGACATCTTCCGGGTTCGTGTAGGCCGAGTGCGCGACATTCACATCGTCTTCGATTCCCGCAAGCGCGCCGAGTTCGCCTTCGACCGACACATCGAATTTTTTCGCGTATTCTACGACGCGCTTCGTGAGCGCGGCATTTTCCTCGAACGGCAGGGCCGAGCCGTCAATCATCACGCTTGAAAAACCGGAATCTATGCAGTCTTTGCAAATCTCGAAACTCTCTCCATGGTCCAGGTGCAGCGCGATTGGCGCGCGCATCCCTAGTTCGCTTGCGTATTTTGTCGCGCCGCCCGCCAAGGCGGTCAAAAGCGAGCCGCCTACATAATTTCGCGCGCCTTTGCTGATTTGCAGAATTACCGGAGACTGGGTGTCGGCGCACGCCCTTATGATTGCTTGCAGCTGTTCGAGATTGTTGAAATTGTATCCCGGGACGGCGTATTTTTCAGCCTCCGCCTTTTTAAGCATTTCCTTTGTATTGGAAAGGCCGAGTTCCTTGAATTTCATTGTTTGACTCCTTTTGCGCAATAGTTTAGCATAAGAATATGTTCAATGCAAAATGGTTTTTTGACTTGGAAAAGCGGATTATGGACGCGGGCCTTGATTCCGACTTGGACAGCTTTGACGCAATCAAAAAGCGGCTGAGTTCGGGCGAAAAATTTTCCGCCGACGAATTCGCGCGCCAGGCCGCCTATGTGGTTTTGGCAGGCGGATTTTCGCAGAAAACCGCGAAAAAGATTCATGTCCTTATTATGGCGGCCCTCAAAAAAAGCGAGCCTTTGGGCGGCTTGTTCAAGAATAGGAACAAGACTAACGCCATTCGGAAAATTTGGGACAATCGGGAAAAATTCCGGGACGGATATTATCGGTGCGAGGGTTTGGAAAATAAACTGGCGTATCTGGCATCGCTTCCGCACATAGGCAAAATTACGGCAAACCATCTTGCGCGAAACTTGGGCGAGGACATTGTTAAATACGATGTTTGGATTGTGCGCCTTGGCGAAAAGTTTCCGGGCGGGCCGGACGCCATGTTCGCGCATTTGGTGAAGGAAACCGGCTTGCCGCGCGGATATATAGATGTCGTTTTATGGAAGGGAATGCAGAAGGGATTAATCGAATGGTCGAAGTGAAGATAGAGTCTTCTTGGAAGGACGCTTTGGCGGAAGAATTCGCCAAGCCTTATTTCGCCGCTTTGACGGACTTTGTCCGCGGCGAGTATAAATCGGGCAAACGGGTTTTTCCTAAGGCGTCCGATATTTTCAATGCGTTCGATTTATGCCCGCTTGATAAAGTCAAAGTCGTGATTATCGGGCAAGACCCGTATCACGAGCCGGGCCAGGCGCACGGCCTGTGTTTCTCGGTAAAAGACGGCGTGGCGTTTCCGCCCAGCTTGCAGAATATATATAAAGAAATCCAAAATGATTTGGGCCGTCCGTCCGCAACGAAGGGCGACCTTACCGAATGGGCGAAGCAGGGCGTATTATTGCTGAACTCCACGCTTACGGTCCAGGCGCACGCGGCGGCAAGCCATGCTGGAAAGGGCTGGGAGCAATTTACCGACGCGGTCATCCGCGCTTTAAGCGCGCGAAGCGGAATCGTTTATTTATTATGGGGAAGCTATGCGCAGCGCAAGGCCGAATTTGTGGACCCGTATAAGAACATGATATTAAAATCGGTTCATCCTTCGCCGCTGTCCGCGCCGCGCGGCTTCTTCGGCAACCATCATTTTTCCAAAGCGAACGAATACCTTGCCGCGCAAAACCTTGCGCCTGTCGACTGGTGATAGATATGAACAAAGACGATATAATCCTATACTTGCGAAAGAAATATCCCGCGTCCGACATTCGCTTTTTCGGCGAAGGATGGACTTCCGCGGCCTTCGCCGTGGACGACAGTATTTTGCGCTTTCCAAAAGTCCGGGAATTCATAGGCAACTACGAAAAGGAAATAGGCATATTGTCTTTGGTCCGGCCGTTCACGGATACTCCGATTCCAAGCCCCGTTATCGTGTCGGATGAAAAGTATCCGCACGCGAAACACAAATTGCTTCCGGGCGCGCATTGGGACCTTTATGAATTCGAGGCTATGCCCGCGGGCGTGCAGGACGCTTTGGCCAAAGATTCCGCGGCGTTCCTGTGGCAGGTTCATAGTATTGATTTGAACCTTGCGCGGCCTATTATGGAAAGAGCGAGCGCCGCCCGCGTCCACGCTCGAAAAGAGCCTTTGCAGAAGCGCGATATATGGTCCTTGATGGACGGGTATATTCCGGCGAATATTTTTGATTCGATTTGGGACAAATACATGGAAATCCGCGATGTGGCTGTCGAAGGCGGGCCGGTGGTCATACACGGCGACTTCAAAGGCACGAACACGGTTATTGATTCGGACGGGCGTTTGGCGGGGGTCTTCGATTTCGTGAACGCGAAGATTGTTCCGCGCGAATACGAGTTCAAATATTTCTATAATCCGTCCGCGCCGTCGTTTTGGCGGAAGTTTTCCGAAGAATACAAAAAGCTGTCGGGAATGGAAATTGATGTCGAAAAAATGAAAATATTATGCCTTCGCCACAATATGGAGGGCATGAGGCGTCTCGGCGATTCGTCCCTTGATTCCATCCGCGACGACGCGCTGAAACAGCGCGCCCGGCGGATGATGTTCTTCGCCTAGTGCCGTTCGGTCGTGCGGCCGGGTTTGCCGCCGAATGCCGCCGTTATAAGGACATTGTTCCCGAATTTTCCCTTGATGTCGCTTGCGATTCGGTTCAGGACCGGCAGCGGAATGTCGGTCGAATTGAACGAGGTGAAGTCGCGCGTGTCCACCGAATTGATTTCGACCTTCATAAGCTTTCCGTCCGACGCGCGAAGCGACAAGTCGTCGCTGTCCGGCATGGTAAGGGCGAATGACACGCGGGAAATTTCCTTGATATTCATCAAATCGTTCGCCAGCCTTTCGCGCATTTCCCATGAAATGTCGCTTGGCCTGCCGTTCACATCGAACATGCGGACTTCCATCTGGTATCCGTCGATGCGGCCGTCGCCTTTCTGTCCCGTGGTAGTGATGGTGTTGCAAAGCGCGACATAGCATTCCGACATCGCCTTTATGTTTTTGCAGTTCGCCATCCAGCGGCCGAATTTGTCCGTCGCCTTGCTTTTAAGCTCTGTGAATTTTTCGGACTTGTCGCCGTCGATTGGGATTTCCGTTCGCGCGTTGTTGTCCGAGGTGTTCAGCGTCGCCGCGAAATATTGGCGCGTGGAAAATCCTTTTTCAAGGGGCTTGATTTCGCCGGTTTTCATCGCCTCTTCCAAATGATGGCGGACAATCGCGTCGCAGATTCCCGTGAAGTTCAGCGATTCTTCGTCCACGGTTCCGTCTATGCGGACGCCGAGTCCGGGTCCGGGAAAGGGCGGCTGCTTGTAAAGCTCCATATTAAGGCCGAGGTGTTTGCCGAGTTCAATGATGTTGTTTTTATAAAGCCAGTGGAGCGGTTCCACGATTCCGATTTCGGAAGCGTCGAGGCGTTCTTTCAGATACGGCACTTCGTTGTGATGGGTTTTTATGTGGCCGGATTTTCCCTTGCCCTTGCCGGATTCCTGCTTGTCGGCCTGGTTGGTTCCCTGGAAGAACCATTGTATGTCGCCGCGCGCGTCCGCCCAGTCTCCGAATATGTCGGCGAAAAGGTTCCCGATGATTTGGCGGCGGCCCTTGTTCGTCTTGGGATTGTCGAAGCTGTCGGCGTGGCGAAGAGCGTCTATGAACCGCTTCCGCGCGTCGATTGCGTGAACCTCGCCGAACTGGTCGCGCATGAGTTTAAGCAGCCTGTCTTCTTCGTATCCGAACGCCTCGCCCGGAACTTTGGAATAATCGCGGCGCAAGAGGCCGGTGTTCACGAACACAAGCTCGACATTTTCGCGGCCGTAATGCTCGATGACGGTGGCTGCGGTCGCGGTGGAATCCACGCCGCCCGAAAGCGCGACCATAAGTTTTTTGCCCGGAAGAAGCGGATAATTTTTTTCCAAATCTTTATCGATATATTCCTGCATCGCCTGCGCGGTGAACTCTTCGCGCGCTTCGAACTTGGTCCATTCGCGGAAGGCCTTGAAGAACGCGTTCCTGACGGGTTCCTTGCTTATTTCGAAGTGCGGCTGCACCGCGAGTATGCCGCGCCAGTCGTCATAGGCGGCGGCGAATTTGTTGTTGGCCGTGGCCGCGATTGGCTCGGCGCAGGGCCAAAGCTGGGCGACTTCGTCGCCGTGGTTGGTTACAACATCGGCGGCCTTGCCGGCAAGGGATTTCAGGAACGACTTTATGAAAGGTATTTGATCCGGGGCGAATTCCATTTTCTCGACGCCGTTCTCGCGGCTCTTTGCGGGCTGAACCTTGCCGCCAAGCTGATAGGCCGCGTCCTGATAGGCGTAGCATATTAAAAGTTTCGGAACGCCAAGTTCGTAAATGCGCGGGTCGAGGTGCGTCGCGTCCTCGTCATAGACGCTGCGCGGGCTGCCGGACACGATTACGCCCTTGCAGGTTCCGTTGGAGAGGTCGGACTGAATCATGTCGAAAAGCGCGGGGTCGGATTGCTCGACCTCGATTATGGAGCCGTGGGGAAATTCTTGCGAAAGCAGGGAATGGCGTATGTTCGGGGCGGATTGGCTTCCATCGACGACTAGATATATTTTTTCCATTTTTATGGTTCCTTTCGGTTATTCTCTCTCCGAAGGATGGTGCCCCCAGCAGGAATCGGACCTGCGTCTGGTCCTTACCAAGGACCTGTTCTACCATTATACTATGGGGGCGAACCCGTGGATTATAACAGCCGAAATCATAAAATCAAGATTATTTGCCGCGTTCCGAGAATAGTTGTTTCGCCTTGGCGAGGCAGAGATTCATGGTCTTGTGGTTTTCGCAGTCCGTGCTGCAAGCGGTGCTGCATCCCGGGCATTGCTGCGGAAGCCATTGCAGTATGGATTCCATAAGCCGCCTGGTGTGTTCGGATGTATGGGCCTTGCGCATCCTGCCGATATTTTTCAGAAGCTGTTCCAAAATCTGCTTGTATGCCCACGACGCGACGCCGAATTCCTTTTGTATTTTTTCCAGCAGGTCCATGTAATAGCACATCTGGTTGGCATAGAATTCCACAAGGCGCATTCCGCGTTCGGCGGATTCCAGCTTGTTCACCGCGCTGGCCGGGTGCTTGCGATACACATACTTTGTGTCGGGCGTGTATAGCGCGAGTTGGAACGGCATTTTAAGCGCGTATTCGGCGACGAACTTCGCGTCCTCGAAATAGGTGTAGCTGGTGTCGAAGCGGATGTTCTTGTCCCGCACGGTTTGAAGGTCGAACAGCTTGTTGCACGAGCTTATCTGCAAATCGCACCACAAGAGGATGCTTTGCCTTCCCTCGAATCTAAGCTCGTGGTCGGGATTGTATTCGTTCCATTTTTCAGGCACATAAATGCCTTTTCCGTCGCACTTCTTCCACATTCTTCCGGCGGCTAGGCCGCAGCCCGGCGCCGAGCATGACAAATCGTAGAGAGTTTGCAGATGGTATGTTCCGCGCAGATAATCGTCGGAATCCACGAATATCAGCTTTTTGCCTTGCGAATTTTCTATGATTGTATTCCTTGCCGCCGACACGCCGCGGTTTTTCGCATGTTCGAAGACTTTAAGATTGCCCTTTTCGTATTTTTTGAGGATGTTTTTTGTATCCTTGTCGGTGGACCCGTCGTTAACGCAAATGACCTCGACCTGGTTGTGGGCAATATCCCCCCCCCTTTGGCCAAGGACTGAATCGAGGCACTCTTCCAAATACAATTCGGAATTATAGCACGGTATTCCAATGGTTATGTTGTAGGCCAATTTTCCACCCGGGGTTAATTCAGGTATATTATAATCTACAAAATAGTTTTGTCAAGTTTAATATAGACCATTATATAAGATTGAATAACGGACGGATTTCCTGTATCATGAAGAGCATTGTAAAGATGCCGAAGAATTAAAACTTCGTTAGATAGTGTGCCTTTGGATAGGCACATAAAAAATATATCCCCGCCACGCGGGGAGCCTCCGGCTATGCAACAGGGTTCGCCCAAAGGCCGGCGGGTCATTCTATCTAATGATTTTTAATCTCCCCGCGACTTTTGCAATGCGCAAGCAATGCAGGAGAGAGCGAACCGTAATGAAAATTTTTCCAGTAATCCTCACGCTGTTGCGGCCTTGCGCTATGGCTGTTTTTTTCGCCGCCGTCGTTTTCCCAGCCGTCGCCGACGATGCCCAGCCGCGCAAGTGGGAAAAAGCCGGTGTTTTATCTGGGCTGGACGAGGCGGAAAAAAGCGGCAAAAATAAATCCATGCGGGCGGATGTCATCCAAGAGGAAATGAAAAAAGACGCAGAGAATAAACGCCAACCGCGCGACCCGAATTCTTACGGCGCACTGGGCGGGTTAAATTCTGCCTCCGCCGACATTGAGGAACAGAAGAAAAAAGAACAGTCGTTCCTTGCGAAGAGTCCGGCTGACTGCGCGACAGACCAGCAATTCGTTCCGCAGGTCGGAAGAACCGCCGCAAGGTGCGCCGACAAATGCCCCGACGGAGTAAAAAATTGCCAGCCGGGAACCAAGGGCGCGCCCGCGGTCGCTTCCGCGGCGGTCCAGCCGCAGACCGCGCAGGGACAAAAACAGCAGGAAGCCGCAGCGTCTGCCGCCCAGCCCGACGCCTTGGAGGCCGAACTTCGCAAGAACAGCCAATGCATGGAATCCAACGGGCGGTTTCATTGCTGCCAGCTTAGGAATCCCGAAAAATTCGATAACATAAAAAGCAAGATTATCTTTTATGGCGAGGGCAACGGCGCAGGCTGCGACAACAAGGACGGCAAGCCAGCCAACTGTTCGGGCTTGTTCTGCGAAGACTCGCACCTTGGCAAGGGATTTTATAAAGTGTGCCAAAAGAACGGGTCATGGGGACCCGCCAAAGGGACTTCCAGCTATAACACTTGCGAAAAGGAAGGCCCCGCCGCCATAACCAACGAAGCCGCCAAGGCGACGGAAACGCCCGAACAAAAAGCCGATGCCGACTTTTTGCGCGAGCTGAAAGCCATAGTCGCCGCCGCGAAGGGCAGCCCGCAATGCGTGGAGCAAAAAAAGTCAGACCGCTCGGGCAGGCAGACCTTTCATTGCTGCGGCGATGTCAAAAATGTAAAGGCGGTCGAAGGAAACGACGGCAGGCCGGTTTCGGTCAAGACCTATAAGCACGGGTTCAACTTCAAGGAAGACTGCACCAAGGACGGCGAGGCCAACTGGTGCATGGACGGACAATATTGGAGCGGCTGCCTTAAAGGTTCCAATGTGAACGACGCCAAGAAAAATATGGCGGGCGGCGGCTTGGACAAGACGCGGACCGAAGAATCCGGCAATCCCGACCCTGAAAAATGCATAGAGGCTGACGGCAAATATCATTGCTGCCACAGCGATGTTGTGAGCGCGGAAAGTCCGCAGACGCAAATCTATGAATTCTACAAACCTCGCGAGGATTTCAAATGCCCGGACGAAACCCAGCAGCTTTGCCTGCCCGGCGGATGGAGCAAATGTCCCGAAGTAAAGGCGGATGACGAGGCCGTTCCGCAGGTGGCCGAGTCAAAAACAGCCGACGACAAGGTGAACGAATGGGCGCAGCTGGCCGTCGAAATATTCGTCGATGAATCCAACGAAATCATAAAAGAAATGGAAGATGCGGCGGAAGAGGACAAGCCCGCGCTTTGGAAAAAATACTTGGAGCTGCGGGCCAAATTCCTAGAAGAAGCAAAAGAGCTTGGCGTGGATGTTTCAAAAATTCCCGCAAATCCGTCCGTTTGACGCTATATGAAAAAGGCCAGCAATATTATTCCAAGGGCTATGCGATAGGCTGAAAACCAGGCGAAAGTGAACTTTTGCACGAATTTCAGCATGAACCTTATCGCAATCAGCGAGAATATTGCGGAGAATAGAACAGTCCAACCCGCCGCCGACCAGTCCATGACTTCGGGGCTTTGGATTGCCTTTATCAATTCGTATCCGCCGGCTGCCGCGATTGCGGGCATGGACATCAGGAATGTGAAGTCCAAAGCGTCTTTCCGGGAAACTCCGCGCGCGCGCATTGCGGTTATAGTTATGCCGGAACGCGAAACGCCCGGTATCAGCGCGACGACTTGCGCCAAACCGGCGATGAACGCCGTCCAAAGCGAAACCTCTTTGTCGGATTTTCCGAACCTGTCCGCCGCGTATAATAGTATTCCGAACACGATGGAATTGATTGCGATTATGGCGACGCCGCGCGGCGGGTCTATAAGCAAGCCCAAAGCCAGCACCGGCGCGAACGATACGGCCAGCTTGGCGGTAAGGCTCCAATTCTTGAACGAAAGTATTTCAAGGACCCTTGCGCGGTAATGCCAAATGACGGCAAGAAGCGAGCCGACATGCGCCGCGATGTCGATGAACATTCCCTGGTCTTCCGCGTTCAGGAACGACGGAAGCAGGGCGAGGTGCGCGCTGGAACTTACCGGCAAAAATTCGGTGAATCCTTGAAGTGCCGCGAGAAGCATTAAGTAATCTAATGAAAGCATTTTTTATTCCTTGTAATATAAAAATAGCCGATTTATAATAACGAACCTATTATAAAGGAAAGAATATGAACATTTCAAGCATTTATAGAACGCATTCCTGCGGCGGCCTGGACGACAAGAATGTCGGCGCGTCCGTCGTGCTGTCCGGCTGGATTCACAGGAAGCGCGACCATGGCGGCTTGCTTTTCGTGGATTTGCGCGACAATTACGGAATCACGCAGTGCGTTTTCGATTTGGCGGACGCGGCGCTTTTGGGCCTTGAAAAAGTCCATCCCGAATCCGTCATAACCGTGCGCGGCAAGGTCGTTTTGCGCGACGCTTCCCAAATAAACGACAAGATTCCGACCGGAAAAATCGAGGTCAAGGCGGACAAGTTCGAAGTCCTGACGAACGCGGAAGCTCTGCCCTTCCAAGTCTTCGGCGACGAGGAGACGAACGAGGAACTGCGCCTTAAATACAGATACCTTGCCCAGCGGCGCGAGCGTCTTCACGCGAACATTCACGGCCGCAACCGCATAATAAGATTCATCCGCGACAAGATGTGGGACTTTGGGTTTTCCGAATTCCAAACTCCGATTCTGACGGTGTCTTCGCCCGAGGGCGCGCGCGATTATTTGGTGCCTTCGCGCTTGCACCACGGCGAATTTTACGCGCTTCCCCAGGCGCCGCAGCAGTTCAAGCAGCTTCTTATGATTGGCGGATTCGACCGCTATTTCCAAATCGCGCCGTGCTTCCGGGACGAGGATTTGCGCGCGGACAGGCTGATTGAATTTTATCAGCTTGATATAGAGATGTCGTTTGTGGAAATTCCCGAAATACAAAAAATCGGCGAAGAGCTGATTCCGACTTTGATAAAGGAATTCGTGCCGGGTGCGAAATTGTCGCCTGGCATTCCGCATATATCCTATGCCGATTCCATGCTGAAATACGGAAGCGACAAGCCGGACCTTAGAAACCCGATTGAGATTGCGGATGTTTCTGAAACTTTCAAGAATTCGGACTTTGCGATTTTTGCGGACGCTGTTAAAAAGGGAAGCGTCGTGCGCGCCGTGCCTGCGCCGAACACAGCCGACAAGCCGCGCTCGTTCTTCGACAAGATGGGAGAGTTTGCGACGAAAGAACTTGGCCTTGGCGGTTTGGGTTATATAATTTATGCGGAAGAGGCGAAAGGTCCCGTTGCGAAAAAATTATCGCCGGAGCAGGTCGCGGCGATTAAGTCGGCAACGAACGCGAAAACCGGCGACACGGTTTTCTTTGTCGCGGACGAAGTCGGTGCGGCGGCCAAGGCGGCCGGAAAGCTCCGCGCGAAACTTGGCGAAGATTTGGGCTTGATAGACCCAAAGGAATTCCGCCTTTGCTGGATAGACAGTTTCCCGATGTATGAGATAAACGAGGAAACCGGCAAAATAGATTTTGGCCACAATCCGTTTTCATTGCCCCAAAGCAGTCTGGACGGCGACCCCTTGAAAATCTTGGCAAACCAATTCGACATGGTTCTGAACGGCTGGGAGATTTGCAGCGGCGGGCTTCGCAACTATAATCCCGCGAACATGGTCCGCGCTTTTGAAATCGCGGGCTATACGGAAGAGGATGTGAAAAGCAAGTTCGGCGGAATGTGGACCGCGTTCCAATACGGCGTTCCTCCGCACGGCGGCTGCGCTTTTGGAATCGACAGATTGGTCTGCATAATTTTGGCCGAGCCGAACCTGCGCGAATGCGTCGCCTTCACGACGAACCAGCGCGGCCAGGACCTTATGCTTGGCGCGCCGCGCGAAGTTTCCGAACAGCAGCTGCGCGAAGCGCATATCCAGATCAGAAAGAAAAATTAAAAGAAAACAGGACGGGGGTCCTGTTTTCCTGTCCCCGCCTTCGCGGAACTTTTTTATATCCCAAGCCTATGTTTCAGCTTGAACATCAGGATTGATTCGTTTCCGAACTCCGCCGAATTGTCCGGGTTTATTCTGTAAATCGCCCCGACATTCGCGGTCGTGAAGATTCCAAGGTCCATGCGATACGCCGCGTTCAGCCGGACTTCGCGTTCGCGGCTGGCCATGTTGATTTCGCGTTCGCTTGCGTTCACCGCCAAATCGTATCCGTGGTCGGCCTCGATATAATCCATATCGACATTCAGATATTTCACATGGCCGCTGGACACCGCAAGGGGCAGGGCCGCGCCGAACGACCATTTGCCGGCGAGAAGTTCTGCGGCGAAGGCGGTCGATGTGAAGTTCGAAACTTCCGACATCACGAAGTTGGAATTGTTGTTCGGCGTGGTCCTTGCGACTTCTGCGCTCGCGGAAAGTTTCACGCCGTCCATCAAATTATATCCGGCGTTCGCGCGGATGAATTCGGAATGGCTTCCGCCAAGTTCAAGAAGCCCAGCGCCATACGCGCCCAGGATGGTGTCGGATTCAATCGTTTGTCCGGCGGCAAATCCGAATGACATTTCCTTGCCTTCCCAACCGGCGACCGCGTTGTATCCGTATATTTTTCCAAGGTCTGGGTTCTCCGCGACAATCATGTTTCGGTCGAGATTGTCGGCGACGCGTATTGTGCCGGTGAATCCGCCGACTCCGAATCTGAACTTGCCGGATTTAAGTCCCGCGTCGGAATTGATTGTGTCGCTGGCAAGGCCCATCATGCCGAATCCGTCGCGCGCGTTGGATTTGTATCCCGCGTTCGCAAATGAATTCGCGCCGTCGAATTTGAACGACAGCTCGCGCATATAGCCTTCGTCGGCGAAATTAAAATCGTTCTTGAAGGCAAGGGTGATTCCGTTCGCGTCATAGGCGGTCGTCATTTCGTCGTTTCCGAAATTGCGGAACTTTTCCATAAGGTCGATGGAGTTCCGGGTGTTTTGGAATTCAAGCGATTGGGTGAAGATTCGCGGCATGGACATTTCTCCGTCGATGGATTCGACCATGTCGAACATCGGCGCGTCGATTCCGTTCAGCTTCGCGCCGAAGGCGGAGCTTGGCACAAGCGCGGTGCGCTGGATGTTGCCGGAATTTACCGGCGCGGCGTATCTGTGCCATTCCGCGTTGCCTTGGGATGAGAAGATTTGCTGGACGCCGCCCGTGCCGTGGGCGAAAACAAACACATTGGAATTCGGAGTGGTCGCGCGGTTCAGATTCGTAAGTCCGTATCCGAAGACTTCGGCGAAAACGCTTTTATAGTCTTCGCCCGCGTTCACGCGCGCCTGGTAGTCGTTCGGCAGGGCGTATTTGCTTTGCAGGTCCGAAGCGTTCATTGCCATTCTGTCGGAAGTCACGGCAAGAAGGGTGAACAGTTGCTGCATGGACATATAATTGAACGCGCCGTTCACGACGCCGACCGAGCCGGCAAGGGAAGCGACGGACTGGTCGCTTGTGATTCCTGGCGCGGCGAAGCACCACGGGTCTATCGTGTCGGTTCCGCGTCCGGCGGTCCGGCCGCATGCGCGCGCGCGCAGTATGTCGCCGTTCTCGTCCACATATTGCGACAGGACTATTTTATTATTGGCATTGACCGCCGATGGATTCGGCTGGTCTATGTTTTGGTTGTTCGTGCCGTTTGCGGCCATGACTGCGACCGATGTCATGAACAGATGGTTCAAATTCGTGTAAAGTTTCGGCGCAAGGTTCTCGAAAGTCGCGGTTAGGGTCGTAGTCGGGCTTTGGCTTGCGTAATAGTCGCCTGCGCCGAACACCATCATGACTTTTGGCGCGGTCGAGCAGTTCACCGTGCCGCCGGCCGTAAGCATGCATCCGCTGAACACCGCGGACGCGAAGGCCGAAGGCGCGATGTATCCCGACCCTTGATAAGCCGCGAAATCCGCGGCGGTTAGGCCCGCGTCAAGAAAGTCCTGCTGCGTCGCCTGATAATGCTGGTTTATAAGATTAAGGAAAATCGTTTGCTGGGCGGGGGTCAATATCGCCCATGCGTCCGCCGTGTCGGTTGATGCGCGCCTTGAAAACGGCGCCGAGTTTGCGTTGGCGACTATGCTTATGTTAAGGCCGGTCGCGCCCAGCATGGCGGTGTTGATGGCTTGGAAATTCATGAAGTCGATTGGTCTTCCGTTCGCGTCCTTTCCGTTGCCGGTCTTGATGACGGTCATCTGTCCGTTGGGTATGTATCCCGAGAAATCGCTTATGTTCGTAAAGTCGCCGCCGATTATTTTCGCAAGGAATGTGTCGTCGAACAATTCGGCCTGTTGCAGGGCGTATTGCGCCCACGCGGTGTTTGCAAGTGCCACCGAGCCGGGATTTGATGTATTTATGGACACGCAGTTGGCGTTGCTTGGGTCGTTCGGAGGACAGTTCGCCTCGACCCCGGTTATAGTCCCGCCTGTGGAATATATATAAAATACCAGGAAATCCTTGAAGTCGGCCGTGCCTTTGTATGTTCTGTATAGGATTGCTATTGAGGCGGCGAGTTGCGTTCCTCCCGGCGCCAGTCCGGTCATTGCGATTGGCTGGCCGGTTATAAGGTCGGGAAGATTTCCCGCGCTTGGGCTTATGCTTCCCATTGTGCTGAAAAGCATTTCGGTGTAATATCCCGTGAACTTGGACAGGTCGGCGGTCCCGTTGTATTTCTGCCATTCGAATTGCGCGGTGGCTGTGACTTCGTCCGTCAGGTTGTTTAAGGTGTTTGTTATCGCGCAGCTTGTGCCAAGCCCGTTGAACGATATTCCGCAGTTGGTGTAAGGTGCGTTTGCGACGCCACCTTGCCCGACGATTTTCTGCGCGTAATACACAAGGAATGTGTAATAGTTCGCCGCCTTGGAGAATTTAAGATATTCAAAGGCGGCGGTGGTCGGGTCCGCGTATGCGTTCGTGAAAAGCGTCTGCACATTGGCCGTGTTCAGGCCGCTCATCAAATTGTATTTGTTGTATTCCAGAATCGCCGTCGCGCCCGCGCCGCCGAACGCGCTGTCGAAATTGGATTGCGTCAAAGTCGTGTTGAAGACCGAGCTGCCGGGATTCTGCAAATTGAGCGCGGTGTTCTCGTTCACGCTTGTTATTATGTCGCTTGCGTTGTAGTTCACCTGGACATTGGCGAATTTGTTCGCGGTGTTCGCGCTCCAAGCCGTGCAGTTCCCGCCCGAGCTTGCCGTGCAGGTAAGCCACACGACATCCGGCAAGCTTGCGCCGTTGTTCGCCCCGTTGTTGCTCCAAGTGGTCGCGCTGTCCGTTATCGTGCCGCTGCGCGTTATGCCGCTTCCCGAAATAAGCGCGACATTGACTGGCCGGCCGCCGGTCGCCTGAACGCCGCCGATTGACAGGGCGGGCAGGGTGATATTGACGGAATTGTTGGAATTTCTGATGGTCGCCTGTCCAAGGTATCCGCGGCCCATCGCGTCGTATGCCGAATTCAGCAGAAGATAGTTTGTGCGGTAAGGCGTGGTCGAAATCGCGGTCGGAATGGGAATATAACCGTTATAGGTTAGGTTAAGCGGCGTCGCCAGGGCGTTCGCCGACATGAAATTGAAATTCGGCGCGGAACCCGCGAAGCCGAGCGCGTTGCCGTTATTGATTGGCGCGTTCGGAATGGTTATGGTTTCGGTCGGTGGCGTGGGTTCTACGCCTCCGCCCGGGCGGTTGCTTCCGCCGCCGGATGGGTTGTTGTTATTGTTGGAAGAATAAAGTCCCGCGAGATACGCCAATGCCCCGACGCCGAGTCCCGCCGCGCCCGCGACCAAGAGGGTGCTTTGCGTGGATGTCAGGCCGGAAAACAGTCCCACATCGCCGGCGTCCTCGTTGTTCCGGCGGTAAGCGCGGATTTCCGCGTCGCAGCGCGACGCGTCCGCGCCGTATCTTTGCAATAATTGGGCCGTGCGCAAGTCGTTGTTCATGATTGCCGTGCAGGCAAGGCTCATGCCCGAAGGGTCGCGGTAATTCACATTTACGCCGGATTGGACCATGGTGCGGACGGTGTTCTCGTCGCCGGAACGGGCGGCTTGCAGCAGCGCCGAAGCCTGCTCGAAAGTTGTGCGGGCCATGACCTGGAACGGAAGCATGACAGCGGCGGCGACCAGTATCAATTTTTTGATATGCGAAACGAACATGAGAAAATCTCCTACCCTCTTATATAGGAAATAATATCACAAATTCGGGGAAAAAACAAACTTAAAAAGGCATTTATTCGGAAACAATCACCAAAGAATGGCGCAAATAAACATTTAATAGTGCAAAAAGAAGTCGAATTTATCCTGTTTATAATGGCAACAAAGATTAAAACCCTAAAATTGCAACCGAAGACGCAGGCCGACATCCAAAACGCTTAAAGTTCCGCTTTCCTTCCAGTCCGGGAAATTTTGGCCGCTATAACCTGCCGATGTTCCCATGTTATCGTAGCTCCCAACCGGGATGGTGGCACTGGTTGATGTAAAATTTTCATGGCGCGTAAATATACCCTTGCTTTCCACGCGCCCAAGGTTCACCCATCGTCCAAAAAAGTCCAACAAAAATTTATCAGTCAAATTATATGTGATTCCGGCTTCAAGCGCATAGGCCAAATCCGAGGTCGTTCCGCCATTGTGGCGTGCGGTCGTATTGCCTATATATATTAATGTTCCAACATCCTGCAAAGTGCCTTCCAGTCCTGGAATAATATTAATGCGCGCGTCAAAAACATCATAATCCGAAATCTTATTATTCGCCATGCCGATTCCCGCCCCGACATAAGGGCGCAGCTTGAATTTTCCAATAAGACCGTCCAGGTTATAATAAACGCTCAATAACATCGCATTGCTTGAAATGTCGCCGCCGTTAAGACTGCTGGTAATCGGATTACCGCCACCGCCAGCCGCGCCGTATCCACCATCCCTATGGTCTCCTGTCAATACACCAAGAACGGAATTGCTTCCATTCCCATTATCGCCAATGCCGCCATTCCGCGGCGTATCGTCATTCGCGGTGCCTCTTTTTCCATAAGTTCCGCCCGCGCCACCACCGCGAGAACCTATATAAGGCGTAGTTCCAAGCGAATTTCCCGGCACCGGGACTTGCGTTTGCGTAACCGGCCCACCAGAAGGATAACCAGATAATGCGGAATCCTTGTTTAATGTAACGGTAACAGAACCCATCAATTTTGTTTCATAACCATTTATAGACATTGACAGGGCGAAATACGCAGGCGCGTCCACTACTGTTTCAAAAACATATCCGCCAGCTCCACCGCCGCCGCCATTCGCACCATAGACTGCCCCGCTGGTTAAACTATTGCTACTATTGGAAAGTTCCGCCCTTTCCACCATCACCACCCGGCCCGATTGCGATAACTTTATATTCGCCCGGACCAGCCATCAAAAAGTAATCTTCCGTAAATTGTTGAACTGACATTTCATCCCTCCTGTGGTTTTGTTAACTGGAACAATCTTAGCATTTATTCCCATAAACCCGCAACAAATTTTCATAGGATTATCATCCTGTTAAAGTATATTAAAATCTAACCCGCGACTATGACCAAAGAAGGGCGGAGCGGCTGCCCGTCAAGCTCGAACCCTGTTTGGACTTCTTCGGTAATTGTGCCGGCGGCGGCGTCCGATTTCGCGGTCGAAATCGCCTGATGTATATTCGGATTCAGTTTTTCGCCGACGGCCTTGATGGGTTTTATCCCCGATTTTTCCAAGGCGGACAATGCGCTGGATAAAATCATTTTAAGGCCTTCGTCTTCCGGGCTGTGTTTCAGCGCGGCGCGGGCGGCGTCCACCACCGGCAGGATGTTTTCCGCCAAATCCAGCATTTTCTCGCGCGAGGCGGCAAGGGCGTCAAGCCTGGCGCGTCGCTTTATATTTTCGCTTTCGGCGGCCATGCGAAGGTATTTGTCTTTTAATTCATCAAGTTCAACCTGCAAAGGATTGATTTCCTGAGGAATTTCTTCTTTTGGTGTTTCTATTTCTTTTTCTTCCATGTCTTGACCTTACATTATTATATTGCGTTTATTATAGGTATGAAATCGTCGGGCCTTAAAGACGCGCCGCCGACCAAAACTCCGTCCACGAATTTAAGGGACATGATTTCGTTCGCGTTCGCGCCCTTGACGCTTCCGCCATACAGGATGGGCGTCAGGCCGTGGCCCAGCTTTTCAAGGATTCCTTGTATTTCGGAGTGCGCCCGCGCTATCTCCTCCATGCTTGGCGTTGTGCCGGTGCCGATGGCGGATACCGGCTCGAAAGCGACTATGAACGCGCCGCCGGCGGGAATGGATTTCGGAATTTGGTCGGAATAGCTTTCATCGACGCATATTATGGGAGTCAATCCGCAGCTTGCGGCGGCGGCGCATTTGGCGCGGACAAGCTCGCTTGATTCATTGTGCATCGTCCTGCGCTCGGAATGCCCGAGGATTACGAATTTCGCGCCGGCTTCCGCCAGCATTGCGGCGGAAACTTCGCCCGTGAACGCGCCGGAAATCTTTGCCGAGCAATCCTGTCCGCCTATGTTTATCCCATTGAATTTATCAAGCAATGTGAAGGGCGGGCATATGACGACCCGATTCTGGGTCTTGACTTTGGAAAGGGCGCGGGACATGACCGTTGCGGCGTCAAGGTTTCCGTTCATTTTCCAGTTTCCGACGATTATCTTCATGGTTTAACCTTTTATGTTGCAAATATGGCATGAAGTTTGCTATAAAAGACCAAATAAAGCAAGAAAAAGGAAAATCAAGATGTTGCAGCAATTAAGAAACGCGAATGAAACGATTTGGGCGAAAATCCTGATGGGCATACTTATATTCTCGTTCGTGGGCTGGGGCGCGGCCAGCTGGATATTCGGCGACACGGCGACGGACGACTCCATAATAAGCGTCGGCGGCGACAAGGTCCGCATCGCGGATTTCGAGGCGGAACGGAACCGCCAATTCGCCCAGATGGAGCGCGCGATGAAAAAGTCCATTTATTCGGACAAAGTGGTTGGCCTTTATTTCTCGCAGCAGATTTTATCGAACCTTGCAAGCCGCATGCTGCTTGACCGCCGCGCCGAGGACATCGGGCTTGGCGTGTCGCGCCAGGCGATTGCGGCCATGATAAAGAACGCGCCGGAATTCCAGTCGAACGGATTTTTCAGCACGGATAAATTCGACGCGGTCCTGGCCGCCAACAATATTTCGGAAGACGCCTTTGTGGAAGTCCTTCGCCGTCAGATGTTGAGGGAAATGCTGCTGTCGGGCGTGTCCGAAGGCGTGCGCGCGCCGGAATTCATGGTGAAGGTCCTTTACGATATGCGCTTTGAAACGCGCAAAATCGATTATGCGGCGATTAAGTTCGACGATTTCGCCGTAAGCGCGAAGCCGACCGAGGAAGACTTGCAGAGAATATACGCGATGTCGAAACAGATGGTGCCGGAATTCAGGACATTCGCCATTGCCAAGATTGCGGTGAAGAATATGGAGTCGCCGGACGAATACGACGCGGCCTTCGCCCGCGCGCAGAAGATGGAGGACGCGCTGATAGGCGGCGCGACGCTTGCCGAAGCGGCGGCCAAAGTGGACGCGAAGATTACGGAATTGAAGCCGATTACAATCCAAAAGAAAACGGCGACGGGCGCGGATGTCGCGGAACCCGCGCTTAACGAAAACCTGACTAACGAGCTGTTCGGTTTGGATGAAGGCGCGGACACTTCGATTATCGAATTGAAGGACGGATTTGCAATCGTGCGCGTCATGAAAATCGACTTTTCGCACGCCGTCCCGTTCGAGGATATGAAAACCCAGCTGGCCGAGCTTTGGGTCGAAGAGCAGAAGGAACAGCAGGCCTACCTTCGCGCGAACGCGATTATAAAGGAATTGAATGAAAATCCCGAGGCCTCGTTCCGTTCGGCGGCGGCCAAGGCGGGCGCGCGGAATTACCAAGTGGGCGCGCAGATAGCGCGGACCATGACCTCGGTTTTCCCGGAAGAAGTCCTGAACCAGTCCTTTGCGGCCAAAACGGGAAGCAATATATTGATTCCGGGCCGCAGGGCGTTTTATGTTTCGTCCGTCCGCGGCGTTTCGGTCCCGAAATCCGACCCGGAAAAGCTGGCTGCCATAAAGTCCGAGGCGGACTCGATGATTTCGCGCATGATTATGGACGATTACACGGGCTTCCTGTCGCGCCAGTATCCGATACGGACGAACACGCGCGTCTTCAATAGACTGTTCAATGTGAGTGAATAAAAAATGAAAGCCGCCTTAAAGGCGGCTTGATTTTTGGTGGGTTAGTATTCTTTTGCTAACTTTGCCATACTCCAATTCATAAAGCAAGAAATATATGGTCGGTCGGTAATTAGTTGCTAACTTTCCCATACCTCAATTGCAAGAACAGGGTAAAAACAGGGAAAATCGCGGATTTCTATACCTTCTTTTATCCAATCACCCACCGATTTATGCCGGAATTCTAACGCTATTTGCCCCAAAAAAGGCATATAATCCTGCCATACCATAGTCAACGGATGTGTGAAGCCCGCAGACAGCGGGCTTCACGGCGGATTCCATACCTAATTCGGCGGAATCAGAAACTAATGGTCGGTCATACATGGTATGAACTTGTAACTCTTTTGCCAAAAAAACTCTCTTTTCTAAAACAGGCTCAGATTTCCGCGCTTGAATTCTGGAAATTGTTTATATTCCATTTTATCCAAAATTGGCGGCGGCACCGCGCCATAACAACCATGCTCGCTATATTGCTTGAACCAAAACGCTTTGCCTTGCGCCAAAGTCCAATCACGAATTTCACGCACCCAATCTATATCCATAGGCCGTGCATTCGAACCGGATTCACCGCCAACGATAACCCAATCTATGCCTGTTAAATCTAATGGTTCGATTTTATCAAGCAACGGTTCTAACGATAGATACCGCATATGCGCCGGAACTGCCCTCAAGTCTTCCAATCGATCCCGATACTTATTGGATTCAATTGTAATTCCTGCGACAATATTCGGCAACCATTCCAATTGCGGTGCAAGTTCGCGCATGCGTTCCGAACGCTTGGTCAGGAGCGTATAAGTATGCCAATCGGCGCGTTTCATAATCGCAAATACCTTTCGTATATATTCTAGCGGCACATCGTCGTGGAACAAGTCGCACATAGAATCTACGAACACCAGGCGCGGCTTTTTCCAATGCAAAGGTATTTCCAACCGTTCCGGACGTAGGGTTAGTTTGAATCCATTTTTATACCCGGCTATACCTTGTTCGCGCAGACGTTCCGCAATTGGCGTGGCGTAACAATTTTTACACCCGTCACTGTATTTTGAACATCCGACAAGCGGATTCCATGTCGCATCAGTCCATTCAAGATTAGAATTCATAGCCATGACACAATCCTATCAATTTTATTTTGATAATTCCAGCAGCATATTTTTATCAGCGTGTTTTGGAGAATAACATAAAACATCGTCCGCATAATTGGCGAATTGCTCCAGTTTTGCCAGCGCAACCTTGAATCTCTTTTTATAGCGGATTATGAAAATCACATAATGGCTTGTCTTTAATGAATTTTCCATCTTGAATTTGAACGGCAGGCAATGACAATTGTCGCAAGTGCCAGTAATCATTTTAATAAATTTATTCAACACGAAGTTCTCTTTATTGGCTTTTGGATTATTTGTGCAAAAAGTTCTTATTTCTTTTAGTGTTTTAGCATCAAATAAATCGTCAAAAATCCCTTCAATTTTATCAAAATTCATAAATCGATTAAATTGGTTAAAACTGAACATTAGCGCCATTTCGCAATTTTTATTTTGCAATGCCGTATTGATGTAATTCCTATGCATGCCTTTCCAGCCCCAAGGGTCAAGAAACATAAAACAATGCTCGCTATTTAGCACTTGCGGATTTTCCCCGGTATTGGCAACCGAAGTTACCAAAGTTTTTAGAAATTTAGCATTCCTGATATTCGCAATCGCACGTCGAAGTTTTGCGATGATTTCCGCCTTATGGTCATTTAGAACCACATTAAATTTCTGCGCTATGGCCTTGGTCGCGCATATTTCCTGCAAAATACATACTGGTGTCGATAATGTTCCATCGTCGTAAAGTCCTGGCCCAGAAAATAAATCAATATATGATAAATCTTTTTTGGTCTTATTATTTTTCAGCCATAAACTGAACATTGTCAAAACAATCTGCGTCTTTATTTCAGAATTGCGAGATTGCTCAACAAAAAAGTTGTTGTTTTGTTTCATATTCTTTTCTCAAAAAATTGGATAAAAAAAAAGCCCCACAAAAACGGGGTTAAATAGATTGTGGCAGATAAATCACCACTATTTACTTGTGCACAAGTATACCACAAAACGCCTTAAAAATCAAGATAATTTTATTGACTCGACGGAAATAGGCATTGTATAGAAAGCCGGATATTGACTCTCATAAAGGCACATCTTTCGGGTATACCCATAGTCAATGCATCAAAAAATCCCGCAGAACTGCGGGATTTTGTTGGTATTCTTCGCGGAATTATATCTTCCGCAGAATCTTGGTGGAGCCAATCGGATTCGAACCGACGACCTCTTGCATGCCATGCAAGCGCTCTACCAACTGAGCTATGACCCCGTGATGGCTAAGACTATAAACGCGCCGCCAATGGTTTGCAACTAATATTTTATAAGGAATTACCTTCCGCTTACGATGTTGCCGTTTTGGTCGGCGACGCAGCGGTGCCCGTCCACATTCGCCTTGAAGTATCCCGCCGGATAGATTTTGATTCCGCGCTGGCCATGGACAAGAATGCGGTCGCTGCCGATTAAGTCCGCCTTCGGCCCGCGCAGCAGCCTTTGTATGGCGTCGGAAAAATTCTGATATGCGTCGTTGTCATAGGGCGCAAGCAGGACAGGGCCTTTCTTTTTAAGCGCGCCGAGATTGTATTTATGCCCGTAATTTTGCAGGATATAGGCCTGGAACGGCGACAGCTTCATAAGCGTTATTATCCGGTCGACTTCAAAAAAATGCATGGCGTTTCCCTCTCTTTCTGCAATTACATAAAATTTTCGGCAAACTTTCAACAAGGCTATATTCCCAGGAATGCCATCATACATGACAAACTATATATTTGTATGAATATCTAGCCCACCGTATTAAAAACCTAAGAAAATAAGCTGAATAAGACTTGACTTTCTGCGCTGTCTGATTATAATTATACAACTTTGTGGCAAATACCAGCCGTAAAGTCAAAAAACACAAGAAAACCGCGGTTTTCAGAGGATTTATAAACCATGCCTCCCCGTATGGAATAAATCCGCCTCTGGATTTTTTGTGCAAGAAAAAGACAAATTAAAACAAAGGGTTATTGATGCCAACCGTCAACCAACTGATTCGGAAACCGCGCAAAAAGGTATCGAATCGCAACAAGGTTCCAGCCATGAAGCAATGTCCGCAAAAACGCGGCGTTTGCACCCGCGTTTATACGACTACCCCGAAAAAGCCGAACTCGGCCTTGCGCAAAGTCGCCCGCGTCAAACTGGCAAACGGCTTCGAGGTAACGGCATACATCCCGGGCGAAGGCCACAATTTGCAGGAACACTCCGTCGTCGCAATCCGCGGCGGCCGCGTGAAAGACTTGCCGGGCGTTCGCTATCACATAATCCGCGGCATTCTGGACACCCAGGGTGTTTCCGCAAGAAAACAGGCCCGTTCGCTTTACGGCGCCAAACGCAAAAAATAAGGAATAGGCAATGTCAAGACGCAAAGCTGCTGTTCATCGTGAAGTTCTGGAAGACGCCGTTTATGGCAACAAGGTCGTTTCCAAACTCGTCAACGCCATAATGGAAGACGGCAAAAAGGAAGTTGCTGAAAAAATCGTATATGGCGCGATGGAAAAATTGAAAAAGGCCAACAAGGACCCGCTTCGCTCGGTTCTGGACGCCATCGACGCGGTCAAGCCGTCCGTCGAAGTCAAGGGCCGCCGCGTCGGCGGCGCGACCTATCAGGTCCCGGTCGAGGTTTCCAGCCTGCGCCAGCAGACGCTTGCCTTGCGCTGGCTGGTTTCCCTTGCGAAAAAACGCGGCGAGCGTTCCATGGAAGACCGTCTGTTCGGCGAGCTGCGCGACACCCTTGCCGGAAACAGCGCGTCCATCAAAAAGAAAATCGATACTCATAAAATGGCGGAAGCTAACAAGGCTTTCGCCCATTTTCGTTGGTAATAAAAGGATAAGGAAAGATGTCTGTCGGAAAATATGTCCCTTTGAATATGTATCGCAATATCGGCATCATGGCGCACATCGACGCCGGAAAGACCACGACATCCGAGCGCATTTTGTTCTTTACCAAGAAAACATACAAGGTCGGCGAAGTTCACGACGGCGGCGCGACCATGGACTGGATGGAGCAGGAGAAGGAACGCGGAATCACAATCACTTCCGCCGCTACGACTTGCTTTTGGCGCGACCACCGAATCAATCTTATCGATACTCCGGGCCATGTGGACTTCACGATGGAGGTCGAGCGCTCGCTTCGCGTCCTTGACGGCGCGGTCGCGGTGTTCGAATCCGTTTCCGGCGTTCAATCCCAGACCATAACCGTTTGGCGCCAGGCCAACCGCTATAATGTTCCGCGCATTTGCTTCATCAACAAGATGGACCGCGTCGGCGGCGACTTCTTCCGCTGCGTCGGCATGATAAGGGAGCGTTTGGGCGCGAACCCGGTTGTCCTTAATTTCCCAATCGGCGCCGAAAACGATTACAAGGGCGTCGTCGATTTGGTGAAGATGAAGGGAATAATTTGGGAAGACGAGACCGGCGAAAATCCGATTGAAATCGAAATCCCGGCCGAGCTTAAAGCCAAGGCGGACGAGCTTCGCGCGAAACTTGTCGAAGCCGCCGTCGAAATGGACGACTCTGTCATGGAAGCCTATATGGAAGGCAAGGAACCAGACGAGGCGACCCTTAGAAAATTAATCAGGAAAGCCACAATCAGACAGGCGTTCGTCCCGGTCCTTAACGGTTCTTCCTTCAAGAACAAGGGCGTTCAGCCTTTGCTTGACGCGGTTGTCGATTATCTGCCGTCCCCCGCCGACATCCCGGCAATCAAGGGCGTCAAGATGGACGGCGAAACGCCCGACGAAAGAAAACCCGACATTACCGAGCCTTTCTCGGCCATGGCGTTCAAAATCGCCGCCGACCCGTTTGTCGGCTCGCTTATGTTCGTCCGAATTTATTCCGGAAAACTAAACGCCGGCTCCTATGTGTATAACGCGACACGCGACAAGCGCGAGCGCATCGGCCGCATGCTTCTCATGCACGCCAATAACCGCGAGGAAATCAAGGAAGCCGAAGCGGGCGACATCGTCGTTTTGGTCGGCCTTAAAGACACCTTGACCGGCGACACCCTTTGCGACGAGAACAAGCCGATTATATTGGAAAAGATTCACATTCCGCCGACAGTCATGGACCTTGCTATCGAGCCGAAGACCAAAGCCGACATTGAAAAGATGTCCCTCGGCTTGCAGGCTTTGGCCAAGGAAGACCCGTCCTTCCGCGTTTCCACAAACCAGGAGTCCGGCCAGACGATTTTGTCCGGCGTTGGTGAATTGCACTTGGAAATCATCGTGGACCGCCTTATGCGCGAATTCAAGGTCGAAGCCAATGTCGGCGAGCCGCAAATCGCCTACCGCGAGACGATTCGCAAGACTATCACGAAAGAATACACGCACAAGAAGCAGTCCGGCGGTTCCGGCCAATACGCCCAGGTCAAACTCATATTCGAGCCGCTTGAAGCGGGTTCCGGCGAAGTCTTCGAGAACAAAATCGTCGGCGGCTCTGTTCCAAAGGAATTCATCCCCGGCGTTGAAAAGGGTATCAAACTGGCCAAAGCCACCGGCCCGATTATCGGATATCCGACCATAGATTTCAAAGCGACATTGGTTGACGGCAAATATCACGAAGTCGACTCCAATGTTCTGTGCTTTGAAATTGCGTCGCGCGCCGCATTCCGCGAGGCGATGCAGGAAGCGTCCCCGAAACTTCTTGAACCGATTATGGCTTTGACCGTGACGACCCCGGAAGAATATGTCGGCGACATCATCGGCGACCTTAATAGCCGCCGCGGTCAGATAAGCGGAATGGAAACCCAGTTCGGCGAGCAGGAAATCAAGGCCTTCGTTCCGTTGGCTTCGATGTTCGGCTATGTGAAGACATTGCGCTCCTTGTCCCAAGGCAGGGCCAACCCGTATATGGAGCTTTCGCACTATGCCGAAGTTCCTGGCAATGTCGTCGAGGAAGTCATGAAGAAATACAAAAAGTAATTCAAAAAAACTAAACAACAAACAGGAGAAACCACTATGGCAAAAGAAAAATACATCAGAAGCAAGCCCCATGTCAATGTCGGAACAATCGGACATGTCGACCATGGAAAAACCACGACCACGGCCGCTTTGGTCAGCCTTTACGGCGTCGGCGCGGACAAGAACAAGAAGGTGTCCGACATCGACAACGCGCCGGAAGAAAAAGCGCGCGGAATAACGATTAACACCGCCCATGTCGAATACGAGACGGCGAACCGCCACTACGCGCATGTCGACTGCCCGGGCCACGCCGACTATGTCAAAAACATGATTACCGGCGCCGCCCAGATGGACGGAGCGATATTGGTCGTTTCCGCCGCCGACGGCCCGATGCCCCAGACGCGCGAGCATGTTCTGCTTGCCCGCCAGGTCGGCATTCCGAATATCGTCGTGTTCCTTAACAAATGCGACATGGTCAACGACGCCGAATTGTTGGAGCTGGTCGAAATGGAAGTCCGCGAGCTGTTGTCCGCGAACAAGTTCGACGGCGACAAGGCCCCGATTATCCGCGGTTCCGCCCTTTCCGCTTTGGAAGGCAAATCCGACGGCCTTGGCAAGGAAGCCATCGACAGCCTGCTGAACGCGCTGGATACATTCATCCCGCTGCCGCAGCGTCCGGTCGACAAGCCGTTCATCATGCCGGTCGAGGATGTGTTCTCGATTTCCGGCCGTGGAACCGTCGTTACGGGCCGCATTGAATCCGGCGTTATCAAGGTTGGCGAGGAAGTCGAAATCGTCGGACTTCGCCCGACTCAGAAAACGACCGTGACGGGCGTCGAAATGTTCCGCAAACTGCTTGACCAGGGCGAAGCCGGCGACAATGTCGGTCTCTTGCTCCGCGGAACCAAGAAAGAGGAAGTCGAGCGCGGACAGGTTCTGTGCAAGCCGGGTTCCATCACGCCGCACACCGAGTTTGAAGCCGAATGCTACATCCTGACGAAGGAAGAGGGCGGCCGCCACACGGCGTTCTTCTCGAACTATCGCCCGCAGTTCTTCTTCTCGACGACCGATGTCACGGGAACAATCGAGCTGCCGGCCGGCAAGGAAATGGTCCTTCCGGGCGACAACTTGAAGTTCACGGTCAAGCTCATCGCTCCGATTGCGATGGACGAAGGCCGCCGCTTTGCTATCCGCGAAGGCGGACGCACGGTCGGTGCCGGCGTTGTCACCAAGATAATCAAGTAAGAAAAAAAGAAGCAGAGGAAATAGGTCATGTTGTCTTCCAAAATACGCATAACGCTAAGCGCCTTCGACCATAGGATTTTGGTGTCGTCTGTCGATGAAATCGTCAAGACCGCCAAAAGGACCGGCGCGGAAGTCGCAGGACCTGTTTCTCTGCCCACAAATATTCAGAAATTTACAGTCAACCGCTCGCCTCATGTCGATAAAAAATCGCGTGAGCAGTTCGAGATACGCAACCACAAGCGCGTTATCTATATTGTTAATCCAACCCCTCAGACCGTCGATGCCTTGATGAAGTTGGATTTGGCGTCCGGAGTTGATGTGAAAATCAAATTGTAATCAAAGGCAGAAAATATGAAACGCTCTGGACTGATAACTGAAAAAGTCGGTATGACCAGACTCTTCGACGAAAGCGGGAATTCGGTTCCTGTTACCGTTCTTGCGGTGAAAGACTGCACGGTCACGGGTCAAAGGACGATGGAAAAGCACGGATATGTCGCCGTTCAGATGGGCCTGAACGAAGCAAAGGAAAAGCACACCGCGAAGCCGCAGCTGGTCGCTTGCAAGAAACAGGGCGTGAAGCCTTATAGAAAAGTTTCCGAATTCCGAGTGTCGGAAGACTGCGTGATTCCGGTCGGAACGAAAATGTCCGCCGAGCATTTTATAAAGGGACAGTTCGTTGATGCGCAGGGAATGTCCAAGGGAAAGGGATTCGCCGGCGCGATGAAGCGCCACAACTTCGGCGGGAAGGAAGCCTCGCACGGCGTCTTGAAAGCCCATCGCTCTTTGGGCGGAACAGGTATGCGCGAATGGCCGGGCCGCGTGTTCAAGGGCAAAAGAATGTCCGGACACATGGGCGCGGAAACCGTCACGGTCCAGAATTTGAAAATCTTCGGCCACGACATGGAAGACAATTTGATTTTCGTAGAGGGCGCGGTTCCGGGCGCGAACGGCTCGTTCATAATAATAACCGACGCGATGAAAAAAAGTTTGCCGAAGGATTTGCCGGTTCCGACCGTTCTTAAATCCGCCCCGGCTGCGGAAGAAAAAGTTGAAGAAAAGGTTGGAGAATAATGAAGCAGAATGTTTTGAATCTTGAAGGCAAAGCCGCGGGTTCGATTGAACTCAGCGATGCTATTTACGGCATTGAGCCGCGCGCGGACATACTTCACCGCGTGGTCGTTTGGCAGGAAGCCAAGGCCCGTTCCGGCAACCATGCGACGAAAACCATTTCCGATATTTCCGGCACGACCAAAAAGCCGTTCAAGCAGAAGAAGACGGGCCGCGCGCGCCAGGGTTCCATGTATAACCCGCATCAAAGGGGCGGAGCAGCCCCGGTCGCCGCGCCGCACCCGCATTCGCACGCGACGGATTTGCCGAAAAAGATTCGCGCGCTTGGTCTTAAAATGGCTTTGTCGTCCAAGGCGAAAAGCGGCAATCTTATTGTGCTTGATTCCGAAAAGATGACCGCCGCGAAAAGCGGAGCTTTGGCGAAATCCTTGAAGAATCTTAAAATAACCAAGGCTTTGTTTGTTGGAAGCGACTCGGTCGACGGCAATTTCAAGAAATCCGCCGCGAATATAAAGAACATAGATGTCCTGCCGACCATCGGCCTTAATGTCAAGGACATCCTTGGACACGAACACCTTGTCCTTACCAAGGACTCGGTTGCGGCGATAGAAAAAAGACTGGGGGCGTAAGATGGCGAAAGCAGAAAAAAAATTGACGGCGAATCCGCGCAGCTTCGACATTCTTAGGAAGCCGGTGGTTTCGGAAAAGGCGGCCAAGCTCGCGGAAAGCAACGCGGTCGCGTTTGAAGTGGCCGCGGACGCCACGAAACAGGAAATCGCTTTGGCGGTCGAGACCCTTTACAAGGTCAAGGTTGCGAAAGTCAATATCGTGAACACCAAGGGCAAGGTTAAAGCCTTCAAGGGACGCACGGGAACAAGGAACGCTGTTAAAAAGGCGTATGTGTCGTTGGCCGATAATCAGAAAATCGATGTCATGGCCAAGCTGTAAGTGCAAATCAAAGGAAGAAAGAAATGGCACTGAAACATTATAAACCAAATACTCCCGGCACGCGCGGGCTTGTCCTTGTGGACAAATCGGGCCTGCACAAGGGAGCGCCGGAAAAGTCTTTGACGGTTGGTCTTAAATCCAACGGCGGCCGCAATAATTTCGGCCATGTCGTCGTTCCCCATCAGGGCGGCGGACACAAGAAGAAATACCGCGTCATAGATTTCAAGCGCGCGAAAAAAGGCATGGACGCGAAAGTCATGCGTCTTGAATACGACCCGAACCGCACCGCGTTCATCGCGCTTGTCGAATACAAGGATAAATCGCTGGCCTATATATTGGCTCCGCAGAAACTTTCCGTCGGCGACATCGTCGTGTCCGGCGACTTCGCGGACATCAAGCCGGGCAACGCGATGCCGCTTAAAAATATGCCGATTGGAACCGTGGTTCACAATGTGGAAACGAAGCCGGGCGCGGGCGGACAGCTTGCCCGTTCGGCGGGCTGCTCGGTCCAGCTGATGGGTAAGGACGGAATTTACGCCCAGATTAAGATGAACTCGGGCGAATTGCGCAAGGTCCTGTCCGACTGCATGGCGACCGTCGGCGTTGTTTCCAACCCGGACCAAAGGAATGTTTCGCTGGGCAAGGCGGGCCGCGCCAGGTGGCTTGGCATTCGCCCGACCACGCGCGGTATCGCGATGAACCCTGTCGACCACCCGATGGGCGGCGGAAACGGAAAATCCAAGGGCCACACGCCTGTGTCCCGCACCGGCGTTCCGTCCAAGGGATACCGCACAAGAAAGAACAAACGCACGCAGCGCATGATAATCCGCTCGCGCCATGTCGCAAAAAAGAAATAAATAGGAGCTGATAAAAATGTCTCGTTCAATTTGGAAAGGTCCTTATGCCCATCCGTCGATTTTGAAGAAAACGGCGAAGGCCAATGAAGCCAACGACAGAAAGCCGATACAGACCTGGTCGCGCAGCTCTACCATAATACCGCAGATGGTGGGTCTTACATTCAATGTCCACAACGGGCAGAAGTTCATCCCGGTCTCGATTGTGGAAGACATGATTGGGCATAAATTGGGCGAATTCGCGCCGACGCGCGTTTTCAAGGGTCATGCGGCGAACAAGACCGCGACGACTTCGGCCCCGGCGAAAAAATAAAAGGTGAAGAAGAATGGCAAAGAAATACGGTTTATCGGACAATCAGGTAAGGGTTTTTAACCGCCTTATCCGCACCAGCGCGCAGAAGCTGAATCTTATCGCGGGCCAAATCCGCGGATTGTCTGCGGGCAAGGCTATAGAAGTTATGACCATGTCCAAAAAGCGCGCGTCGGAAGATGTCAGGAAGTCTTTGCTTTCCGGCGTCGCCAATGCCGAGAACAATCGGAAATTGTCCGCCGACAGCCTGATTGTGAAGGAAGCGTGGGTGGGAAAAGCCATCACGATGAAAAGGATTTTTCCAGCCAAGCAAGGCTCGGCCAGGCCTATACTTAAAAAGTTTTCCAGCCTGACGCTGGTCCTTGAATCCGCCGAGCCGAAAGCTGCGGCCGAAAAACCCGCGAAGAAAGCAGCCAAGAAAGAGGATAAATAAAATGGGTCAGAAAGTATCGCCGATTGCGAACCGCCTTATGATTAACAAGACTTCGGATTCCCGCTGGACCGCGTCCAAGAAGAACTATGCCGCGTTCCTTATGGAAGATTACAAAATCCGCGCGTTCTTGGAAAAGAAACTTGAAAAGGCCGGCCTTGCCAAGGTTGTAATCGAAAGGCTTGCGAAGAAACTTGTCATAACAATCCACAGCTCGCGCCCCGGAATCATCATCGGCAAGAACGGCGCCGACATCGAAGCGTTGCGCAACGGTATAAAAAAGCTGGTGAATAACGACAATGTTATCGTGAACATAGTCGAAGTCCGCAAAGCCGACATTAACGCGACTTTGGTCGGCAAATCCATTGCCCAGCAAATCGAGGGCCGCGTGTCCTTCAAGCGCGCCATGAAAAAAGCTATGCAGAACGCGGAAAAGGCGGGCGCCAAGGGAATAAAGATTACGGTCAGCGGCCGCTTGAACGGTGCTGAAATCGCGCGCGAGGAATCGATGCGCGAAGGCCGCATACCGCTTCACACTCTGCGCGCCGACATCGACTATGCCTCGGTCCAGGCCAAGACGACCTATGGAATTATCGGCGTCAAGGTTTGGGTCTATACCGGCGATGTCGTGAACGAGGAAAAGCTGGCGAACGAAATGTCCGGCCCGCGCGAATTCGCGGCGACCGCCGGAAACCGCGGCCCGAAAAATAAAGAGGTCAGATAATGTTGATGCCCATCAAGACCAAATTTAGGAAGCAGCACAAGGGCCGCATTCATGGAAACACCAAGGGCGGTTCCGAACTCGCGTTCGGCTCGTTCGGCCTTAAAGCCCAAAGCCCGGAGCGCGTGACGGCCCGTCAAATCGAAGCCGCCCGCCGCGCTATTTCGCGCCACATGAAGCGCGCCGGCCGCGTTTGGATTCGCATATTCCCGGATGTTCCGGTTTCGAAAAAACCCGCCGAAGTCCGCATGGGTAAGGGAAAGGGCGCGATTGAATACTGGTGCTGCCGCGTGAAACCCGGCCGCATAATGTTTGAAGTGGACGGCGTTTCGGAAGCCACCGCGTCCGAGGCTTTGACATTGGCCGCCGCGAAGCTTCCCGTCAAAACAAAAATCGTAGCCCGCCACGCAAATTAAGGAAAACCGAAATGGCAAAGAAAGAAATGAACAAAACGGAAAACTTGACGGCGGAAGCGCTTGCCGGAAAGCTCACCGACTTGAAGAAAGAGCAGATGAACCTGCGCTTCCAAAAGACCGCGGGCCAGTTGCAGCAGACTCACCTCGTCAGGAAGGCTCGCCGCGAAGTCGCGCGCGTCGCAACGAAAATCTCCGCGCTGAAAAAGCCGGCGGCCAAGAAATAAAGGGGAAACACAAATGCCAAAACGCATACTTACGGGAAATGTCATAAGCGCGAAGTCGGACAAGACGGTCGTCGTCAATGTCGATACAAGAAAACGCCATCCGCTTTACAAAAAGTTCGTGAAGCAAAGCAAGAAATACAAGGCCCACGACGAGGCAAACAAATACAAGGTCGGCGACATTGTCGAAATCTGCGAGAACCGCCCGATTTCCAAAACCAAGTCTTGGGTCGTCTTGGGTATCGTCGGGCACGCGAAGGACAAATCGGTCGCGGGCGACGCGGAATAATAAAAGGAAAGCGAAGACATGATACAGAACGAAACAATTTTGAATGTCGCTGACAACAGCGGTGCGAAAAAGGCCCAGTGCATCAAGGTCTTGGGCGGAAGCCATCGCAGATACGCGACCATAGGCGATGTCATAGTCGTCGCCATAAAGGACGCGATCCCGCGCGGCAAGGTCCAGAAGGGAACCGTCCAGCGCGCCATGATTGTCCGCGTGAAATACGATGTGAAGCGGGCCGACGGCTCGGTCATTCGTTTCGACGACAATGCGGTCGTCCTTGTGAACAAGACCAACATGGAACCGATAGGCACCCGTATCTTCGGGCCGGTCGCGCGCGAAACAAGAAACAAACACGATGTGCAGAAGATTATGTCTTTGGCACCCGAAGTCATATAAGAGGCCACGGTAATGAAAATCAAAAAGAACGACGAAGTCATAGTCATATCGGGAAAATACAAGGGCGTTAAGGGCAAGGTCTTGAAAGCGATTCCGACCGAGTTCCGCGTCATAGTCCAGGGCGTGAACCGCGTCAAAAAGCACATCAAACCCACCCAGGAAAAACCTGGCCATGTAGAGGATGTCGAACGCTCGATTCATGTTTCCAATGTCGCGCTTATCGACCCGAAAACCCAAAAGCCGACGCGCGTCGGATACAAGGTTGCGGGCGGAAAGAAAATCCGCATTGCGAAAAAGTCCGGTTCGGAGGTATAAGTCATGGAGTCTAAGAAAATGGCAAACAAAAGCCGCTTGCAGAAAATTTATAAGGACAAAATAGTTCCCGAGCTTAAAAAGGAGTTCGGATACAGGAACGACATGGCCGTTCCGCGCCTGAAAGCAATCGTCCTGAACATGGGCGTCGGCGCGGCCGCGGCCGACAAGAAGAAACTGGATTCGGCTTTCGCCGACATGACCGCGATTTCGGGACAAAAGCCCGTCATAACTCTTGCGAAAAAATCCATCGCCACATACCGCCTGCGCCAGGGTCAGCCCATCGGCGTCAAAGTAACCCTTCGCGGCGCGCGCATGTATGACTTTTTGGACAAGCTGGTTATGGTGGCTTTGCCGCGCATCAAGGACTTTCAGGGTCTTTCCAAGTCCAAGTTCGACGGCCACGGCAACTATGCTTTCGGTATCAAGGAGCATTTGATATTCCCGGAAATCGACTTTGATAAGATGGATTCCATTCGCGGAATGGACATTGTGATTGGAACAACCGCAAAAACGGATAAGGAAGCCTTGGCCCTTTTGGCCGGATTCAATATGCCGTTGGTGCTTAAATAACAAAGGAACGGAACAGATGGCAAAGACAGCTTTGATTGAAAAACAGAAAAGACGCGTCAAGATGGTCGCGGGACTGGCCAAAAAGCGCGCCGCGCTGAAAGCCAAGATGTCGCTGAAATCGACGCCGGAAGAACGCATAGAGGCCATGAAGAAAATGGCGAAGCTGCCGCGCAACTCGGCCGCCGTGCGCCTTCATAACCGCTGCGCCATCACAGGCCGCTCGCGCGCATACAGCCGTCAGTTCGGATTGTGCCGCCAGCAGGTCAGGACCTTGGCAAGCGAAGGAAAACTGCCGGGCGTCAGGAAATCAAGCTGGTAAGAAACAAAGAAATAATAAAGGGGTAAAAATATGTCGTTCTCTCATCCCATCGGCGATATGATAACAAGAATTCGGAACGCGCAGAACGCGGGCAAGGAGCAGGTTTCCATGCCGGCTTCCGGCTTGCGCCAGAATGTCCTGGGCGTCTTGAAGGACGAAGGCTTCATCGAGGGCTTCAAGATGAAAAAAGTTTCGGACGCCAAGTCCGAGATAATCGTGGACCTGAAATATGTCCAAGGCGCGGGCGCGATTCAGGAAATACGCATAGTGTCCAAGCCGGGCCGCCGCGTCTATTCCAAATCCACCAAACTTCCCAAAGTCCTTAACGGACTGGGCGTTGTCATAGTGTCCACGCCGAAAGGCGTCATGGCGGACTATAAGGCGCGTAAGGAAAACTTGGGCGGCGAAGTATTGTGCCAGGTCATATAAGATAGGAGATGTGTTAAAATGTCAAGAGCAGGAAAATACCCGGTTGTAATCCCCAGCGGCGTAACCGTTTCCAAAAACGGCGATGTTATTGTGGTGAAGGGGCCGAAGGGAACCAACGAAGTAAGCCTCGCGCACAAGAACGCGGACTTGGTGGGCATTGAAATCAAGGACAACCAGATAACGGTTTCTCCGAAGGACGCCGAGGACAAGGCTTCGCGCGCGATGTGGGGCGGCATGACCCGCAATATCAAAATCGCGGTCGAAGGAGTGTCGAAAGGATTCAAAAAAGAAATGGGAATGAAAGGCGTCGGATTCAAGGCGTCGGTCAAGGGCAAGGATTTGGTTTTGGTCGCGGGTTATTCGCATGATGTCGTTCTTCCGATACCTGCCGGACTCTCCGTTGAAATCGTCGCTCCGACGGAATTCAATATCGTCGGCATTGACAAGCAGAAAGTCGGGCAGTTCGCCGACACCGTGAAAAAAGTCAGAAAGCCGGAGCCGTATAAGGGCAAGGGCATATTCTATAAGAACGAAACCATTCGCCGCAAAGAAGGCAAGAAGAAATAATAAAGGACGACTGAGATGAAACCGAGCGTATAAGCGGACAAAAATTTTCGTTGTTGGAAAATTTTTGATTTGCGCGTCGTAAGGTTGCATAGGAAGGCAAGAAAGAGGATTAACAAAAGGACAAACGAATATGAAACTACATTTGGATACTTTTACCCGCAGGCTGAAAAGGAACCGCTTCGCCGCCAAGAAGAAAAATCCTGGCAAGGTCCGCTTGTCGGTTCACCGCACCGGCCGCCATATTTATGTCCAGGCTATCGACGATGTCGCGCGGAAGACTTTGGCTTCGGCATCTTCCTGCGAAAAAACATTCAAGGGCAAGGGCTGGACGGTCGACGGCGCGAAGCTGGTCGGCAAGGCGTTTGCCGAGCGCGCGAAAAAGGCGAAGGTCAAGGATGTATATTTCGACCGCGGCGCGTATAAGTATCATGGGCGGATAAAGGCTTTGGCGGACGCGTTGCGCGAAGGCGGACTGGAATTTTAACAACAAGGGAAAATAAAAAATGGCAAAGATAAACAGCGGCAATCTTCAAGGCGACAACCTGACGGACAAGTTGGTTCATATAAACCGCGTTGCGAAAACGGTCAAGGGCGGAAAGAACTTTTCGTTCTCGGCCCTGGTGGTCGTCGGCGACAAGGCGGGTAAAATCGGTTTTGGACTCGGCAAGGCTTTGGAAATTCAATCGGCCGTGCAAAAGGCGAACAAGGCCGCCAAGCGCGCCATGATTCATGTGCCTTTGAAAGAGGGCCGCACATTGCACCACGATATGCCGGCGAAATTCGGCGCGGGCCAGGTCATCATCCGCTCGGCCACTCCGGGAACGGGAATAATCGCGGGCGGCGCGCTGCGCGCGGTCTTCGAATGCCTTGGCGTGCAGGATGTCGTTGCGAAATCCAAAGGCTCGAACAATCCGTATAATGTCGTGCGCGCCGCGTTCGCCGCGTTCCGCAATATGAATTCTCCGAAAACGGTCGCCGCCCGCCGCGGCAAGTCCGTCGCGGAAATCGTCGCCGCGCGCGACGGCAAGCCGGTGAAAGAAGCCGCCGCCGAATAATAAAAGAGGAAAGGTTATGCAAAAAGTCAAAATCACGCAAATCAAAAGCGTCATCCACAAGCCGGAAGCCCAAAGGAAAATCCTTGCCGCGCTATGCCTTGGGCGCATTGGAAAATCGAAGGAGCTTCCGATGACCGACTCGGTGAAGGGAATGGTCGAAAAAGTTAAACACCTTATAAAAGTAGAGGGATAAAAATGTCTGTCGAATTTTCCGTCATACCTGTGAACAAGGACAAATCGTTGGGCAAAATGATAACGGTCGAGGACTTGGAAAAACGCATCGCAGAGGCCGCTGGCATGAAGAAAGGCAAAAGAAGGAAGGAATTCATAATGCAAATCATGAAAGATAACGCGATTCTGCAAGCTGCTTTCAAGCGGCATGGCGGAATGGTGCATTGCTTATAAACAGGAGAACATGAAATGACGAAACTGAACGCATTGGCTGATAATTTGGGCGCGCGCCCGTCGAAGAAACGACTGGGTCGCGGCATAGGAAGCGGCAAGGGCAAAACCGCCGGCCGCGGACACAAGGGGCAAAAGGCTCGCTCGGGAACTTCCGGCGTCAGGACATTCGAGGGCGGACAGACCCCGATTTACCGCCGCTTGAACAAAATCGGATTTTTCAATCTGTTCCGCAAGAGCTTCGCCGAAATCAATATCGGAAAAATCGAAAAGGCTATCGAGGATAAAAAGCTCGCCGCCGACAAGGTTATAGACATCGCCGCTTTGCAGGCCGCGAAACTTATCAACCGCGCGGAAGGGGGCCTTAAAGTCCTTGGCGCGGGCGAAATCAAAAAAGCCATCAAGGTCGAAGCCGTCAAATGGTCCAAGTCCGCGGAAGCCGCAATCAAGAAGGCTGGCGGTTCCATCGCCCAGCCCGCGAAAAAAGACGCCGCGAATAAAGCCGAAAAGACCGAAAAGAAACCGGCCGCCAAAAAATCGGCCGTGAAAAAAACAAAGAAGGCCTAAGTAATAAATGAACTCGTTCATCGGAATGTTTTCAAAGCTCTCGGACCTGCAAAAGCGGATAATATTCACGCTGCTTGCGCTGTTGGTCTATCGCATCGGCTCGTTCATTCCGCTTCCAGGCGTCAATGCTTCGGCGGTTCTGCATTTCTTCCAGGGCGACAACGGCCTTATGGGAATGTTCGATGTCTTCTCGGGCGGAAGTTTGTCCCGCATGAGCATTATGGCCCTGAACATTTTCCCATATATCTCGGCCAGCATAGTCATACAGCTGCTTACGGCTACATCCAAAGGCCTTGCCGAACTTCGCAAGGAAGGGGAGTCGGGCCGCATAAAAATCAACCAATACACCCGCTATCTTGCGGTCGTGCTTTGCGCAATCCAAGCCTGGGCGGTCGCGGGCGGATTGGAATCGATGGCTCCGGTGAACGGGCAGTTCGCGGTTATAAATCCCGGAATCGGATTCAGAATCTCGACGGTCATAGCATTGGTCGGCGGAACATCGTTCGTGATGTGGCTGGCGGAGCAAATAACCGCGCGCGGCGTGGGTCAGGGCGCGTCCCTGCTTATATTCGCGGGCATAGTCGCGGAGCTTCCAAGCGGCTTGGCCAGATTGTTGGAGCTGGGCGGCGTGGGCCAGGTTTCGCCGTTCATGATGTTGATGGTCGTGGCGTTTGTCCTTGGCATAGTCGCGCTTATCGCTTTCTTCGAGCAGGCCCAGCGAAGGATTCAGATTCTTTACCCGCGCCAAACCGCGGCGGCGGGCGCGGCGGCGGCCCAGGCCAGCAGCTCGTACTTGCCGATTAAAATCAATATGTCGGGCGTCATGGGTCCCGTGTTCGCTTCATCCATTATGATGTTGCCCGCCTTCGCCGGAAAATTCATGCAAAGCGACAATGTCTATGTCCAGAATGTCATGGCGTTCTTCACTTACGGAACATGGTCCTATATCGCGCTTTTCACGGTTTTGGTCGCGTTCTTCGCGTTCTTCCAAACGGCGGTCGTGTTCAATTCCGAGGAAACCGCGAACAACCTTAAAAACAACGGCGGCTATGTCCCCGGGATCCGCCCTGGCGAGCAAACCATGAAGTTCCTGGACAATTTGGTGTCGCGCGTGACCGTTATCGGCGTCCTTTACCTTATCGCTGTCTGCGTCGTGCCGATTATCCTTAACACCCATTTCGGAATGCCCGTGGTCATCGGCGGCACATCGGTCCTGATTGTGGCCGGCGTCGCGCTTGACACCATGACGCAAATCCAATCCCATTTAATCGCCAAGCAGTATGCCAGCGTGATTAAGAAAGCGAACAGGAAAAGTCGGTTCAGGGTCTAATTCTGATTGACTTTCCAGCCAAAGCGGTTAAAATAACCGCACAAATGAAAAGGAGATAACAGTGGCGCGAATAGCTGGTGTTAACATACCGACGGAAAAACGGGTTGAAACAAGCCTCACTTATATATACGGAATCGGCCCGAAAAAGGCGAAGGAAATCGTGAAGGCTTTGGGCTTCAAGGACTCTCTGCGCACCAAGGATTTGACGGATTCCGATGTCATAAACATTCGTAATTACATCGAGAAAAATCTGAAAGTCGAGGGCGATGTCAGGAAAGAAATCGCCATGAATATCAAGCGCTTGCAGGATTTGAAGACATATCGCGGCATCCGCCACAGGAACCGCCTTCCAGTCCGCGGTCAGCGCACGCGCACCAACGCGCGCACAAGGAAGGGCAAAAGAATCGCGGTCGCGGGCGCGGCCAGCAAAGGCAAATAACAGGAGCTGAACGAATATGGCAGTAAAACCGGCAAATAAAAAGAAAACAGTTCGCAAAGTAAGCCATGCCGTCGCGCATGTTTTGGCGACATTCAACAACACCAGGATAACGCTTACGGATATTTCCGGCGCGGTTTTGGCCTGGGGAACTTCCGGCGTCAGCGGCTTCAAAAGCGCGAAGAAATCGACGCCTTACGCCGCCTCGGTCGTCGCCGAAAGCCTGGCGAAGAAAGCCGCCGACATGGGTGTCCGCACCGTGGATGTCCTTATGCGCGGACCCGGCAACGGCCGCGAGGCCGCCGTCCGCGGACTTGGAGCCGCCGGATTGGTCGTGAATTCGATTACTGACACGACGCGCGTGCCGCACAACGGCTGCCGTCCGAAGAAAGCCCGCCGCGTTTAATGCGGTTTGATATTTTATAAAACACAGAACAAAAGGACTCGGAATGATTGAAAAAAACTGGACGACTTTAAGCAAGCCCAAAAAACTTGAAATAAAAATCGACAACGACAATCCGAATCTTGCGACCATAACCGCGAAGCCTTTGGAAAAGGGATTCGGACACACGCTTGGCACCGCGCTTCGCCGCGTCCTGTTGTCCAGCTTGCAGGGTTGCGCGCCGCGCTCTATTAAGATAGAGGGCGTTCAGCATGAATTCTCGTCCATCGCCGGAGTGCGCGAGGATGTCCCGGATATTATATTGAATTTGAAGGGCGTTTATTTCAAGGCCGAAACGGAAAACGCTTTGAAGGCGACATTGAAGGCCAAGGGCCCGATGACTGTCACAAGCGGAATGATAGAATGCCCGGCTGGCTTGGAAGTCATGAACAAGGATGTCGTGCTTTGTCATATGTCCGAAGGCGCGGTCATGAACATGGAAATCAATTTTGGTTTGGGCAAGGGCTATGTCCCGGCCGAACAGAACGAGAAAGAGGGCGACCCGATTGGATTTATCGCAGTGGATTCGATTTATTCGCCGGTCCTGAATGTCGCGGTGGATGTTTCTGAAACGCGTGTGGGCCAAAGGGTCGACTTCGACCAGCTGGTTATGACGGTCAAGACGAACGGCTCTGTTTCGCCGGAAGACGCGGTCGCTTTCGCGGCGCGCATACTGGCGGACCAAATGAACCCGTTCATCAATTTCGAGGATGTCGCGCCCGAGGCCGAAGACGAAAAGAAGGACCTGCTTGCAAGCCTTCCGTTCAATCCGAAATTGTTGAAGCATGTGGACGAATTGGAATTGTCCGTCCGCGCGAACAATTGCTTGAAGAACGACAAGGTGAACTATATCGGCGAACTGGTCCAAAAGACCGAGAACGATATGCTGAAAACCCCGAACTTCGGTCGGAAATCCTTGAACGAAATCAAGGCTCAGCTGGAAGCGATGGGCCTGACATTCGGCATGGATGTTCCCGGCTGGCCGCCCGAGAATATTTCCGAGCTGTCGAAGAAATTCGAGAATCCATATAAGTAATGAAAAAAGCCCCCGAAAGGGGGCTTTTTTATTTCTCGCAGTATATCGTTAATTGGCCCAATATTACTTGCGCGCGGTTGTTTCCGCAGCAATTTTCGGCCAATAGCTTCGTATATATTTCCTGCGCATTGCGTATGTCTTTTTCATGGTAATCGAAGGCTTGGTTTATGTATATGTTGTTCCAAGCTTTTATGCCTTCGTCGGTTATCCCGCACACGCGGTTGTTCTTGGTTTTTCTGACATAGCTGGCGGAATCTTCGAACTGCTTGGCGATACTGTTCTGCGCGGCGTTCGCCGCGCCGAGCGCAATCAGCAATAATGCGAGGGTTTTGTTTCCCATTATATGCACCTCTCGGAATAGTCTTTAAGCGAGCGGATTATGTTCGTGGCCAGGCACAGGTCCTTGTTAAGGCTTTCAGCGAAACACGAATAGCCGTATTTATCCAAAAGTTTCGCGGTCGGGTATTCTTTAAGATAGAACCAGTCCGAAACCTTATGCAAAGGCCGAGCCATACCCCCCCCCGTCTGGAACTGCACGCGGAAGGCCGCGACGCGGCCATATTTGTTGTAAATGGGATTTTTGATTTTGGTTCCAAGCTCCATCGGTTTGCGCCATCTAAGTTTTGACATATGGACCGCGATAATCTTGGCGTCGCCGTTGTTAAGGAGCTTGTATCTCGGCTCTAAGATTCGGGCGATTTTCGCATAGCTTGCGTCGTCGTATTCGAACGAGGGAAGGGGTTTTATATTGGGATTCATGACGGTATCCTTTTTGTTGGTTCAGTCCGATTATAACCCGAGTTCTTATTCTGTCAAGTGATAATTTGACAAAAAATATATTGACAATATAATAAATAGTTGTAATATATCCCTTAGGAAAACCAAAAAAGGAAGAAAAATGTCCAAGAATAGAACAAAGATTATAACCCGTTTCGATTCCATTCAGCAAACATTGCGCGCTGATTTGAAGCAAAGCCTTATAAAGGGCGAAACCGTCCGCTATGACTTCGCAAAGCGCGGCGTGCAGAAATACAACGGCTTTGAGGTCGAGTATTACGCCCATAATATCGTCGGCCTTTTTGAGGAAGCCAAAAAAATATTCAAGATGGAAAAGGTCGGGAAATTGGAGGACATTTATTTCCGCACGGTCGCGCCTTGGCTGTATAATGACAAGGACGCCGCATTCCCGTTCGACCATACTCCGAAATACGCCATGGACAAATACGGCGTGTTCACGGTCAAACTTGACGGATTGATAGCCCCTTGGTTCTTCATGAGCAATTGGAAAAACCTTTCGGAGGCATCCAGGGAAGGCATTGACGATGTAGCGTCGTATTTGCTGTCGACGCAGGGCCTTCGCGCCGTCATCCGCGGCAACATGAAAGAAATGAAAGCCCTGGGAAGATAATATGTCCGAAGCGATGTCTTTTGAATATGTCCAAAAGACCCTTGGCGAAAATCTGGCTGCGGGTCTTAAAGACGGTTCGATAATCGAATACAACATATCGGGAAGCGGCGCGCAGACATACAACGGCTATGCGGTCGATTACAAGCACGAGACTGTCGGCCTGCACGGCAAGGATTATGCCAAATGCCCGAATATACTTGAAGCGGCGGCCAGGGAATTCAGAAAGAAAAACATCGGGGAGCTGGACGGGATATATTTCCAAACCGTCAAAGACATTGGTTTGTATCTTGCGATATACAGGGGCAAAATTCACGAGCGCGAACCTTTCCCGATGGACCATCTTCCGGTTTATGACGCCACTTCGGCAATCGGGGCGTTCACGGTTGTTTTGGACAAGATGATTATGCCTTGGACTGTCGCGGCGTTCTGGCCCGATTATTCGGTCGCTTCCAAAAAGGGGCTTCCCGATGTCGCGCACGATTTGGCGTTCCATGCGAACTTTCATTCGATGATGAGGAAGTATAAGAAAAATATGGAAACTTTGGAGAGATGAAATGAAGAAGATAATCCTGTCGTTTTTCGTGTCGCTGTTCGCATTGCCCGCTTTTGCTTTGACTCCGCTTGACCCGACATACAGCGTCGGCAAGGGCCAGTTCTTCGCAGGGTTCGCGGCCGCGTTTGCAAAGCCCGACATCGGCGGCGCGGACAATGGCCGGGTTTTGATGTCGCTGGACAGCCTTCAATACGGCTTCGGCGACTTACTGACGATATTCTTGGAGAAGAAAAGCGTGTCCGCCAACGCAATCGGCGTGGATTACACTTTGATTCATGGCAGGGAGTTCAACCTGGACCTGATTGGAAAGTATGAGCTTACGGTGTCCGATACGGTTCCGACCGGCGGCGCGAAAATCTACGGCGTCATGGACGACAAATGGTCTTGGAGCGCGACCGGGCTTTTAAGGTATCGCAGTTATGCGTATGTTTATGATTTCTTCGCGGTCGACCTTTTGTTCCAGGGACGGCTGCTTTATCAGATGAACCCGAAATGGGGAATATTCGCGGAAATGAATTACAATGTTCTGCTGGAAAACTATGACAATCAGTATCACACGGAGTTTATATGGCAGCGCGACATGACAATCGGCGCGCTCTATAATATCTCCAAAAATGCCGCGGTCATGCCATACATCGCGCGCAACTTCAAAAGCGTCCGGTCAAATGGCGGCCTGGATACGGATTTAAGCGACGGCGATATATCCGTCGGCGCAAGATTCGGAATCCAATTCTAAGGAGGGCAAAATGCAAAGAGAAATATCGAAACTTCCCGCAACCCCGAAATTCAGCGGCAAGCTGGTCCAGCTGATAACGGATTTCATCTTCCAGCCCGACGCGGACTATGACATTTCCGGGAAAACTCTGTTTGTTTGTTCCATCGCCAACTTGAACGCCATGATTGGGAAGTTCAATGAACTTGAAAATATTAAAGAATCTAAAATAGTTGTTTCGGGTGGAGTAAATCCGATATATAAGAAGCTGACGCCGGAAACCGTGCTTATGCGATTGATGGCGCGCCGGAACAAAATCAAATGGGCTGACATCCTGCATAATTCGGAATCGTATATAATCCGAAAAAGGCTTGAAAAAGTTGCCGGACCTCTGAATGTCTGCACGGAATACCGAAGCACCAACACGCGCGAAAACTGGGTGAACTCGCGGAATTTGGAATTCATGAATAACCCGAACGGAATTGTGATTTTATCCGACGCCACATATTCCCTGCGCCAGAAACTTACCGCGCGGGCAGTCCTGCCGCCCGAAACTAAAATCGAAACGATTTCATACGAGGCGCATTACAACGGCCCCTTCATGAACGATATGTGGTGTCCGTTCTTGAACCTTCATGCGTCCAGGGACGGCTGGTATAAAAACTTCTTCGCCAGGAAAGTCGTTTGGAGCGAGGTTTTGCGCATAAAGAAATACGGCGACAAGGGCGACCTGAAACTGGACGCCGCGAACGCCGCCAAACTTGAAGAAATCATTCAGCACTGCCGCTGATTAAACCTTGACTTTTTGCGGGCGCCGGGTTAAAATCCTGCGAACCAAAAGTTTCAAGTGCCGGAATCTCCGGGCTTGAACCATGTCTAATCCCATTACGGGCATAAACGCAAAGGAGCGAAAATATGAGACACAGAATGTCGGGCCGCAAATTCAACCGCGACCATAACGCGCGCAAGGGGCTTTTTCTGTCCCTGTCCAAGGCGCTGATAACGCGCGAGCAAATCAAAACCACATTGCCAAAGGCCAAAGACCTTCGCTCTATCGTTGAAAAGCTGATAACCAAGGCCAAGGTCGACAACTTGGCGAACCGCCGCAACCTGAACGCGTTTCTGCGCGATGAAACGCTGGTGAAAAAAGTGTTCGAGGTTTTGGCCCCGCGCTATGCCAAACGCCCGGGCGGATACACCCGCGTGTTGAAGGCCGGCTTCCGCTATGGCGACGCCGCGCCGATGGCGATTATCGAATTGGTCGACCGCGACCCGGCCGCGAAATCCGCTGGCCAAATCAAGGCGGAAGACAAGAAGGAATCCCACGAAGGCAACGCTGCCGCAGCCAAAGGCGTGAACAAAGTCGCCAAGGACTCTGGCATGAAGGCTACGACTAGCGGCGCGTCCAAGACGCCGACCATCCGTCGTCGCGCTTCGGGAAGCTAATCGCCTGTATCCAGGCCGATTGAACCGCCCGAAGCAATTCGGGCGGTTTTTTTGTTATTGCAAAACGAAAAGAATAAGGTAAAATTACCAACGATAAGAAGGAAACTGAAAATGAACTATGATATTGAAATAATCCGTCATTCCTTGGCCCATGTCATGGCCGCGGCGGTGCAGAAACTTTTCCCCGGTGTCCGGTTCGCCGGCGGTCCTGCGATAGAGAACGGATTCTATTACGACTTTGACACCGAACATCGCTTCGTCCCGGAAGACTTTCCGAAAATCGAAAAGGAAATGAGGAACTTGATAAAATCCGACGGCCGTTTCGAGCAAAAAACGGTATCGAAAAAGGAAGCCTTGGAAATCTTCAAGGACCAACCCTATAAATTGGAATGGGTCCGGGACATCCCGGATGAAACGGTCAGCGTCTATAAGTTCCGCGATTTCTCCGACCTTTGCCGCGGGCCTCATGTCGCATCGTCCAAGGAACTGCCGAAGGACGCGTTCAAGATTTCGAAACTGGCCGGTGCGTATTGGAAGGGCGATTCCAAAAACAAAATGCTGCAAAGGATTTATGTGGACGCCTTTGCGACCAAAGAAGAACTGGACGCGCATTTGAAGATGATGGAGGAAGCCGCCGCCCGCGACCACCGCAAAATCGGCGCGGCGATGGACTTGTTCCATTTCGAGCCTGAATACGCCCCGGGCGGCGTTTTCTGGCACCCGAAGGGCTGGACGCTTTTCCAAAGCCTTATGTCCTATATGCGCGCGCGCCAGGACGCCGAGGGATATTTGGAAATCAATACTCCCGCCGTTTGCGCCCGCAAGATGTTCGAGACTTCCGGCCATTGGAAAATGTATGCCGAGCATATTTATTACGCCCATGTCCGGGACGAGGACGGCGAATTCGCGGTAAAGCCGGTAAGCTGTCCGGGCGGAATGCTTGTTTATAAGCAGGGCATAAAATCATACCGCGACCTGCCGCTTAAAATCTCCGAATTCGGCAAGGTGGACAGATACGAAAGCAGCGGCTCTTTGTTTGGGCTTATGCGCGTGCGTGAATTCACCCAGGACGACGCGCACATCTTCTGCACGGAAGAGCAGGTGGAATCCGAATGCGTTTCGGTTATAAAGCTAATCATGGACATCTATAAGGACTTCGGTTTCGACAGCGTCCGCATAAAACTTTCGACGCGCCCGGAAGAACGCCTCGGCAGCGACGAGGTCTGGGACATATCCGAAGCCGCGCTTGCAAGCGCGCTTGAAAACGGCGGATACGAATACACATTGTTCCCGGGCGAAGGCGCGATATACGGCCCCAAATTGGAATTCGTGTTGAAGGACGCAATCGGCCGCGAATGGCAGTGCGGAACATTGCAGTTCGATATGAACCTGCCGGAACGGTTCGACCTTCATTATGTGGACAAAGACGGAAATAAAAAACGCCCGATTATGCTTCATCGCGCCTTGTTCGGAAGCCTTGAACGGTTCGGCGGGATATTGATAGAGCATACCGCGGGCCGCCTGCCGGTTTGGATTGCGCCGGTGCAAATCGCGGTCATTCCGATTTCGGAAACGCAGCACGATTACGCGGACAAGATTGCGAAGGCCTTGGGTGGTTTCCGTGCGGAAAAAATGTATTCGTCGGATTCTATGCAAAAGCGCATAAGGGACGCGCAGCTTGCGCAGATTCCATATATGGTTGTGCTTGGCGAAAAGGAGGTGGTGGAAGGCACGGTATCGATACGCACCCGCGACAACAAGCAAATTAACGGAATCAAACTTGAAGAGTTTATAAAAAACCTTAACGAAAAAATCAAAACCAAAACGATGGAGTTGTAATGCTTGAACTTGTCTTGGTTTTTGCCGCCGCGCTGCTTGCTGGTTTTCTAATCGGCCGCTTGTTCTCGCAATATAAATATGTGGTCATGGCTCAACGCGCGGCGGCCTTGGAAGCCGAGAACCGTGCGGTGAATTCCAAGATGGCCGACCATTTCAGGCTGATTTCAGCGGAACTGTTGGAACATCAGAAAAAATCCGTCGCGGCGGAGCAACAGGAAAAGCTGGGTGTCATGCTTGACCCGCTGAACAACCAGATAAAAGATATATTGAAGAATTTTGTGGAAAATAAAGTGAGCTTCGCGGAGCAGATGAAAACCATGATTGCGCAAAGCGGCGCGCTTCAAAAGGAAGCGGCGGACTTGGCGAACGCTCTGAAACACAAGAAGCAGCAGGGCAACTGGGGCGAATTCCAGCTTGAACGCATTTTTGAGATTTTGGGGTTTGTCGAGGGCCGCGAATATTCCAAGGAAGAATTCGCCCGCGCGGAAGAGGGCAGAAATATAAGACCGGATTATGTCCTGAACCTTCCGAATAATCGCCGCGTCATAATCGATTCCAAATTGTCGCTGGAAAGCTATATGAAATTCGTTAACGCCGAAGACGAAATCGAAAGGAAAAGGCACATCAGGGAATTCGTCGCCGCGACGAAAAAGCATATCGATACGCTTGGCGGCAAGGAATATCAGAACAAGCTGAAAGATTCGCAGTTGGATTATGTCTTTATGTTCATGCCGCTTGAACATTCGTATCTGGCCGCGCTGGAAGAAGAGCCGGAGCTTTATCAATATTCCTTCAAGAACAATGTCGCGCTTGCGACGCCGAGCCTTCTGTTCCCGATGATGAGGACGATAGATACCCTGCTTAAAATCGACAAGCGCGACAAGAATATCGAAACGGTCGTCGATATGGTGAATAAATTGTATGAGAAATATGTCGGCTTTACGGAAAACTTCGATGATGTCGGAAAGAAGCTGAAAGTCGCGCAGGATTCCTATAATAATGCCTTGGGCCAGCTTAAAGAAGGCAAGGGTAATATGTCGTCCTGGTTCGAGAAGATAAAGGACAAAAGCGGAATCCAATCGAACAAGAAGATGGCGATTGAGCATGAAGACTGACACGGGAATTTTGCAGGTCGGCGAAACATTGCTCCGCGAAAAATCTTCGGCGGTGGAGAAAGTCGATTCAGAAGTCCGCGCAATATTGGATGCGATGGTCGCCGCCATGTCCGCATCCGAGGGCGCGGGTCTTGCCGCGCCGCAGGTCGGCGTATTGAAGCGGATGTTTATATTTCGCCCGACCAAGGATTCCGCTGTCGTAAAAATGATTAACCCGCGCTTGTGCGAATTTTCCAAAAATTCGGTTTCTCTGGAAGAGGGCTGTTTGTCCGTGCTTGGACCAAAGGGGCCGGTCTATGCCCATGTGTCGCGGCCCGAGAAAGTCCGCGTGGAATGGACGGATGAAACCGGCGCGCCGCGCTCGGAAACTTTCGATGGTATTCCGTCGCGCATAATCCAGCATGAATTCGACCATTTGGAAGGCGTGCTGTTCATAGACTATGTATCGTCCCTGAAACGCGCGATGATAATGCAGAAAGTCAAAAAGGCCCAGTCGTGAAAATCATCCTTATGGGAACGCCGGATTTTGTTGTTCCTGTTTTTGCCGAAATCGCGGCGGCGCATGAAATAGTCGCTGTCTTCACGCGCGAGCCGAAACCCGTGGGCCGAAAGAATATTATAACGAAAACGCCGGTGCATTTATGGGCGGAATCGAAAAATTTCCCGGTCTATACGAACATTAATGAAATCCATAACCTGCCGCGCCCGGATTTTTGCGTCGTCGTGGCTTACGGCGTCATATTGAAGCAAGCCGTCTTGGACATCGCGCCTTGCATTAATGTCCATTACAGCCTGTTGCCGAAATACCGGGGCGCGCACCCGGTCGCGGCGGCGATTATGAACGGCGACGCGGAAAGCGGAGTGTGTTTGCAGAAAATGGCATCGGGCCTTGATACGGGCGACTTGTTCGCGTGCGAAAAATTTCCAATCGGCCCGGATGAAACGACGGAAGAAATCAGAATCAAGGCAAGCGCGATTGCAAGCGGCATGCTGATAAAGTTTTTAGAGAATCCCGTTCCCGCAACGCCGCAAGTCGGCGAGCCGTCGTATGCCAAAAAAGAAATCGGCGATAATATTGTTATAGACTGGAATAAAACGCCGCTGGAAATCCATAATCAAATCCGCGCCATTGGCGGCAAAACGAAAATAAATGGGATTGATGTGCGGATTCTTAAAACGCTTGTTAAGAATAATGAACTCTTGATAGAACTTGTCCAACCGTCGGGGAAAAATCCGATGTCCTGGCGGGATTTCATGAACGGGCAGAGGGGCAAATGCGAATTCTCCTAACCCTTGAATATGATGGCACGGGTCTTATCGGATTCCAAAAGAACGAGCAGGGGCCGTCGGTCCAGTCGCTTGTGGAAAACGCGATATTGGAATTTTGTGGCGAACAGGTCGATGTTGTCGGTTGCGGCCGCACCGATGCGGGCGTCCATGCGCTTGCAATGCCCGCGCACTTTGATATTGCGAAAGAGGAAACCCCCGACACCATCCGCGCCGCGCTGAACTTTTACCTGCGCGAGTCGTCGGTGGCGGTCCTGTCGGCAGAGAGGGTGGCGGACGATTTTCACGCGCGATTCTCCGCAACCGCGCGCCATTACCGCTATGATATTCTGAACCGCCGCAGTCCGTCCAAACTTCTTGCTAATCGCGCATGGTGGGTCCCGCGCCCGCTTGATATGGATAAAATGATTTCTGAATCGAAAAAATTATTGGGACAGCATGATTTTAATTCTTTTCGTTCGACGGAATGTCAGGCGAAGTCGCCCGTCAAGACATTGGACGCCGTCCGCATTGAAAAGAACGGCGATATGCTGAGTTTCTATTTCTCGGCGCGCTCGTTCCTTCATCACCAGGTCCGCAATATGGTCGGAACATTGGTCGATATTGGGCTTGGGAAACCAATGGATATAAATTCGATTCTTGACGCGAAAAACCGCACGGCGGCTGGCCAAACCGCCCCCGCCTGCGGATTATACTTCGTCAGCGCGGATTATGCCAAAGGCGGCGTGCCGGGGCGAATTTGACGCGGCCGCTTGGATAAATCACAAATGGCGCGTTCTCGTGAATTATCCGCGCCTTGCATTTCGGATAATCTATTTTATCAAATGAAATTATAAAGTCTGTATTCTCGCACAAATAATCCAAATTCTTTGCCAAGCCCACAAATCGGAACGCGATTCCTGCGCTCCAATTCTTCGTCTTATAAATGCAGGTGTCGCTTTGTTTCAAGCATTCCAATGAAAACTTCTCGCCCTTGAACCCTTTTCCGAAAGCCTTTCGCATTTTCCTTTCGGGATACGGTTCCGCGTTAAGGCCCGACCAGGACTCGAACACAAAGGGGTTTTCCTTCGACCGCGGCATATTAAAGCGCAAATGCCCGTTGTCGGTCATAAGCGCGACGACTTCTCTGTCGCGCGAAACATACATTATAGGCTCTGGCTTGGCAAAAATATATATGACCGAAAGAAGAATTGCCGCCGTGCCAAGCCATCTTGCCCGCCCCTTCATAAGAATTATGAACGCTCCGCCGAATGCTATGCACGCAAGCGCGAACCCTGGAATGCTTGGGATATAGACAAGCGCGCTTGGCATTTCGGCGATGAATGTTATTATTTCATATAAGAATCCATAAACCTTGGCCGCCATTTCAAGCAGCCAGAACGACCCGAACATCGCGGCGATTGTCCCGAACAAAGTCATTGGCAAAACCAAGACCGAAAATATCGTAAGGCAAAGCAGGTTTCCAATTTCGCCGTAAATTGCGATTGCGTGGAAATGGTGCGCGACGAACGGCATTGTGAAAATCGTGGATATTAGGGAAGTCGCAAGCAAAAGCCAAAGCGCGCGCTTTAATTTTTGGGCTCTCGTCCGCTTTTCATATTCGCGGTTTCCGCCGAAGAAATATACAAGGCCGAATACCGCGGCGAATGACATCTGAAATCCGGCCTCCAAAGCGTAATGCGGCCGCAGTAGCAGCAAGCCGAACATGCATAGGCACAATATCCTGAGCGACACCGCGCGCCGCCCGGCTATGACCGCAAGGAATCCCAAACTCGCCATAGCGAACGCGCGTATTGTGGCGACGCCTGCGCCGGAAATCGCGAGATACCCGGCGAGGCTTATCCAAGTCGCGACAGCCGCGAACTTAGCCGCGTTGAAATTTCGCGTAATCGGCGGAATGTGTCTGAAAATAAAATTGAATATGAAGAAAAACCATCCGCCGATTAGCGTCATGTGCAGACCCGAAATCGTGAACACATGCGCCAGGCCGGACGCGCGGATATTGTCGGCCTCGATGCGCGTCATGGCGCGCGAATGCCCAAGCACCAATGAGTCCGCCAGCATGACGGCGTTCCGCGAGGCCCGCAAAGCGATGTTGGTGTGGATTTCGTTCCTGGCGTCCTGAAAAAAATTCCGAACTCCGCCTTGCGATTCCGAAATGACCGTGTGATTTTCCTTTGCGTATCCGCCCGCGCCGATTTTATTGAAATAGGACCATTTGGCGAAATCGAATGCGCCCGGCGCGTCGGGCAGGCCGGACTTGTATATGTTCGCGCGTATTGAAACCGTGTCGCCGATGCGCGGCGCGCTGTCTTCTCGCGCAAGGGTTATCCGCATGGTCATTGGCGGCGTGCCTTTGTTTGTTTCGGTGTCTTTCAGCCAAACGCGCGCCCGGTCGGAAGTGTAATCTATGCGCGATACCGTTCCCTTGACGGTTATGTCCCACCACGGCCGCCTCATGGTTTCTGTATTGACCGCGCGCGCCCATGCGGAGGCGTAAAAGAATCCGAACAAAACGAACATGGCCAGCATGGCCGCGGCATAATTATGCGGCTTGAAATTTTCGCGCAGTATAAAGATTCTGATTATGCAGGCGGCAGCGAGAACGGCGATGACGGCGGGCCATGCGATGGCGGGTTCGCTATCAAGTCCGAAATAAAGCGCGATGCCCATCGCCAGCATGAACGGCGCGACCAGGGCGAGATTGGGTATGATTGATTCCAAAAACTTGGCGGCGCGGTCCATTACAAGGGCAGGTTGGAAGTCTTGGCGGCGGCGCGAACGAATTCGCGGAACAGCGGATGCGCGTTGAACGGCGACGATTGGAATTCGGGATGGAACTGTCCGGCGATGAAGAACGGATGGTCGGTAAGCTCGATAATTTCGGGCAGCTTGCCGTCGGGCGATTTGCCGGAAATAATCATGCCGTTTTTCAGAAGGATGTCTTCGAACTTCATGTCCATTTCATAGCGGTGGCGGTGGCGTTCGGAAATATCTTCCTTGTCGTAGATTTTATGCGCCAGCGTTCCGGGTTTGATTTTGCACGGATACGCGCCAAGGCGAAGCGTCCCGCCTATATCCGAGTTTTCGTCGCGGACTTCCTTTTTGCCGTCCTTTTCCCATTCGGACATCATGGATATTACGGGCGTGCAGTTTTTCGTGAACTCGGTGGAGTTCGCGTCCTTGACGCCGCATACCGTGCGCATGAATTCTATGACCGCAAGCTGCATCCCGAGGCAGATTCCGAAATACGGGACTTTGTTTTTGATTGCGTAATTCACGGCGCGCATTTTTCCGGGGATTCCGCGCTGTCCGAATCCGCCCGGGACAAGGATTCCGTCCATCGTTCCAAGCGCGCTGGCCAAGGCCTCGTCGTCCATGGCTTCCAGTTCTTCCGCGTCGATTTTATTGATTTTGACCTTTGTGTTGTTTGCGATGCCTGCGCTGAACAAAGCCTCGAAAAGGGACTTGTAGGAATCCGGCACGCTGAAATATTTTCCGACGATTGCGATATTGACGGACGGAATGTCGGACGCCAGATAGTCCGAGATTCGCTGTATATGCTCCAAGTTTCCGTTGCGCGAGGCGTCCATTCCGAAGTGCAGCAAAATCTGTTCTACTATATTCTGCTTTTCATAAACTAGGGGGACCTTATAGATATTGTCCAAGTCGGGTGCCTCGATTATGTTCGCGGGTTTAAGGTTGCAGAACATCGCGATTTTGCGCTTGTCGTCGTCGCCCATCTCGCGCGCGGTGCGGCAAAGAATCATGTCGGCCTGGATTCCCTTTTCAAGCAGGGACCTGACCGAAGCCTGCGTCGGCTTCGTTTTGATTTCGTTCGCGGCGGCGATGTATGGGACATAGGACAAATGGACGAACATCGCGTTTTCGCGGCCTATGTCGTTGGAGAATTGGCGTAGTGCTTCCAGGAAAACAAGCTGCTCGATGTCGCCGACCGTTCCGCCCAGTTCGACTATCAGAAAGTCCGTTCCGGTTTCGTTCCGAAGATAGTCTTTGATTTGGTTCGTTATGTGGGGAATCATCTGGATTGTCGCGCCGCAATAGTCGCCGCGGCGTTCCTTATTAAGGACTTCCCAATAAACTTTGCCGGCGGAAACGGAATCATTGCGGTTCAGCTGGATTTCCAAAAACCGCTCGTAATACCCAAGGTCAAGGTCGGTCTCGTATCCGTCGTTGGTTACATAAACTTCGCCGTGCTGGGTCGGGTTCATGGTGCCGGGGTCGACATTAAGGTAAGGGTCCAGTTTTCGCATGTGAACCGAATATCCGCGTGATTTTAACAGAGAACCGATTGCGCCTGCCGCGACGCCTTTGCCAAGGCTTGAAAGCACGCCGCCTGTTATGAATATGTATTTTCTTGGCATGAGTGGGATTCCTTCTTTACCAATAGGATAATTTAGCAAAAATCATAAACCAGGCGCAAGGGATTATTATTTGACAAATAATTTATTATTTCGTATTATTCGCCATATGAAATCCTTCCAAAGAAACATCGAAGACTTTGAGTGCGGCAACTGCGGCGCGGAGGTGAAGGGCGACGGATACACGAACCATTGCCCGAAATGCCTTTGGTCGCGCGATGTGGATATAAACCCGGGCGACCGCGCGAGCGGCTGCGGCGGGATGATGAGGCCGGTGGGAATAGAAACCGCGGCGGGCGGATTCGTCATAATCCACGAATGCGAAAAGTGCGGCAAGCGCAAACGGAACAAATCGGCCGAGGGCGACGATTTCGACGAAATGCTGAAAATCCAAAGCTGCGCGGTCCGCCGAACAACGCGAAAGGAATAGGAATGCAAACCATATCTCTTAACGCTTCGTTTTTTTCAAGGTGTAAATTGTTCACGGGCTTCGTCAGCCGCAGGGGCGGCATGAAAAAATGCAGGGACGAGATTTACAAGGCGTGCGTCTTCATATATTCCAAGCCGGGGTCCTTGGTGTATTTCGGAACGGACGGATACCGAATGCTTGAAATATCAGAGCCTTATGCCGGATGGGATTTCGGTCGGAATCCTTTTGCAATCGACGCATATAATTTGCCTGGATATTTCAGGAAGTCCGAAACGGATGAGAACGGTAGAATCGATTTTGAGATTCCTGATTGCACTTGGGCGAACTTTCAGGCGTTCCAAGACAAAGCACGCCCGAAGTGGCTTAAAGCCGAAGACATTAATACCTTCCGTGTTTGCGTCGGCGGCAAGGCGTCGAATTTGGTTTATATGACAAGGTCGCCGAATTACGAACCGATTATGAATTGGCCTAAAACGGATAAAGCGTTCGGCGAGTTTTCATGGAACAAGTCGTCGTTCTGGGACGAAAAGCATAAATGCGATTATGAGCGCGGTTGCAGAAAGGCGGAATCCGGCCTTAGAAGCTGTGATTTCGACGACGATTTCCAGCTGGTCCGCCCCGCGTTCGGAGAGAAATTCAGGGAGTGGGACAATCAGAGAAACTTTTATGTTAATCCCTTGTTCCCGGATTCCGTCCATTTGTTCAGGAAGGAAGAATCCGAAACCCCGCTCGCCAAATGGGAAAGAACGGACAAAAGCGGCTGCCGCATAAGAATGGTTATAATGGGCCGCACGCGCTTGAAATGATTTCTTGCCTATGTTATTAAAACTCCGCCTGTGATATGATGAAGGCATGAAGAAAGAAATAACCATATATTTTAATCCCGCGTGTCCTTATTGCCACATGGCTTTGGATTTCTTGAAATCCGAATTGCCGGATGTCGGCGTGAAGAAAATTGATTTAAGCGGAGCCGGGATGGAAAACCGCAAAAAATTTATTATCGCATTGAACAAGTGCGGTTTCGAGAGTTCGGGCATACCGTTGATTATGGTCGGCGACAAATGCTTCCAGGGATTCGACGCGGCGACGGGCAGGGCCATCAAACGCGCCATCCGCGGATAATATATTGATTTTCATAATTTTATGTTTATAATCCCCAATATTCGGGGCGTAGCTCAGTCTGGTAGAGTGCTTGCTTTGGGAGCAAGATGTCGCATGTTCGAATCATGTCGCCCCGACCATTGAAAATCTCGCTTGCCTAACCCCCTTTGTTTTAATTATGATATAAATCATGAGGAAGGTTTTGTTCATTTTGTCGCTTGCTTTTCTGCCCGCGCCTGCGCTGGCTGATTACAGCAATTTCATGGCCGGATACTCGCAAGAGCTTCCGTTCAACGCTCGCGCGGCGGATTTTGTATCGACCAACAATTACCAGTATATGCGGCCCTATATGACCTATGGAATGTCCCAGCAGCTAAGCCCGACGAACAGGGTCGCCAGTGCCACGGGAACCCGCAAAATCACTCCGCGAAGCGGCGGCGCGGTTGCGCGCGCGGGAACGGTTTCGCCGACGAATCCCGCGCCGGCGGCGCGGCGCGTTACCCCGCGTCCGAACCAGCCGATGACGGCGGTCCGGGCGGCGGCGAATAATGCGAATACTGCGATGACGACGGCGCGTGCGGGCAGGGTTGTTGGTGCGGCCGGGGTCGCTCCTTCGGGCCAGGTGAACAACAGGGGCAGGGTCGCGGCAACCGCGGCCGAGGTCGGCAGCGGCCCGGATGTATCGATTTCAAATTGTATGTCGGAATATAAGAAATGCATGGATTCCTATTGCAGCAGGCCGAATACGAAATACGACAGGTGCTATTGCTCGCCGCGCTTGTCCCAGTTGGACGCCCAGTTCCAGCCCAAGATAGAGGAAACTCAGCGCAGGCTGATTGCGCTGTCAATCGGCGGCAAGAACATCGACTTTTCATCGGTGTCCGAGGGCATTGAATTCGATTGGGCAAGCGCGGAAAACCGGGTCCAGGGCCAGGACGCTTTCCTGACAGGCAGCCGGGTCTGCAACGAAAGGCTGCGCCCGTGTTTTTCCATAGCGAACCAGCTTCAAAACCTTTACCGTTCGGAAATGAATCGGGACTGCCAGCGGTATGAGGCGTATCTGAACGCGCACTTGCAGGCGCTTGAAGCCGAACTGGCGAATTTCTACTAATTCCCGCTTGTTTGGCCCCCTTATAAATGTTATAATTGATTGATAATTGAAGGAGCTTCTAATGAGGAAGTTGGCGCAGCTTATAACACTCGCGGTTGTCTGTTCGTTCGGAACGGCGCAGGTTTCCGCGGAACCGATGCAGATGGACTATTATCCGCAGGGTGTGGAATCGAATTCTCCGCGCAGCCAAAGGGCGGTGCAGGCGGGCGGCGGACGCGGGCTTGATAGCCGCGCAACCGGCGATGTTCGCGAAGAAATTGAAGGCGTGGTCAGCGGCACAAGGGGCCGCGCCGCGGCAAATACGGGAACGCGGACGGGCGCGGCGACCGCACGCACGGCGGTTCGGACAAGCCAGATGGCGACGGCGGGTCAAGTCGCGTCGGGAACTGCGGCCGCGCCGCAAGCGCGAAGCCGCGGCCAAGCGAATGTCAGCCCAAGGTCGGGAACTCAAAGAACTACGGCGGGACAACCGGCGGGGGCAGCGACCGGGCGCACGGTCGCGGCGCGCGGCGGACAGACCGCCCGTTCGGCGACCAATCCGCAGGCGCGCACAATGAATGCGCGAAGCGCGACGACCGCGCGCGCGTCCTTGTCGGGAAATCCGATGGCTGGCTCGACCACGACGAACATGGCCCGCGCCGGCGCGAACCTTTATGGAAGCGTGATGTATAACCTTGTCGATGAAACGACGGGCGGCCTGTCGCAAAGCGCGTATGACGAATGCTTGAACAATTACTATATGTGTATGGACGAAATCTGCGCCGCGCGAAGCCCCGGAATGCGCCGTTGCGCTTGCTCGAACAGAGTGAACGCTTATACCAAGTTGGAAGAAGACCTTGCGAAAAACCGCGAAACGATATTGAAATTGTCCAGCCAGTTGCAGATGTTGGAAACGACGCGCGGCGGTGAAATCACTTCGGCCTTCCAGCTTACCGAAGCGGAATTGACGCTTAATTGCGTGTCCTTCCGCGACGCTTACCAACGCCAGAATTACCAAGGTGAAAAGGATGCGATGGAGAATTGGTGCAACAACCATAACTTCGGAAACTCATATTCGGTCGCGGGGATTGGCAATAATTTGACGCAGTGTAAAGCTCTTGGCTCGGCCGGCCCGCAATACTGCGTCGATATGCTTGGAAACCGCGGCGCGGCGTCTTTGGACGGCAATGACAGCGACATAATATCGCAGTTGAGAAATATAGCGGACAGCGTCAGCACATCCAACTTTTTGATAGCCGACAATGCGAACGACTGGTTCTCCAATCTTTACAACAACAATAACATATACGGCAACGCGTTCAATGCTATGGACAACACATGCCAGGCCGGATGGCAAAAGAACGAGCAAGACACCTGCATGCCGATGACCGATGTCTTGGATTTATGGGGCGAGGACTTGTTCAACTTCGCGCACAACAGCGTGTGCAAGCGCATATTGGACAACTGCTTCAACGGAATATGCGGATGGGCGGTCGCTAATCCGAACGATTTAAGCCAAGGTCTTGACATACCTGCGAATCCTCAGATAGACAAGGACTGCTGGGACAAGCAGATAAGGCTTACGAACAATGTCGTGACGGGCGGGCGCGGGCAGACATCCGCGAACCAGCAGTCGCAGGCATATACCAAGAACAACGACCAGTTCTTCGGTCTGCGCGCTCCGATTACTCAGGCGCGGTTCAGCATAAAGCAGAAGTTCCATTTCGACGCGAACGCGGATTGCGATGTTTTCGGCGAGGAATTGAAGACCCAAACGCGGAATATGTCGCTTCAAATGGTCGCGGCTGAGGAAATGCTTAAACGCAAACGCCTTGAATTCGCCGAGGAAAAAGTCAGTAAGGAATCGACCGAGTTGGCCGCCGCGCAGAAAAGCATGATAACCTGCCTTGACCAGATTACGAACTGCCACGAGTCGTATAAGTGCAAAACCAAGGAAGGCACGGCCTGCATCGAATACAACACTCCGATGTTCGTCCGCGGCAAGTGCAACGCGATGGTGGAAATCCCGGCGTGCTACCAGCAGATGGTCTGCGATTCCGGCGCGAAAAGGGTAATCGCCGCGGACTCCACCGCGAAGACCAAGGAAGGACAGAACGAAATCGTCACAACGACGCACAGGAATGTTGTTACCCTGATGGAAATCCTTTACGGTCTGGAATACCCGGCGAACTTCGAGAACAAAACCCCGGCGACTCATCCGGCTGAAACCTGCCTGGATTACCAGCCGATGGTCCAAAGCATAAGGTGCGTGTCCAAGGCAAGCACTAATGACGCTGTGGGAATGTGCAGTCAGTAATGGAAAAAATCAAACGGCTCGCTTTCATAGCTCTCGGTGTCTGCCTTCCGCTGGTGATTACGGCGAAGGCGGACACTCCGCTTGTCGAGGCCGCCCGCGCCGCCGCCCAAAGACAACAGGTTGTGATTATACCTCAGCAGACCCAAACGGAAGATTCCGAACTTGAAAGCCGCGCCGCAACTGTGAAGCCGCAAGTTATTAAAAGCAACTCCCCCCTTGTGGGGGAGTCGGCAAGGCCGCAGGCCGCGCCGGTGGGGGGCCGAACAATGCCGTCCAATCAATCCCGCACCGCCATAACAACCGCCCAGCCCGACGCCTCGCGCGCGGTGGTCCAACGCCGCGGGCAGGCCGCGCAAAATGACCGCGGCTCCGAAGGTTCCCGCGCTTCGCGCGCCGGCGCGACGGATTTCACCGAAACCAAAAGCGGCCAGGCCCGCACCGCCGTGTCAAGCCGCGCGTCCGGCGGCCGCGCTTCGGATTCATCGTCGCGCCAAACCGTCGCCGAAGTCGGCGGCCGCGCGGTGGTCGCAAGAACGGGCGAATACACCATGTCGAATTTCGACGGACGCGGCAACAGTCGCGCCCGCACCTCGCGCGCCCGCGCCGCCGCCGAAACGGAAGAAGTTGTCATAGACCCGATGATAGAAAGCATGGTGAAGGAAGCCGCGCTTACATCGTGCAGCGCGCGCTATGACGAATGCATGGACCAGTTCTGCAATATAATCGACGAACGCCAGCAAAGATGTTCCTGCTCGGCGAATCTTAAAAATTATCAGGCCGCGGAAGAGCAGCTGAAAAAAGCCAATCAAGAGCTTAACAATGTGGCGCAGAATATCCGCTATGTCGGGCTTTCCGCCGAAGAGATAAGGACGCTGTTCTCGGAAACCGAGGCCGAGCAGGCGATGCGCAATGTGAACGACAGGTCGGCGAACAGAACGCTGCTTGCCGAGATAGAGGATATAATTTCCGGCGCGACATCGAATTTGGCGGGCGGCGCGCAGGGCGGCGGAAACCTTTTCGACATAAGCCTTGAAGACGGCATGGATTTAAGCGAGATTTTCGGCGGAAGCGGACAGAACATGGCAAGCCTTCGCGGGAAACAGCTGCGCGACGCGGCGGCGAAAAAATGCAAGTCGATATTGGATGATTGCAAGAAGGAGGGCGTCGCGAACGACCAGCTGACGGGCGGTTATGACCTTCGCGTGGAAAAGGATTGCGCCGAATACGAGCAGTCGCTTAAAAGAATGCATGAATCCGTTACGAACAATATCCGCTCGGCGAATACCATGCTGCAAAAGGCGCGGCTTGCGGTTCTTTACGACCAGAACGAATACGACTTCAAGGAATGCGTCCAGGCCATCGACCAGTGCATATTGGAAGACACTTCGTGCGGCAAGAATTATCTGAAATGCCTTGACCCGTCAAGGACATATCTGGACGAGGCGGGCAAAGTCATACTGGGAAGCAATCTGCCCGAACTTAAAGCTTGGTTCAACAATATAGTCAGCCAAGACGGGGTCGTTAAACTTGAAAACAAAATTATAATAAATCTAAAAAACAACAAAATCGGAGAACCTGGCAAATCGGGAATGTGTTCCGACGCCATGAAGAACTGCCGCCGCCTGACATACCGCGGGCAGGCGTTCAATCCCGAAAACGAAGTCCTGAAAGCGTTCCTTGCCAAAGCCGGAAATCAAATGAAGGTTTCCGCTGAAAGGGTCATCGCTGATTTCGCAGGCCGCTGCATGAACGAAGTCGGAACATGCTATAACACGCAAATCACGAATCTTAACGCCTGGACATCGGGCTTTACAAATGTAAGCGCGGAAAGCGTGAAGAATGTCATGCTCGGCGCGTGCCGTTCCGTCGCCACGACCTGTGCCCGCAGCATATTCTTCACGGGACAGCTTGATGATGATACAACCACGGATATAGGAAAGCTAACTGGGAAAAAACCGCTATTCAGTTGCACAAACGATGACGATTGCATAGAAAGATTGTCCGACATATTCTACAACTCTCTGCTCTGCGGGCCGAACATGGCCTATGACAAAGGGACCAGCAAATGCTATTGCATGGCCGGATACGAGCTTGTCGGCGGATACTGCCGCCAATGCCCCGGCTCGCAGATTCCAAATAGTAATCCAGACGGCCTAAACGGTTGGGGAAGCACAACTGGCCAATGCCCTGGTTCCACTAGTGACTTAAACAAAATGCCTCTTGGTATAGACAAGTGTTCAGCATCCGGTTCCACCGGTTCCACTGTTGCCCGCCCTGCTGGCTGGATTACCTGCGGAACGCCGCTTGCAATCCAAACCACCTGCTGCGCCGAAGTAAAGGCACCATAAGAAAAAATTCCCCATCATAATCGTCATTAAATTCCCCTCCCGGGGAGGGGTGCCCGCAGGGCGGGGTGGGAATCAATAATTCCATTTACCTTTATCGCTTTTTTCTGCTATAATATGCTTATGAGCAAAAAATTGCTGTTTTTCGCCGCACTTTCCGCGTGCGCGTTGCTATCGTATTCGCACGCTTCGCCTTCGCGCGAAAACCCCCGCGGGGCCCAGCAAACTCAGCACCAGCAATCAGTTTCAAGGACCGCCGTCCAGGGCATCGCGGCCCGCAACGCGGCGTCCCAGTCCCGCGCTGCCGCTACGCGCTCGGCGACGACGCAGGCAAATCCGCGAACCGCCGCTTCCCAGCCGCGCGCCGCGATTTCCGCGCGCACCGCGGTCGCCGCCCGGCGGGAGCTTGCGCGCGAAGCGGGCGGCCGCACCGCCCAGCAGGCCAAGGAAGCATCGCAGCAAAGACAGCGCGGCCTTGTCGCGCGCGCCGCCACCACGGGTTCAAGTTTCGGTTCCGCCGAATACACCCAGTGCAAGGAATCGTATCAGGCCTGCATGGACCAGTTCTGCATTCCGGACGAAAAATTCCAAAGATGTTCCTGTTCCAACAAATCGATTGATTTAAGGGCGCGCTTGGAAGCCGCCGACAGCGCGGCCAGCGCGCTTGAAACATTCGCCGCGACCGACCTTACCATGGTGGGAGAGGACGCCGGCGCGGTCGCCGCGATGTTTTCCGCGACCGAAGGCGAGGGCGCGATTCCGCAGGACGGCGACCAGACCGAGCTTACGAAGAAATTGAACGCCATCACCAGCTCGCTTGGAAGCGGAAAACTGACCGGTAAGCAAAGCAATAAATTCCAAATGGGTTCGCTAAGCAACACCGGCACTGTGTTCAGCTTCGACAGCGACATGGATGATATTTGGAGCGGCGGCAAGGCGGTTTCCGCGGTCAATATAAACCTTGTCGGCGACGCCCTATACAACGATGTCCACAAGCAATGCGAATCCATGCTGAAAGAAGTTTGCTCTTCCAAAAATCTTTCATTGGCCGTTTCGCTTTACAAGCAGGATATAAACAAGGACTGCGACAAGGTCGAAAAATCCGCCAAGGCCAAGGAAGAGAATATTAAAAAGGGCGTGACCCAGGCCAACATGATGCTGATGGAGGCGCGGCTTGACGACTTTGAATCGCGTAATTCCCTGACGGACTTGCAATGCCTTGAAGAAGCTCTTTCTACCATGACGAACGAGAATATATGCGGAAAGAACTGGGTGCGGTGCCTGGACTTCACGGGCCAGTTCATGACGCCGACCGGCGTGCCGATTTATACCGCGAATTTCCCGAATCTACAAGATTTGTTGCGCCCGCCCGAACCAAGCATGGGACAGATGACGCTGTTGGATAATCCGCAAAACAGAATCTTTTCGGAACAGCTTGATACCAAGCGCATCTTTTTGGAAGGCAAGGGCGCGTTCGGAAAATGCCGCGACGCCGCCGACCGAATCTGGACCCAGGTTAAGGAACGCGCGCTTCTTGAAATCAAAAACGCCCAGCGCGAAAAGGTCGAGCTTGTAAAGGACGAATGCATATCGAAATTGGTGTCCTGTATGGAAGTGCAGTCGGGCGCGTTCGACAGCCTGAACGAATTGCTGGACGGCGCGCCGACGACGCAGGACCATACCCAAACCAAAGGCAAGTCCAACGACACCATCGCGGTTGCCCAGCTTATATGCGAGGATATACAGAAGACCTGCAACGCGGTATTCGGCAATGTGTTCGAGCAATACCTGAACGCTTCCATCGACCAGTCCAAGGTAAAGGCGATGTGCACATCGAACTTGGGCGGAACATGGGAAATCGGCTCGGACGGCAAACAACGCTGCGCCATAGAATTCTAGCGTCATAATAAAATTCCCCTCTTGGGAGGGGTGGCCCGACTTGTCCGCCGTAGCCCAAAAGGCGAAGGTGGAAGGGCCGGGGTGGGATTTTATTTTTCCCTTGCCAACCGCCGGAATCCCGCTATAATTGCGTAAAACCTAATCAGGGGAATATATGGCGAAAGACGATGTAATCGTTATGAACGGCGAAATCGCGGAGAAACTTCCGAATACGATGTTCCGCGTGAAGTTGGATAACGGACACGAAGTCCTTGGAACCGTTTCGGGCAAAATGCGCAAGTTCAATGTGTGGGTCGCCGTCGGGGACAAGGTCCAGGTGGAAATGACCCCATACGATTTGAACCGCGGCCGCATAATCTTCCGCGAGAAAGCCGTCAAAACCCCCGCCCCCGAAAAGAAATAAAACAAAAGGAAACCTCCCATGTTCTCAGTCTTGCTAACCGCTTTGATAATCGTCGCAGTCCTTATGATAGCCGTGATACTGTTGCAGAAATCCGAAGGCAGCGGAATGTCGGGGTCCAGCGCGGCGTCCATGTTCGCGGGCGTCTTGACGGGCGCAAGCGCGGGAAACTTCCTGACGAAATTGACCGCGATATTGGCGACCTTGTTCTTTATATTGTGCGCGGCCTTGGCCGTGGTGGTGTCGAATTCGGGCAATACGCGCCCGATGTCGGAAATAAGGGCTGAATTGGCGGCGTCCCAGGTTGCGGCCGAGGTCGTCCCGGAAAGCAAGGCCGATGAATCCGCGAATCTGAACATTCCCGAAATGGATGAAGCCGCGACCGATACATCCTCCATCCCCGAAGATTAACCCGTCACCCCGGTGAAGACCGGGGTCCATTGTGTTCAAACTGTCGCCGCAGGCGACTCCTTTTTACTTCATGCCCTTCGCCGAACAACAAGTCTTCGCGGCTTCCTGCCAGGTCGTGAATCCGCGCCCGGGATTGCGGACATCGGCCCAAGGCTGCCATCCGTTGCAGTTCTTCGCGCCGTTCGCGCCTTTTTGGCATTTCGCGTATCTGCGAAGGCTGCAAGTCTGGCTTGAAACCTGGCCCGTGGCGGTCGTGCATTTGACCAGCACATTCTGGTTTTTCCCCTCGCCGGAGCCAAGGGTGCGCTGGCTTTCAAGCTGCCATGCGTTCGCGGCGAACGCGAAGCAGACAAAAACGGAAAACATTAAGATTCTTTTCATAACTTCCCACCTCGTATTAGATGAGTCATTTTAGCACAAAATCAAGAGCCTAATCAAGCTCGGATTGAGTGCTTACCGCGCGGCGCAGCTGGTCCAATAAATCGGTGCCGGCCTGACCGAACATCGGAAGGTAATTTTCATAGTCGAACATGTCGGCCTGAACCTCGGCCCGCATCCTTTCCGACGGAGTTTCCGCAAGTAGCTGCCCGGCCTTGAACCAAAGAGCGGTCGCGGTGTCAAGCTTCAATACAATGTCCCATGTGGCGGCAAGGTCCGGGGAATTTGCGACCGCGGCGGATATTTCGTTCCGCCAGTTGTCGCCAAGGCTTTTGACCAAGGGCAGGGACTTTATGCGTTCCAAACTCTCGGCGTTCGGAACGAATCCGCGAAGCTCGCGCGCAAGGGCGGACATCTCGCGCTCCGGCAGTTTTGGCGCGGCGGCCTGCGCCTCCATCATTCCGTTATATGGAAGCAGGTTCGGGTCGATGGTGTCGAAATACGCATAGGTGTTTTTGCCGTTTTGCAGGTTTTTTATATGCTGGGCCAGCTTGTCGCCGGTCGGAAGTTTTTCAAGTGCCGTCAGAACATCGGTCGCCGTCCCTTCTTTAAGGAAGACGGGATTAAGCGCGGCCCATTTGCCGTTTATGACATGATATTGGCGATACAGGTTAAGAAGCCGTTGCGCGACAACCTGCGGTCTTGCGTCTTTCATATATCCTCTCTCTCCCAATTTGTCATTCCCGCGAAGGCGGGAATCTCAAATCGTATGAATCATTCCATAATAATCTGAATAATCTTGTGCAGCTTTCCCTTGGAATTCGGGCCAAGGGCGATTTTCTCGTCCGGATTGAACAAGCGGCCCGACAGCTTTCCGTCGTCTGGATTCTCGCGCACGACGATAATCTGCGCGGCGGCCTTGTCGCCGTCCTTGATGTCGGCGAAATTCTTGGGCAGCATAAGCGCAAGGTCGCCGGATTGCACGGCGGCGGACGGGTTCACAAGCGCGTATGAGCGCGGTGGCAAAACATTGTTCATGCGGCGCGAATTCGGAATGACGGCGTAAATGTCGGGCTGGCCTTCCAATGCGGCGGGCGCGATAATCATTTTCTCGTCGGACTTCTTGAAGACGATTCCATCGGTGGACGGGGTTCCGAAAATGGGAATCATGCGGTTGCGGGTAAGCTCATACATCTTCGCGCCATACAGCACGCCCGCGACATTTATTCCGCCGAAGTTTCCGCCGGACATGGTTATGGATTTGGGCGCGTCGTCGGTCGCGTCCTTGGCCTTTTTAAGTTTGCCCTGTTCGTGCAGCTGATAGATTTCCTTGATAAGGGTTTCCGGGGAACGGCCGGTCATCTGCGCAAGGTTTTGGATTTCGTCTTCATAAACATCGCGTTGTCCAACTTCGATGTGGTGATAAACAGAAAGGGTCATCTTGGCGTCTTTGGCGGCCTGGACGATTGTCTTGCCGATGGACTTTCTGATGTGGCGAAGGCCCGCGCCGAAGATTTTAAGGCCCGAGTTTTCGTTTTCCTTGAAGCGGCGGGACATTTCGCCTTGCCAATGCTTGATGGCGTCGTTGTCGTTTTCCTTGATGAAAAGGTCGGACACTTTGCAGTTCAGGACATCGCAAAGTTTCAGCATGATTTTCTGGTTTATCCGGCGATAGCCTTTTTCGATTTTGGACATGGCGGAAAGGGAAAGGCCGGTCCGGCGGGCGATTTCGGTCATTTTTATGCCGCGTTCCATGCGGATTTTGCGTAAATTGTTAGCAAAACAAATTTCTTCGAAAGCCATGGCAAACTCCTATAAGTTGTCAGTAAATAATATGACAACATCCTAGAAAACAATGTCAACTTTGTCAAGTTAATAAAAAAATTCCCCTCCGGGGCGGGGTGGGAATTATTACATCTGAACTTCAGTATCGGAATTTTTCGGAGTACAGGACTTTCTTTTGGAAGTGAACAATCCGGCGGAAGTATGCTTGCATTCTTCGGCCCTGACCTCAACCGTGCACATGCGGGTGTCGCGGTTGAATCTTGATTGCACTGTGCCCGAGAAGCTCCATGAAACCTTGCCGGTGAACGCGTCGCCGAAATTACCCGAAGCGAACGAACCCAATACTCCGCCGCCAAAAAATTTGCCCAAGCAACCAGATACTCCGCCGTTCGACCAACAGTCTCCGCTGCCTTGGCTCCATGATTCAAGGTCTTTTTTCTCGGACATCGGCTTGACATTGATGCCGGATTTTGATTTGAGGGCGGGGATTTCCAAAGCGATTGTGGACAGGGCGACGCCGTCAAGCGCGCCTTTGTCGCCGCCGCCAAGGTTTCCTTCGACTATGTCTATGCAAAGGGCGTTGGCGGCGTCTATGCTTGCGCTGGCCATTGCTTCGCTTATTTTTTCAAGCACGGCCTTGTTGAAGTTTTGATTGGCGCGTTGAAGCGCGGAATTGGCGATTTGCGCGGAAGCGGATTGCAACAGGTTGGGGAAACGCGCCTGGGTCTGCCCGCCGCCTTTCTTAATCTGGGACATATCGCGGCCATTGATACACATGGAAATCTTGGGGTCGGTCGCAATCATTCCCATAACTCGGTTGATTTGGCCTTCGATGTTTTGAAGCTCTGCGACTATGGTTGGCTTTATCTCGCTAAGGTTGACGCCGGCCAAGTCTCCCCTGGTTGGTATTCCGTTGATATATTTTTGAGTATCCACCCGGAACCAATTTGCGCTTCTCTCTCCGCCGCTGGCATTGCCCGTTATATCGTCGTTTTTCGCTTGAATGGGTATCATTCCGAATTGAATCAGGCCGGAAATCAGGTAATTCCCGTTCGGAGCCTTCTGAGAGCGCAAACTCCCTGTTCCCATGAGTTCATCACTAGCGAAAACATTGCATTCGGTAGTGCTGCCGCAGAGTTCGCTCATCTTGTTGTCGACGAGGTTCTGGCACTCTGTAAGCATTGCGTTGTC
>JAIRUP010000004.1 GCA_031254335.1 Rickettsiales bacterium
TTATGACCTGGATTCCCCAACGAATCCACCAAATCGAAGATTTGGGGATTCTGCTCGGACGGGAAATCATGACGCCAGTCATGATTTCTTGTCCGTCCTCACCTACGCTGGCATGACGGCGGGGGAAGGGGCCCCGAGACCCATTCCCGCAAAGGATGAGGTCCCGGGTCGCGCTGACGCTTGCCCGGGATGACACCCGCCGGAGGCGGGCCTTTATTACCTGGATGGCCCTAGTCAGCCCGACCATGACAAAGGATATTTACAAATTGGGATTGGTTTAATTGTCTTGAAAACACCATCGGTTCTGATAGAATATCAAATACGCGGAGAGGCATGCTTTATCCGCGTTCAGGGACCACAAAGCTCTGAAAAACAAGATGCGCGGATGGCTCGCGTTAAAAAGCCCTACCTGTCCTAGGCAGGAGGGCTGCGGAATATCCAATACGCAGTGCTATTTCATCTTGAGTAGCTTTGTGCCTCCTGCCGCTTTATCAAAGGCGGCTTTTTTATTACCTGCTATCGCAGGCCTTATGACCTGGATTCCCCAACGAATCCACCAAATCGAAGATTTGGGGATTCATGTCCTTTGCGCATTGGAAAACACTTGCGATTGCCTTCCCATGCAACCTTGCGACGCGCACATCAATTCGCGGCTAACAACGCCGCTCATTGTGCGCTTATGCGCTCGGTTTCTGCTCGGACGGGAAATCATGACGCCAGTCATGATTTCTTGTCCGTCCTCACCTACGCTGGAATGACGAGCGGGAGGGAATTATAAATGGTTGGCGATGGAGATTAGGGTTTCGAGGGTTAGGGTTTCGGCTCGCTCCGCGCCGGACAGTCCCACCGACGCCCAGTCGAAGCCGGGCAGGGCCGACCGTATCATTTTCCGCCTATTGGCGAACAGGACGGACGAAGCCCGCTCCACCCGGTCGCAAAGTTCCCGCGGGTATTTGCCGTGCGGGATTAACCGCACCACCGCATTCTCCACCTTTGGCGGCGGATTGAACGCCGTTCTTGCGACTGGGAATAGAATCCTCGCTTCCGCCTTCATGGCCGCGAGGACGCTTAATCGCCCGTATTTCTTCGAGCCGGGTTTCGCCACTATTCGCTCCGCGACTTCCTTTTGGAACATGAGCGTCATGCTGGCGAACAGGTCCGAATCGTGCAGCCATCCGACCAGCAATTCCGTCCCCACATTATAGGGCAGGTTGCCCGCAATCGCCCTTGGCATGGGAATATTTTCATAAAACTCACGGTTCAGCTTCAAGGCGTCCTTTTCAAGTATGGTCATATTGGGAAAACATTCCTTTATCCTTTCCAATATCGGGAGCATGCGGCGGTCCTTTTCCACCGCCGTCAAACTTTTCGCGCCGCACCGCAGGAGCGAGCGGCTGAGCGGCCCGGCTCCGGGTCCTATTTCGACGACATTCATTTGTTCGAGGCCGGGTATGGCGCGCGCGATTTTATCCGTTATATTCATATCGAACAAAAAGTGCTGGCCCAGCGATTTTTGCGTCGCGACGCCGGCCGCTTTCATCATTTCCGATACAGGGGGAAGGGTGTCCGTCATATCTCGCGCCTGTCGGAAAAGGCGACGGCCAAAGTGCCGTCGTCTATATAGTCCAGGCTGCCGCCCATCGGGACCCCTTGCGCGGGCTCTGAAAATTTTAGAGCCGCGCCGCGCAGCATTCCTTTGACATAGAACGCCGTAGATTTGCCGTCAACCGTATTCGGCAGGGCTGAAATCACTTCCGTTATCTTTTCCGACGCGACCCGCGCGGGCAGGGTTTTCAGGTTCAGGTCTTCCGGCGTTATGCCGTCCAATGCGCTGAGCAGGCCGCCAAGGACATGATACCGCCCCCGGAACACCCCCGCTTTTTCCAAGACTATGATATCCGACAGGTCCCGCACCAGGCAGAGCTGGCCGTTCGCGCGCGTCGCGTCCGCGCACGCAAAACACAGAGGGCCTTCGGTGAGGCAGCCGCATTTTTCGCATGGCCTTATTTTTTCCATCGCTTCCGCCAGGTTCCGCGCCAGCGCGGCGGCTTCGCCGTCCTTGGATTCCAAGAGGTGTATAACCGCGCGGCGCGCAGACCGGCTTCCCACGCTTGGCAGCTTGGCGAACGACTGGATTAATTTCTGGATTAGCGGGTTCATGCCGCAACAATAACATCATTGACCCGGCCCCGTCAAAGTCTTTATCATTAAGCCATGAGGGAAATCCGCGCCGCGCTGTTCGCCGTTCTTTTTTTCATGTCGACCGCTCACGCCGACCCGAAGGCCGTCATCGTCGCAGACATGGATTCCGGCGTCGTCCTTTACCAGGAGGGCGCGAGCCAGCTGAATTACCCGGCCAGCCTTACCAAACTTATGACGCTTTACCTTACCTTCGACGCGCTTGAACACGGGCGGCTGTCCGAGGACCAGAACCTAATCGTATCACAGCGCGCCGCAAACCAGCCCGCCGTCAAACTCGGCCTTAAACCGGGCGAAAAAATCAAGGTGTCCACCGCCATCAAGGCCCTTGTCATCCGGTCCGCCAACGATGTCGCGACCGTCCTTTCAGAAAACCTTAAAGGCGACGAGGGCGACTTTTCCGAGACTATGACCCGAATCGCCCGCGAAATCGGCCTTAAACAGACCAATTTCGAGAACGCTTCCGGCCTGCCGAACGACGACCAGATTTCAAGCGCGCGCGACATCGCCTTGCTTGCGATTGCGATTTACCAGCATTTTCCGCAGTATTTCCACTATTTCAACGCGCGCTCGTTCTCGCACGACGGGCAGTCCTATGACACCCACAACACCATGCTGAAAACATACATGGGCGCGAACGGCATGAAGACCGGCTTCACCAACAAGGCCAGATACAATATCGCGGCTTCCGCGAAGCGAAACGGGATTCAGCTTGTCGCCGTCGTTCTGGGCGCGGCAAATTCCGCGGAAAGGTCCGCCGTCGGGTCAAGGCTTTTGGATTACGGGTTTGCAATCAAGGCAGGGGAGCGGCCCGGAAACTTCGCCATGTTCAACGCCAAGCCCGCGACGGCGTATTACGAAGACGACGATGACGAGCCGGTCGAATACGCATATACTCCGCCCGCCGTTCAGGCGACGAAGCCCGCGCCTTTGCCGGCGAGTTCGAAACAAACTTATTCCGCAGGCGGGGCGGGGGTGCAATTCGGGGCCTTCGGGTCGCGCGCCGCCGCCGAAAAAATGAACGCGAGGGTCAAATCCGCTTTCGGTTTGACCGCCAAAATCGAGCCGTTCAACGGGCTTCACCGCGTGCGCGTCTATAACTTGTCCGATTCGGCCGCCGCACAGGTCAAAGCCAAGGCCGATTCCGCCGGGATTCAGTCCTTTATATTCCGATAGGTTGCAGAGAATTCGCAGCCGCAGTATTTCTGGCGGTAGAATTCGGATGAGATTCCGCGGTCAAGCCGCGGAATGACAATATTTATGTATTTAAGGCTTTTGGGGAGGGCGGAGGCCGCCGCCGCGTCCACCTGCGCCTGGGATTTGTGCCGGGACACCCCGAATGTGCTTGCGACCGCTTCACAGCCGTTTTCCCGCGCCCATTTCGCCGCCATGCGGAAGCGGAACTTGAAGCATTCCGAACAGCGCGGCCCGCGCTCGGGCCCGTTTTCAAGCCCCCGCACCGCCGCCAGCCATTCGTCATGGCCGTATTCGCCGACATTGAGGCGGACGCCGAGTTCATCGCACAATCTTTTCTGCTCGGCCAGTCTTTTTTCGTATTCCGCCGCGGGGTAGATGTTCGGATTCATAAACAGGACGCAGAAATCCGCCCCTTCCGAATGCAGCTTGCGGATGATTCCCGCAGAACACGGCGCGCAGCACGACAATAATGCGATTGACTGTTTCATAATAGGCAAGTATAGTTCTGGTTATGAAATTAATAAAGGATTTTATACGATTTGGGATTCCAACGCTTGCGGGAATGACGGCGATATTTATCGGGGCCGCCAACGCGTATGAGCATGATTTCGGGAATTCCAAGGCCGTTCTTTCGGGATACGGGACGCTTGGCAACCTTTCCAAATCCGGCGAATCCGCGCCGAGGCTTCTTTTCGACTGGCAGGCCCGCGGCGAATATTCCAAAAGCTATGGCGGGGCCGTTCTGACGCTGAACCAGGTTTCCGAATTGGAATCGCGCTATTTGCAGGACCTTTTCGCCTTCTTCGACCTTGGGTTCGGGCGGCTTGAAATCGGACACACCAATTCCGCCGCGCAGAAACTTTCCGTCGGGCTTCCCGACGCGGGCGGTCTTCGCATAAACAATTCCTTCATTCCGTATAGCCTGCAAAATTCGCCGAACGCAATCGCAACGCCCGCCGCCAATTCGTCATCGAACCAAATCCGCGCGCAAATCGTATCCAAGCCCGATGTATTCCAAGCCGGATTCGGCGCGGCCGCGCCGTCGTTCGACATGGACGGGTCCCTTGATTTGGGAATGAGGGTCAAGAGCGGGACCGCCGTCAAATTCGCCGCCAGCCTGGGCGCGAGCCATATCTTCAATCCCGACGGCCTTATAGCCGAAATATACGCTCCGCGCGTCTATGCCGACAACCGCAGCGAGATTGCGCTGGGCCTGAATATTCAATATCACAGCTGGTCGCTCGGCGCGGTCGGGAAAGCCATATACGACGCGAATCCGACCGGACGCCCTTCCGACGGCGTCATGTATGGCGGCGGCCTTAGCTATGAGATTTTGACATGGCGCGTGAGCGCGAACAGCCTCAGGTCGGATACTTCGGTGTTTCATGATTGCGATTCGGGCTGTAAGAACACAGTCGCCGTTCTTAGCGTTCAGGACAAGTTGGACGACATTGTGGACATTTGGGCGAGCGCGGGAGAGATATTCAGCGACAGCAACGCGTTCTTTTGGTCGGTTAGCTTGCGGGCGAAATTCTAGTTTTCCCCATTCGGCAATCCGATAAAAGGCTGCCGAATGGGGGCCCCGAAACCCCCCACCGTCCGCCTGCGCTTCGCGCCGGCGCGACGACTCCCCCACAAGGGGGGAGTTATAAAAGGTGCATGATGATTAAATGGATTAGCCGGTTGTTCGATTTCGTGTTTCCGGCGGACTGCCCAGCCTGCGGCGCGTCCGTATCCAAGGCCGGGACCATGTGCTCCGACTGCTGGGGCAAAATAACATGGATTTCGGGCTGCGTTTGCCAAAGGTGCGGCTATCCTTTTCCCGCCGATTTCGGAAGGGTCGAGAGGTGCCCGAGATGTATTGTCGATGAGGTCCCGCAAGAGGATAAAGGAAGAAGCAAGAAGGCAGAAGGAAGAAGGGCCGCTTATATTTATAAAATCAGGGCGGCGTGCGCTTACGACGAGGGTTCCAAAAAAATCGTTCTGCCGTTCAAGCATTCGGGCAAAGTCCGCAACGGGAAGACCATGGCCAACTCCATGATGATGGGGGTGATGGATATAGCGGACAAAAAATCCGAGCGGGAATCTTCGTCCGCCGGGTCAAATCACCCACTACCGTCGCAAACCCGACGCGCCGCGGCGGCACGACAGGCCAGACGGCGGCCGGGTTTGCTAGGTATTGTGCGATTTTCCCTTGGCGTCGCGTTCCCGATAAGGATTTTTTGGAATTTATTAAATCATAAAAAACAACAAAACCACGATATTGATTTGGTTGTGCCGGTGCCGCTGTCCTATTGGCGGCTTGCAAAAAGGGGATACAACCAGGCGACCGTTCTCGCCCGGCCAATCGCGAAAAGGCTGGGAGTTCCCCTTATGACCAATTTGGTCGCCCGGGCGCACAGGAACGACCAGGGGCACAAGTCCGTCAAAGAGCGCAGGCAGAACATAGCCGGCGTATTTCGGGCGAGGAACGCCGAGGCGGTTCGCGGCAGGCATATTTTGATTGTGGACGATGTCATCACCACGGGCGCGACTCTCAACGAATTGGCAAGGGTGCTGCTTCGCGCCGGAGCCGCCAAGGTTTCCGCCGTTTCGTTCGCCAGGGTGGTGAGGGATTTGTAAAGGACAAAAAATATAAGTCCACTTTTTCGTTTTCGGTCTATAACACCCGCTTGCTTGGAAAACCGGCTTCGCAGGGGCGGCAAGCCTAGCGCGCGCCGGTTTTCCCGCGCATCGGGCGTTCTATCCTCGAAAACGCGAGTGGACTAATATTTTTTGAGAATATTAACCTGCTAACGCAGGATTTATGACCTGGATTCTCGGGTCGAGCCCGAGAATGACAATTAATGATGAGGTCCCGCGCGTAATCCGCGGGATGACAGAGAAAATTGGTATGACAACAGGGGGTTAGGCGTTGATGTCCGCTTCTTTCGGGACGCCGAGCAAATCCTCGATTTCCTCTTCCGCCTCCTTCAAATCAATCTTATGCAAAACCGCGAATTCCTCGGCCATTCTCTCCAACGCGCGGATATAAAGTTTCCGGCCTGAAAATGTCATGGAATCTTCCGCGCTGCGCCGCTGCAAATCGCGGATGACATCGGCAAGCTCGTTGGGATTCCCCGAATTTATTTTTTCTTCGTATTGGGCCGCGCGGCGCGCCCATATCATGCGTTTGCTTGCGGGCGGCTGTTTGGCCGAATTAATCGCCTCGTTCATTTCCTTTTGCGACACTAGGGGCCGAAGACCCAAAATCTCGGTCCGCTCGACCGGGACGCGAAGCACGATTTTCTCGCGCGCAAGCTCTATGACCAAGAGCTGCATTTTTTGGCCGCCGACCGTTTGTTCCTCGATATTGACAATCTTCCCCACGCCCTGCATGGGATACACAACAAACATATCTTGCTTAAATTTCGTCGCCATTGCGCGCTTTCCTTCTTTTGCGCGATTTTATCACGAGTTTTTGGAATTGCAACTGTTTTTAGACCCCCCACCGAAATTTTCCATGAAAATTTCGACTCCCCCGCAAGGGGGGAGTTAATCTTTATTCCTCGTCGTCATCGTCCGGGTTCGACTGGTCGATGTCCAGCATTTCGTCCGCGATTCCGCTGGACTTCGCCTTAATCGCCGCAAGCAAGTCCGTCTGGGCTTCCGGGTTGTCTTTCAGCCACTGGCGCGCGTTCGCCTCTCCCTGGCCGATTCTTTGCGAATTATACGAATAGAACGCGCCGGATTTATCAATCATCCCGAATTTCACGCCCATATCCAAAATTTCCGACACGCGGCTTATACCCTCGCCATACATAATCTTGAACTCCACCACGCGGAACGGCGGAGCAAGTTTGTTCTTCACGACCTTGACCCTTGTCTCGTTTCCGACAACCGTTTCCTTGTCCTTTATTTGGCCTATGCGGCGGATGTCCAGGCGGACCGACGCATAGAATTTAAGCGCGTTGCCGCCGCTGGTCGTTTCCGGCGAGCCGAACATGACCCCGATTTTCATCCTTATTTGATTGATGAATATCATAAGCGTATTGCTGCGCGAAACGCTGCCCGCCAATTTTTTCAAGGCTTGCGACATAAGCCGCGCCGTCGTTCCCACAGACGGGTCGCCGATGTTGCCTTCCAATTCCGACTTCGGGACCAAGGCCGCGACCGAATCAACCACGACCACATCCACCGCCCCAGACTTTATCAGCGTGTCCGCGATTTCAAGAGCCTGCTCGCCGCTGTCAGGCTGAGAGATAATCAGGCTTTTCACATCCACGCCCAATTTATGCGCATAGTTCGGGTCGAGCGCATTCTCGGCGTCTATGTAAGCGCAGGTGCCGCCCTTTTTCTGGGCTTCGGCCACCGCGTGCAGGGCCAGCGTCGTTTTGCCAGAGCTTTCAGGGCCGTAGATTTCGACGATACGGCCGCGCGGGTAGCCCCCTATGCCCAGCGCGATGTCGAGGCCCAGGGAACCCGTCGATATGCTGTCGATGTTCTGCGTCAGACCGTCGCCCATCGTCATAATCGCGTCCTTGCCGAATTCGTTCTTAATCTTCGCCAAGACCGCGTCCAAAACCGAATTTTTCGAGGATGATTTCGTTTCCGAAGTTTTCGCTTTCGCCATAGTTTTCCCTTTTGTTTCGTCGTGGGAATATTAGCAAAAGCAAATAGGTAGTGGCAAGCATATTTTTGGAGCGACAGGATTCGCTCGGCGCTTCGCACCTGCGCGGCATTCGTTCCCGCTCACTTCGTTCGTTGCGCTCGCCTTCGGCTCGCTAACTCATTGTCGAACCTTTCGCCGCTTCGCGGCTTGACGGTTCGTTTCCTCGCTTCGCGCAAAAAAATAAAACCGCGCAAAGGCGGTTTGATTTTTTTGGTCGGAGTGACAGGAATCGAACCTACGACCTCTGCGACCCGAACGCAGCGCTCTACCAGGCTGAGCTACACTCCGATTTCGGCATTATGCACGGATTTTTATCGAAATCAATTAAAATGATGAGACCCCAGCCTTCGCGGGGGTCCCAATTTTATTTACAGCGATTCGGATTAATTCGAGGTGCCGTTGATTAACATCAGCGCGCTGTGGATGTCCCCGAGCGTTTTGCCCACATATTCATGCACCGCGCCGCTTTGAACCAGCTTTTCACCGTCGGCGTGGCTGAACGGGACGATGCGGTCCGTCGTCCTGTCTTCCAAAAGGGCGCTTACTATGGCCCCTACCTCGGCATTGTTCACGCCGCCCATTTCTTCAAGCGCGCGCAGGCGGGAGTCAGTCGCCCTTTGATATATTTCAAAATTGCCTTGCAGGGCGTATTGGCTTTGATTCGGGTCAATATTTATCGAATCGCCGGGATTCCTGTTCGCATTGATGGAACCGCCGCCGGTAATCGAGCCGCCCAGACCGCCGCGCGCAGCCGTCGCCCCGGGGACCGCCGCCTTCTTCAATATGCCCGGAGTCATGACCGCGCGCGACGCGGTTCCACCGGCCATCCCGGCCGTCGTTTTCTTCGCCGCCACCGCGCTTACCGCCTTGGCCTGGTTGCCCGACACAGTCGCGGCGTTCGCGCCGACCGCAAACATACAGAGCGCGGCGCATACAATCAGTTTCGTTTTCATGCTTTCTCTCCCTTATTATATTTCAAACCGCAGACCCAGGCGCAGGAAGTGCGCAGGGTCCGATACGAAATTGGTTTTGAGTTTTCCCGCGACTTCGGTCGGGGCGCCAGCGCCGACAGTCGTCGTATATATAATAGGCTGCTCCATTTCCGCGCTTCCGTTCATCACAAGCCTGTATCCCAAATCGACGAAGACGCCCTTGCCGACTTCGCCGTATAGGCCCGCCATGCCCTGGGCGGACAGTCTGCTGAACGAGCGCGATTCACGGACGATGGCACTTGTTATTGTGATATCATTTAGAGAATCATAATAGGTTCCGCGAGCAGCCCGTTCAATTTGCGCTATGTTCAGGCCCACGCCCGCACCGATATAGGGGCGGACCGCCCATTTCCTTGTCCCGAAGTCCCAATACGCGTTCGCCATAAACGAATAATTGCCGAAATCCAGAGAATGAAATTCATCGTTCGCAACATCCATATACTTGTCGGAAAACGGGAACACATAGTTGAACTCCAACTCGCCCCTGAAATTCTTGCTGAAAAATCCGAACGCGCCCGATATGCCGAACGGGCTGTAATTCAATTCATCCTGTTCAGTTTCGGTTTGGACGCCGTTTACAGAGTCATAGGTTTTAATGCTATACTTTTCGGTCCAGCCGGCGAAGCCCTTCATGACCGCGAACGACGCGTAGGTGCCGACCGTTTCATCCCGCACAGGGGCGCGGTTTTCCCGGGCCTGGGCATAGGAAAAGTCCGATTTGCTTGTCGCGTAGTTGTTGTTCTTCACCACGGCGGAAGATTCCGAGGTGAAAAAGACCGGAAGGGCCACGGCCATAAGTTTCATAAACGATTTCATTTTTCAATCCTTGTTTCGGTTGCGTCGGTTCTCTCTTCCTTGGAGATATTATATCATAAAAAGAAGGAAGATGGAAGAAGTAAGAAGGAAGAATTACCCCCCACCAAATCAATCGAATTCGCAGGTGAAGCCGTATTCGCGCATGTTCGCGGAACCCGCGTCCGCGCGGAAGTCGAAGAACGGATTCGGACGGAAGGTGTCGAACGACGGATTGTCATACACCACATTCACCCATCTGACGCCCTTGCCGCATATCCTTTTCGACGAGGCCTCGGCCACACGCTCCAATATCTCGCCCGCCTTCATGCCCGCGTCCATGCCTTCGGCCCGGGGCATAAGGCGCAGGCGCATTTCTTTGAGGTCGCTGTCCGACTTTATGACCTGGACCCGGACCGTTCTTCCGCGGAAGTCCTGGAACCAGGTTTCCACATTCGTTCCGCCCCATCTTTGGGCGATGTCCTCCGCCTGGGCCTCGTTCCTTGGCTGCGCCATGCCGCCCACGCCGCCCACGAACTGCGGGTCCGGCTGGATGGTTCCATAGCCGCCCGGATAGTTTTCCTCGGGCGAGGCGCAGGCCGCGAGCATTGCGCAAGTAAAGACCATAAATAATTTTTTCATAGCATTTCTCTTTTTATGCGGATGAGATACCGGCTCGATGCCAGGTATGACACTTGTCATAATGGTATCATTATTAGGCGTTTGATTCAAGGGGTTAGTTGTGATACCATTGAAAGGAAGAAGGCAGAAGTAAGAAGGAAGAAGTGTCGAATGTAGTATTGGATACTTTATTGAAACCGCTGGCGGAATTCTTTTCCCCGGAATTCGTCGAGGAAATCGCCGTCAACAACGAAGGACGCGTTTGGCTTCGACTTCACGGCGCGCGCGTCCCATGGGTTCCTTACAATTCGGACAAACTTACCAAAGACTATTTGCTGACCCTTATCCGCACAGTCGCCAATGTCTACGACAAGCCCTTCGACCCCGCGCGCGGAGTTCCCGTCGTTTATGCCACCCTTCCCGGAAACCACCGCTTCGCCGCAATCGCCGGCCAAAATGTTTCATACGACGACAACGACATTACGGGCGGAGTCGCCCTTAACATCCGCGGCGCGAGCGCGCCCGAGACCAGCTTCGCGAAATACCATTTGACGAAGGGCGCGCCCCTTAAAAAAATCAGCAGGCGCGGAGCCGCGCTTCCATCCGACCCGCACGACAAACTGATGTCCATCATAGAATCCGGCGCGCCAATCATAATTTCCGGCAGCACCGCGACGGGCAAAACCACATTATTAAATCATATCCTGACCTTGATTGACAGGAATCTCCGCGTCATAACCATCGAGGATTCGCGCGAGATAACCGTCCCGCAGGAGAACCGCGTTCACCTTATGCTGTCGCGGACCGACCAGAACAATGCCTTCGATTACGCGAAACTTCTGGATTTGGTCGTCCGCATGACGCCCGATGTCATAATCGGCGGCGAGATTTCCACCGGCAACGCGTCCGTTCTTTGGGAAATCATGGGGACAGGCCACAATCATTTCTACACCACAATCCACGCCGAGAATTCCGACGCGGCCTATGACGCTTTCGCCGACCGCATCCTTCACACCCAGCCGGCTTATAATCGGACCGAATTAATCAAGGAAATGCGGCGAAAGATTCATGTCGTGCAGGTTGCGCGCGACGGCTCGCTGAGGGCGATAACGGAAGTGGTGTAAGGACAAAAAAAGTAAGCGCAATTTTTCATTTTCGGTCTATATTATCCACTACCGTCGGAAAACGGGTCGTCGCGGCGGCGACCAAGGCCAGACGCCGACCCGTTTTCCTTGGTATTGAATAATCTATCCTCGAAAATGCGATTGCGCTAAACTTTTTTTGAGTTTATTACCTGGATTCCAGCTTTCGCTGGAATGACGGCGGAGGGGATGTCGGATTAAATCCGACCATGACATTATTTATTTATATTGCGCGTGATATAGGCGGCGGCGAGGGCCAGCAAGGCCGCCAGAACCCAGACCGACGCCAAGTTCCCCGTAATATATATGACCGCCGCGCCCAAAAGAGGGCCCATGACCTTGGCCAGATATTTCGCCGTTTGGAATATACCCACGAACCTGGTCTTTTCCGCCTTGGTCGTCGCCGCATGGAACGGCAACTCCTTTATAGGCTCGACCACGGAATTGGGTATTTGCCAAAGGACGAACAGGGCCAGCATCAGCATTCCGCTTGAACACGACGCGAACAGCGCAGGCAGCGCAAACGACACGAAGCCGATTGCAAGCAATCTTCCAGTTCCGATTTTTCTTGCGAGCGCGGTGCTTGGGCCCGCGAGCAATGCGAACGGAACCGTTCCAATCGCCAAGACCATGCCGAGAGCGTCCTTGGAAAAGCCCGCCCCCACCACCGCAAGCGGGACATACAGCGCGCGCAAGGACTGCGTCGCATAATAGCCGAAGCTGGCCGCATAGGCCCGCACAAGAGTTTCGTTCCCCGCGAATTCCCTTAGGTTCCCGAAGATTTTCCTTATCGTATGGAACAAGGGCGCGGGCAATGTCCTTTTATCCGCCGCAGTTATTTTATAGTTCCTGTAATACAGCAACGCCACCAGCATGACCGCGCTTACCAGAACAAGGGGCGCGCGGATGTCGTTCGTCATCGTCGCGAACCTTAGCGCGACGACGGGAGCCACGATGGAACCCAGATTATTCAGAGTATAGTATCTTCCGCTGACCTTCGCGATGCCCGCATCCCCCGCGAATTCCGCCATGAACAGCGTCAGGCTCATAATCAGCAACGCCCAGCCGAATTCGCGGAACACATCCAACGCTATGAAAGAGCCCGCGCTTGGCTGGAACACCATTCCGAATGTCGCCACGATTATCATCATCAATGAAAGCGGCAAAATCCGCGCCTTTGGAAGCAGGCGGAATATTTCGCTGCTGAACATCGCGAACAGCATCGTTATGACCGCGAACGCCGCGGAATACAAGCCGACCAAGGACGCGTCCTTGAATATATCGAACAGTATCAGCGAATAGACCGTGGAAAAGATTGCTCCGCCCAGGCCGTAAAACAATCCGATATTGGCGAAGGTGTAGCCGCTGGTTCGTCCACTGAAAGATAAGTATTTGTCGCCCGCCATGACAAAAAATTCAACCTCGGTTTTTCGTTTTCGGCCCGAATCGCCCGCTTGCTTGGAAAACCGACGCCTCGCGGACGCCGCAGTCCAGACTCGGGTCGGTTTTCCCGCGCATCGAACGATTTGCCCTCGAAAACGCGACCTCGCTAGGATTTTTAGAGCTTATTCAATTATATGAATTATAACAGAATCAGCCGGCTTTTACAAACTGCATCGCGTCCGCGCGGCCGAACAGTTCAAGCAGCGTTCGCGCCGCGACGCCGCGCGCGGATTTTAATCCCGGGTCCGCAGCCACCAATTCACGCGCGCTTGCCGCCGCCATCCTGAACAAGGCCTTATGCGCGCGCCAGTCCACGAACCTATAATTTATGAATCCGCTTTGCCTGACCCCAAGCATTTCACCTATGCCGCGCATTGCCAAGTCATGCTCGGCAATCTCGAACCCGTCGTCCGTTTCGCACAAGATTTCCAGGCGGCGCGCGCCGTCGCCTGTCATCCCGCGGCCCTCGCACAATATGCAGAACGACCGGCGCGCGCCGCGGCCGACGCGGCCGCGAAGCTGGTGAAGCGCGGCCAGCCCGAAACGCCACGCGTCCTCGATTACCATGACGGAGGCTTCCGGGACATCAATCCCAACCTCGACAACCGTCGTCGCGACAAGGATTTTTATTTCGCCGCTTGCGAATTTCGCCAATGCCGCGTCCCGCTCGGCCTTGGGCATTTTGCCGTGGGCCAGGCCGACGGACGCCGCGCCGAATTCCGCGGCCAGCGCGCGGAAGCGGTTCTCGGCCGACATCAAATCGCTTGCTTCCGATTCCGCCACCAACGGGCAGACCCAGAAAACCCTTGCGCCCTTTTCGATTTCGTTTTTGAGGCGCGCGCACAGAGCCGGGATTTTCTCCGCCGACAATTTCGTCGTCTTTATGGGAAGCCGGCCCGCCGGTTTTTCATTTATAACCGACACATCCATATCGCCGTAAATCGTCATAGAAAGCGTTCTTGGTATCGGCGTCGCGCTTAGCGCGAGCACATCCGTCATCGCGCCTTTGCTTGTCATATCAAGCCGCTGGCCCACGCCGAATCGGTGCTGCTCGTCTATGACCGCGAGGCCAAGGTTCCGGTATTCCACCGCTTCCTGGAACAATGCGTGGGTGCCGATTATTATTTTCGCGCGGCCGGATTTGAGCGCGACCAATTTCTCGCGCCGCTCGGCCCCCTTGTCGCGGCCCGTCAGGATTTCCGAATGGATATTCAGCCGTTCCAGCAGCGGGCGGATTTTCGCATAGTGCTGCTGCGCAAGAGCGTCCGTCGGGGCGAGAAGCACCGATTGAAACCCGCTTTCCGCCGCGCGGAGCATCGCGAGCAACGACACAATCGTTTTGCCGCTTCCAACATCGCCCTGGACCAGGCGGCGCATTTGGACCGGCTTCGCCATGTCCGCCAAAATTTCGTCCACCGCCCGCTTTTGCGATTCGGTAAGTTGGAACGGGAGGAGTTCGAGCAGCGCGCCGGTCAGAGCGTTCGTGCCTTGCATGGAGATTCCCGGCTGGCCCTCGGTTTTCTTCCGCGTCAAGGCGACCGCGATTTGGTGCGCGAACAGCTCGTCGAACGCAAGGCGGCATATCGCGCGCGAAGTCGGAGCGACATCTTCCAGGGTTTTCGGGGAATGCGCGGCGCGAAGGGCTTCGGCGAAAGACAGATTATCGAACGCCGCCAAGGTTTCGTCGTTCAGCCATTCGGGCGCGCGCGGGATTCGCGGCGTTATTTGGTCCCGGAGATTTTGCATTATTTTTTGGGTGAGGCCTTCGCACAGCGGGTATATCGCCTGGAATTCCGGGATTTTCGACGGGTCCGCCGCGATGTAGTCCGGGTGAGAGAAGACGCCGTTCTCCAACTTGCCGCTGATTATGCGGGTTTCGCCGATTGGAAGCTGCTTCGACCAATAGTCCGAGAAGCCTGTTCCCCAGAATTGAATCGCCGCCGCCACGCCGTCCTTGTCGCGGGCGAAAAATTGAAGCGGACGCCTGCCGCCGCGAAACGAGGCCGCGGGCTTCATTCCCGTGATTTCAAGCGGGACCGTTATGATTTCGCCGGGCGTTCCGTCCGCGAGCCGCGGAACCATCGGCCTGAATTTGAGGTCCGTCGGGCGGTGCAGCAGAAAGTCCAGAATGCGGCGGCCGCCCAAGAGTTCGGCAAGCTTTTCGGCCAATTTCGGGCCTATGCCTTTTATATATTGCAAATCGGTTGCGAAGAATTCCATAATGGCATTATTTATTACACGGGGTTCGCGGTCAATGCTTAAAACAATCTTCATATTCCTTGTGAAAATCTATCAGGCCGGGGTGTCGCCCTTTGTTGGCGGGAAGGGCGCATGCCGGTTTTATCCGTCCTGTTCCGAATACACGAAACAGGCCATAGAAAAATACGGAATTTTTAAGGGCTGCGCGATGGGCGCAAAGCGAATCGCAAAGTGTCGGCCCGGGGGTGGCAGGGGCTTCGACCCCGTTCCTTAAAACCGGCGGCCTGGGCGGCGGTCGCCTCCAAAATTATTTCCGCCGTTTTGTCCGCCGTGGCGGTGGCCCTGCGATTTCGCGAACCTAAGCGCGGCCCACTGGACAATCAGGAAACCCCATATCATAAAGACCGGTCCCTCGAAAAAGAACGCGCCGGCGGCGAGTTCGTTCGCGGTGAAGACCAAGGCGGCAGCGAACTGCGCGAAGAACGCGAGGTTCAGCGCGAGCCATACGATTTTGTTGTATATCTTCTTTGATTTGTAAAGCAGGTTTTTAAGCATCGTTTTTCCTTTTTTTAGTTTTATAATACAAAAATTTTTAGCGAGGTTCGGTTTTCCAAACAAGCGGGCGATTTAGGCCGAAAACGAAAAACCGAGCAAAAATTTTTGTCTTTGCCAAGTGCCGGATTCTGTTGCAAGGCTCCGGCGGGCCCCCGGATGACTATTGCTTATTAGGCAGCCATCGCATATTGAGTGTTATCATTAGCACTCGTTTTAATCAGCCTTTTATGGAAGCAACCCCAAATGCACGCCGCACTTTTATTGTTCAGGTCGAAACATATGTCATCCCCATAGCTTTTTATTGGTGGAGATGTGGGGTACCGCCCCCCAGTCCCATAAACCTATTCCGAACGGTATTCAGCATTATCTCTACATTAAGTAGCAATTCGATTTTAATATATATGACAAAAAATGCAAGAAAAAAAGGGCCGCGGATGCAGCCCTTTAATTCGCAACGGGAACAATTACTTGTTCACGCGGGTCGTGGTGTTGCGGTTCATCTTCCAGACATCCTCGCCAGTGCCTTTGACGGCCGGACGCGATTTGCCATAGGAGATGGTCTTGATGCGCTTGGCATCAACGCCGTCATCCGTTATGACCTTTTTCGAAGCGTTCGCGCGGCGCGCGCCCAAAGCCAAGTTGTAGGCTTCGGTTCCGCGCTCGTCGCAGTGACCTTCGATGGTCGCCTTGACATTAGCGTGGTTCTTCATGTAAAGGGCCTGACCCTTCAAGTTGTCGCGGGCTTCGCTGGATATGGCGGACGAATCAAAAGCGAAGAACGCTTTCTGGCCGTCGAGTTCAGCGGGTTCCGTGACGCCGCCGCAAGCAACCAATCCGGCGCATGCAGCAGCCATTGCTGTGTATTTGAACAGTTTCATCAAATCCTCCTTGATTGTCGCTGGTTCCCCGATATAATGGCACAGAGGTTTGACAAATGCAAGATAATTTACAGAAGACTTTATCGGAGTTCGCGGGTGCCGGGATTCTCTTCGAATTGGAGGAAGAAATTACCATAAACAAGAAAGAAGCAAGAGGGCAGAAGGAAGAAGGACCCCCCACCGGCGGCTGCGCCGCCGACTCCCCCGCAAGGGGGGAGTTTCCCTTGATAATCCCCAAGGCGGAGCCGGTCGGAGGAGCCGCCGTTTTGTCCGAAGCCCGCGCGGCCGCGGCCGCCGCGGGCGATATGGGCGCGCTGCTTGCCGCAATCAAGGCTTTCGACAGGAGGACGCCGACCGCGAAACTGGCGAAGAATATTGTTCCGCCGAAGACGGCGGAAAAGGAAGAAGGAGGAAGGAAGAAGGAAGAAGGGCGGATATTGGTCATTACGGACGGGCCGGGGAAGGACGACGACGAGGCGGGCGTCATAATGTCCGGCGAAGGCGGCGCGATGTTCGCCAAGATGGTCGCCGCCATAGGATTAAATGCCGCGGAGATTTCCGTTTTTCCCGTAGTCTTCCACAAGCTGCCCGGCGACCGCACCCCGACCAACGACGAGATGGCGGTCGGAAAAGTTTTCTTCGAGCGGTTCGCGGAACTCGCGCCGCCCGAATTTATTCTGACGCTCGGGCAGTCCGCGTTCTCGTTCGCCGTTCCGGGCGGCGGGACTTTGGTGCGCGGGCGCGGGAAAGTTTTCGAGGCTTATGGCGCGAAGGTTGTTCCGACTTTCGGGCTGAAATTGCTTATGGCGAAGCCCGAGCATAAAAAAGACGCCTGGGCCGATTTGCAGAAGTTCAAGGAAGTAATAGGACAAAAAATATAAGGCCGGTAATTCGCTTTCGGTCTAAATCGCCCACTACACTTCGAAAAACGGGGCGTCGCGGCGGCAGGCAAGGCCAGACGACGCCCCATTTTTCTTGGTATTGAACGATTTATCCTCGAAAGCGCGACCGGCCTAATATTTTTTGAGTTTATTAATTATCCTCGGCGATTTTCTCTCGAAAACGCGATTGCGCTAGGGATTTTTTGAGTTATTGATGAGACCCCCGATTAAATCGGGGGTGACAAATGATATTAGTTATTACCTGGATGGTCGGATTAAATCCGACCATGACATATAAGGATTAGAGGGTTTTGATGGAGATTTTGTCCCCGTTGCCCGATACGACCACGACCTTGTCGCCTTTCTTCAAGCCCGCGTTCGACTTGACCGCGTCTTCCCAGGTTTCGCCCACCATCGGGAAGACCCCGCGCGACAGGCACAGCTGATTCGCGATTATGCTTTCGCGGCTGATGGAGACGATTGGAAGATAGCTTTTGCGCGCCGACAATCTCCGCGTTTGGTCGCCCGTGTCGTCCAAAGACACGACCGCCGCCGCGTCCTCGGATTCCGCGTAGCCCATAATCGTATCGAACTTCGAATTCTCGTCGTCCAAAAAGTCCCCGTCCGATTCGTCCAATTCGTTTTCGAGGATGTCCTCTTCCGTGGCGCGCAAGGTTCTCGCCATCGCGCTTGTCGTTTCGACAGGATACAGGCCCATCGTCGTTTCCTCGCTCGTCATGGTCGAATCCGCCAGCAGGTATCCAGCCGTCGCTATATCCGAGATTTCCGCGCGAGTCGGGAACAGGCCTTTTTCCATCGAGCCCAGCATTTGCGTCGCGACGATTACAGGCTTGTTCTTCGCGCGGCATATCCTTATCATCTTGCGCTGGGCCGCCGGGACTTTCTCGAACGGCATTTCAACCGCCAAATCACCGCGCGCAACCATTATGACATCGGAGGCCTCGACAATCGCTTCCAACCTGTCGCCCACGACCTGCGGGCGTTCCAGCTTCGAGATAATCTTCACCGGCCTTTTCGTCCGGGCTTCTATGAATTTCCGAGCCTCGATAACATCCTCGGCCGTTTGCACGAATGAAATCGCCACGAAATCCGGGTCCAGCGGCAGAACGAATTCCAAATCAGACCTGTCCTTCTTCGTCAGAATCGACGCCTTTATTTCCGTGTCCGGCAGATTGAATCCGCGGCGGTCCCATATTTCCGAACCGCGGACGACTTCCGTTTCAATCGCCGAGTCGCCTTTCTTCGCCGTGACCTTCAATTCGATTTTGCCGTCGTTCACCAGGACGCGGTCGCCGACTTTAAGCGACTTCATGACATCCGGGTCCGGCAACTGGACGCGCGTTTCGTCCCCGGGCGTCGGGTCGGAATCCAATGTGAATTTCTGCCCCGGAACCAACGGGTATTTCTTGTTTATGCCGCTGGCCTGGCCGTCCTTGAATTCGCCGATTCTGTGCTTGGGCCCCTGCATGTCCGCCAGGACCGCGATGGGACGGCCCAGCTTTTTAGATATGTCGCGCACCGTTTTCAGCTTCATCCCCTGGACTTCCTGGGAGTCGTGCGAGAAGTTCAGGCGGCACATGTTCGTGCCGGCTTCATACAATTTCTCGAGCATTTCGGGGGACTGGCTTGTCGGGCCGATGGTTGTCGTGATTTTCGTCAGTTTCCACATTTCGCTTCCTTTTTTGTTCTTGCATTTTTTGGATTCAGGATTATATTACCTTAGCTAAGAAAAATCAAGGGGGATTAAAAATGGCAAAAGAAAACAAGGGCGGAATCGCCGCAGACCAATTGGTTTCAATCGTCGAACGAGTCGAAAAGCTGAACGAAGAGGCCGCGAACATCGCCGCCGACATCAAGGAAGTCTACGCCGAGGCAAAGGGCATCGGCTTCGACACCAAATACATCCGCCAAATCGTGCGGCTTCGCAAGATGGACCCGGACGAGATTTCAGAAAACGACGAGATGCTTGCGCTTTACCGCGAGGCCATCGGCATATAATAAGGAGTCGGCTTCGCGGGAATGACAATGATGAAAAAGTTGCATATTCTTATATTTATACTGGCGGTCGCCGCCGTCGCGGCTTGCGGCGTCAAGTCCAACCTTGAACATCCGAACAAGGATTATCCGCGGAGCTATCCGACGAAGTAAGGACGAAAAATAAAAGCGACGCTTCTCGAAAATCTATCCTCGATTTTGCGGCGTCGCTAATATTTTTAGAGCTTATTATCTATAAAATACCGTTTTAGATTTTTTTCGGGGTGGCGATGATGGAGCTTCGGTTGCCCATGTCCTTTCCCGCGTCGACGGCCGCGACATCCTTCAACGATTCGGCGACTTTTTTCAGCATATTGTTCACAAGCTCCTTATTCCTAAGCATGCGCTTGTCGCCCTTGCCCCAGGCCGAAATCTTCACCTTGTGGCCTTCGGCCAGAAATTCCAGGGTTTTCTTCATTTTGATTTCGAAGTCGTGCGCCTCAATCAGAGGCTTTATCCAAATCTCTTTAAGCTCTGACTGTTTTTGGTTTTTCTTGGCTTCGGAGAGTTTCTTCTTCTGGTCATACTTGAATTTGCTGTAATCCATAATCTTGGCGATGGGCGGAGTTTGCGTTCCGGCCATTTCCACCAAGTCGAGGCCGCGTTCGCGCGCCATTTCAAGAGCTTGGGAAATCGGCAATATGCCGACATTCCTTCCCTCGTCATCCACAAGCTGGACGCTGCGCGCCGCTATGTTCTCGTTGATTTTCGGGCCTTGGGGCCTGCGATTGTCCTGGTTCGGTCTGAAAATGGTTTCTTCCTTTGGTTTTATTATCCGTTAATCGCCGCGCCCGAAATGAAATCCGGGAAGACATTGTCGTCCGGCGCGCTTTCCGCGTCCGCGCTTTCCGTCGCGATTTCCTTCCTGAGGCTTTCCAATTCCTTGGAGTCGCCGCGGGACAAGTCAATCTTGCCCTGCTCGTCGTTAATCATCCGGCCGTAATGCTCGGCCATTTGGAACAGGCGCTCGCGCTCTATCTTATCAATCGTCGTGCGCGCGAGGTCCAGGTATTTCTTGCGATTCATGCGCCATTTGTGGCACCGCTGAATCATCATGCCGATATTTCCGCCGCCGCCATTGTTGTTGGAGTAGCCGTTGTTTCGTCTATTATTATATTGCATTCATTATCCTAAAAGTTGGGAACATTGGAATTTTATTGCATATCGCGCAAAAACGCAAGTTAAAAATATTCATTCAGCAAATCTTTCAATAATTGCATTTCACCCGGAAGGGGGGAGTGCAGCTTTATGGGCTTGCCGGTTATCGGGTGCGCGAACTCCAATGTTCCAGCGTGGAGCATTTGGCCGCCGGTCCAATTTTCCATGAAATCGAGGAGCGGGCCGGGATGGACGGATTGGATTTTATGGCGCGCGCCGCTGCCGTAGGTATTGTCCCCGACAAGGGGGAAGCCGTGCGTGGATAAATGGACGCGGATTTGGTGCGTGCGGCCCGTCAAGAGGCGCGCCTTGATTTCCGCCACGCCCGCCCGCGGCCAGACAGCCCGCGTTTCGGCGAGCGTCGTCGCGGGCTTGCCGCCGATTTTGACCAGGGCCATTTTCTGCCGGTTCTTTTTGCTGCGCCGGATGTTCCCCGAAATCTCCGCGCTTTCCCAAGAGGGAACGCCCCACACGAACGCCGTATATTCGCGTTTCAAGTCGTGCCGGGAAAACATTTCCGAGAGCTTGGCGAAGGCAGTATCCGTCTTGGCCGCGACCAGGATTCCCGAGGTGTCCTTGTCGAGGCGATGGACTATGCCCGGGCGGAGATTGTCCCCGCCGCCCGCGAGCGCGGTATGCGACAAAAGCATTTGGACGAATGTTTCGGTTTCCCGTCCCGCGCCCGGATGGGTTGCGATTCCGCGGGGCTTTACGGCGGCGATGATGTGGGGGTCTTCGTAGAGGATGTTCAGCTTCGACCCCCCACCGAAACCGCGAAGCGGTTTCGACTCCCCCGCAGGGAGGGAGTTAATTATAATTTCGAGGGTGTCGCCGGGGCGGGCGGGCGCAGACCATTTCGCGGGCTTTCCGTTCAATGTCATTTCCATCTTTTGGATTTTGGAGCGCGACAGTTCCGGCATAAGCGACTGCGCCGCCGCGTCCAGGCGGGGGAAGGGTTCGGTAATGGCGAAGTTTTTTTTATTCATAATTTTTTTTGACCCCCCACCAAAAACGGCAGAGCCGTTTTTGGCTCCCCCACAAGGGGGGAGCTAATTTACTTGAAGGGGCGTTCCTCGCAGGTTTCAAGGCGGACTTGGATTGTCCGGCCGTCGCCCGCTTCCGGATTGCAAACGAAGTAGCCCGTCGCCCGGCCCTGCGGCGCGCGCGCGCGGATTTTCCTGAACGCGAATTTCAATTCCTGCGGCCTGAACACGCAGCCTATGCTTATGCCCGCGTTATCGTCCCAGCCGAATGTGCTTGACGGCGAAACCCATGTGAATGTCTTCGCCACTTCGCCGATGCAGGGGAAGCCGTCCAGAAAGTAAATCTCGACGCCGGCGTCGCCCATCGATTTGTCCCGTCCGAAGCGGATGTCATAGACCGAATAGCGGGTTCCCAAGAGGGCTTCCCAGTCCGATGTTGTTGAAAAGAGGGGAGTCGCGCGCGGAAGCTCTGCCGATAGCGAAGGTTGTATTGCGATAAACGCAAAGACAAAAAATACAAACGCAATGTTTCGTTTTCGGATTAAATCGCCGAATGACACTTCGGAAAACCAACGCGCCGCGGCGGCACGACAGGCCAGCGGCGGTCGGTTTTCCTTGGTCCTCGGACGATTTCCTCTCGAAAACGCGATTGCGTTAAGTATTTTTTGGAACTTATCGATAATTATTCTCATATAATCAGTCCTCGTCCGACAATTCAAGGCGGATGGTTTTAGGGTTCTGGACATTATATTCTATTTTTTCCGAAAACTCAACAGATTCCCCGCCAAGGAGCTGGGGGCTTGGAACCGTGAAAAGAATCCTTTCCGAAGTTCCGTCCGCGCCCGACACAACCGCCGCGATTTTCGGAACGCGCCTTAGCGAATCGGTTTGATTGAGGACGCGCCCGTCGACCGTTATACAGCCCGCCCCCATGCGCGCGCTTTCCATCGCAACCCGCATCGGTTCCGGCGCGCCGCTTTCTTCCATATACCAAAACGCGGCCGCCGACGCGAACACCAGCAGCAAAAACAGCGCGAGCGCGATTATGAATTTTTTGGCCGCAGAGGCTTCCCGCCCGCCCGCCGTCCAGACATTCCCGCACGCAACGCACCGGACGCTTTGCGATTTCGGCTTTTTCACATCATAAGAAACCCCGCAGACGGAGCATTGCGAAATCATTGGTCCAAAGCCTTTTTATATTTCTTGTCTATGATTCCGACGACCGCGCGGCGGCGCGCGGATTTAAGCTGCTGGTCCGCGTCGAAAAGCGCGCGCTTGAATATGACCTGGTTCTCGGCGTAGCCGCGGGCTTTCTCGTATTCGCCCTTGTCCTTTTCGCGCTTGCACACCATGAAGCGGCGGCCGTCCGGCATTTTCGACCATTCGTTCACGGGCAGGCCTGCCACGGCCATGCGGACATCCGGTTCGAGTTCCTGCTCATAGACCGTAATCTTTGCAGGGGAATCCTTGCACGAGCCGTCCGTTATAAGCGTGATTTTGACAGGCAGGCCGTGCGCCGCCGATATTCCTTCCAGCTCGCGCTCGATGTCCGCCTTGGACACCGACACCTGCGGCGCATAGACTTGGAACACCGTTTTCTGCCACGCCAGATTCGCCGCGCTGGCCAGGTTCAGCTGGTCCTCGTCCCCGGACGCGGATTTCAGGAAGCCCGGGCTTTTCCCCATCTGCCGCTCCAACGATTTTATATTCTCTTCGATTTCCGCCTTGCTTGGCGTTATCTTGAACTGCGCCGCGTATTCCAATTTCGCCAAGTCGTCCATGATGTTCGACAGCGCGCGGATGTCCATGTCCCGCTCGGGCTGATTCTGCAAACGCATAAGGGCCATGCGCGAGTTTATGTCCACATCCGTTATAGGCACCGAATTCATCGTCGCGATTACGCGCGCCGCGCGTGCCGGGATATTATGACAAAAAATACAAGCGAATATCGCAATCGCCGCGACAAATCGTCCACTACCGGCGGAAAACCGACGCGCCGCGGCGGCCGCGCAGGCCAGACGGCGGTCGGTTTTCCTTGGTATTGGACGATTCCTCATCGGCTTTGATTCGCTAGTATTTTTTGAGTTCATTAAAAACATCACTGGCCCTGCATTTTGAGGTTGAACTGGATTCGATAAGATGTCGCGCCAGTCGGTATGCCCGTAAGGCTTTCCGACCGGTCCTCGCGGTATCCCAAATTGATGGAATAGCACGGGTGGTCGTATAGTATGCCGATATTCCGGGTTTGCAATCTGCTTTCCGTCATATTATAGGTTATTCTATAATCCACGCGCAACCTTTCCGTGATTCCGATTCCGAACCCTCCGATTATCTCGTCGAACTTGTTTTCGAGCATGACCTTCTCGTCGAACTGGACCGCGTGCATGAAGCCGAAATTCACATAGTCCTTCCCGCCGATTCGCACATCGCTTTCAAGGTGCTTCACGCTCGCGTTGTCCCTGTCCATGCGGAACCTGTTGGAAAACGCCAGCCAATCGCTTGCGCGGATTTTAAGCCGCCCCACAAAATCCGAGCCGCCGAGCCTGAAACCAGAATTCGGGTCCAGATTCTGCGGCGCATAGAAGTCATAGCTTTGGCCCGCGAAGGCCTCGACCCCGCGGCCGGCGTCGTCGAACGCCGACCATTCCGCGCCGTAGTCCGCGAAACTTCCGTCGTTCCAAAGGTCATAGCCCGAATAGCGGTTGTCCGCGAACACCGAAGCGTCCGTGAACAACGAACCGCTGGAATCCTGGTTTATGAAATTAATCGCCCTGGTATGGTCTATGAACACCATGCGCGCCTTGGGCTCGAATATTTGCGTCATGCCTTTGTCCCTTTTGACCAGCGGCCACGACAGAGCCGCGCTTGCGCTGGGCAAAAACCGCGTTTTCATCCCCGTGAAATCCGTTTGGCCCGTCAAGAGATTCGCGTTTTGGAACTGATACACATCGTATCTCGCGCCCGCGCTTAATTCCACCTTCTGGCCCCACAGGATTATGAAGGGATAGGTATATTTCGCGTCCCCGACCAGGCGCGTCGTATTCGCGCTTTCGCTGTTGCCGGACAAGTTCATGAAGTCCGTTTTCAGATTCAGATACGAATTCCCGATTATGGGGCCCGTTTGCACCGCCCCGGACACGCGCGGCAATATGTCGCCGTTGCTTTGCCGCTCGTTCCCCTTGTTCTGGCGAAGTTCCTGGAACGAGCGCGCCTCGGTCTTCACATATCCGCTTTCCCCGAACGCCGTCAATTTCGCCGATGTCGCAAGATAGGGCTGCGCGTCGTAGAATTCATATTCTTTAAGATACAATTTGTCCGATGTCCTGTTCACATCCGCTTCAAGGAGCGCATGGCTTCCAAGCTCCATCCGGTCCTTGTTGAACACATGCCATCTGTCCCGGCCCGCCTTGTTCCGCGTATAGGAGCCCGTCGTCTTGAATTCCGAATAATCGAGATTCAGCCTGTGCTCGGCTTTCAAGAACGGGTTCTCGCGCGACAAATATGTCGGCGACAGGGTCAAATCATGATAATCCGAAAACGCGATATAAAGCGGGATGCCCGCAAGAGTGCCGAAATTGCTCGTCGCGCCGACATAGGGCATCAGAAGGCCGCTTCGCCTTTTGACCGTCGGGTCCGGGTTCGAAAAATACGGAAGCCACACGACCGGCAGCCCGCGCCAATACAAGACCGACGAATAAAAATGCATGTTCCTGTTCTCGCGGTCGTGGAGCATTTTCGCCGAATGGAACTCCCACGCGTTGCCGCCCATGTCGCAGCCCCAGCACGCCGTGAATGTCATGTCGAACGCCTTGGTCAATTCCGCAGTGGAGACTATTTCACGCGCCGTGATTTGCACGCGCGGGCTTAAAAATATCTCGCCCCTTTGCACGGTGATTTCGCCGGACGGCTTGGACAGCGACATGAAGTCCGAATACACCTGTTGTCCGCCCGCGGTTTTCACGCTCGCGTTGCCTTTGCCCCGGACGCTGCCGGTGCGGGCGTCGAAGTATATCTCGTCCGCATAGATGTCCTTGGGTTGGTCCGATAAAGGGGCGGCGAAGGAAGAAGGAAGAAGGAAGAAGCAGGAAGCTATGATGGACGACAATATTTTCTTAGGCATGGCGCAGGCCCCGCTGCAAGGCGACCGACAAAAGCAGGAGCGCCGCGACCAGCGCGCCGCCGAAAACATATATGCCGCCCATATTGCCGCCGCTTGAATTTATAACCCCCATGAACAGCGACTGCGACACGACGAGGCCCGCGATGGCGACAGGCACGCTTAACGAGGCCGCGCGGCGCAAGGTGCTTGTGCGCAGTAAGGAAACCAACGCAATCATGGCCAGCAGGATATTCATAAGCGGGCTTAGAAACCGGTTCCCGATTTCCGACACAAAGTCGGACCGCGACTTTTTGGGCAGCTTCCTTATGTCCATGCGGACAAGGTCCGCGGTTCCGACCTGGCGCATTTTTATGCGGCCCCCGTCTTCCGGCTCGCGCAGGTTCATATCCATATCAAGACTCTCGAAGCTGCCCGTCGCAAGGTTCCCCGTCTTCATTTGGACCGTGCCGGATTTCGTGAGCAGACTCAGCCCCCTTTGGGTTTTGACTATGCGGCCCTGCGCCGCCATAACCATCATATCCCCCGCGTTCCTTGTATCCGAAATAACCAGGTTTTCCAGGTTGTCCCCGCGCGCTTTCTCCACAAACACAACCAGCCCGGGGCTTAGCTGGGTCCAGGTCGAATCCTGGATTTTCATATTCGCAAGGCCATAGCGCAAATCCCACTGCTTGTCGTAAAAACGCTTTTGGCTGTCCGGGATTATGAAAAGCGTCAGCGCGTAATGAAACACCATGACAAGCACGGCCAATCTCAGCGCGGGGACCGCTATCTGCCCAGGGGATAAACCCGCGGACATCATGACCGGTATTTCATGGTCCGCTATCATTTGATTATACACGAAGACGACCGATATGAACACCACATACGGCAATATTATCGATATTATGAACGGAAACATCAGAAGCGTCATTCCGATAAACGCGCCGACGCCCGCGCCGTATTGGACTATATATCTTAAAAGCGCGAGGATTTGCGTCATCCAGGCCAGTCCGGCAAGGATTATGCACAGCATGACGAACAGGGCCAAAAGCCGCTTCGCGAAATATCGGTTCAGAATTTTCATAGTGCTTGAATTATATTTCATGATATTGTAAAAGTAAAGTGCAAAGGAAGGGGAAGGTTATGGAAAAGATTAAGGAAATGAATTTCGAGCAGGCTTTCAAGGCCTTGGAAGAAATCGTAAAAAAGATGGAGGCCGGGCAGGTCAGTCTTGAAGAGTCGGTCGCGGCATACGAAACCGGCGTCGCCCTTAAAAAACGGTGCATGGAGCTTCTGGCCGCCGCGGAGATGCGCATCGAGAAAATCAAGCCCGACGGAAGCACGGAGAAATTCACCGAATGACAAAAAATCCAATCGCGATTTTCCCTCGAAAACGCGATTGCGCTAATGATTTTTTGGAACTTAATAAGAAAGATAAAATAAAAAATGGCGACGAAAGAGAAAGAACTTAGTCCGGTTATGCAGCAGTATGTGTCCATGAAGCACCAGGTGCCGGACGCGCTGCTTCTGTTCCGCCTGGGGGATTTCTTCGAGGCCTTCTTCAACGACGCCAAAATCATATCCAAGGCCCTTGACCTTGTCCTTACAAAACGCGGAAAGGACGGTGAGGGCGACGGGATTCCGATGTGCGGAATTCCATACCACGCAATAGACAGCTATATGGGCAAACTCGTCAAAGCCGGCTTCCGCGTCGCGTTGGCCGAGCAGATGGAGACGCCGGATGCCGCCAAGTCCCGCGGCGCGAAACAGATTAGGCGCGAGGTCGTTCGGGTCGTAACCCCCGGAACCCTTACCGACGACGCGCTACTTTCCGCCGGCAGGCCGAATATGTTATTGGCGATTGTGAAAGACCACCCCTCCACAGGAGGGGAACTTAGATGGTGTTTGGCGGCGTGCGATATTTCCACCGGAGAATTTTTAACCGGTTTCGCCAGCTTCGACATCCACGATGTCATAGCCCGCATAAATCCCGCCGAAGCCATCATGCCCGAAGAGCTTTCCGAAGACACGGACGCGCTTCGCATAAAAAAATCGTGGACCCTTCATTTCATTCATAAAAACATCGCCGACCGCTCGGACGCGGATGAAATCAAAGACAGGATTTTCGGACGCAGCAAAAGCGAAAATCCCGCCGCACTGCTTCTCGCCATCTATCTCAACCAGACCCAGCGCGGAACGCCCCTTATATTCCAAGCCCCAAAAGGCCTTGACGCCGGGAATGTCATGTCAATCGACGCCAGCAGCTTCGAGAGCCTTGAAATAGAAAAGGCCAACCGCGCGGACGGAGCGAGTCTTCTGGACATAATCGACCGGACGCGCACTTCCATGGGCGCGAGGCGTCTTAAATCATATTTGCGCGAGCTTCCCACCGACAGCGATGAAATCGCCGCAAGGCAGGACACCGTCGGATTCCTTATAAACAACAGGAAGACGGGCGACGCAATCGCCGCCCTTCTAACCCAGACCCCCGACATGGTCCGAAGCCTTACGCGCCTTGTATCCAACCGCGCCGCGCCCCGCGACCTGACTGCCGCCCTCGCTTTCGCCCGCGTCGCCGCCGGATTCAAGGCGAACGGTATTCGCATGAATCCGCACATGGCCGAAAAGTTCTCCAAGATGAGCGAATTTTCCGCCATCCGGGACACCCTTGAAAGGGCGTTATCCGACGAGCCGCCGACATTCTTCCGCGACGGAGGCGCAATCAAAGCCGGGTATTCCCAGCCGCTGGACCATCTTCGGAACCTTGGCAAGAACGCCAAGGAAACGATTGCGGGGATGCAGCAAAAGTATGTGGCAAAGACCGGCATAAGCAGCCTTAAAATCAAATTCACCAACATGCTTGGATACTTCGTCGAGGTTCCCGCCAAACACGCCGACCAGCTGATGGACAAGGAGTCCGGCTTCATCCACCGCCAGACCATCCTGAACAACATGCGCTTCACCACGGTCGAATTGTCCGAGCTTGATTCCGAAATAAGGACCGCCGCGGACAAGGCTTTGGCACTTGAACAGGAGCTTGTCCAGGAAATCATAGAAAAGATTTCCGCCGAAAGCGAGGCCATCCTTACCGCGTCCAACCTGATTGCCGAACTGGACGCGTGGGTTTCCCTTGCCGAGGTCGCCGAGGAATTCCATTGGGTTCGCCCGGAAATGGTTTCGGAACCCGTTCTTAAAATATCCGGCGGACGGCATCCCGTCGTCGAAAAAACCATGCGCGCGCGCGCCCTTCAATTCGTTCCGAACGACTGCGCCCTTGCGGGCGGCGGAAAAGGCATCAATGTCATAACCGGCCCCAATATGGCCGGAAAATCGACCTATCTTCGCCAGAACGCGCTTATCATAATTCTCGCGCACCTTGGCTCATTCGTCCCCGCGGCCGGCGCGGTCATCGGGGTTTGCGACAAATTATTCTCGCGCGTGGGGGCTTCCGACAACCTCGCGCAGGGGCAATCCACATTCATGGTCGAGATGTCCGAGACAGCCAACATCCTGCGCAACGCGACACGGCACAGCTTTATAATCCTGGACGAAATCGGCCGCGGCACCGCGACCTGGGACGGAATGGCAATCGCCCAGGCCACCCTTGAATTCTTGGACGAGCTCGCCCCGCGCGCGCTTTTCGCGACCCATTATCACGAGCTTACCGAACTTAAACTCGAATCGCTGCTGTTTTCCACCATGCAGGTCGTGGAACACAACGGCGAGATTGTCTTCATGTATAAGGTCGCGCCGGAAAGCGCGGGCAAGTCTTACGGCATTCATGTCGCCAAGCTGGCGGGCATGCCCGCCAAGGTCGTCGCGCGCGCCGAGCAGATTCTTAAAGGTTTGGAAAACAAGAATGACAAAAAATCCCAGCTCAGTTTTTCGTTTTCGGACAAAATCACCGAATGACGCTTCGGAAAACAGGCCGCCGCAGGAGCGGCAAGCCCAGACGGCGGCCCGTTTTCCTTGGTCCTCGGCGATTTATCCTCGAAAACGCGACTTCGCCGGGATTTTTCGAGTTTATTACCTGGATGGTCGGGTTAAACCCGACCATGACAATTATAAGGGATGACGGATGGTTTCGGGGTGGATTATTTTGGACAAGGATTCGGGCGCGAAATCCCGGCGCGCCGGGAATCAAATCAGAAAGATGTCCGGGGCCGAATCATTCGGCCATATCGGGACCCTCGACCCCATGGCCAGCGGCGTTTTGCCGATTGCGCTGGGCGAGGCGACAAAGATGATTCCATATATGCCGGGCGGGCGGAAGGTTTATGAGTTTTCCATCGTCTTCGGAATTAAGACCGATACGGACGATATAATGGGAAATATATTGATGAGGTCTCCGGTCAAGCCGGGGACGACAGGGATAAAAAAGGCGTTGGAAGGGTTTCATGGGAAGATTATGCAGGTGCCGCCCGCTTATTCCGCGGTGCATGTGGACGGAGTGAGGGCTTATAAATTGGCCAGGAAGGGGCAGGCCGTCGATATTCCCGCGAGGGAGGTCGAGGTGTTCGCACTTTCCTTACTAGACGACGGGATGCCGGGTCAAGCCCGGCATGACAATGAATATAGGTTCAGAGTCGAATGTTCGGCGGGGACTTATGTGCGCGCTTTGGCGCGCGATATTGCCGCAAAACTCGGAACCTTTGGCGTCGCCGGCATGATAAGGCGCGTGGAAACCAACGGTTTTTCATTAAAGGACGCGATTAGACTTGAAAAGTTGGAAGAACTGGTCAATAATGGGCGGGACGAATCGTTTAATGATTCCAACCCCGGAGGGGAATTTGGGGAAGGAATATTAAAACCCGTGGATTTCGGGCTGGACGGCATTCCGGTCCTTAATCTTGATTCCGAACAAACAAGGCTCTTCCGCAACGGCGGATTTGTCGCCCTAAATGCCGGAAATTGCGAGGGAACCTCTATTTTCCGAATTTATTACGGCGACGAATTCATTGGGATTGGCATGACCGAAGGCGGTTTGCTTAGACCGAAGAGAGTCATTAACAAATGATGAGGCCCCTGGTCGCGCGCTTTGCGTTTGCCTGGGGCGACAAATAAGAAAAAGGAAAATGTAAAATGTCGATGGACAAAGCAAAGAAAACAGGAATCATCAAGGAATTCAAAGTTTCCGAAAAGGACAACGGCGGTTCCGTCGAAGCACAGGTCGCCGTTCTGACCGAGCGCATACGCTATCTTACAGAACACGCCAAAAGAAACCCCAAGGACAAGCACTCGCAATACGGAATGAAGAAGATGGTCGCGCAAAGAAAATCCCTGCTGCAATACATCAAGAAGCGTTCCGAAAAGGACTATGAGTCCATTATCAAGAAGCTGGGGCTTAGGAAGTAAAATTTCCCCATAAACCCAACCCATAAAAGGGCGGGTTTATGGGGGCCCAACCCACCCCGCCGCTTCGCGGCACCCCTCCCCGGGAGGGGAATAAAAAAGGAGAAAACAAATGTTTGGAATATTCAACAAAAAGGAAAATGGAATGAAACTCAACAATCCCAAGACCGTATCGCTAAAATGGGGCGATGAAACACTCACACTCGAAACCGGCCGCTTCGCAAAACAAGCAACCGGTTCCGTCATGGCAACCCTTGGCGAGACCATGGTGCTTGCCACCGTCGTAGCCGCCAAGACCGCAAAACCAGGCCAGGACTTCTTCCCGCTTACCGTGGATTACCAGGAAAAGCAGGCGTCCGCAGGCCGCATTCCCGGAGGATTCGAACGCCGCGAGACCAAACCGTCCCAAGACGAGGTTCTTAAAGCCCGCCTTATAGACCGCCCGATTCGCCCCCTGTTCCCCGACGAATTCAAAAACGAAGTCCAAATCGTCGCGACGGTGTTCGCCTATGACAAGAAGAACTCTCCCGACATTTTGGCCGTCATCGCGTCGTCCGCAGCCCTCGCCCTTTCCGGCGTTCCCTTCCAGGGCCCCGTCGGCGCCGCGCGCGTCGGATACATCGACGGCAAGTATGTAATCAACACCCCCGTCAAAGAACGCCCCGGCACCGCCCTTGACCTTGTAGTCGCCGGAACCAAAGACGGCGTCCTTATGGTCGAGTCCGAGGCGCACGAACTGTCCGAAGAAATCATGCTTGGCGCGGTTCAAGCCGGATTCGAGGCTTTCCAGCCCGTCATAAAGGCCATCAACGAGCTTGCCAGCGCGAACGGAAAAGCCAAATGGGCCGAGCCCGTCCGCGACGAAGAGTATGCGGCGTTCGAGAAAGCCTGCTCCAAATACGCGCCGGCCATCGAGGCCGCGCTCGGCATATCCGAAAAGATGGAGCGGCTTGACACCCTTGCCAAGATAACCGACGAGGCCAAGGCCGAAGTAGTCAGCGACGCGACCGACATGCAGAAGGCCAAAATCGCCGAAATCATCGACGGCATGACCGCAAAGGTTCTTCGCGGAAACATCCTTGCAAACAAGCCCCGCATCGACGGCCGCGACCTTAAAACCGTGCGCCCCATCGAAGTGGAAGTCGGCGTGTTGCCGCGCAACCACGGCAGCGCGCTGTTCACCCGCGGCGAGACCCAGGCCCTTGTGTCCCTTACGCTCGGCGGAAAGACCGACGCGAAGCTCATCGACGACATGGATGGAAAACGCGACGAGAAATTCCTTCTCCACTATAACTTCCCGCCGTTCTCGGTCGGAGAAGTCGGCCGCATAGGCGCGCCGAAACGCCGCGAAGTCGGCCATGGAAAACTCGCATGGCGCGCGCTTAACCCCGTTTTGCCGACGCAGGCCGATTTCGACTATACAATCCGCGTGATTTCCGAAGTTCTTGAATCCAACGGTTCGTCTTCGATGGCCACCGTTTGCGGAACCACCCTTGCCCTTATGGACGGAGGAGTGCCGATTCTGCGCCCTGTCGCGGGAATCGCGATGGGACTGGTCAAAGAAGGCGCGGATTACGCCGTCATAACCGACATCCTGGGCGACGAGGACCATCTCGGCGACATGGATTTCAAGGTCGCCGGAACCGACAAGGGAATAACCGCCTTGCAGATGGACATCAAAATCACATCCATCACATTCGAAATCATGAAGAAGGCTTTGGCCCAGGCGAAAGACGGACGGGTTCATATTCTTGGAATCATGAAGGACGCCATCAAGGCCCCGAGGAAAGAGCTTTCCAAATACGCCCCGCAGACCACCACCATGCAGATTAACCCGGACAAAATCCGCGAAGTCATCGGCAAGGGCGGCAGCGTCATTCAGGACATAACCAAGAAGACCAACACCCAAATCGACATCGACGACACGGGCCTGATTAAAATCTCGGCCGTCGATTTCGAGGACGCCAAGCGCGCAATCGAAATCATCAAGGGAATAACCGCGGAACCCGAAGTCGGAGTCGTCTACGAGGGCGTCGTCAGCGGCGTAAAGGACTTCGGCCTGTTCGTCAAATTCTTCGGCAACAACGAGAGCCTGGTGCATATTTCCGAGATTACCGGCGAGAGGCTGGACCGAATCGAGGACGCAAAGCTTAGAGAAGGCGACAAGGTGTTCGTGGAATACCTTGGCATGGACAAACGCGGGAAGACACGCCTGTCCATGGTCGGAATCAACCAGAAGAATGGAAAGAAGCAATAAGGACGAAAAACAGGGCGGACTTTTCCGTCCGCCGGGTCAAATCACCCACTACCGTCGCAAACCCGACACGCCGCGGACCGCCAAGTCCAGACGGCGGCCGGGTTTGCTTGGTATTGCGCGATTTCCCCTCGGCGTCGTGAGTCCGCCAATGTTTTTTGAGAATATTCAGCGGCGGTTCCCGCACGCTTTATGGATTAATACAATTTGAGATTCTGACCTTCGTCAGAATGACAAAGGGGAATTGGTGGACGCGAGAAGACTCGAACTTCCGACCCCCTCCATGTCAAGGAGATACTCTAACCAACTGAGCTACGCGTCCAATGGTCGTAATTATAACCGAGCATTGGCGAAACGCAAGGACAATATTTTTATGGATTTCCGCGGACTATGTGCTATCGTCCGTTCCATGCGGGAGCGCAGGAGAGGGCAACAAACCGCGGAGGCGACACCATGTCTAAAACACACACATCAGAAACCTTGGAATTCGACTTGGGTAAATTCCTGGAAAACCACAAGGACGAAATCAAGGATACAAAGCCCGTCGTCCGCGTCCCATACAATGTCCATTCGTCGCGCCTGGTCGAAGTGTATATCGAAAGGGACTGCTTTATCGTCAATATCGACACCATGGAAGAGGTGGTTTCCCCCGGCAGTCTGAACCATGAAATAACCGACCATGGAATCATAGTCGCCGGCGCAGCAGGAAAAATCATGTATGACCACAAGGGAAAGCGCATCGAATTCCCGGACGGCATGAGTCCGGTCAGCCCGAAAGGCTATAATTCCTCGATGCCGCAATGCATGAAACACAACATAATCCCGGTCGGCCGCGACGGCAGCGATAAAATCCAATTGCTTAGAATGTCGGATTTGAAGCCGCTCACCCCGGACGCCGTTCCAATGGACTTCGACATGTCGTGCCATCCAGAAGCCGGACTTTTGACATTAAGCGGAAGGTCTTTCGACAGCATGTATTTCCAATATCCCTCGCTTGAAAAATTCGAAGCACCCGCGGGGATTCCGGCGAACAGGGGATTTTCCGTGTATTACAAAACCTTCGCCGTGATGGGCGAGCAGTTCGGGATGGAAAAACTGGCTGAAATCGCCAAATACAAGCGCGAATACGGCGGCGCTTACGTATGGGACATGAAAACAGGAAAAATACTTCTTCAATCCGACTATGTCTTCGTCGACAACAGGAACTTCATAACACTGGACGATTCCGGCCTTATGCGGGTGTTCAAGCACGACAGGACCAAAAAGCCGGCCATAACACACGAAATCAATCCGAATAAAGGATTCTATCCGCAGGGCGTCAACAAATGCACCGAATTCCACACCGCGGACGGCCGAATAATCGGATACGACTTGAAGACTTTGCAAAAACTATACGAGGTTTCGGAAGAATCCTACAATTCCATAGATTGGAACAACGGCGAAATGAAGGCATACAAGAAAAACGGAACATACGATTTGCTGGACAGGAACGGCGCGGTCGTCAGGTCCGGCGTGAATCCGAAAAAGCTGGATATGCGCGGAGCCGGATACGCCGACGGATACAAAATATTCGTAAATCGAATCGGCAACGGAAGATGAACAAAGAAGTCCTGTTTGGAAAGACTTTGGCGGAAATCGAGGCTTTGGCCGCGGGGTTGGGCGAGCCGAAGTTCCGCGCCAGGCAAATCATGGACTGGCTTGACAAGGGCGTCGCTTCCTTCGCCGAGATGAAGAACCTTCCCGCCGGGCTGCGCGCCAAACTGGGCGATGCCGCCGCCGTATTGCCCTGCGAAATCGTGAAAGTTTTGGAGTCCAAGGACGGCGGGACGAAGAAGCTGCTGCTGGGGTTTTCGACCCCCCACCAAAACCGCGGGGCGGTTTTGACTCCCCCGCAAGGGGGGAGCTGTCTTATAGAGACGGTGCTTATGCGGACGAGGTATGGGAATTCCGTTTGCGTGTCCAGCCAGGCCGGCTGCGCGATGGGCTGCGCTTTTTGCGCTTCCACTTTACGCGGGTTTTCCAGGAATTTGACGGCAAATGAAATGATGGCGCAGGTTGCCGCCGCACAGAGCTTATTAGTCAACGAGCGCGTGTCCCATGTCGTTATCATGGGCTCCGGCGAGCCGCTTCTCAATCTTGACAATGTTTTGGAATTTATCGAAAAGCTGAATACCCCCCACCAAAACCGCGGGGCGGTTTTGACTCCCCCGCAAGGGGGGAGTTGCCGGGGCGGAATTTCATATCGCAAGATTACCCTTTCAACCTGCGGCGTCGTTCCCGGTATCGACCGCCTGACCGAATGGGGGAAGCCCATCAATCTCGCTTTGTCGCTTCACGCGCCCGACGACGAACTGCGCTCGCGCATTATGCCAATCAACGCCAAATATCCAATCGCCGAAGTCATGGCCGCAACCGACCGATGGCAGGCCGCGACGAAACGACAGCTTACCGCCGAATACATCGTTCTGGGCGGCGTCAACGACAGCGCCGGGCATGCCGAGGGTCTTGCCGATTTAATCGGCTCGCGCGATGTTTTCGTGAATCTTATTCCCTTCAATCCCGTCGCCGAGCGCGAGTTCATCGCCCCGTCCGGCAACGCCGTTCACCGAATGAAGGACGCCTTGGAAGCGCGGAAGATTCCCTGCGCGATTCGTTTCGAGAGGGGAGCGGATATTCAGTCGGCTTGCGGGCAGTTAAGGAATGGACAAAAAATATAAGGCCAATTTTTCGTTTTCGGGCTAAATCGCCCACTACGCGGCGAAAAGCCGCCTTCGCGGCGCGACAAGGCCAGCGCGCGGCGGCTTTTCTTGGTATTGAACGATTTATCCTCGAAAACGCGATTGGCCTTATATTTTTTGAGTTATTTAAGCGGCGGTTCCCGCACGCTTTATGGATTTTTTACAAATTGAGATTCTGACCTTCGTCAGAATGACAGAGGGGGAAGGGTGGAAGTTCGGGGATATTGACTTTTGGGAAAAGGGTTGGTAGAATTTCGGGAAATGGAGGCGGCAGAGCCGCCAAACTATTACCTGGATGGTCGGATTAAATCCGACCATGACAATCAAATAAAAGAGGAACGAATGAAGATACACAGAAAAATCCGCACCTTGGCAAAGGCCATGGAGGAAAACGGAATCGAAGAGATAACCGTCGAAGACCGATATGCGTTCGGCCTTGTAAGCAAAAAAATGCAGCTGGCGAAAAAAGGCCACGCCTGCGCCGCTCCGCAATTCGCAATGACTTCGCCCGCCCCGGCAACGACCGCCGCAGTCGCCGCTCCGCGCGCCGCCGGGACCGTCGTCAATTCCCCCATGGTCGGAGTCATTTATTTCTCGCCCGAACCCGCCGCCAAAAAATTCATCGAAGCCGGCAAGGCCGTCAAAGCCGGCGACACCCTTTGCCTTATCGAGGCCATGAAGACTTTCAGCCCGGTCAAAGCCGAGCGCGACGGCGTCATAGCCGAAATCATCGCCAAGGACGGGCAGGTCGTCGAATTCGATACTCCGATTTTGGTTATATCCTAATATAATGATTTATACAATGGACCCCGGCCTCCGCCGGGGTGACGAGTGAGGAATTTCCATGCCTGAGATTAAGAAACTGCTTGTTGCCAACAGGGGCGAAATTGCGCTTCGAATTATCCGAGCCTGCCGCGACATGGGCATCAAGACAGTCGCCATTTATTCCACCGCAGACCGCGATGCTTCACATGTCCATGTCGCCGACGAGGCGATTTGCGTCGGGCCGGCTCCTTCCAAAAATTCCTACCTCAACGAATCCGCAATCATAACCGCCGCGCAGCTCACCGGCGCGGACGCAATCCATCCCGGATACGGATTCCTTTCCGAGCGCGCGTCCTTCGTCGAAAAGGTCGAACAGCACAAGATTATTTGGGTCGGGCCCACCGCGAAGATGATTGCCAAGATGGGCGACAAGGTCGAGGCAAAGCGGACCGCCATAAAATGCGGCCTTCCCGTCGTTCCAGGTTCCGACGGAGCCGTCAAAGACTTGGCCGAGGCTTATATCGTCGCCGACAAAATAGGCTATCCGGTCATGCTTAAAGCATCCGCAGGCGGCGGCGGAAAGGGAATCCGCCCCGTTCTTAAAAAATCCGAGATGGAGGAAGTTTTCGCCCTTACCAAGGCCGAGGCCAAAAACGGATTCGGCGACGACACACTATATATCGAAAAACTTCTTCTTCATCCGCGGCACATCGAATTCCAAGTCATGGCCGACCAGCACGGCGAGGTCGTCATATTCGGCGAGCGCGACTGCTCGCTTCAACGCAAAAATCAAAAGGTCATGGAGGAATGCCCCGCCGCGATTTTAACGCCCGAAATCCGCGGCGACATGATTGAGGTTTGCCGAAAGGCCGTCAAGCAGATGGGATACACAAACGCCGGAACTTTGGAATTCATGTATGAAGACGGCAAATTCTATTTCCTTGAAATGAACACCCGCCTGCAAGTCGAACACCCGGTGACCGAGCAGGTTTACGGCGTCGACCTTGTGCGCGAACAGATTCGCGTCGCGCAGGGCGAGAAACTCGGCTATGCGCAGAAAGACCTTAAAGCGACCGGCCACGCAATCGAGTTCCGCATAAACGCCGAGGACCCGGAGACTTTCGTCCCCTGCGCGGGGCTTATCACCCAATACCATCCCGCGGGCGGCCTTGGCGTGCGAGTCGACAGCGCGGTTTATTCAGGATACAAGATTCCGCCGACCTACGATTCCATGATTGCCAAGCTAATCGTCTTCGGGCCGGACAGGAAGGTTTGCCTTAAACGCGCCGAGCGCGCGCTCGGCGAATTCGGAATCGAGGGGATTAAGACGACTATACCTTTGCATTTGCGGTTATTGGCCGAGAAGGATGTGCAGAACCTTAAATTCGACAATCACTGGTTGGAAGGTTATTTAGGTAAGGACAAAAAATAAAAGGGGCGTTTTATCCTCGAAAACGCGACGCCCCTAATTATTTTTTGAGGTTATTTACCTGTTAACGCAGGCTTTATGACCTGGATTCCCCAACGAATCCACCAAATCGAAGATTTGGGGATTCTGCTCGGACGGGAAATCATGACGCCAGTCATGATTTCTTGTCCGTCCTCAC
>JAIRUP010000014.1 GCA_031254335.1 Rickettsiales bacterium
GGCGCAATCGTCACGAACAAGATGATGAAATCGTCTCAAAAGGACGCGGGCTTCGATAAGGTTAATTGCACGATAAACGATAGCGCGGTCGCGGACTGGGAGCAATCCTTCACCCCCGCAATCCGTCCATCCGCCGTAAAATAATGCCGTCATTCTGACGAAGGCGGAACCCGTTTTTTTTAATAAAAAAAAAGGAGCCTTTCGGCTCCTTTTTTTTCTTACTTCTTCCAGAAGGAAAACGGAGATTTCTTATCCCCGCCTTCGCCGCGGTCGCGGCCCGGGCCGCGTCTGTCGCCGCCGCGGAATCCGCCTTCGCGGCGCGGGCCGCGGCCTTCGCCGCCAAAGCCGCCCTGGCTGCGCTCGCGGAATTTCTTCGCAGATTCCTCGTCGCGCTGGATTAATTTAATTGTTTTCACCGACAGTTTTCCATTTCTGTCCTCGGTATCGAATTCGACAATGTCGTTTTCGTTCAGGAAGCGGATGTCCGCGTCCCTTAAAGCCGTCGAATGAACGAATACATCTTCCGACCCGTCCATGGGCGAGACAAATCCATAGCATTTTTTGCCGTTATACCATTTTACTTTTCCTTGACGCATCTTACAAATCCTTGGGTTATGCGTTATGATTCCGCGAAGTTGTGCGAAACCTAAGGCGTATTGTATATCGGCCGCGGGGAATATGCAAGGGGAAAAATGGGGACTGGTGGAGTTGCAGGGATTCGAACCCTGGACCCAGTGATTAAAAGTCACTTGCTCTACCAACTGAGCTACAACTCCGATTCGATATGCCGAGATGCCCGGCTTCCGGGCATGACAGATTATAAGTGGAGCAGGTGACGGGGCTCGAACCCGCGACCTCAACCTTGGCAAGGTTGCGCTCTAGCCAACTGAGCTACGCCTGCATCGCAACCGGGATTTTATAGCATGCATTCGCCAAATGCAAGTATAAATTAAAAAATGGCGGAAGAACTCTTTCGGGGCTTTTTTTCTATAAAATTACGCCAATACTCCGGCGCGAACCCAGCTTTTTATTTGGTCGCGCAGACGAACCTGCCATTTCGGGCCGATTGCGCGCAAAGCCTTGGCCGTATCGGGTTCAAGGCGCAAATAAACCCCTTCCAGCGGATTATCAGATTTCGGACGCCCGACGGGATTGACCCGCTTGAAGCCTTTCAGCTGTTTTGCGGTAAGCTTTGGGCTGTCTTCGTCATAAACTATGTCTTTGTCGGTCATTTTGTTTATTCGCGCCCAATCGGTTCGGTCTTCGCCGCGCTTGATTTTTTCCAAAGCCTCTTCCAAAATCATTCTAACCATACCCAATCCTCTCGGAATTATTGTATATCTTATAATTAAAAAAGTCAAGTAAAAAACCCCCGGGAAGAATCCCGGGGGTCTCGTCAATAATGTTTCATGTGAAACATTATCTGTCAGGTGCTTTACCATTAGTCAAACACCAAACGCGAGTGCGGATTTGTCCAGTAATCGACCCACCATTATTACATCCTTGTCCATTTGTTTCGGTTCCGGACAAGACAACAGTAAAGCATTGCGCCCCTGCATCCGACGCACAAAACAGGTCAAGTTGACTGTCCGTGGCCGAGGCGGCGATGATGCGGTCCATAGTCGTGCAGAAGTCAACGTCTCTTTTTAAGGACACCGCTTGTTCGCCATAAAGGTCTGGACAGGTATTTCCAGTAGCTGAGACGCATGCCTTGAAACCATTATAAACGCAATAATCCGTTGCTGCTGGGGTTGTGGAACTCGAAGAATTTTGACCGCCGGTCGAAGACGAAGAAAAAGAAGAAGAGCTGGGGTCAGAGCTGGAATTTCCGTTAGAGCTGGACGAATTGCCCGAAGAACTGGCGTTAGAACTTGACGAACCGTTCGACGAACTCTGCCCGTTAGAGCTGGAAGACGGGACATTCGACGAAGAACTCGGGATATTGGAAGAGCTGCTGTTGTCGCTTGACGATGTTCCTTCCGACGAAGACGACCACTCCGTGTCCGTGCCGTTGCTGCTGGACGAATCCACATCGGCCGGGCCGTTGCCATTGTCGCCGCCGCAGTTATACGCCATGCCGGCCGCAACAGCGAGCAGGCTTAATTTCTTGAAATTAACCATTGCTGAACTCCATAGTTTTAGTTATATTCCCCGCCGCCAAGGCCATCCTCCTCTGTCATGGTCGGATTTAATCCGACCATCCAGGTAATCAAAGCCCGCGCCAGCGGATAATTGTCATGATACTATCATTATCATTGTAATTTGTCAAGCATTTCTAATAGGAATACCGTCCTGTTTTATTTTTCCATGTCCCCACCCCCCTCCGCCGTCATTCCAGCTCCCCCACCCGTCACCCCAGCGAAGGCTGGGGTCCAGTAATAAATCCTGCGTTAGCAGGTTAATAAAACTCAAAAAATATTAGTCCACTCGCATTTTCGAGAACAAATCGCCGAGTATAATTAATAAAACTCAAAAAACATCGGCGGACGGAAAAGTCCGCCATGTTTTTTGTCCTTATGTTTTTTGTCTTTACTCGCCCGAACGCTTTTTGCTACTATTCGCGCATGAGGAAGGCCTTGACGCTTGTTTTACTGACAATGTGTCTGTTTTCTGCCGGTTATTCGGCGGAAGACCCTGCCCGCGCCGCCCGAAATATAGCCAACCAACTGGCAAGCTCGGACACGCCGTCCGCAACCCGCGGCGCTTCCGCAAGCACAAGACCGACCAACTCCCCCAATCCGTCATCCCGCGCCGATTCATTGTCATCCCCGGCAAGCGGCGAAGCCGCGCGACCGGGGACCTCATCGACTGGCCGCACCGCCGTCTCGCGCGCGCAAACCGGCGGCCGCGCAAGCGCGCCCGCGCCCGAATCCGAAACTCCGCGCGCCTCGCGCTCCGCAATCAATAGAACCAACTCCCCCCTTGCGGGTGAGGACGGACAAAGAAATCATGCCGGGCGGCATGATTTCCCGTCCGAGCAGAATCCCCGAATTTTCAATTCGGTGGATTCGTTGTCGTCGGCGGCACAGCCGCCGGTGGGGGGCCGAACGACAACCGCCAGCCGCACCGCCGCCGCGCGCGGTCAAATCCAACCCATGGTCGGCTCCGCGCCCATCAGCGGCGCGCTCCGTGGCCGCTCTGCAATTAATAAAAACAACTCCCCCCTTGCGGGGGAGTCGCGGGGCGCCGCGCGCTCCGCGGTGGGGGGTCGAACCGCCCGCTCGGCCGTCGCGAACGCCCAGGTGGATATAAACACACCCTACGGCAAATGCCGCGCTTCGTATTTCTCGTGCATGGATGAATTCTGCGCGAACCGCGACGCGCAGTTCCGCCGTTGCGCGTGTTCGGCGCGCGTGGAGGGCCTTATGAAATTCCAAACGGAGCTGGAAGGCGTCCAGAACATGATGAAGGACTATAACGAGAATCTTCTGCTTGTGGGCGTGTCGGCCGAGCAGGCGGTCGCGGCTATGCAGGCCAGCGGGGGCGAGGACGCCTTCGGCGAAGGGGACACCGGAACGGCGAACAAGAATATTTTGAACAAATTGTCGGCGGACATAGACCGCCCGACGAAACCCAAGATTTCCGAAGCGATAAGGATAGACATGGACATGAATTTCGCGATGTCGGACGAATGGGCCGGCGGCCAGTCGCGCGCGAGGGAGCTGTTCGGCAAGGATTTATACGATTTCACGGCGGCGTCCTGCAAGAAGATTTCGGCGGACGATTGCGGCGCGAACGATTTGGGCATGGCGGTCTCGGCGTATCAAATGTCGATAGAGCAGGATTGCCTGGCGGTAGAGCGGGGATACGGAAAAATCGCGGACAACGCCATGCGCGGCGTCGCGGAAAGCGGCGCCTTGCTGGACGAGGCGCGTCTTAACGCGGACCAAATACGGAACTCGGACACGGCGTCGGAATGCCGGACGAAGCTGGAAGCGCAAATGCGTCTTCCGGGAGTCTGCGGCCCCGAGTATGAGCTTTGTATCGATGTGTCGGGCCGGTTTGTGAACAAAGGGTCGGGAAAGCCGATTCTGACGCCGGATTTCTGGAAGATAGAGGGCGACGCGGCGAAGAACGTGGCGTCCTTCCGCCGCCTGCTTGAATCGAAGCGGCCTTTGGTGTCGCGCGCGCTGGCGGCGTGCCAGAAAGACGCGGACGCGGTCTGGACGGGATTTGCGGACGATTTCATCGGTAATGTGAAGGTCGCGCAAACTCGCATGCTGGATTTTGTGCGCCAGGATTGCACGAAGCTGATAGCGGCGTGCTATAATCAGGCGTCCGCCGGTCTGGAAAACATATCGGACCTGTCGCTAAGCGTTTTGGCGGTTGAAAGTTTCGCGTCGCAAAAGGTTATATGCCAAAATGTAACGGACAGCTGCCAGGCGATATTGAAATCGGATGTGCCGGACTTGCAAAGCATAGTGTCGAACCAGGAAAGGGAATTGCTGCGGAAAAAATGCCTGGACGAAGGGAAGAATTGCATAATGCGGGATTGTATCGCCTATGACGGAAGATTGTGGCTCGGCTGCATTCCCGGCGAAGCGTCGAACGAAGCCTGCGATGCCAATCCCTATTGCAGAACGGCGCGCGACAACAGGGCAAGGATGATTGGCGAGCCGGATGGAAAGGGCGGTTCGGACTATACCCTTGTGAACGAACACGGATGCCTGACCAAAGTGCGCGCCTGCGCCGGGGAATCGTTCAAGCCGACGCTGGCGAACTGCGGCAAAGACGAAAATGACAAAGCGTATAGAAATCTTGGGTTCGACAACTGGACGGACTGCATGAACACCGACCATGTCGTCAAATTCATCTGGGGCGATTGGCGGGGCGATTGGAGGGGCGATTGGAATAGCGATAAAATTTATACTTCGTCCAGTGCCCTCCGCCCGAAAAACTCCACGGTCTTGAACTATTTCTATCACGAATTCCAGGCTCCTGAAATAGCAGTCGACTACATCTGGAACGACGAGACCTGCGCGCTGATGGGCAACGACGCAAACTGCCTGTTCCCGAACGACCAGGGCTTCGAATCTGCGACAACCCAGCTTAAGAAAGACACCCTCGTCGCGCGGGAAATGCTTAAACGGTATTTTATCGAGAATTTCAACTATATGATTGGCAGCACGGGCCAAAGAACGCCAAGCGAAAAATTTTCTGACCTCGAAACCAGATTGAAATTGTATCTCGGCCTGAAAGGCGACATAACCCAATTCGCCGACATGTTCGGAAGCGCTGCGAAACAAGCGACAACTCTTTGGCAGGAAAGTTGCACTTATGATTATAATATTGAAGATTCATGTGATAATAAATTCAATAATGAACCTAATGATATTTTCAGCCAAGTTGCTTTCCCCTCCGCCTCCTTCCTCTCCTGGCTGGCCATGTGGCCCAAGAACCGCACCTGCCCCTCCGGCCGATCCAACAACCAGAACAATTCGAATATGTTCTATTCCAACGCCGCATACGCCTACAACCAGCAATTCTTCCTATGCGCCGACGACGATTGCAGCTCGGGCTCATGCCCCGGCGGCCGATGGGGCGGCCTGTTTGACAGAAACAAAGCCGCTAATTGCGACCCCGGCAAAGAATATAGGGACGGCGATTGCGGGGACTGCCGCGAAGGCTACTACAAGCCGAATGCTGGCACCGCCGCCTGCACCTTATGCAATCGGATGGCCGCCGACAAAAACAACGAGCCCGTCAGCTCTGGTGCGGTCGACTGCGTTGCATGCAAGGCTTCTCCTGGACAATATTGCGCGGGCGGCGCATTGAAACCCTGCCCGGTCGGATACAAATGCCCGGGCGGCGAGGCTTCTGCGGCGGCCTGCCTGCCCGGCGAAACATCGAACGCCGGGTCTTCCTCGTGCAGGGAATGCGTTGCTGGCGAAATCTGCCCCGGCGGCGCCGCGCCCGGCCAATGCCCGTTCATGAATGAACCGACGACGAACCCGCTCGCTGCTTGGTCCGGTAGTTCTGTTACTTATATATTCGACCTGCCGACATCGCCGTCTAGGGCCGCGTCAATAACTGCCTGTTCCCGAACGATGCCATGCAGAAATGAAAACGACAACAGCATCGGCATCCAAACATGCTGGTCGCAGTCCATCTTGGGCACCAATTGGATTGATACATATACATCCTCATGCGGGACGACGACATGCCGGACTATTGCTTGCGGTCAAGGTATGGAGAAAGTCGGCGAAACATGCGCACAATGCCCCGCCGGAAAATACAAAAACACAATCGGAGATACCGCCTGCCTTCCCTGCGCCGACGGATACTATTCGGACTCTCCGGGTCGGTCGTTATGCAGCCCTTGCCCGACAGACAAAATATGCCCTGATAAAGCCAGCTCCCCTGAACTTTGCGGGCAGGGAAACTGGTGTGCATCTAATACCCGGCATCCATGCGCCGCCGGAACTTATAGTGCCCAGCCGTCAAGGACTACCCAATGCGACAACCAATGCCCTGCCGGCTATTACTGCCCTCCGGGTTCGATAAATGGCTCTGTGCCGGGCAACTTGTGTAAAGAGGGCTGTTATTGCCCGCAAGGTTCGGGTGCCAGCGCGGATGCCAATTGTCAGAACTTCTGCAATGCCGGATATTTGTGCCTTGCCGGCTCTATAACGGGAACAGGGATAACCACGCTTTCTAATGGTAAAACGAATCCATGCGGCAAGGACAATTACTGCCCCCTCGCAACTTCAATCGATACTTTGACAACCGAGCGGAAACAGTGCGACAGCAAATATACGACCGACGCTAACGACGCCCGATTGAACGGACAAAGCCATCCGGACGCTCCGCCGTCGTCTGACACGGCGTACCTGGAAAGTCATTGCGCCATTGGTTGCGGACAAGACGGCTTATATGTGAATACTTTGAAGGGTGAATGCGTCCAGCTCGCAACCGACGACTCGAATTGCAGATATGTCAAAGCGCATGCGGTCAGCCAAACGCAGACTTCGGAAACTGCATCTAAGATTTCAACCTGCCCGTCTGGTTGCAATCTGAACAGGAACACTGCCGGCATAGACGGTTGCGCGGCGGCAGACTTGGATTGGAATATGAACAACGGAAAAGGAAAGCGAACCTGCTGGCTTGCTGCTGCAATAAACGTATACAATCCGACTGTAAACGAAGCCAATACCGCAAGATGCGACTCTATAACCACGACTTCCTGCAATGCCGGCTACAAATTCAATAGTGCCGGTTCCGCTTACAACCAATGTGAAATCTGCCCCATCGACACATACAAATCCGCGGAATCGCTTGCAACCGCCTGCACTGCCTGCGCGGACGGTTATACGACCAACAACGGACAGGGCAAAACAAATCAATCCGATTGCATTATAACCTGCCCTGCCGGTCAATATGTAGCGACCGCCGGACATGGCTGCGTCGCTGTTCCGGCCGGCACATACAGCTCGTCTCATACCGTCGCCCAGGGCAGCATAAGCCCCCCCCCCCCGTCCGACCCCGTAAAACAGTGTCCAGACAACTGTGTCAATGCCGACCAGAATAATCAAACCGCGATAACCGGCTGCCGCAACAACAATGCGTCTTGGACCGTAAGCAACGGAGCGGGGACAATGTCTTGCGGCGCGACTGCGGCAAGTCCGACCTGCGTTCCATCCGGCAGCGCGACAACGCAATGCTCCGGACATGCGATAACTTCGTGCAACGCGGGATATTATATGACCGGGTCCGGGACAGCTGCGGCCTGCACGGCCGTGGGCAACGGTTATGCAAGCCCGCAAGATTCGCTTACAAGAACGCAATGCGCTGCGCCGACCGGCTGCTCTAATGCGGACAAATCGGCCTGCGTCGCCTGCCCCTAACCCCCTTGTCACCCCAGGCAACCGCGCCGAAAGGCGGGGCGACCATGGGTCTCCGACCCCTTCCCTATTGTCATGGTCGGATTTAATCCGACCATCCAGGTAATAAGCTGTCGCCTCCGGCGACACATCCCTTCTTCCTTCTTCCTTGTTTTTATGATATAATTCTTGTATGAACATGACCCGCCGCGAATTTTTCGGACTCGCTGCCGCGTCCGCCGTCGCTGTCGCGTTTCTTCCGCGCGCGGCCTTCGCCGCGGCGTCGAACTCTCTCCGCGCCGTCCGCACAGGGAAACAAATCGATAAAACGCGCATAGTGATTGAAACCGCGAAAAAGCCGTCGTATTCGCTGGCCTATCCCGCGGGCGCGCTGGAAATCACATTGAAGGACACGGACGGTTCGGCCGCGCCGGAAATGGCAAGCGGCACGCTGGTGTCGAATATAACGGTTGCGGCAAGCGGCGGCGATACGGTTGTAAAAGCCGCGCTTAGCCGCCCTATATATGAAATCCCGAAAAAGCAAACGATGATTTTGGAGCCGGGCGGAAGCAACAAGAACTATCGCCTTGTTCTGGACTTCGGCGCGGACGGGGAAGAATCCGGCGCGGCCGCGCCGGTCGCGACGAAACAGAACGACAAGAAAATCATAGTCCTCGACGCGGGGCACGGCGGCAAGGACCCCGGGACTATTGGAAAGAACATGAAAATAAAGGAAAAGGACATCGTGCTGAAAGTCGCAAGAAAATTGCGCGACAGCCTGAATGGACAATACCGCGTGTATCTGACGCGCGACAAGGACGAATTCCTGAACTTGAACACGCGCGCGGCGTTTGCGGAATCCAAGGGCGCGGACTTGTTCATATCGCTCCACGCGAACGCGAATCCGTCCAAGAAGACTCAGGGCTTTTCGACATATACCTTGTCGAAGAAAGCGTCGGACGAGGAAGCGATGAAAACGGCGGAGGCTGAAAACGCGGCGGATAGAATCGCGGTGGATAATTTCCAGAAGTTCGAGCAGGAAATAAGAATGGCCTTGTCGTCCTTGCAGCAGCAGGTGGTGGCGGAAAGCTCGGTCGCGTTCGGGTCGAATCTGGTGAAGACGACTAAATCCAGCGGAATAAAGTTGCAGGATAACCCGCTAAGATACGCGCCGTTCGCGGTCTTGAAATCGAGCGTTCCTTCGGTGCTGGTTGAATTGGGCCACCTGTCGAATGCGGAAGAGGAAAAACTTCTGAATTCCGACCCGCATCAAAACAAGCTGGTTTCTGTAATCAAAAAAGCCATCGACAATTTCGAGTTTCTCTCCTAACCCTTTGTCATGGTCGGGCCTGACCCGACCATCCAGGTAATAAATTGTCGCCACAGGCGACACAATACTTCTTCCTTCTTACTTCCTACTTCTTCCTCATCCCCGTCCTCGAATCAACCCAAACCTGTTCCTTTGCAAGCCTCATCATCGGCAAATCCGACTTTGAATCGGAATACGCCCGAACAACTTCCAAAGTTCCCCTCCTGTGGAGGGGTGCCCGACTTGTCCGCCGAAGCCCGAAGGGCGAAGGTGGAAGGCCGGGGTCCATTGTGTGATTCATTATTATTGTGCCGTTCGCCCACTCATCCAACCTATCCACCTTCCATTCCCCCCAGCACGGCTTGTCGTATCTCCAAGGCTTAGCCTTGTCCATGACGGAACTTATGACGGCGTCGAATCCCAAATCCGCGACCAGCGGAGGAAGCAGAAAATCCGGGCTGGCGGAAATGCAAACAACCGTCGCGCCGCGCGCTTTTTCCTCGGCGATTTTTTCCGCGGCCCATCCGAATCGGTTGCGCCTGTGTTCCTTTATGAATCCCGCCGCATACTTCCGCGCCATGCCGGGGGTCAGGTATCTGCGCATGGCCTCGCGGCACCATTTTCCGTTTGGATTCAGAAGTTTTCCAACCGCGCCGGCGATAAGCCAGGGCAGAAATAAAAACTGGCGGAAACTTCTGAAAAAAGTGTATTTGTAAAATTCGGCGTTCGCGTCCCTCGCGGACAGCGTCCCGTCAAAATCGAAAAGCACTATTTTCATAATCTCTGCTCTTGTTATATTTTTATTATAACACTCGAAAAATATTAGCGCAATCGCGTTTTCGAGAGAAAATCAAACGCCTTGCTCCTCAGCTTCTCCATCGCCACGAAAAGCGCGGGCGTTAATACAAAAGCGAACACCAACGCGGCCAGCATACCGCCGACTATGACGGCTCCCATAGAGGATTTCATTCCCTCCGCGGACCAAAGCTGCGGCACCATTCCGGCCATGACCGCGACCGAAGTCATTATAATCATGCGCGACCGCTCGTTGTATATTTTCCAAAGAACCTTCTTCATGTCGCCTCCTTTTCGGATTTCCGCGACGGCCGGTTCGAGAACTATGATGTTGTTGTTGACGGCAAGCCCCACAAGCATGATGATGGAAAGCATGGCGGCGATGTTCAGCGACGCGCCCGAAAGGAACATCATTATGAAAACGCCCGAGAACGAAGTCAGGATTCCGGTCGCGATTGTGAACGGATGAAGCATGGAATTCATGATTGCGGCGAGAAGCATGTATGTAAGGATGACCGCAAGCAGGAACGCGCCGGCCATCTCGCCGGTGGTTTCGGCCTGAATCTCGCTCATTCCGGCGTAATAGAATCCGTATCCGGGCGAAAAATCGAATCGGTCCAGTTCCGCGGTTATCTTGTTTTGCACGGGACCCATGGTGGATTTTCCAATGATGACCTGAATCTCGCTCACGCGGGACTTGTCGCGGCGGTAAATGTTCGGGGACGCGGGCGCGCGCTTTATCTCGCCAAGCTCGGACAAAGGCACAAGGCCCTTCACGGTCTTGACCGTTATGTTCTCGAACATGTCCGGGTTCACGAATTCGTCGGCGACGGAAACGATGATGGGAACCTCTTCGCCGCTGTCGCGGAACTTGTAGGTGTCGTTGCCGTAAAGGGCGGCGCGAAGGACGGACGCGGCCTGAACATTGTTGATGCCGTAAAAGCTCATCGTCTTTTCGTTCGGAATGAAGCGGAATTCATAACCGGGATTGGTCGCGGACAGGCGGGCGGATTGGATTTCCGGAATATTGTTCAGGGCGTGAATCGCGCGCGCGGCGTATCCCTCGCGGATTTCGTCGTTGTCGCCGTATATGTTGATTGTTATGTCCGCGGCGAAGCCCTGGATTTTTCCGGCCTTTACCTGAATGTCTGCGTCGACGATTCCGGCCATCTTTGGAACGATTCTTTGGGCCAGAAGTTTGTCGGATATGCTCCGCTGCCCAAGTGGTTTAAGGGTCGCGACGACTGTGATGTTTTCCACGCCGCGTTGGCCGATTTGGGTCGCCGTGGATATTACTTCGGGGAATTGCGAAAGTTTCGATTCGATTTCCTCGGCGATTTCAAGCGACTTGGCGTATGTCGCTCCGCGCGGAGCGGCGGCGATTACGGTTATTTCGGACACATCGGTTTCGGGCTTGAATTCGTTTCCGACAAAGGGCAATAGCCCCATGGACAATATCAGAATCCCGAACGCCGCGCCGATTGTGGCCATGGGCCGTCTGAACTGGAACTCGAATATCTTTTTGAATAGCCCTTCGGCTTCTTTTTCCGTCGGGTCTTTTTTCTTTTTTTCTTTTTTGACGCGAAGCAGCAGGCTAATCATCATGGGCGTAAGACTGAACGAGAACATGATGGAAAGCAAAGTCAGATAAACGACCGTCATTCCGAACTGGCTCATGAACATTCCGGCGATTCCGTCCATCATCGCAAGCGGCGTGAAAACGGCCATGTTTGTCCCTGCGCCGGCGAGAACGGCGGCGGCGACGCGGCCGGTCCCGCGGACGGCGGCCTCCGCGGGCGGCGTTCCCTCGCCCATCAGCATAAGCGCGCTCTCGATTATTATGATTGCGTTGAATATAAGCGAGCCGAGCGCGGTGGCCATGGCAAGCATGGTGAACGAATTTATGGTGAATCCGCTGGCGTTCATGAAGAAGAATCCGGCGACCAAAGACGCCGGTATGACGGCGCATGCGATTATGGTCGTGCGCCAGTTGCGCGTGAACGCCAAAAGCACGGCGATGGTGAGAATCATTCCAAGAAGTATCCCGTTGACGGTGGAATTGGTTTCGTTGGTTATGGCGACGGCGGAATCGCTGACGATTTTAAGCCGCGCCGATTCGCCGAGTTCGGCCCGAAGAGCGTCGGTGTATTTTTTTATGTTCTTGTTGACGGCTTTCGAGATTTTAACGGCGTTTCCGTCGGAAGCCTTGACGATTGAAATCATGACCATGTCGGTCCCGTCCATGCGCGCGCCGGACTCCTGCTTGCGGGACGAATCGGAAACGGATGCGACATCTTTCAGGCGGAACCTGCCGCCCTCGGAAGTTGTTATGGAAAGGTTGGCGATGTCCTGGACGGTCGCGAATTCGCCGACGAATCGGACGGACATGCTTCCCGCGCCGTATTCGATTCGCCCGCCCGGGAAGTTGAGGTTGCTTTGGGACAGCGCGCCGGTTATGTCGGAAATCCCGATTCCGCGCGACATCATAAGGACGGGGTTAAGGTCGATTCGAATCGCGCGCTCGCGCCCTCCGGCGACTTTGGCGGAAGCGACGCCGGCGATGCTTGTCAGCTTGTTTGCAAGGACTTCCTCGGAATAGGTGAAAGCCTTTTTAAGAAATTCGTCGCCGCCCTGGCCGGAATCGAAAATGACCATGTCCACGACGGATTCGGTCATGACATTCAGCTTTTCTATGCGCGGTTTTTTAAGTTCCGCGGGAAGGCTCGAAACTATCGCCTCGACCTTGTCCTTTACTTCCAAAAGTTTGTGGTTGATGTCGGATTCCATTGTGAATTCGACCATGACGAAGCCGCCGCTCTCGAAAGCCTGGGACGACAGCCGTTTGATTTGCGATACTTCCGCGATTGCGTTTTCGATGGGTTTAAGAACCTGCTCCTCGACTTCCAGCGGATTCGCGCCGGGATAAATCAGGGTGGCGGACACCATGGGAAAATCCATTGCGGGCGCGCGCTCGACATTCATCTTTGGCAAAGACCACGCGCCAAGGATGACCCAGAAAAGAACGAACATCAAAGTTGTGACGGGCCTGTCTACGAAGAATTTAATCATTTTACTTTGACTCCGTCCATAAGGTTCGCGGTGGATGATGTTATAAGTTGCTCTCCGTCGGAAATTCCGCCGGCTACAAGAACGCGCTCGGCGTCGGTCGCGGCGACTCTGATTTTGCGGCGGACGGCGTTGCCGTTCGAGTTAATCCAAACGAAGTTGTCGTTGACGGCGGAACGGGGGATGAAAATCCCGCGCGATGGTTCCTCGGCCGAATGCTCGCCGCTGAGTTTGCCGGACACGCGAACCTCGTAAAGGCCTGTGTCGAAGTCCAGGTTGCCGGATATGAAGGTTATCTTTTCGTCCGAAACGGCCATGCCTTTTTTAAGGCGCAGCTTGATTTCCAAAGGAACGAAGGCTCGGCCCGATTTTAGCGACAGCGGGAATTTAAGGGCGTCGGATTCTCTTTTGATTTCCATGGTTTCTACGGGAATCCCGTCTTGAACATGGATGCGGACTATGTTGCTCACCTCCCTGTCGCCCTCTTTGACAAGCGCGGATATGCGGTATATTACAAGCGCGGCGACAAGCGCGGCGCAAAGGATGACAAGGTTTCGTTTAAGCAGTTTTTTCATCGGTTTTCACCCGTAAGTTTTTTGATGGTCTCATATGCGATTGCGATTTGCATGCGCGTGTTCAGAAGCGCGATTTCAAGCTGAACCAGGGACGACTCGACATCCGAAAGCTCTACCGCGCTGGTCTGCCCGGCGGCGAATCGGTCGGCGGACATCTTATAGGTCCTTCGGGCCAGGTCAAGCGCGCGCTCCTGCGTCTTGGCGTTTTCGATAAGGTAGTTGTGCTTGTTGGTCGCCTCGATTAAATCGTTGCGGCGCATCTTCTTGGACTTGTCAAGGTCCTGCATGGCGCGGTCGGCCTCGCGCGCGTCCTGGGTCGCCTGATACCGCGCAAGCCCGCCGTCGAGAATCGGAAGGCTGATTGCAAGGCCGACGCTGGCGTTCTTGCTGTTCTGCCCGTTCCAAACATCGGCCGCCTCGTGCATCATGACATAGTTGTAGGATGCGGTCGCGGCAAGGGTCGGCATCCATCCGGCGTATTTTGATTTCATGGACGCGCGCGAGGCGTTGTAGGATTCCTGATATATATCCCATTCCGGATGGGCGTATATTTCGGAATCCGCGGCCTTCGGGAATTTGGATGGAATCTCGTCGACCAAAACGACGACCGCGTCGTCGTCGATGTCGGCCATGATTTTCAGCATGCGCATGGCGGAATCCGCGTTGAATTTCGCGTCGGCCAGTTGCGCTTCCTTTACGACCACATCGGTGGAGATTTTAAGAAGGTTGGCCTTGTTGGCGCGGCCCGCGCCCATGGTCAGCGCGCGTTGGTTCTTCTTGGCGTTGAGAAGGGATTGTCCGACGATTTCCTGAATATGCGCGGCCATCTTCGCGCCGTAATAAATCTGAACGGCCGCGACGCGCATCTCGCGGCGTGCAAGCTCGGCCGAGGACTCGGCGATTTTGATTGCCGAGCGCGCGGCATCAAGCCCGTATCCGATTCGGCCGAAAGTGTAAATCGGCTGGGTCAGGTCAAGTCCGACCATGCCGATATTGTCGGGCACGCGGAACCCTCCGGCGGTGGGGATGAATCCGATTTGGCTTCCGATTGAATTCAGGACCGGCATATCTGGGAATTCGATGTATCTGGGTTTTCCCGGCTCGTCCACATTGATGTTGTTCATGTATGTCCCGGACGCGGAAAGTTTGGGGAAGCGGTTCGCGCGCGCGGCGTTGAAAACGGCTTCGGACTTTCTGATGTTAAGGTCGGCCTTTTTGACATCATGGCTGGCGTCCATGATTTTCTGAACGGCGGATTCAAGGCCAAGTTTCACGGTCGCCGCGCCCGCATTGAATGATATAAGGATTGCGATAAGAATCAGGGATGTTTTTTTCATTTCATTTTTTCCAGCATTTCATTGACGGTCGTAAGGGCGGCGGCGAACCGCGCCTCGTCGCGCGCGGAAAGGTTTTTAGAAAGGTCGTTTATGCGTTCCAAGAACTTGTCTATGGCGTCGACTGCGGCCTTGTTTCCCGCGGCGGTCAGGGAATACCAGACATTCCGATGGTCGTCCATGCTGGTTTCGCGCGCGACCAGGCCCTGCTCTTCAAGGCGACGAACGGTCGTGCTGATGTTCGCGGCGGACATATACGACGCGCTGGACATTTCTTTAAGGGTCGTCCTCCCTTTCAGTTTAAGCCCGATTACGACCTCCAAGAACTGCTTGGACTTTTGCGCCATCGGCACATCTTTCGCGGCGACGCTCGCAAGGTGGCGAAGCGCGTTCACATTCTCCAAAAGCAGATAAGAGTGTTTCTTGTATGCCATTAAAAACCACCATTTATTTTTAATTTAGAATATTTATATAATAAAAACATTCCTAAGTCAAGCATAAATTCCTAAGCCGCTTGCAGATTACGACTTCTTGGCGTATAGTCAATGGAAATATGATAAAAGTTCCGCCGCACCATTTGTATATCCATGTCCCGTTCTGCGAAAGGAAATGCCCCTATTGCGCGTTCCATTCAAGCGCGGAAAAACCGGATTGGGACAAATACGCGGCGGATATAATCGCGGCGATAAGCGAAAGCCCGGGCTGCGAAGTCCCGACGATATTCTTCGGCGGCGGCACGCCAAGCCTTATGCCGGCGGCGACGCTTGAAAAAATCCTGAACGCCGCGCATAAGCATTTCACAGTTTCGCCCGACGCCGAAATCACAATCGAAATGAATCCCGGAACCCTTGAATTCCCCTCCCGGGAGGGGGTGGCCGACTTGTCCGCCGAAGCCCAAAGGGCGAAGGGGGAAGGCCGGGGTGGGAACCAACTATCCGATTACAAATCTCTCGGCATAACGCGAATCTCGGTCGGCGCGCAAAGTTTTAATGACGGCGAATTGCGTTTCCTCGGGCGCATACACGACGCGAAGCAGGCGCGCGAAACCATAACGGCGGCGCAGAACGCGGGCTTCGAAACATCGGCGGACTTTATATACGCCCTGCCCGGCCAAACCGTGGCGGATGTCGAGAAATTATGCCGTGAAATAAAATCCATGGGCCTGACCCACGCCTCGCTCTACGAACTCACCCTCGAACCTGGTAATAAACTCCCCCCTTGCGGGGGAGTCGGCGACGAAGTCGCCGGTGGGGGGTCGAAAACGGAGATGTGGCTTTCCATCGGACATATCCTTAACCGCTATGAAGTGTCCAACTACGCCCAGCCCGGCCATGAATGCAAACATAATTCGGGAATCTGGGCGGGAGAGCCTTATATAGGCCTGGGCCCGTCCGCCGCCGGCCGCATATTCGACGGGACTAACTGGTATGAACAATATACTCCTCCGTCATCACTTCTTCCTTCTTCCTTCGTCCTTCTTCCTTCCCATGACCGCGCGGTTGAAAAAGTGATAACGGGCCTTCGCACCAAGCGCGGCGTCCGCCTTTCGCCGGATGTCCTGGAAATATTAAACTCCCCGCTTGCGGGAAAGTCGAAAAAGCGCGAGCTTTTTCGGTGGGGGGTCGATTCGCTTGCCCTTTCCGACTCCGGCCTTTTAATACTGGACTCCCTGCTGCCGGACATGATAAAATAAAGCCATGCGTAACATTGAAAAAATTCTTGAACATAACGGGAAATTCGTCGCGGAAAAGCAGTATGAAAAATTCGCCTCGACGAAATATCCGGCTCAAAAGCTGGCGATTTTAACCTGCATGGACGCGCGGCTGACGGAACTTTTGCCCGCCGCGCTGGGCTTGAAAAACGGCGACGCGAAAATCATAAAGACGGCCGGGGCGATAATATCGCACCCTTACGGCAGCGTCATGCGCAGCCTGATTGTCGCGGTCTTCGCGCTCGGCGTGGAAGAGGTTTTGGTGGTGGGCCACCACGACTGCGGAATGCAGAATTTCGACGCGGAGAAATATATGCCGAAGCGGGCCTTGAACGAAGCGCGGGAATCCGGCGTGGATGTGGACAAGTGGCTGCAAGGATTCGCCAGCGCGGAAGAATCCGTCCGCCGGTCGGTCGATATGATAAGGAACCATCCGTTCATGCCTGGCGACATATCGGTGCGCGGCTTTGTGATGGACCCGACGACCGGCAAGCTCGACCCCGTCGCATAATTTTGTCCTATTTAATATCTAGAATAAACGCTTTCTCGTTGCAGCATTCTACCGCCATCGCGGCTTTTCTAATCATTTCGTTTTTCCCAATATGTCGAACAGCAAAGCCATCCTGATGTAAAGTCCGTTTTCGACTTGGTTGAAGAAAACGGCCCGCGGGTCGCCGTCGACGCAGGTTGCGATTTCCTCGTTTCTCGGCAGCGGGTGCATGAGTATGGTGTCTTTCGAGAATTCGTTCAAGGTGTTTTTGTTTATGGTGAGCATAGAGCGGGAAATATCGTCGCCGTTAAGCCTTTCCTTTTGTATGCGGGAATGGTAAATCAAATCGACATCGCGCGGAAGGGTGTCAAGCGAGTAATGCTGGACATATTTCGCGCCGTTGCTTTTGATATACTTTTGGTATTCCGGTTCAAGTGCCAGCTCTTTCGACGACACGCCGTGAATCTCCTTGTTCCCAAGGCTTACCAGCATTTTAATCAGCGAATGGTTGGTCCGCCCGTATTTAAGGTCGCCAAGGAAGGCGGGCTTCAAATCTTCAATCCGCCCCTTGTTTTTGTAGATTGTGTAAAGGTCGAGAAGCCCCTGGGTGGGATGTTCGGATTTTCCGCTTCCGGCGTTGATGACGGGAACGCTGGACACTTTGGCCGCGCGGACGGCGGAATCGTCGGCCGGATGGCGCATGATGATTCCATCGGAAAGGCATGAAAGGGTCCGGACGGTGTCTTCGATGGTCTCGCCCTTTTTCCCGGAAGAGTTTTCGTTTGCGTTTTCTGTTTCAAGCGTCCGGCCCCCAAGGCGTTGAATCGCGGAAACGAAGGAAAGGCGGGTCCGCGTGCTTGGCTCGAAGAAGATTGCGGCGATATATTGTCCGTCCAAAGTGCTTCTGTATAGTTTGGGACTGCTCCTCATATGGTCCGCCAGGGAGAAAAGTTTGAAAAGATAAGTCTTGTTGAACTGGTCTGCCTTGATTATGTGTTTTATCTTCTTGCTCATTTTGCTGCTCCTTTTTTTCTCTGTCATCCCCGGGCTTGACCCGGGGTCTCGGCAACATAAAAAAACTCCCCTGCCGGGGAGTTTTTAGATGATTCCGATGTTGCGAACGAATTTTGACATATTTTTCCTTGTCTATATAAGGGCTACGATACAAATATTCCCATTCCTTGTCAAGCCCCTTGTGTTGACCGGGGAATCCCGGCATATAAAATGACTTGCAATTTCGCAGTCCCGCCATTAACATTGGACAGTTTTGCGGATATGGCGAAATTGGTAGACGCGCAGCACTAAGGATGCTGTGGGGCAACCCTTGGGAGTTCGAGTCTCCCTATCCGCACCACTGATTTTGCCCAAGCTGCGCTTGGTCGCAAAATCAAGTGTCCGCCGTAGCCTTGGCGAAGGTGGACGGGAAAAACAGTTAAGGCCCGGTGGCAGAGTGGTTATGCAGAGGACTGCAAATCCTTGTATGCCGGTTCGATTCCGACCCGGGCCTCCAAATTAAAAAAGACCCTTTCGGGTCTGTTTTTATTTGGAAGTCTTGGCAAGGAATCGTGCCGAACGGAATTTTACATTTGACAAACTACTATATCTTGTCATAATCGGCCTATGAATAAAATACAATCCGCACCCAAAATAATAGAGCTCTGCCCGAATATAAAGCATATACTCGGCGTCGGCGACTGGAACCAGTATTTCCAGAAATGGCTGAACGGCGGCTTCTCGGAAGGCGGGCGCGGCTGGTGCAGGGACAATTATTTCAGCATAGACCTTGCGCCGTTCAATCCGTTGCGCTGGGAAAACTATCTTCCGCGGTTCTTCACCGGGGAGGAATTGAGCTTCATGGGCAAATTCACGATGACCGCCGACGCCTGGCATGAAGACCTTGTCGGTTCCGGCTGGCTGCATTTCGGCGTCAACGAGGCCGGGGATTTATGCATCAGAATTTCCGGGCCAAGAAAGGAATTGGGCGACGATGATTATCCCGCCACGGACTGGCTGGCGACATATTGCGATTTGAACGGACAGGTCAAGCAGGACGCCCGCCGCGCCTTTTGGGAAAAATTCGTCCGCCCGGTCTGGGAAAACAAAGGGCGTCCTAATCTGTTCGCCCGGCGCGTCGCGGAAATGCTTGCGGCCGAGCGCGCCGCGGAAATGAAAACATGGCCGACGCCGGCCGAAAGGCTGGACGCGCTGATTGCCGAGCGCGAACGGCTGTATCGCCCGCTTAAAATTCCATCCCGCCGGGACGCCGTCGCGCGCGCAATGGCGGAAAGAACAAAAAAATAAAATCCCTAATTTGTCATCCCTGCCCCAAGTTCCCCTCCTGCGGAAGCCTGACTGTCGCGCTTTCTGCGCAGGCATAAAAAATCTCCCCGGTTTTACCCGGGGATACAAAGTGTTCATAGAAGGAGGAAGGAAAGGAGAAACGAACACTTTAAGCTGTTTGCCTTTTGCGGCTTAAAGGTCCCTGGGGCCTAGAGGAGAGAGAATGTAGGAGGGAGTCTAGTTCCCCAGGGATAAAGACGAGGGGACTCTTTTTTATTCCCTCGACAATGCAAATATAAACCATATTTTGCATTTGTCAAGTATTAAATAAAAAATATTTTTGTCGATATATTTACTGACATTCCCCGGCAATCGAACCGCTTGCGAAAGCCCAATGCAAATTGAATCCGCCTAAATCTCCTGTTATGTCCAAAACCTCGCCCGCGAAATACAAGCCCGGACACAGTTTGGATTCGAATGTCTTGGATGAAATTTCGTCGGTGGAAACGCCGCCAAGCATAACTTCCGCGCTGTCGAACCCGCGGACCTTGACATTGGGGATGACGAAATCGTTTATTTTTTTCGCCAACGCCTCCAACTGTATGTCTTTATAGTCCGCAAGGTTTTTATCATAATCTTCCGAAATCCATTTGGCGAATCGCACGGGCAAATACGCGCCCAAAACGGTGGACGGCGATTTCGCGCCATCCGTGTTTTTCGCGCCAATCAACAAATCCTTCGCCGGAATCCCGGGCATAAAATTTATGCGGACGCCCTTGGACAAGTCGAGAAGCGACGCGCGGTAGGCGGCCGGGCCCCCGATTCCGAAATGCGTGAACAGCAGCGAATCGTTTATCCCGTTTATCCGAACCGTCAACGCCATGCCCGCGAACTCCGCCGGGAACGCGCCGGTTTTTAACCCGGCCAAGCCCGGACGGACGGGTTCGATTTTATGCCCGAATTTCCTGGCGATTTTCATTCCGGAATCGGACGCGCCCAGCGAAGGGAACGAAACCCCGCCAGTCGCGACAACAACTGTCGTGCCGGCATAGGCGGGAATCCCGGATTGTAAAAAAATCAAAAATTCATTGTCCTTTTTCTCCACATCCCTAACCTCCGCCCCAAGCGCAATATCCGCTCCGCGCGCGTCGGCAAGCATGGCCTTGACCAAAACTTCCGCGCCGTCTTTGCAGAAAAATTGCCCGGGATTTTTTTCGATGTATTTTATTCCATGCCGCTTGGCCCAGTCCAAAATGTCGGCGGGGCGAACGCGCGCCAGGGCGGATTTTGCGAAGTCGGGATTCTTTCCGAAATAGCGGGACGAGTCGGCCGCCGAATTTGTGAAGTTGCAGCGGCCTCCGCCGGAAACGGAAACCTTTCGCAAGGGCGCGCCGCCGTCCAAAACGAGAACGCTTTTGCCGCGGGCAAGCGCGGCGCGCGCGGCGGCCAGCCCTGCCGCCCCCGCCCCGATAATTATGACATCATATTTTTTGGTCATTTACAATATGCCCCGCCGCCGCCAGTTTGTCGCGCAATTCATCGGATTTCTTCCAATCCTTCGCGGCGCGCGCGGCGGCGCGCTGGTCCAGCAACGCCTGAATCTCGGGTGTGATTTCCGCGGCAGGCCTCGTCGCGCTCTCTACAAGGCGAAGTCCCAAAAGCTCGTCCGCATATTTTGCGACCGCAAGTTTCACCGCGTCCGGTTCGTCCGATTTCAGAACCGCCTGCAATTCGGCCAGCACATTCGCCGTATCAAGATTATTCGATATGATGTCTAATAATTTATTGTTTATTTCAATACTTCTTCCTTCTTCCTTCTGCCTTCTGCCTTTCTCCATCGCCGCCGCCACCTTGCGCACAAGATTCCTGTATCCGGCGGCGGCGGCGTCCAACGCCTCCCAGGAAAATTCCAGCTGGCTTTTGTAATGCCCGGTCAAAAGGAGATAGCGGTATGCCATCGGGTCATAGCCTTTGGATTTAAGCAGCCCAAGGGTCAGAAATTCGCCTTTCGACTTGCTCATCTTGCCGCCCTTTTCGTTCAGGAACTCGCCGTGCAGCCAGTAATTAACCCAAGGCGCGCCGACGATTGGCTCGGACTGCGCGATTTCGTTGGTGTGATGAACCTTGATGTGGTCGATTCCGCCGGTGTGAATGTCGAAATGCGCGCCCAGGGTCTCCGCGCTCATGACGCTGCATTCGATGTGCCAGCCGGGAAAGCCCCTGCCCCACGGGCTGTCCCATTCCATGTCGCGCTTGGCGTCGGTTGGGGAAAATTTCCAAAGGGCGAAATCGGTCGGATTTTTTTTGCCGGCGTCGGATACGCGCGCGCCGCCGCGCAGCTCGTCCAAATTCTGATGGCCCAGCTTTCCGTAATCGGGGAATTTGGAAGTGTCGTAATAAATGCCGTCCCCGGGAATCTCGTAAGTGTATCCCAGGTCTTCCAGCTTTTTAACCCATGCGATTTGCTGGGCGATGTAATCGGTCGCGCGCGGCATGTTGGCCGGCTCCGGAATGTTCAGGTCGCGCAAATCGCCGCGAAAGGCGGCCTCGTAGAATTTGGCGATGTCCCAGGCGGTCTTTCCCTCGCGCCGCGCGCCCTTTTGCATCTTGTCTTCGCCGGCGTCCTCGTCGGACACAAGGTGTCCGACATCGGTTATGTTTATGGTGTTGTTGACTCTGTATCCGTTGGCGATGAACATCCGGCGAAGTATGTCGGAATTGACGAACGCGCGAAGGTTCCCGATGTGGGCGAAGTCGTAGACGGTGGGCCCGCATGAATAGATGGAAACTTGGCCCGGAACGCGCGGCTTGAACTCTTCGGCTTTAAGCGACATCGTGTTGTAAAGTTTTATCATGTTTTATTCCTATAATGACTTGACAAACCCGGGCGTAAGGCTATAATCAATCTGAATTTAATTATGGAGAAAACCATGAGCAAAGTCAAACCCGGATTCAATGTTACAATCGTAAGCGGCGCGCTGCTTGACAACCAGTCCATGCTTGAAAAGTTCGTCCATGACTTCGCGCACCACCGGGACCGCGGGCACGCGCTTGTCCACGGCGGGGGCGAGGAAGCGGACAAGTTCATAAAAAAGCTGGATATGCCGATATGCAAGGTGAACGGGAACCGCATAACGGACGAGCGAACCCTGGCCGAAATCACGATGGTGTTCACCGCGCTTAATGGAAAGCTGATAAGATTGTTGGACAAGGACGCCGGCGAAAGCTATCACTGCAAGGAATATGTGGGCATGCCGCTTTGGGGCGCGATTGCGGGTTCGAAGAAAAAGCCGAAAACGAACGGAACGGATTACGGGCTTGTCGGACGGGTAGAGCCGGAAGACATAACCGAAGACACTCTTGATACGATAAAGGACGGATTTATACCGGTCATGTCGCCCATCACTTATGATTTTGGAAGGAAGCTGTGGCTGAATTCCAAGTCGAATTTCATCGCGGCCTCGCTGGCGGTTCGGTTAAGCGGCGAATACGATGTGAACCTTCGGTTTTATTCCAGCGTGATGGGCGTTCGCCTTGGGCGCGGCCAAGGGGAATTGGTCCCTGAAATAAACGAGGGGCTTTTCAACGAATTGCGTCGTGAAAATATGCTGACGCCGAATATGGTGCAAAAGCTCGAAGCTGGATTCTATGCGCTGAACTTGGGCGTTGGCAAGGTAAGCATAACGAATACATTCGCGGAACGCGGCACCGCCCTCGCCCGCTGAATCGTCACCCCCGGGTCTTCGCCCGGCCAACTCGTCTATTTTGTGATTGCTTGCATGCCCCTTTTCTGATAAAATGGTGGAAAGAGGGAATTTTAAGTGAATGTTAAAAAGCTGATATTGGTCGGAATGATGGCGATTGTGCCGTTCGGCGCGTTTGCGGTGCCGTCTGCGCAGCTGGCCCAGCCGACGGCCGGAACGCGCGGAAACGCGGGCAAGGCGCAAAGCTATCGCAACCAGCAAATCCAGCAGTATTATATGGTGAACACGCCCGATGTCGATACGGCGTGCCGCGCCAAGATTTACCAGTGCCTCGCGGACTATTGCGGCGATATGACCATGCTTCCGGGAACCTATCAGGGCCGGTGCGATTTCGTCTCCGAGGGAGAGCTTTATAATTGGGCGCTGTTATGCATACAGAAAGATTCCACGGATTTGATGCCCCAGTATAATGTCTATACCAAGGCGCAGGGGAAACCCGTGAATACGGCGGCGCGCCTGTGTCCGACCTATATCCAGCAGGAAATTATGTCTTACCTTTCGATGATGAACATGTCGGAAAAATTGGCCCAGCAGCGGTCAAGCGGCTGCATGGATGCGCGGGCGGAATTGGCGGCGGCCCTGTCGTGCCATGAAACGACGATGATTTACGCGATGGAAAGTTCCAGCATGCTTGAATCTATGCTGACGGACAGTTGCGGCTCGGGCGTGTTGGGCGGAAGCCGCGCTATGGTCCAGAAATTCTTGAATGCCGGAAATGTCGGCGGCAATGTGTGGGGTTGGGTGGACAAGATTATAAGCATGGACGCGCTGTTCGGGTCTGAAAAGGCGCGCGGCTGGGAAAGCGCGGTTGACGCGATTGCGGCGGGCTATGTGAACAGAATGAACGCGGCTTGCGGCGAAAATATGCAGTTCCAAGCGGTGCAAAGATATGTCGATACCAGCCCGACATTGTTGCAACAAGCGGCGACTGCGTTCGTAAGCTCGCAGTTTAACGCGACGACCGACCCGAAGCAATTGACGGCGGGCGGCAAAGGCGGCGCGGCGGCGTTCCCGTCGGCCGGCGGCGCGGGCGCGGCAAGCTCTGCGAAACAGCTGATTCTGACGGTGAACTCGAATTACGCGGTGTATGATTTCAATACGGCGGCCCAGGTCGTGCAAGCGGGGCTTACGAATCCTATAACGACGCAGAATCCGTTTTTGACATCGCAGCAAATGAATACTATGCAGAACGCCAGAAAAACTGGAACGAAAGTATTTTTGCTTAAAGATAATTCAAGGTGCTTCATAATCGCGGTCGACGCATTGACCGAGGCCGAGAACAACCTGCTAGCCCCCCACCTCGCCACCTGTTCCTATAATTGATATGACGCGTGGAATCCTTGTTTATCCCGGACATAGCAGGTAATAAAAACTGTCTATTATAATAGACACAATCCTTCTTCCCTCTTCCTTTTTCCCTTGCACTTCCCCAAACACCTGCTATAATACACCCATCAACCGGCGTCCGCCGGCCTGAATACCCCACAATTTAATACGAACAAAAAGGCATTGAAATGCTAGTCAAAGACTTGAAGTCCAAATCCGCGAAGGAACTATTGAAAATCGCCGAGGCCGCGGGGGTGGAAAACCCGTCGCAGCTGAACGCGCAGCAGCTTCGCTTCGCCATCGCGAAAACCGCGCTGCTAAGCGACCCCGATACGGCGCAAACCGGCACGGGCGTGCTGGAAAGAATGCAGGACGGCTTCGGATTCCTAAGACAGCCCGAGGCGAATTACCTCGCGGGCCCGGACGACATCTATGTGAATCCGGCGTTAATCAGACAACATGGTCTCAGAACCGGCGACCTTATAGAGGGCGAAATTTCCGCGCCGGCCGAAGGCGAACGCTACCTCGCGCTTAAAAATATAATAAAGGTGAATGAAGAAGAGCCGGCCGAAATTCTGCACCGCGTGTCGTTCGACGACATGACGCCGCTCTACCCGGACGAAATGCTGAAAATGGAAACGGACGGCGACACGGAGAAAGGCCGTTCCTTGTCCGCGCGTGTCATCGATTTGATTTCGCCGACCGGCAAGGGCCAGCGTTCGTTGATAGTCGCGCCTCCGCGCACGGGTAAAACGGTCATGTTGCAGAACATCGCGCATTCGGTCGCGACGAATTATCCGAAAGTGAAATTGATAGTCCTTCTGATAGACGAGCGCCCGGAAGAAGTTACCGACATGCAAAGGAATGTGAAGGGCGAGGTGATTTCGTCGACATTCGACGAGCCCGCGACGCGCCATGTCCAAGTCGCGGAAATGGTAATAGAAAAGGCGAAGCGCCTGGTCGAAGGCGGCGAGGATGTCGTGATTCTTCTGGACTCTATCACCCGCCTCGCGCGCGCGTTCAATACGGTCGTACCAAGCTCGGGCAAGGTCTTGACGGGCGGCGTGGACGCGCACGCGTTGCAAAGGCCGAAGAAATTCTTCGGCGCGGCGCGCAATATAGAGAACGGCGGCTCGCTTACGATTATAGCGACGGCGTTGGTGGATACGGGCTCGAAAATGGACGAAATCATATTCGAGGAATTCAAGGGAACGGGCAACTCGGAAATCATCTTGGACCGCAAGCTGTCGGACAAGCGCGTCTATCCCGCCATCGATATAACGAAATCCGGAACGCGGAAGGACGACCTGCTGGTGGACAAGCCGACGCTTTCCAAAATGTGGGTGCTTCGCCGCATAATCAATCCGATGGGAACATTGGAAGCGATGGAGTTCTTGTTGGATAAAATGAGAACGACGAAAACGAACGCTGACTTCTTCAACACCATGAACGGGTAAATTTATGAAGAATAAAAATCCGAAAGTGTCGGTCTTGACGCCGATTTACAACACGAACCCTGAACACCTGCGCCAGGCCGTCGAATCCATCCTCGCCCAGACATTTTCCGATTTCGAGTTTATAATCCTTAACGATTCCCCGGAAAACAAGGAACTTGCGAAGATAGTGAAATCGTATAAAGACCCGCGCGTCGTCTATGTCGAGAACAAAAGGAATATCGGGATTTCCGCCAGCAGGAACCGGCTTTTGGAACTGGCGCGCGGGGAATACCTGGCGATTTTCGACCATGACGATATATCCATGCCGGACCGCCTTGAAAAGGAAGCGGGGTATTTGGACAAGAACCCATGGGTCGGGGTGGTAAGCGGCAATGTGCTTTTCTTCCCTAAAAAGCGTATCACGAAATGCGTGGCGGATAATCTAAGAATCAAGCAATCGCTTATGTTCGGCATGACGGTTCCGCATACGGCCTGTATGCTTCGGAAAAGCGTTCTGATTGATAACGGGGTGCGTTGGGAAGAAAAATATTCCCCGGCCGAAGACTATATGCTGATGGTTCGCCTGATAGAGCATGCCATGTTTCATAACTTCCGGGACATATTGGTCCGGTATCGCTCTTTTGAAGGCAACACGACCCACCGACAATTCGATAAAATGAGGGACGCGGACGCCATGATAAAATGCGTGGCGTATGCGAAGTATCCGTATTTGGTGCGGTCCGGCGGAAGAAAATATTGGCTAAGGCTGTTCGGGGTTCCGCTTGTCCGAATCAAATTGGAATTCCGGAAAATGAAATTCTACCTTTTCGGCTTTATCCCGGTGCTTTATATCAGGGGATAAGCGAAGTTCGCGGGACCTTGTCGTTCTTACTTCCGCTCGGCGCAGGGTGCCGTCTCGCGCTGTTTCTCGAAAACTATGATAGAGTTGTAGAAACACATGCTGTGCGTGATTGCCGTGAATTGCGGAACGGCTTTTTTCTTGTCCCAGGCTCCGTCCCAAAACCAATAGTTCAGATAGTCTATGTGCCTTTTTGCGAAATCGACGAATGTTTCCTTGCTGTCTATGAAGCTCTTCCAATAATTGGTGTGCAAATCCTCGCACAGATAAACTCCGTCCTCGGCGATTTTGTCATAGCATTCAAGGAAGGTGTTTATCTGTTGCTTGGTGGTGTGTCCGCCGTCGTCGATAAGGATGTCGATTTTCGGAAGTTTTTTCATAAGGCCGCGCATGAATTTTCTGTCGCTTTGGTCGCCGATGAAAATATGGATTCCGTTTTTAGGGTCGGCGTATTTTTTGGCGGCCGGGTCTATATCAAGGCCGTAGACGGCGACCTTGCTTCCGAAATATTTCTTCCACATCTTGACGCTGCCGCCCTTGTCGATTCCGATTTCAAGGATATTGACTTTTTTGCCTATGTATTTTGAGAAATGGCGGTTGTAGATTTGGAAATAATGGTGCCATTTGTGTATGGAGCCGTCGGAAGTCTTGTTGAATATGTCATAAAGTTTATTCTTCTCGACATCTTTTGCGCGGAACGGAATCGCCGGAACGCGCTTGGACAAATGGTCCGATTCAATTACTCCCCCCCCTCATCCTATTGAATATCGCTGGTTTTTTCATTACTTGCTCCTTTTTATCAATGGAATGAACCCGAACAGGCGGTAAATATCCAAGCCCGGCTTGTGCCTGACAAGCATGACGGGGAAAAAGCCGAACAGCCTGTAAATCGTTCTGCCCGGTTTTCTGCGCACCCGCATCCACGCGAACATCGGCGGGCGCGGAAGTTCCAAGGCCTTTCTGTTTTTTGCCTCGATGTCGAATCCTTTGTGGTTGCGGCAAAGCACGACATACTGCCCGACATGGGAATGCGGGTCGCGGAGAATTTTTCGCCGGGTCTGGGCGGACAGCTCCCTGAACGGATTGAAGTCCAGCATCATGCCTTTGGGGAAAATTGTGTTCCTTGTTTTTTCCACCAGCAGGTTTGCGTCGGCCAGCTCGCGCGCGATGCTGTTCCAAGTGAAGAAATGGATATGGGTGCGGTCGAGAAGTCCGACATCCTTATAGTCGAATCTGTCGCAAAGCAGCGCGGCCTTTACCGAAGCGTGCGCGATGTTCGGGATGGACAATGCGAACGCGCCGCCGGGTTCGAGGGATTCGCGCAGTTTGGCAAGCGTCGCCATCGGGTCGCGCAAATGTTCCAGCACATCGCCCATGACGATGAAGTCGAATTTTCCAAGGTGCGCCAAATCGGCCGCCTTGAAATTGTCCATGTCCGCGCGCTCGCACTGTTCGAAGCAGCCGGTCGCTTTGGCTATGTCGACGGATTCCTGGTTGTAGTCCAAACCGACGACTTTGCATTTTTTCGTGTCATGCAGAAGTTTGCCCAAATCCCCGCACGCGCAGCCTATGTCCAGGACGCGCGAGCCGGGCGTTATGTAGTCGTATGCGAACGCCATGGCGTCGTTGCGCGCCCCGATTATTTCCGAAAGGTCCCTCTTGTATATCGTCCCGCGGTTGTCTTTGACGGTCGGCAGAATGCATTTCGCGCTCTTGTCCCCGTCGGCTCCAAGAAGCTGGATAACGCAGCCGTATGGGTGGGACGGCTTCGGATATTTGAATCTGAAAATATCCATGTTCTTCTCGATTTGCAAAGCCTGCTCTGGCGAAAGTTTTTCTATTATGTTGTGGTGTATGCAGTCAAGGGCGGCGATTTCTGTTTTGATTCCGTGGTTTTCGTTGGCCGCGACGCTGAAATCCTCGACATACAGATGGAAGTCGAATTTTTCGTCGAAGCGCATTTTATGCTTTTTGACCAGGGACGAATGGACGATAAGGCACTGCGCGTCAAGGGTGTCGACGGGCGTCCCGGTCTGGCTGTGCCGGTTCCAAAGGGTTCTGGACCTTTTTCCGTCGCGGGACATTTCGCGGATTGTGCCGCAGAAAATCATTTTGTTTTCTCGCGGGATATATTTCGCGCCGATTGGTCCGTAAATCTTGCCGGTGTCAAGCGCGTCCAGCTTTGGGATTATGTCTTCGCGCATTTCCCAGTCGTTGTGGCAGAAGACAAGCCATGCGTCGGATTTTGCGGCGTCGGTTTCAAGAAACTGGTTGTATCTTTTTGATATGTGCTGGTTGTCCGTCCTGTTGTCCAAAGGAAATATCGAAATGTCTCCGTTGTCCCGGACAAAGGGATTCCGCCGGACGCATTCGTCGTAAAGCGCGTCGTTGTTGTTGACCGAGATGAATATTGCCTTTGTCATTTTCGCGTATCCTCTATTGCTTGGCGGGTGGCGTCCAGGAATGAATATCCGTATTTCATGTCTGGTTCGAGATACATGGCTTCGGCCCATTCGTTCCAGGCTGAAACGAAGACGAACCGCTCGTCCTTTTGCTGGCGCGTCCAGCGGCAAAGGTCGGTTATCCATGTTTTGTAAAGCCCCGGCGACACGGGATACAAATGCGCTTCGGTGCTTATCTTGCGGGCGGTGTTGTCGTATCCGGTCATTGCGCCGCGATGTATGGGATATTCGGCTTCATACATGTATTTTTTTGATTTTATATAATCTTCGATTTTAAGGATTTTGATGTTGCCGTTCGGATTGACAATCGTATCGACCTTTTCTTTCCTGATTGGACAGCGCGTGTTCGTCGCAAAGTCGGCGAAAGCGTCGGCGTTATATTTGGTCGGAAGGTCCTCGGGCTTGTCGTTGTCGCAAATCAGAATTATATACGGCTCGGCCGTGCCGCGGTTGGCGCATTCTTTTTTAAGCGCGGCGATGAAATCGCCGACGCCCTTGTATTTGTTGTGCTTGTAGACGGTAAGCGCGGGGCGTCCGTCGATTTTGATATATCGCGGGTCTTGGAAAAACGGCAGGATGTCGTCCAGGAACTTGGCGGCTTCGCCCGGCGCGTGGTATGCATCATAGACTTTGCTGCCTATGCTTGTGCTGGCGATGTCCGGGTGCCAGTTCTGCGTCCAGTTCTCGTTCGCCCAGAAAAGCATGAAGGGCATATCCAGCGATTTGTCGGACAGGAAATTGAAAATCGGCTTTTCCATTATTCGGTCGCCGTGGAACCAATAGTAATAAAAGCAGAATCCGTATATTCCGTATTGCCTTGCCAATTCCGCTTGGCGGTGCATTACGGCGGTGGTATCCAAATTATAGAACCCGGTGTCTATCGGAAGTCGCGGTTGGTAATGCCCGCAGAACTGCGGAACGGCTTTTGTTGTGTTTGTCCATTCTGTGAATCCGCGTCCGAACCAGTTGTCGTTCATCGGAAAGGAATAGAATTGTGGAAGATAATACGCGATGACTTTCGGGTCTCCGGGTTTCCGCTCGAAATTGCGGTCGGAAAGCGGGACGAACTGGCTTTTGTCGTTGATATGATTCAGGCACCAGTCAAGATATTCCTTGCGCGCCTTGTCTTTGTCGACGCGGTTGTATAGCTTGGCCCGAACGGACGAATCACGCGCCTCGCGGAGCGCGAAGTATTTGTTTCGGACTTCCTGATATTTTTCCCACTTTATCAAATGCAGGTTCGCCGTCAGTTTCAGCGCGTTTTTGTATATCCTGTAAATATGGAAATTCATTGTTTTTTCCTGAAAGAATTTATGTCGATGACATTGTTTTGTTGCGCCTTGTCCTCGTCGTTGTCGAAGGGAAGGTTTTGCTGGACGGTGTCGTCGGGGCCGTTGTCGACGGGAACGAATCCAAGGACGAAATTGACGGACGGGTCCTTGAATTCGACAAGGGAATTGAAAGGGACGATGATGTAAAAGGGTTGGCCTGAAAACGCAAGGCTGACGCCGAATCCGGTCTCGCCGACATTGAGGTTCGAGAAGGAATGTTGCAGAACGATGGTAATGGTGTCGGGATAGCGGGCGCGCAGAAAGTCGGGAAGTTTGACGCCCTTGAATCCGGTCTTGAAGGTTATGTAGAAATGTGTGGAGTCGCCAAGCCCGTTCAGCTGCACTGCGCGCAACGCCTCGCGCGCTATGAAAATTTTGGAGCGTTCGATAATCTCGTCATAGTTCATGCGGGAATGATAAACCCGCGCCCGTGGTTTTTCAAGTTCAATTTATTTTCCTAATGGCGCGAAGGCGCGCCGAGCGGGCGCGCGGGTTGGCGGCGACCTCGCTGTCGCTCGCCGCGTCGCCGCGGACGACGGAAACGAATTCGGGCGTGTCCACGGCTGGAAGGCGCGGGTCGCCCTTGGCTTCGGTCAGGCTGCGCATGAAGTCTTTGACAAGCCGGTCTTCAAGGGAATGGAAGGAAACGACCGCCAGGGTCCCGCCGGGTTTCAGCATGACGGACGCCTTGCCCAAAGCCGTCTCGATTTCGTCCAGCTCGTCGTTCACATAAATGCGGAATGCCTGGAATGTGCGCTGGGCGGATTTCGGGTCGTAAGAGCCGCGCTCGATTGCGGCCTTTAATTGTCCGGTGGTGGACAAGGGCCGCGCCAGGATGATTTCTTCCGCGATGAATTTCGCCTTTGGCTCCTCGCCGAATCGCTGCATGATTTTAATCAGCATATCCTTGCTGGCGGAATTTATGAAGTCCGCGGCGGATTCGCCCTCTCGCGACATACGCATGTCCAAAGGCCCGTCAAGGCGGTGCGAAAATCCGCGCTCGGGCTCGTCAAGCTGCATGGAAGACACGCCAAGGTCGAATACGATTGCATCGGGCTTGACGCCCGCTTTGTCGATTTCGGAAAACGGCGCGCGAATAAGCCTGACGCCGGCGACCTCGGATACGGTCGGGTCGCGGTCGAAAGCGACGACGGTCGCGCCGCGCTCCAAGAACGCCTCTGAATACCCGCCCGCGCCGAAAGTCGCGTCGACAATCGTCTTGCCCTTGATGTCGCCGAGAGCTTCCAAAACTTGCCCAAGCATTACGGGAATGTGCTTCATAACAGCTCCATCTTCGGCGAAAGGCGCGCCATGCTTTCCAAAGCGGCGGGCGTAAGGCGGTATGTTTTGGGCAAGGTTATGGTGGTGATTTTTCCGCCGGAATGAACGGATATTTTTATCTTGGAAATTCCCGGGCGAAGGGCGTCCAGCATGGTGTGCAAGTCGCGCGCGGAATTTTCGTCGTGGATTTCGATGGACGCGCCGGATACTTCGCCCGCGACCCATTCCGCAAGCGGAATGGCGTTGTCTATTATGATTGACACGCGCTCGTCGCGGACGCTGGTCCGCGCGTTTATCATGACAAGGCTTCCGTCGGAAATATTGTTGAAGATTTTATTGATGTCGTTTCCGAAGGACACGGCCTCGACATTGCCGTCAAGGTCGGAACCTTTGACGACAAGCATTTTCTTGCCGGCTTTCGTCATGCGTATTTTCGCGTTCTCCACGAACATGGGAACCATGATGTTGGTCCGGTCTGGAAGGCTTTGGATTTTGGAGGAAGATTTGACCATGCCGCTCTTCGCGAAAAGGTTTTTGTATTGGTCCAAAGGATGGGCGGAGATATAGAATCCCAGCATGGCGTATTCGCCGGCCAGCTTGTCGCCGAAGGACCACGGCGCGGCGTCGTCAAGCTGCTTGGACAATTTGTTGTCGATTACATCGTCGGAGCCTGCGGCGTCGAACAGGGATATTCCGGCGGCCTTTGCGCCCGCGGCGTATCCGATTATTCGGTCCATGTTCTGGAAAAGTTTTGCGCGGTTGGCGTCGAGCGAATCCAAAGCGCCGGACTTCACAAAGGCTTCCAGCACGCGCTTGTTCAGCATGCCTTCGGTTCGTTTTGCAAAGTCGGTAAGGTTCTTGAAAGGCCCGTTCGCCTTGCGTTCGTTTGCGATTTGTTCGGCCGCGGCGACGCCGACGCCTTTAAGCGCGGCCAGGGCGAAAACGATGCTGCGCCCGCGTGTCGTGAATAAAGCGTCCGAGGAATTGATGTCGGGCTGCGCGATTTTAAGGCCGAAATTCGCGGTCGCGTCGTCGATGAACATGGACAGCTTGTCGGCGTTGTCGCGGTTGTGGCTCATGCTTGCGGCGATGAATTCGGCGGGATAGTTGGCTTTGAGATAGGCGCATTGGTTTGATATTACGCCATAGCAGACCGAGTGTGATTTGTTGAATCCGTATTCCGCGAACTTCGCGAAAAGGTTCCAAATCTCCACGGCTTCCGATTCGGACATGTTGGAAACTTTGACGCAGCCGCTTGTGAATTTTGGGCGGATGGATTCCATCAGGTCTTTAAGTTTCTTGCCCATGGCCTTTCGAAGTCCGTCGGCCTCTCCCGGGGTGAATCCTGCAAGGCGTTTTGACGCCTCCATGATTTGCTCCTGATAAACAAGGATTCCGTAAGTCTCTTTAAGGAATTCTTCGGTCTTCGGGTGCGGATAGTGGATGGGCTGTCGGCCGTGCTTCCGCTCGATGAAGTCGGGAATGTTGGCCATGGGACCCGGGCGGTAAAGCGCGATGACGGCGACGATTTCCTCGAACGCGGTGGGGCGCATCTGGCGCAGCGCGTTGCGCATGCCCTGGGATTCAAGCTGGAAGACTCCGGCGGTCTTCGCCTCTTGGAAAAGTCTGAAAGTCTTCTCGTCGTCCAGCGGAATGTTGTCGACATCGATAAGAACGCCGTGATTGTCTTTGATAAGACGCGCGGCGTATTTCAGGATTGTCAAAGTGGACAAGCCCAAAAAGTCGAACTTGATAAGGCCGATGTCTTCGACGATGCCCATGTCGTATTGGGTCGCGGGAATTCCGTTGGACGGGTCCTTGTAAAGCGGCGCGAGTTCGACAAGCGGCCTGTCGCCGACGATGACGCCGGCGGCGTGAACGCCCGCATGGCGGTAAAGCCCTTCCAGCTGCGACGCGATGTCCACGACCTTGGCCAGCTCTTCGGAACCGGCAATCATCTCCTGCATCTGCGGGGTCTTCGCGATGATTTTGGGCAGCGGGTCTTTTTCCATCATGTCGATAAGCTTGGCCAGCTTGTCGGCCTTGGCGTAAGACAACCCCATGACCCGCGCGACATCGCGGATGGTTCCTTTGGCTTTGAGCGAGCCGAAGGTTATGATTCGGGACACCTGTTCGTAATTGTATTTTTTCTGCATGTATTCGATGACGCGCTCGATTCCGTCGGGGTCGAAATCGATGTCGAAATCGGGCATGGAAATTCGGTCGGGGTTAAGGAACCGTTCGAACAGAAGGCGATACTTGAAAGGGTTCACGGCGGTTATTCCCAAAGCCCACGACACGACGGAACCCGCGCCGGAGCCTCGCCCGGGCCCGACCCAGACATCGTTGTCCTTGCACCAGCTTACATAGTCGGCGACTATTAAAAAGTATCCCGGGAATTTCATGCGAACTATGACGGACAGCTCGAATTCGGCCTGGTCGAAGTATGTCTTGCGGGTCGCCTCGTCGGTAATGCCTTCGGTGTCCAAGTGGGCGGCAAGGCCGAGCATGGTCTTGTCCCGAAGCATGGCGCACTCCTGCTCGAAGTCGGGCGCGAATTTGGGAAGCAAAGGGGGGCGTTGCGGAATCACATAAGCGCAGCGTTTCGCGATATTGACGGTGTTGGCTATGGCCTCGGGAAGGTCGGAGAAAATCTCGCGCATCTGTTCGGCGGATTTGAAATAGTGTTCGGGCGTCTCGCGGCGGCGGTCGGGGTCGATGATTTTGGTTCCGGCTGCGATGCAAAGAAGCGCGTCCTGGGCTTCGAAAGCGTCGGGCGTCTCGAAGAAAATATTGTTGGTGGCGACAATGGGAATGTTTTTTTCATAAGCGATATTTAACAGTTCTGGTTCGGATTTGATTTCGGATTCCAACCCGTGGCGTTGAAGTTCTATGTAAAACCGCGTGGGAAGAATGTCGGAAAATCTCGAAGCGAATTCGCGCGCAAGATTGTCCTGATTGTTAAGTATGGCGTGGGCGACGGGCCCCTTCGCGCCGCCGGATAGGCAAATCAAACCCTCGGACGCGGCGGCCAGTTCGGAGAAAGTTATATAAGGCCCGAGATGGGCGTTTCCATCGCGGAGATAAGCGTCGGTTATAAGTTTGGAAAGATTCTTGAAGCCTTCCTCGGACTGCGCAAGCAAAGCGATTTCGGAAAGCTGCGAAGCGCGAAGGGTCGCGGGTTGGGCGGTGTCGTGCTGGTTGAAGGAAATGGTCGCGCCAATAATCGGCTGAATGCCTTCGGTTCGGCAAACTTTGGAAAATTGCGGCGCGCCGAAAAGGGCGTTGGTGTCTGTAATGGCGACGCTTGGCATGCCCAACCGCTTTGCTATTCCAGGAATTTTCTTGACGGGAATGGCTCCTTCCGCCAATGAATAAGCGGAATGCAACCGAAGATGTATGAATTTATTATCCGCCATTTTCCATTTGCCATCTTTATGATTAACTCCCCCCCCTTGCGGGGGAGTCGTCGCGCCGGCGCGAAGCGCAGGCGGACGGTGGGGGGGGGTCATCCCTCGACGGTTCGCGCCGAAGACGGACGACTCATCCCTTCTTGCTTCTATCTTGAAAATATACCCCTTCCCTTTCATTAAGTCAACACCCTTTAACCGCTTGATTCCCCACAAATATTTGATATAATTAACAAAGCGCGGGCGAATTGCCTGCGTTGGGGTGTGAAGACCTTTTCAAATGACTCTTGCTTCGGCAGGAGGTCGGCGCAAGCCGAACTATCCATTTGAATAGTCTTCACCCTCCTGCCACTTATTTTATAAGTGGCATTTTTTTTAACCGAACAGGATGAATCTATGGCATACAAGAAAGCACCCGCCACACATACGGTCGTGAAGGAACTGAGAAAGTTCATGGATACCTTTTCGTTTTCCAAAACTCCAAAAAGAATTGAAATCAAAAAGTTATTGTTGCTCCAATGAGAATAAATGCAACACTTTTCATATCATGCCTCCGCAACCTTGTCAATAATCGTCCTAATATCATGATTGTGGCTCTTGCTTAGGATTCCGAAGATTTTCAGCATTTCAAGGAATATCCCGATGTTCTTGGAGTCGATTATGAAATCGGCGGTTTCTTTTGCTCTCGCTGTTCGTCCGATAATGGAAGAATTAAGCTCGGAAATTCTAAACCATACTCTCACGATTGCACCAATTCCTTGCGCATAGCCTCGGGGCAACAACTCTATGTCCAATTTATAATTTTTATTAATCTCTTTATATAATCGGATATAACGCTTTACAGATTTGAACTCTTCAAAACCGAATTCCATATTGAAAATTATTTTCGTTCCGCGGCCGGTTCTTGCGGGTTTGTCCTGCTTTAACTTGGAACGCAGAGATTCTTCAACAAAATCCGATGTTTTGGATATTTCTCCTTTTATCTTTGATAATTCGTTCTTGGAAACAAGACCTGTTTGGCATGCATAAAAAATTATGTCCGATAATTCCCATGATTTAAGTTTTTTGTCGCCAAGCTCCAACTCAAGCGCGCCATTAATATCTTTATCGTATCCGTCTGCCTTTGTGTCGCCCAAAGATGTCTTTGATTTTACAGCGTATCCTATCATCCAATCGCACCACGCATTTTTAGGAACGCTCTCGTCGCGGACTTTCACAATAGGATAATCAGAGTCCTTGTCATCCTTGCGCAAAATAAGATTATACCTCGCCGCCCGGACCGGGAAGGTCATGATAATTCGCTTGTTCGCATTATCAATCTTTTTTATCCACATAGTGTTCCCCTAACAAATTCTTGAAATATGAATGTATCAGCAGGTCTTCGGACACATTGTCGTCGCCGTAATCCGCCGCCAAATGCTTCAAGAATCCCCACTTGCGCAAGCTCTTTCTGACAAAAGCGTCCCGCAGGCGGTCGAACGCCGGATAATCTATCATGACATCGCTGTTCCCGAAATAGTATGGAATGTTCGGGATATATTCCTTGAACACATCGGCATAGCAATAAAACGCCAGCTTGCCCTTCGGAACGCGGATGGAGTTATAAACTTCGTTCTCGATAAAAGTCCGCGTGCGTTTAAGGGCGTTTATGTCGCGCATGGTCCAAAAGTGCGCGACAAAATCTTTTTCATTTTTGTTCGGATATTTCGTTATATAGTTGCTTAGCTTGTCAAACTGCCCAATTCGGAATCGCTTGTTGTCTTTTGTCTTGAAAGCGTGATTGCAAATTGAATCGTAAGTCATGCCGTTCCCGCGTTTATACAACGCAATCACTATCGGGAATTGGGTCGCTTTGGAAGTCGCCGAAAACTCTCCGCTGCTGATGACAAGGCTGTCAATCAAGCTGTAATTATCCTTAAATTTCCCAAGCCCCTCGAAGTTCGCCTTCTTAATCAGATAGGACAAAGGATGCAGAACGCAAATATAATCCGCAGCCAACTTGTCATAGGACAGCAAAAACGAAATCCCCAAATCGCGGTGTTTCAAGTCCGGGTCTATCTCGCAATTCTCGCGTTTTATGCCGTTGCGTATGATAGAGGTCGTGTCGTTATAAGGCGGATTCCCGACAATTATCAATTTGTCGGAATCGCCCAAGCCATACTGCCCGCGCCCGACATCTTTCAAGCTGTTGTGATGAAATAATCGGCGATTATCCGTGTTTTTTTCGGCCTGAGCCAAAGCCGTCTTATCGCAATCCGCGCCGATAGAGCCGGGCATGACAAGAAAATTTCCATACCCGCAAGAAGTATCCAAAACAGTATATTCCGCCGCGTTTCCTATATTTTTGCGAAGCATGTCATAAACGATTGATACGACGCTTCCCGGCGTGTAATAACTGCCGTAATTTATGGTGTCTTCGTATCCAAGATGAGATTGTTCCCGCCTTAACATTAAAATTTTTGTCCTTTACTTCAACTTCCCGCAGCAGTGCTTGTATTTAAGGCCCGACCCGCAGGGACAGGCGTCGTTGCGGTTTAGCGCGGCGTCGGCCTGCTCGTGCTGCTTCTTCATCTCGTCGATGTCGGATTCGGACATTTCAAGTTTGCAGATATATGCGACCAGCGCGCGCTTGAAATTCGCCATCATCTCCTCGAACAGGGCGAAGGCTTCCTTCTTGTATTCGTTCAGCGGATTTTTCTGGCCGTATCCCCGAAGGCCGATTCCGGTCTGCAAATAATCCATATTCTGCAAATGCTTTTTCCATCCGGCGTCAAGGACATGGAGCGCGATTTGCTTTTCTGCCGAGAACATCCCGTTGCCATACCTCTGCCGCTGGCTCTCATAGCGGCGTTTCGCAAGGCGCAAAAGTGTCTCGAACGCCTTCATCTCGGTAATTTCGGCGTTGGTCTTCCAGTCGCCGATGTCGGTTATGTCCATACCGAACAAGCGGATGAATTCGGAATGCATGAGTTCGATGTTCCATTCGTCGGGCCGGGATTTTTCGGGGATTCCGGCTTCGGCCACCTGCTCGACCACATCGGTAATGATGTCTTCGATGAATGGTTTAAGGTCGCCGTCTTTTACGGCGATAAATTCGGCGCGCTGCTTGTAGACGACTTTGCGCTGGTCGTTCATGACATCGTCGTATTTAAGAAGTTCCTTGCGCGATTCGAAATAACGGGCCTCGACGCGCTTCTGGGCCTTTTCCAAAGCCTTGGAAATCCATGGGTGCGTGATGGCCTCGTCGGGTTTAAGGCCAAGTTTGACCAGCATTCCGTCAAGCCTCTGCGCGCCGAAAATCCGCATCAGGTCGTCTTCCAGCGAAAGGAAGAATTTGGAGTCGCCGGGGTCGCCCTGCCGCCCGGACCGCCCGCGAAGCTGGTTGTCGATACGGCGCGACTCGTGCCGTTCGGTGCCGACGACATAAAGCCCGCCCGCGCGCAGAACAAGGCCTTTGTTGATTTCGACCTCGTCGTAAATGGCCTGCTTTTTCGCCTCGAAGTCGGGGCCCGCGGGGTCCAAAGCGGAGATTTCCTCTTCGGCGTTTCCGCCGAGTTTGATGTCGGTCCCGCGCCCGGCCATGTTGGTTGCGATGGTGATGGCTCCGGGCCGCCCGGCCTGCGCGATGATTTTGGATTCCATGGCGTGCTGTTTCGCGTTCAGGACATTGGGCGAAATTTTAAGCTCGCGCCGGATGATTTCGGCCAGCTCTTCGGACTTTTCGATGGTGATGGTTCCGACCAGAACGGGCTGCTTGCGCGCCTGGCACTCGCGGAGCGTCTCGATAATCGCGCGGTGTTTTTCGGCCTTGGTGCGGTATATTTCGTCGTGATGGTCGACGCGGGCGATGGCGCGGTTGGTGGGAATGGACACGACGCGGAGCTTGTAAATCTCCTCGAATTCCACGGCCTCGGTCATGGCGGTCCCGGTCATGCCGGAAAGGGTTTCATACAAACGGAAAAGGTTTTGATAGGATATGGATGATACCGTCTGGTTTTCGGGCTGAATCTCCACGCCCTCTTTTGCCTCGATGGCCTGGTGCAGCCCGCGCCCGAATCGGCGGCCGGAAAGCACGCGGCCGGTGAATTCGTCGACAATCATAATCTGGCCGTCGCGCACGACATAATTGACATCAAGCTGATACATGTATGTCGCGAGCAAAGCCTGCTGAATATGCATGACCAACGCGGCGTTAAGGGCGTCGTAAAGGTTCCCGCCTTGAAGCAAGCCGGCGTCGGACAGCATCTTTGTTATGGCGTCCACGCCTATGTCGGTAAGGGTCACATGGCGGTCCTTCTCGTCCTTCTTGATGTGTTCGGGCGCAAGCTGTTTCACAATCGCGGCGATTTTGGAATACAGTTCGGAAGAGTCCTCGGCCTGGCCGGATATGATGAGCGGAGTGCGCGCCTCGTCGATAAGAATCGAATCGACCTCGTCCACAATCGCGAAAAACAAAGGCCGCAAAACCTGCTGTTCGGCCGAGAATTTCATATTGTCGCGCAAATAATCGAAGCCCAGCTCGGAATTGGTTACATAAGTGATGTCGCAGGCGTAGGCCTCGCGCCGCTCGTCGTCGGTCATGTCGTGCTGGATTATTCCGATTGTCATGCCAAGGAATTTGTAAATCTGGCCCATCCATTCGGCGTCGCGGTTGGCGAGATAGTCGTTGACGGTTATAAGGTGCGCGCCTTTCCCGTGCAGTGCTTTGAGGTAAAGCGCAAGGGTTGCGACAAGGGTCTTTCCCTCGCCGGTCTTCATCTCGGCGATTCGCCCGTCGGACAAGACCATCCCGCCGACAAGCTGAACATTGAAATGGCGCAAACCGATTGTGCGGATTGAAGCCTCGCGCACGGCGGCGAAAGCGTCGGGAATGATGTCCTTTTCGGACGCGCCGGCGGCAAGCCGCGCGCGGAGTTTTTCGGTGGACGCGCGAAGGTCGCTGTCGGACATGTTGTGATATTTTTGTTCAAGGTCGTTTATGAAGGAAACGCTGCGGTCGTAACCTTTGACAGCGCGGTCGTTCGCCGACCCGATGATGGCTTTCAATATTTTATTCAGCATATTTTTTCCTTTGTCATACCAAGCAGAGTCTTCCGCCGCCCGTCACCCCCGAGAAGTCGGGGGTCCATTGTGTTAAACTGTCGCCGCAAGCGACTCATTTTACAAAGGAAAATATAGTGCAAACCCGTATATAAGTCAATGCTTTACTATAAATAACTCCCCCCTTGCGGGGGAGTCGAAATTTTCAAGGAAAATTTCGGTGAGTGGGGGGGGGTCAAAAATTCTCCACGGGAACTTTATAAACGCGCATGGCCTCTCCGGCCTTGTCGACTTCCGCGACAAGAATCTGCTTCGCGGTCTTCAAATGCTTGGAAACCATATAAGGCATGTGTTCAAGAAGCACTTCTTCCGTGGGCCGCCTGAAAAGAACGGCGCGTCCGCGGCCGGACGCGGAAAGCCGCGGCTCCAATTCGCCGCCCGCGCGCGCGGAAAGGACCAGCACCCAGGGCTTCCCCCGCCGCTCTATAAAATCGAAATAAGGCTCGACCGTCCGCACAACCCATCCCCTTTATTGTCATGGTCGGGCTTGACCCGACCATCCAGGTAATTGTCATTTTATTATAGCATATTTATTTTTGCTATGCTATACACTTATCGCAATGACCCAAAACGACGAGATTTTTCAGTTCATACGGAACACGCAGGAGCGGCTGAACAACCCGGACCGCCAAGCGGCGATGCGCGCGGCGCAAACCGAGCCGACGGCGCAAAATCAGGGCCAAATACAAGACTTGAAGCTGGACCAAATCGTGTCGGATGTGTTCGTCGTGTCGCCTGCGCAGTTGGAGCTGATAATAGAATATACGGCGAAAAGCCTTGCAATCGGCCTGAATGTTAAAACGATGTATCCGAAGATTTTACGGCTGACGGATAAAGCGTTGAAGGAAGCCATGAATAAATCGAAACGCCTCGGCGCCAAGCGAAAGTAATTACATCTCGTCACCCCGGCGGGGGGGGGCGCGATTTCGATGGATAATTTTAATAAAACTCAAAAAATAATTAGGGGCGTCGCGTTTCCCCCTCCCCTCCACCGTCATGCCAGCCCCCCCCCCCCTCCTCCGCCGTCATGCTGGCGAAGGCCAGCATCCAGTAATAAGTCCTGCGTTAGCAGGTTAATAAACTCTAAAAAAGTTTAGCGCAATCGCGTTTTTGATGGATAATCGTCCAATACCGAGAAAAACCGACCGACGCTGGCCTTGGTCGCCGCCGCGGCGTGTCGGGTTTGCGACGGTAGTGGGTGATTTGACCCGGCGGACGGAAAAGTCCGCCCTGTTTTTTGTCCGCTTATTTTTTGTCCTTACTCCGCCACAGGCTGGGTCTCGTCGGCTTCTTCTTCGACGACGGCGACCTCTTCGGCGGTCGCGGCGGGAATGACATCGCCGGACAATTCGGCGTCGATGGATTCAAGCATCTGGGTCTCTTCCGCGCTGTGTTCGATGTCTTTTTCTTCCTGGAATTCCTGGGTTGTGGGCTTCTTATAGCTTTGCACCAATTCGCGGCGAAGCCCCGGAATGTCGATTTTTCCGCTGGCGATTTCGCGCAAGGCGCGCACGGTGTTCCTGTCCTTGGATTCGGGCAGAACGGAAGGAATCCCTGCGTTCAGGTCCCGCACGCGCTGGGCGGCAAGCAGGTTCAGTTCGTATTTGTTGTCCACATATTGTAAAGTGTCGCTGGTGGTTGTCCGTGCCATATTTTATTCCCTTTCTAATATAATTGAATATCCCGAATAATAAGTTATACTATCCTAAAATGCAAGAGTTAAATGAATGCCTGTAATCGTCAAATCTTTCGGGTGCCGCCTGAACGCGCTCGAGGCCGCGAAAATCGAAATCGTGGCGTCGCGTGCGGGCCTGACCGACGCGCTGATATTCAATACCTGCGCGGTGACAGGCGAAGCGGAAGCCCAGGCCCGGCAAGCCATAAGGAAAGCGGCAAGGGAAAACCCTGGCGCGCGGATTTTCGTGGTGGGCTGCGGGGCGGACAGGAACCCGGACGGATTTGCGAAGCTGCCCAATGTCGCGGCGGTGATAAAAAACGCCGACAAATTCACCCCCGAATCATATAACCCAACTCCCCCCTTGCGGGGGAGTCGGCAAGGCGAAGCCGAGCCGGTGGGGGGTCAAAACATAACAATCGAAAAATGCGGGCAGTTTTCAAAGGGTTTCGTCCAAATCCAAACGGGCTGCAACTATGCCTGCACATATTGTATTGTCCATACATTGCGCGGCCCCGCGCGCTCATTTGACTACGACGCAATCCTGGCGCAAACAAAACAGCTGACTTCAAGCGGTTATTCCGAAATCACCCTTACCGGCGTGGACATCGCCTCCTACAAGTTCCCCTCCCCTGTCATGGTCGGGCAAGGACCCGACCATCCAGGTCATAAATCCCGCGATAGCGGGTTATTATCACTCATCCAAAAACTCTTGACCGACGACCCCGACATCCAACGCCTCCGCCTGTCATCCCTTGACCCGGCGCACGACTGGTCGGATTTAATCAAACTTATGAAAGAAAACCCGCGGCTTATGCCGCACCTTCACCTGTCCATGCAGTCGGGAAGCGACGAAATCCTGCGCCTTATGGCCCGCCGCCACCGCATCGCCGACATATTGAAACTCCCCCCTTGCGGGAAAGTCGGCGGCTTTGCCGCCGGTGGGGGGTCAATCACCTTCTCCGTGGACATCATAACCGGCTTCCCGGGCGAAACGGACGAACTCTTCCAAGAAACCCTAGCGACCCTCGAAAAGCTCCGCCCTATAAGAATCCACGCATTCCCGTTTTCGCCGCGCCCCGGCACGCCGGCGGCGACATTTCCAAACCAAGTCCCGAAATCGGTGGCGAAAGACCGGGTGCGGGAATTAAACGCGCTTGGGACTAAATTCCTAAATGAATTCATGGTTTCCCAACTTGGCCGCCCCACCCAAGTCCTAATGGAAAGGGGCGGCGTGGGGCGCACCCCGAACGATATAGAGTTTCTTTTTGACGCGCCCGAAGGGGCGATTTTGACCCTTACCCCGACCGAAATAAAAGACGCAAAATTCAAGGCCTAACCCATATAACTCCTTGTTTTAAGCCATAATAAAGCATACAATAATTTATCGGCCAAAATCAATAACTTATACAGAAAAATCCCCAAAAACCGGTTTCAGCTATAATCAAACACTTATTTGGCATTTCATGTGAAATGGCGCGCTCCGCGCACCATTTCACATTATAATTGTCATGGTCGGGCCAGGACCCGACCATCCAGGTTATAATCAATATCATTTTGCGGGAAGCCTTATATGAAAATTTTCCCTTGCACAATACCTCACCTTTGCTACAATTCCCTCGGCGTCACCTAAGGACGCTTTTCATAAAACTCAAAAGGAGAAAAATATGAAAAACATAGTGAAGGGTCTTGCCATAGCGACTGCGGTTCTAACCGGCGCGAACGGCACGGCCGGTGCACAAAGCACGAAAAACCTCGAAAACCCCTTGTATATCCCGACGGCGGGCGAAGTCTGGTCCAAGACTGCGGCCGGCCTGGTGTATAAGGAAACCGACCACACTGACGCGCTGAAAGCCAAGGACCAGGCGGGACAAACGGAATTCCCGATTTGGAACCTGTATCAGGACTTGGGCGTCGGAATCACGGACCGCTTGAACGCGCGGGGCGGGGTCCGTTATACATATAACGACGAAACCGGCCGCAAGGGCTTGTCGGGCGGAAACGCCGGGCTTTCCTACCGCGTGTTCGAAGGCGCGGCGACCAATGGCATAGTCTTTGATGTCTATGGCTTGGCCGGTCTGGGCGGTCTGTCCGAAATGACGGGCGAGTTCATCATAAACGGGAACAAGAAATACTTCAATTACGACAACTATTCGCACGGCAGATACAGCGCGATTTTCGGTGCCTCTATCGGAAAGCAGTTCGATAAATTGTCGGTCGGCGTCTATGGCGATGTTGTCCGGGTCTTCGGGAACGACAACAACGAAATCCGCCTTGGAACCAGCAAATCGATAATGGAAGCAAACTTGGCTCCGCTTGGTGGTTCAACTGCGATTACGGCATGTTTGGCAAACCCGGGCGCGGGTTCCTGTCCGGCACTTCTTACAGGTTTCAATGCTAATGTAGCCGCGCAAACGGCCTATGCGATAACGCAAATGCCGGACAGCATAGCGGTCAATCTGAAATCCACGACGGAATATAACGCCGGACTTAAAGCGTTGTATGAAATCGACCAAAAATGGTCGGTCGGCGGAACATTCGCCTATAAGTTCCACGCGGACAACGGCGTTGAATCGATTGCGACCAAGATAGCCAACCCTTATGCCGCGAACTTCGCCAAGGTATTGGCCGCCGGCATGGAGAACATGGACGACGGATTCGCTGAGTATATCGTCGGAGTCCTTGGCGCGTATCAAATAAACGCCGCCGTCCAAACGGCCGTCTATGCGGAATACACCTTTGACACGGCGCATGCGAACTCGCAATCGGGTTCGGATGTCAAGGCCGAGCTGGGTGTCCGCCTGAACGCCCGGTTCTAATCGAACTAAACAAAAAACTAAAAAAGCTAGACGCGAAAAACCCGCCGCCCGGCGGGTTTTTCTTTCGCTTGACCAAGACGCGAAAAAATCTCTATAATGGCGTTATCCTAGGGGAAATGGGGCTAAGGAGCATATCATGAGGAAATTTCTTTTACTGTTCGTGTTCGCGCTGGCGACGGCGGGTTGCGGGCAGATTTACGAGAAGGACCCGGTCGGCGTCGGGTATAGCCAGGACGAATTGAAATTGTCGCCCTGCGCCTGCATGATTGTGTATCGTGGATAATAGAAAGAACGCTGTCCCCTCCCCCGAATATCCCCAGCGTTTCGACATTCCGACAAACCCCGAAAACCGGCAGCTCGCGCTTTCGCGCCTTCTTGCGATTTGGACGCTTGCGCTTGCGGCGGTTCTGGCCGCGCTTGCGGGCGGGATTTACCTTGCGAAAAAATACCAGAACTCGCAGGCCCTTATCATCGTCCGAAGCCGCGACAATTCCGCATGGAGCGTTCTGGACGAGGTCCAGGATATAAACTCGGCCTATCTGATTCAGGAATATGTGGCGCGGGAATTCGTGCGCCGCTGGTTCGCGGTGGCGGCAAGCGAGGGCGCGAACGACGCGGCTTGGAAGACCTGCGTCCTGGCCAAATGCGGACAGGTGGACGAGAATATCCAAGGCGAAATCTGCTGCCAGACAACCCCCGAAATCTTCGCCGGATTTATGAATTCCCAGGTCCCCGAATACAGAAAAATCTTCGAGTCGCGCCGCGCGCGCGGCGTGGCGGCGGACGCGGGCGGCGCCCCGGATGTCCGCGCCAAGCCCTTGTCCCGCCCGGAGTTCGACGGCCAAGGCACGGTATGGCGTCTGCGTTTCGATGTCGTGAATTACGCCGTCAAACCTGACGGAACCCAAAGCGAAACAAGCCGCGAACCCGTTGTGGCGTTCGTCCGCATAGGAACGAACGCGCAGGTCTATCCTAAAAATTTGGGGCAATATGTCGCCGGCTTCGATTACTTTTGGCGAGAGGTCCGGGAATGAAAAACCTTCTGAATCTCTTGGCGGTCCTGCTGATAATCGCGCTTGCGGGCGCGGCGGTTTTTCTATCGGCGGAAATTTACACCGCGGCGAAAAAATCCGAAGTCGTCCCGGTGGTTTTCCAAACCTCGAACTATGCCGAGGGTCGCGCGGACATAGTGCCCTTTGACGAAATCCCGGACGATGAGGCCGTCGACTGGCTTGTCCGCCGCTGGATTGTCGAGGCCTATTATGTGATTCCCGACATGGCGGATGTCCGGACGCGCGGCGCGGAGGGGCGGGATTCCTTTATATGGTTCATGTCCGATTCACAAAGCGCGGTCTTCGAGACATGGCGGCAGTCGGTCTTCCCGGATATAGAGGAACTGGCGGCAAAGCGCGGCCTGCGCGAGGTCCGCGTCCAGAAAATCGCGAAGGAAGGCGACTATTACCGCGTGGATTTCCGGCTTGATTCATGGACCGCGCCGGACAAAAGAAGGACCGAAACGAGGACGGCCTATGTGCGGGTCGAATTCGAGCGCGGGCTGCGCCCGAACGCCGAAAGGATTCTTAAAAACGGCGGCGACGCTTCGAAAATCTTCAAGTTCCGCGTGAACGATTTTCGGATTTGACGGCGGAGGGTTATTGGATTAATATGAATATATGCTGAAAAGGATTCTGATTTTCGCCGCCGTTATTATGCTCGCCACGCCGCTCGCGCGCGCGGACGACGAGGATGCGGGCGACGACCCGTTTTTGGACGACTTCGACATGTATGCGCCGACGGACGATTTCGGCGGAAGCGATTTGCTGGACGGCGACATCGAAAGCCGCGCGGCGTCGTGGTTCGACTGGCGCGATTTGCCGGAACGGTTTTCGCTGAACCCGAATTCGTCGTTCGCAAGCGTCGGCGATTTCGACATATCGGGCATCATGCTCGGGATGTCGTTCGAGAGCGCGCGCGTCCTGTTCTTCCGCGAGGCCGCGATTTATTCGCCAGCCGCGAAGAACGCGATTGTCTATTCCATCCCGCGCGAATGGCGGTTCAATTTGGATTACGAATGCCGCCGGCAGAAAATATTCGCGCCGCGGGATTTGGAAAGCTGCATAAACACCGCGGCGAAAAAACGCGGATTTTTGTATCCGTCCGAAATGCGGCTGGAACGGCCTTCGACCGGGGAATCGATTACGGTTTATTTCACTTCGAACGCGACCGACAATGTCGTTTGGAAAATATCGTATTCCAACGATGTGAACAAGCTGCCCGGCGCGGCCGAAAAGTTCGAGAACCAAAGGGATAAGAAAATCCTGGCGTTCTGGCAGATGATTCTTGAAAAATACGGGCCGCCCAATTCCGGCAACGATATATGGGCGTCAAGCGACAATCCCGCCGACCCGTTCATGACCGCGGGATACGGCGAATTGGGCCTTATCGACATCGGTTTGCGCAGCCTTGACGACATAGAGAACAACGATGATTCCCGCGAAAGATTCCGCGCAAAGCCTTACTCGTTTTAAGCGATACAAACAGGGATTGCTGGCCGAATTTTTGGCGGCTGCGCTGCTTCGCGTCAAAGGCTATGCGATTTTGGAGAAACGATTCAGGACCGGCAACGGCTCCGGGCGCGCCGAGATAGACTTAATCGCGCGGCGTGGAAACACAATCGTTTTCGTGGAAGTTAAAAGCAGAAAAACAATAGAAGACGGGCTGCTTGCGATTCCGCCCGCCCAGCAAATCCGCCTTCGCCGCGCGGCGGAATCGTATCTTGCCAAGCGCGCCCGCGGCATGGACGCGCGGTTCGATGTGATTATAGTCGCCGGATTCGGAATCCGCCATTTTAAGAATATGTTGTAATTTCGAATATTATTTTGGCATTATGCCTTTTTATGGGGAAATATTCAGTAGGAAGGTCTTCTTATCGGCTATGCTTGGCGGCGATGGCGTTTTCTATGACCGCTTTGTTTTTCATGATTTTTTGGACGGCGGCGGCGTTGCCGCGGGCTATGTCCATCATGGATTCAAGGTCGCTTTTGATGGCGGACAATTCGGCCGCGCCAAGCTTGTGCGGCCAGGACGACCACTTTTCGCCCAAGACTATATCCTGCACGAAGACCGGGCTGCCGTTTATCGCGGACATGACCGCGGTCCCGCAGGTGCAAAGCGGATAATACACATTGATTTGGTGTCCCTTGTGGTTTTTCAGAAACTTCTTCACGCCGCTGAACAAAAAGTCCTTGGGCTTCAAATGGAAGAGGACCGTGGAAGTGTCGTCGCCGTTGCCCGCCTCGACATAGATTCTGTTCCCGGACTTATAGGCGTCGTTCAAATACCATTTCTGGACTATCATCGGACAAGGCCTTTGGTTTCCGCGACGCCGAGGGCGATGTTCATGTTCTGGACGGCCGCGCCGGACGCGCCCTTGCCGAGGTTGTCGAACACGGCGCAAACCAGCGCCTGCTCTTCGTTTCCGAAGACATGGATTTCCAGGTTGTTGGTGTCGTTGCATCTTTGCGCGTCCAGTCTTCCGGCGTTGAGGCAGTCCGCGCTTCCAAGCGGCATGACCTTTATAAAGGTCTGTCCCGCGTAATGGTCGGACAATACTTCGTGGATTTTCTTCGCCGAATGGCGTCCGCTGTCCTTGCAGTCGAACGGGACCATGGTGTTCATTCCCTGCGCGATGTTGCCAAGAATCGGAACGAAGAGCGGCGCGGACTTAAGCCAGCACTGCTCTTTCATTTCCGGCAGGTGCTTGTGCGAAAGGCCAAGCGCGTAAGGCATGGGGCTGTTCAATGCTCCCGCGGCGGCCTCGTATTCTGCAATCATCTTTTTTCCGCCGCCGGAATAGCCCGTTATGGACTGGCACATAAGGACGGCTTCATAGGAGATGGTTTCGTTCGATATAAGCGGCCAGACTATGCTTATGAAGCCGGTCGCGTGGCAGCCGGGATTCGCAATGCGTTTCGATTGCGATATTTGCTTGCGCCGTTTTTCGTTTCTTTCGGGAAAGCCGTAGACCCAGTCCGGGTTGGTGCGGTGCGCGGTGGACGCGTCGATAATTATTGTGTCGGGATTTTCGACCAGGGACGCGGACTCTTTCGCGGCCGCGTCGTCAAGGCACAGGAACACGACATCGGCCCTGTTCATGTAATCTTTTTTGGCCGCCGGGTCTTTGCGCAGCTCGTCGGGAATCGTCATGACTTCCATGTCGTCGCGGGCGGCCATGCGCTCGTCTATTTTAAGCCCGGTGGTTCCGCCCCGTCCGTCTATGAATGCTTTAATCATAATGCGCTCCTTTTTTGATTACAATCAGTCAAGCACACTAATTTGTATTTGTCAAGCGTCATGCTTGGTGGTTATAAATCCGTCCACTTGTAAATTCCAAAGGTTCGCGTAAATTCCATTTTGTTTGATTAGCTCGGCGTGCGTTCCCTGCTCCACTATTTTGCCCTTGTCCAGGACTATTATCCTGTCCATCTGGCGAAGCGTCGAAAGCCGGTGCGCGACGACCAGCGCGGTCTTGCCGTCCAGGAATTTCTTCATAGAGTTTTGGATTAGGGTTTCGGTTTTGGAGTCCAAAGCCGATGTCGCCTCGTCCATCACGACAATCGGCGCGTTCTTGCAGATAGTCCTCGCAATCGCCACGCGCTGGCGTTGTCCGCCGGACAATTTTATTCCGCGGTCGCCGACCGGCGTGTCGTATCCGTTCTCCATCTTCATTATGAATTCGTGCGAGCCGGCCTGTTTCGCCGCGGCGACTATGTCGTCCTTTTTCGCGCCTATTGCGCCGTACGAGATATTCTCGGACAAGGTGCGGTTGAACAGGACGCTTTCCTGCGGCACGAATGAAATCGCGCCGCGAAGCGAATCCTGCCGGACGCTCCGTATGTCCTTGCCGTCGATGGAAATCTTTCCGGCGTTTATGTCATACAAACGCATAAGCAAATAAAGAAGCGTGCTTTTTCCGCCGCCGGACAATCCCACGATTCCGACTTTTTCGCCGGGCATTATGCAAAGGTTCAGGTTCTTGAAGACGAACGGCCCGTCCTTGTCGTATTTGAACGAGATATTGTTGAAGTCGATACGGCACTTTTTGGGGTTAAGGCATTTCGCGGCCGGCGCGTCGGTTATCATGATTGGCTGGGATATGCTTTTATAGGCCTGCGCGACATCCGCAAGGTCGCCGCTGATGTCGGGCAGCTTCCAGGTGGTGCGGCGCACCAGGCTCATCATCGTCCCGAAGGACATGAAGGCGAACGCGATGTCGCCGAGTTTAAGGTCGCCGACCGTGTAAAGCCACACCAGCAAAAATGTCAGGCCGATAAGGCACGCGTTCTCGAACGAGAACGGAAGTATCCAGAATTTCCGCTCGTGATAGCTTGCGATTTGGCGCGCTTTGTTGTGGCTGCCGCGGACCTTGTTCAGATACCTAGCCTCGACATCGTTGCGCGAAAAAAGTTTTATGTTCATGAAGTTCGATATGCTGTCCACATAGTTCGCCGTTACGATTGCGCCGATTTTTGACGCCTTCTTTCCGCTGGTCCAAAGGTCCTTCACATGGAGCGAACAGTGAATCAACCTGACGCCGGCGCACACCGAGAACAGCGTCGCCACCGCCCAATGGACTTTGAGGAGCAACGCGGCATTGACCGCTATGGCCAGGGCCAGGGAAAATATTTCGCTTACATGGTCGATTGCGATTTTCTGGTATTTGTTGTATATGTATCCGGCCTGCTCCACCAAAAATCCGGCGGAATTGTCCTTGAAGAACGCGATGGTCTGGCGCGACAGGCGGCGGTAGATTATGTCCGCGACACGGCTTTTTATAATGGGTGAAAAGTGGCCGCGCATCCACGACGACACTATGTCCGATGTAAGCCACGCGAGGTGCATTCCCGCAATCAGAAGCAGAACGGGAAGCATTTGCTGTATAAGGGGCGTGTCCGCCGACGCGGTTTCGATTCCGTCCACCAGCCAGCGGACTGTTAAAGCGGGAAGGATTCCGCCCAAAACTTCGTTGATTGCGTAAAGAATCAGAAGCGCGGAAACATAAATCCAGAACTTCTTGGACAGCCACCAGTAAAACCCGAGTATGGTTTTGGGAAATAAATCGATTTTCTTCATGTGGGAATTATAGCATATTCAGCGGCCGTTTCCTATGATTTTATCGATATAGTGTTGAAGCGTTTGCTCGGCTTCGCCGCGGAACATTTGCAGGAAATTTTCCATTTCGCAGGTCCCGAAATCCTTCTCGTAAATGTATTTGATGTTTTTGACGAACGGGCAAAGCGACCAGTCCTGCTTTATAAGCGCGGGGCAGCGCGATTTGATTTTAAGCGGATTTTTTCCGTGGTTCGGGAATTCGCAGTGAATCTTGGCCGCTTCGGCGGAGCTTGAATGGTGGTATTTGACATACACGCGCTTCATCTTCCAGCTTACCCGTTTGTAAAGCCACTCTCCTTCCAGGTCCGGGTATTCGCCGTTTTCCTTGTCGACCCAAAGGCGCAAATATCGCTTGCCGTTTATGGTCGTCAGGTCGTAGATTGTCTTTTCGATTGTATAGCTTCGGGATTTTTTCAAGTCCATGAACATCATGACGGCGGGGCATATTTTTTTTCCAAGCTCGTTCTTGGCCCTGCGCTTGTCGCGGGTCCTGTCCCGGGATTCGCGCTCTGCGGGCGTTATGCTTGTGGCGTTGCCATAGCGGTTTTCGTATTCGCCGCTGTCCCTGCGGGCTTGCCTTTTTTCAAGGTTGTAAATGCGGCGCGTCTCGCGGCGCATATGCGCGCGCATTCTGGCCGCGCCGCGCGTCAGCTCGCCAAGCAGCTTCATGTCGACATCGATTCCGCGCGCGGCGGGTTCGCTTTTGATTACATCCATGTTCAGCTTGGAAAGTTTCAAAGGGGTTATGGAAAAATCCGCCAAAAGCCCGATGTATCTGAACGCGGCGGGCGTGATATACGCCTTGCCCCGCATTATAGATTCCAGCTGCGCCTCGCTGAAAAGCCCGCCCAGCTTCGCCATGAACGATTCCAAAGAATCGCTCTTCGTCGAAATATAAAGTTCCGTGAAGACTTCGGCCAGGGAATTTATGCGCGTCTTCGATACGCCCCACGCTATCTTCAAATTGTCGGCAATCAGATACTGGCCGAGCATTTTCCTGTCGCGGTCGACATTGTCGCGGAATTCCTCGAACGAGCTGGACGGCGGAATATATTTCCCGGCGGATTTTTTCCTGGCTCCCGGCTCGGAAAGGCTAAGGCCGAGCTCTTTCAATACTTCGCCGAGGCCGGCGGCGTTGTCCCCGTCGAATCCCTTTTCGAGCATGAGTTTTTTTATCGCCGCGAAAATTTCGCCGGCGTCCTTGAAGTGGCTTGTCGCGTCCATCTTGAATTCCAGCCCGGCCATGATATGCTTCGTTCCGTCCGGCGATTTTTCCGTCTTTTCCAACGCGGGCGCGTCTATCGTTTTGGTGGGCAGTCGCAGCATGGCGCAGGCCTGTGTGTCGCCTTCGCGGTAATAAATCATGCCGCCGAAGAAATTATATGCGTCAAGGGCGGACTTCATCCTGAATTTGGAGATGTCCAAACGCCAATGCTTTGTTATGATTCCGAAAATCCTGTCCGAAAGCCACGGCCTTAATGCCGAAGGGTCGCATTCGTGTTCCCAGTCGGTCCGGGGAAGGACTCCGTCGAAGCTTGGATAATCGACCTTGATTATGTCTTCGCGCGCGGGGACGAAGCGTTCGATAAGCCCGTCGCCGCGGATGTATTTCTTTTGCGGAAGAACGCGTATTGGTTCGGGCAAAGGCTCTTCGCCGTCTGGGATTTTTTCGCGCTTTCTTATAAGGATGAATTTGTCGGTCGCCTCGTAATAGCGCGAGCCGCGGCCGTCGTCGTAGATATTGACGCAGCACAAGCCCGGGCGAAGCTCGTCGTGGGCGGCGACGGCTTGGGCGCAATCTGCGAAAATACGGATGTCGAGAGATACGGCCACTTCGGTTTCCTTTGTCGCATTCTCCCTTGGCGGAAATGCTAGCACCCGAAAATGCTTGCGTCAAGCCCCCGTTTGGGCTATCTTTTTGGAAAAGGGGAATACAATGCGAAAACTTTTAACGGCGATTTTTATGATTGCCATAACCGCGGGAGCGAATGCGATGGACAAGGAAAACACCATATATCTGGACCTTAAAGACGGGCGCGTTGTTATAGAGCTTGACCCGGGCGTCGCGCCGAATCATGTCGCGCGCATAAAGGAATTGACGCGCGCGGGATTTTACGACGGCGTGAAATTTCACCGCGTGATTCCGGGATTCATGGCGCAGACCGGCGACCCGACCGGGACGGGTTCCGGCGGAACCGGCAAAAAGCTGATGGCGGAATTCAATAGGACGCCGCATGTCAGGGGCGTGGTCTCGATGGCGCGCGCGAACGATGTTAACAGCGCGGACAGCCAGTTCTTTATCGTTTTCGCGGACGCGCGGTTTCTTGACGGGCAATATACGGCCTTCGGCAAAGTGTCGAGCGGCATGGAATTCGTGGATAAGATAAAGGCGGGGACAAGCGCGAACAATGGCGCGGTATCGGACCCGGACACGATTGTTAAAATGCAAGTCGCATCCGACGCGGAATAATACGGCATGAGAAAATTGTTGGTTAATATCATTTGCGCCTTTGTGCCGTCCGGGAAATATAGGAGACGCCTGCGCAGAATGCTGTCGTATAAAAAACCCCAAAAAAAATACGACTGCATATTTTCCTTCGGTCATGCGTGCAATACGGCGACTATGCTGAACCGCATCGGATTGCGCAAGTTCAGCGCGCCGCTCGATTGGGTATATGGCTGCGATTTCCAAGAAAGGTTCGCTATGTTCCTAGAAGGATTCCCGCATTTTTTTGACAAGAAAGACTTGAAATTCCTTGAAACATATAAAATAGGCGATAGGACGACGGCGGTATATAAAAATACCAGGACAGGAATAGTGTTCAACCATGATTTCGCGGCGGAGGTCGGATTTGATTCGGAATATCTGACGGTTGCTGAAAAATACGCCAGGCGCATAAGCCGCCTTATTGGAAAAATAAATAAATGCAGGCGCACGCTTATTGTATATGCCGAAGAACGCGGGGGGGGGTCGTATCTCTCTCGCCCGGTCTTCCGCGCCCTGCGCTGGGGGCAGTGACTATCGGTTTTCGGGCATAATATATGTCCGCCCGAAAAAGGCATAAACCCTAGGGATTTTGCGGGGCATATAGAGTCAGAGCAGGAAGAATCCCGCAGAACTGCGGGCTTTGCGGCCTTATTCGGCATAGACCATATACATCTAGTAATTCTGGCGGACGGGGTGGGATTTGAACCCACGATACCCTTGCGGGTATGCCGCATTTCGAGTGCGGTACAATCAACCGCTCTGCCACCCGTCCGTTTGGAAAAGTATAATTGGATTTTGCGGAATTGCAATCAGTTTTTTAGGCGGTCTTTTCTTTTCAGAAGCTGGGCCGTGCGGTAAATCTGGATGAAAATCAGCGCGGCGTTCAGGAACATTATGGAATACGAGCCGATTAGCGCGCCGTATATCACGAACAGGGCCGCGCCGACCGCGTTGATGGACCTTATATAAAGCCGCGTCTTCATTAAAAACGAAGTTATTACGAACAGCGACGCCGCAATTCCGATTATCTCATAGTTCATGGTTCCCTCGTTATATTGTGTCGCCTACGGCGACGGTTATTACCTGGGTCCTCGGGTCAAGCCCGAGGATGACAATTTTTAATAAGGCCAAAAAAATCTTACCGAGGTCGCGTTTTCGAGGATAAATCGTTCAATGCGCGGGAAAACCGACCCGAGTCTGGACTTGACGGTCCGCGAGGTGTCGGTTTTCCAAGCAAGTGGGCGATTTAGACCGAAAACGAAAAACCGAGGTTATGATTTTTTATCTTATTAATTGCCGGTGCCGGAAGCCTGGACGACATCGTAGTTTTTGATTTTATCCTTGGCGTCGAACTTCACATACAGCGCCGTTATGTCATAGCTGAAATCGTCCTGGAAAAGCGAGATGATGGGGCCTGCAATCGGAACCAGCCAAATGTGCCTCCCGCTGCCGTCGACGCGGCTGTATTCATAGACTTCGTTCCCGTCCTTCTTGAACATGAGCGAGGGCGAGCCGTAAAGGTCGCGCACATCGGCCTTGGTGCTCGCGTCCTTCATCTGCTTGTCGATTTTGGACTGGCTGCTTCCCAGTTTCTCGTTGCCGATTGTGTTCGTGCAGGCCGCGGCACTAAGGGCAAGAATTGCTATGATTAGGTTTCTCATTATCGGACCTCTTTTTCAAGCGATTGCAGTTTTTTATCGTCCAGTTCGGCGCGGGTCTTGGCGCGGACCGAGGCGAAGCGCACGATGAAGTCCTTGCCGAATTCCTCCTTCCATTCGCGGCGCTGCTCGTCGCCGATATTGTCGGAATCGTCTTCAAGTTTGAAGCTCGGCATTTTCAGGCTTCCGTCCTTGTTGGTCGCGCCCTTTTCGGGTTTTTCCATCTGGAAATGGCCGAGATAGACGACTTCCTGGGGTTTCACTGCGAAGGTTATCACCTTGTCCTGCTCGAAATGCTCGTGCGTTATGACATGGACGGTGGTCACGGTCATATTGCCCTGCCTTTGCGTGGTCGTATAAACATAGCGCAGATAAAGGTTCGTTACCTCGTATTCGCCGATGGGAAGCATGGCGGTCGCGAATTCGTCGCCGCCCAATTTCGTTTTCACGAAATACATCTCGCCGGTCTGCTTGTTCTTGAAGGACATTATATTGTCGTAGACGGTTCCGAAGAATCCGTCGCTGGAAAGGTTGTCGGACATCGAAAGTATGATTTGCCCGCGGCCGCCCTGCTCGAATATTTCGGAATGGTGTTGCAGCGACGCGTTCAGGAGGTTGCCCTCGCCCGGAGTTTTCGGGAACGAGCATGCGCCCGCCATAAGCGCGCAGCAGAGTAAGACCAGTTTTTTCATATTTAGCCCTTTTTTATTCGTCGGACCATGTTATTTCAGGCCCGGACTCTAATCCCATCTTGAACTCTAATTCCGAAACATTCAAGACATTTTTTATATCCGCTTCGGCCGCGCGCAAATCCGCGTCGTCCTTGATTGCCAGCCTTTTGATTCCCTTTTTCATCGAGAAATTGTTTTCGGATTTTTTGCCGCGGACGAAGGACACCAGCCCGCGGACTTTCTCGTATATTTCCGCGCCGGGCAGCGGCCATTCCCATTTCTTCCAAAGCGCGGGATGAAGGCAGAGGTGGATTGATTTTTGGATGTCGTTTTTATTGTCCAGCGACCATTCCTTGAATTTTTGATAGGGGTGCGCCTGGAAAATTTCCTCGGCTATGAAGGGCATGAAGGGCGCGGACATCGCGGCGAATTCCAGAATCGCGTTCCGCAAATGTTTAAGCGCGGAATCGTCGCCGGCGTATGCGCGGCCTTTCACGATTTCGAGATAATTGTCGCAGAAATCCCAGAACGCCTGTTCCGTCGCTATAAGCGCGCCGGTATGGTCGTTTTGCTCGAAATATTTTTTGGATTCTTCCGCGGCCTGCTCCAATTTTTTCGCATAGGCCAAATCGACGGGATTGTCGGACGGCAGTATCGCTATGTTTTTCGTGTCGCCGGCGAATCCATAGACGAACTTGGCGGCGTTGAAGAACTTCATGACCAGCTTTCGCTTTTGCTCCATGATTTTTTCGTCCGCGATTCCGTCGGTCCCCCACTTCGCGCTGGCGGCCCATACGCGGATTGCGTCCGCGCCGAACTTGTCCACAAGCTCTTTCGGGACGACGACATTGCCTTTGGATTTCGACATCTTCTTCCTGTCCGGGTCAAGCACGAATCCGTTAATCCAAAGCTGTTCCCACGGAAGTTCGCCCCCGAAGTTCAGCATTGTTATAAGGACGGTGCAGAAATCCCAGGTCCTTATTATGTCATGCCCGTTCCAGCGCGCGCTGAACGGCACCGACAGATTTTTCGCGTCGGTTTTCGCCATTGCGATTGCGGGCGTCAGCGCGCTTGTCGCCCAAGTGTCTATGACATCGGGGTCGGCGGCGAAGCCGTTCGGTTGGTTTCGTTGCGCTTCGGAGAATCCGGCGGGAACATCGGTCGCCGGGTCGCACGGAAGCTTGTCGGATAAAATCGGTTCGTCGTGAATCGGACTGCCCTTCGCGTCCAGTTTATACCAGACCGGGAACGGCACGCCGAAGAACCGCTGGCGCGAAATCAGCCAGTCCTGGTTTATTCCGTCGGCCCAGTTTATGAAGCGCGCCTTCATGTGTTCGGGCGTCCATTTGATTTTTCCGGCGGCCTGGACCATCGCCTCTTTCTTGTCCATCATGGATACGAACCATTGGCGCGAGGACACGAACTCTATCGGCGAGTCGCCCTTCTCGTAGAATTTCACGGCGTGCGTTATTGGTTTCGGCTCGCCGATTAAATCGCCGGATTCGCGCAGCATTTCCACGATTTTCTTCCGAGCCTGCTTGACGCGAAGGCCTTCCAGTTCCGGGACGTCGAAGATTTTTCCGTCGCGCCCGATGATTTGTTTAAGGGGCATTTTATGCGTCTTCCAAAAATTCACATCTTCCTGGTCGCCGAAGGTGCAGACCATCATGATGCCGGTGCCTTTTTCGGGATTCGCGTGTTCTGACGGCATGATTGGGACTTCCGTCTTGAATATCGGACTGGTCGCGGTCTTGCCGAAGAATTTTTTATAGCGCAAATCGTCGGGGTGCGCGACGATTGCGATAATCGCGGGAAGAAGTTCCGGCCGCGTCGTGGCGATTGTGAATTCGTCGCTTCCGCACTTGAATCTGATGTCGTGGAAATGTCCGGCGATTTCCTTGTCCTCGATTTCGGCCTGGGCGACGGCGGTTTGGAAATCGACATCCCACATGGTCGGGGCCTCGACGGATTTCACATTGCCGGACTTGTATAGTTTGATGAAGGATTCCTGCGCAAGCCGTATAGCGTCCGGCGAAATCGTGGAATACATCAGCGACCAGTCGTATGACATCCCGGTTCCGCGGAAGATATTCTCGAATATCTTCTCGTCCTGGTCCACAAGGGCGCGGCAATGCTCTATGAAGTTCCGGCGCGATACGGGCGTCTGCGGCGCGTCGAACTTATCCTTATGCTCGGCCTTGAAATTCGGGTCGTATGCAAGGGTCGGGTCGCACTTTATATTGAAGTAGTTCTGCACGCGCCGTTCGGTCGGAAGGCCGTTGTCGTCCCAGCCGATTGGGAAGAAGATGTTTTTGCCAAGCATGCGCTGAAAGCGCGCGCCGATGTCCGCCTGGGTGTATCCGAAGATGTGGCCGATATGAAGCGAGCCGGAAACGGTCGGCGGCGGGGTGTCCAGGGCGAATGTTTCCGCGCGCGGACGGGCCGGGTCGAACTTATAAATCTGTTCTTTGTCCCAAAAGGAAGTCCATCGGTTTTCGATTGCCTGATGGTCGTATCTGTCGTCTAGTTTGTGTGTCATGGCTTATTTTTATCATAGGAATAATGGAATTGCAATTAAATAACTGGCCATGCCAAAAATCAGTTGCTCGCGCGGAGTGCGCTCCTTGTATATATACGCCGACAGGACCATGACAATCGGCACGGACAATCTTATGAACGCGTATGTAAGGCTTGCGCCAAGGATTTCGCCCTGCGCGTATTTTGCGAAGACCAGCATGGCGACGCCGACGATTCCGATAATCCAGAATATCGGATATTTAAGCGATGGAACGAAAGCCTTGTCCATGCCGCCCTTCAATGAAACCATCGAAGCCAGGAAATACGAAACCGCCACGGCCGCGCCGACCGTGAACCAGTTGGACCTTTCCAAGGCCAGAAAATCCGTGAATACGCAGCCCATCAGGAACAGCACCGCGGCGAAAAACTTTATCTTGCCCGCCGCGCTAAGCTCGCTTGCCGCGCCGCGAATGAAAAAAAGGACGCCGATTGCGGCAAGCCCCGCGCACGAAAGGGTTTTATGCAAAGGCAATGCTTCGCCAAGCAGCCACACATTAATCGGGGCCGCCGCCCCGACGGCAATCAGCATTCCGAAAGTCGCGGCGGAATTCGACTCTCGCCGGACATCGGCGAAAAAGCGGACATTGAAGAACATGGCGATTCCGCCCGCCGCGCCGTATATTATGGCAAGCGCGTCCGGCTTCCAAAGGCCGGGTATCAGGCGGGCGGCGCATATATAGAAAACGGAACCGGCCGCGGCGGAAGCCAAAGCGATTGCGCGGCTGTCCAGAACGCGGGTTCCTTCCTTGGAAACGAAATCCTGGATTGTTTTCCCGAATATCAGCAAAAGCGCGGCGATTGCGGTCATAGGGTTCGAAGCAGCTCTTCCTCGTCCATGATTCGGACATTAAGGCGTTCGGCGTCCGCCAGCTTGCCGCCGGCTTCCGCGCCGGCGATTACGATGTCGGTTTTCGCGGAAACGCTGCCCTGAACCTTCGCGCCCATGCCCTCCAAGATTTCTTTCAGCTCGTCCCGGGTGTATTTGGACAGCGTCCCGGTAAGGACTATTTTTTTGCCGAACCAAAATCCGTTTTCATCCGCCGCCGATATTTTCGGGTTTATTATGTTAAGGTGTTTCAGCAATTCGTCCAAGGCGCGGACCGTGTGTTCGGCGCGGAAGAATTTATGGATTTCGTCGGCCATGATTTCGCCGATTCCGTCCAAGGCCGTAAGCTGGTCCAAAGTCGCCGCGCGCAAATTTTCAAGGGTTCCGAATTTTTTGGCCAAGACTTTCGCGGTCGCCTCGCCGACCTCGGGGATTCCGATTGCGAACAGAAGGCGGTGCAGGTCGATATTGCTTCGCGTCTTGATTGCGGCGTCGAGGTTCGATATGGATTTCTCGCCGAAGCCTTCCATGCCGCGAAGCTCCGCCCCGTGGTTTTCAATCAAGGACCAAATGTCCGCGGGCTGTTTAAGCCAGCCCAGCTCCGCGAATTTTTCGATTTGCCGCGCGCCAAGGCCCTCGATGTCGAAGCCCTTGCGGGACACGAAGTGTTCAAGCTCGCCGGTTATCATCGCGGGACAGGACATCGTGTTTATGCACTTTCGCGCGACCTTGTCCGGGTCTTGCACGACCTCGCTTCCGCAGACGGGGCATTTGGTTGGAAATTCATAAGGCGCGCTGTCCGGCGCGTGTTCCAATGATTCCACGACTTGCGGTATGACATCGCCGGCGCGCTGGACGACGACCTTGTCGCCCTTGCGGAAATCCTTCCGCGCGATTTCGTCCGCGTTGTGTAAGGTTGCGCGCGCGACGATGACGCCGCCGATATTGATGGGAAGAAGCTCGGCGACGGGCGTCAAAACGCCGGTGCGCCCGACCTGGATTGTTATGTCGCGGAGAACCGTTATGCCTTTTTCGGCGGGGAATTTGTATGCGAGATTCCAGCGCGGCGAATTCGCGGTGGAGCCAAGCGATTCCTGGGCGTCCATGTCGTTCACTTTAAGGACGACGCCGTCGATGTCGAACGGAATCCTGCTTCGGATTTCGGACATCCGGCGATAGTGCGTTTGGATTTCTTCCGCGTTGTGCAGGACGGCGCACCATTCGCGCGTGGTCTTGAAGCCCCACGATTTCAGGACGGCGAAAAATTCGGATTGGGTTTTCCAAGTACGGCTTGACGCTTCGCCGAAGGCGTATGCGAACGCGCTTAGTCGGCGCGCGGCGGTTATTTCCGGGTTCAGCTGGCGAAGCGAGCCTGCGGCGGCGTTGCGCGGATTGGCGAAAATCTTGCCGCCGAATTTCTCGGCGTTCTCGTTCAGCGCGAAAAAATCCGCGCGCGCCATATAAACTTCGCCGCGGACTTCGACGACGCCGCGCGCCGGAATTTTATGCGGAATGTCGGAAATGGTTTTCAAGTTTTCGGTTATGTCTTCGCCCGTGGTTCCGTCGCCGCGCGTAAGGCCGCGGACCAGGATGCCGTCTTCATAACGCGCCGCGAACGACAGGCCGTCGACTTTCGGCTCGGCGAAAATTTCGGATGATTTCACGCGTTCCAACCATTCGCGCACTTCGTTTTCGGTGAAGGCGTCCTTGATGGAAAGCATTGGGATTGAATGCGGAAATGTCTTGAAGTCGCGGGATACCGAGCCGCCGACGGCGACGCTGGCGGCCTGCCCAAGCCCCGGCTCTTTTTCTTCCAGTTCTTTCGCGCGCCGCTTGGCCGCGTCGTAAGTCGCGTCGTCGACAAGCGGAGCGTCGTGGGTGTGATACGCCGTATCCCAAACGCCTAGATTTTTGATTAACTGGTCGTATTCCGCCTTTATAAAGATGTCGATTGCCTTCGCCATGTCCTTATTATAATGCGGCCGGGATTCCCCGGTCAAGCCGGGGAATGACAATTTATTAAATTAAAATTAAATTAATAAGCTCATAATGAACTCAAAAAATAATTAGGCCAATCGCGTTTTCGAGAATAAAACGCGATTGGCCTTTTATTTTTTGGCCGCTAATATAAGGTCTTTGGCTTCATTGGATACCGAGCCGGTCGAATGATAGCCGCAGTCGACATGGTGTATTTCGCCCGTAACGCCGCTCGACAAATCGCTGAACATATAAAGTCCCGCGCCCGCGACATCGTCCAGCGTTATGTTTCTGCGCATCGGCGTCAAGAGCTCGTTCAAATCCAAAAGCGACTTGAAGTCCCCGACCCCGGACGAGGCCAGCGTGCGGATGGGTCCGGCGGAAATCGCGTTCACGCGGATGTTCTTCGGTCCGCAGTCGGCGGCCAAATATCTGACGGAAGAATCCAAGGCGGATTTGGCGACGCCCATCACATTGTAATTCGGAATCGATTTCTCGCCGCCGAAATATGTGAGGGTCAGAATGCTTCCGCCGTTCTTCATAAGCGGGACGCTTCGGCGCGTTATGTCGACCAGCGAATAGACCGAAATGTCCATCGTGTTCTTGAAATTTTCGCGCGTGGTGTTCGCGTAATATTCGCCGGTAAGCTCGGACTTGTCGGAAAACGCGATGGCGTGGAGGACGAAGTCCAGGCCGCCCCATTCTTTCCCTATGGCGCCGAAAAGCGCGTCCATCTGCGCGTCGTTCTGGACATTCGTTTCCATGACGAATTTCGCGCCGATGGAATCGGCCAACGGCTGCACGCGCTTTTCAAGCTGCGGGATTCCGTAGGGCATGGCGATTTGCGCGCCGTTGTCCGCGCAGATTTTGGCGATGGCCCAGGCCATCGACATATCGTTCGCTACGCCCATTATAAGGCCGCGCTTTCCTTTCAATAACATTTTATGAACTCCTTACCAGGTTTTTTTGTCTTTCGATGTCAGCTTTGTGATGACCTCTTTCGAGCTCCAAATTTCGAGGCCCGTTTTCAGGTCCGTTATGGAAAGCGAGAAGGTGTATTCGATTTTCTTCTTTCCGTTCACTATGAAGTCGCGCTGCGAGACGCGTCCGAACAGGCTGGAATCCGCCGCGACGACGGTCCCGTTTTTCATGGTGGTGGACTTGTTCATCATCGCGTTGTTCGCCAGCTCGCGCGAACCCGCGACCGAAGCGTTCTCGCCCGTGTTGGTCAGCTGGACGCGGCCGCCGCGGCGAAGTTCTTTCCTCATATAGTCCGTCAATTCCGCCGTGTTGATTTTCTGCATGGTGTCGTTCTTGACCTCGGCCACTTCCATTACGAATTTTCTGTCGCCTTTAAGCTCGTTCTTCATGGCGTCGTCCAGCATCAGCTTGGCGGCGCGCTGGAAGTCGTGGTCCGAAAGCTCGGCCGTGACCCAGTTGGCGGATTCCTTGTCGTCGATTACGCGGGTGTCCACGCATGCGCCCAGCGCAAGCGTCGCGCACATTGCGGATGTTATGAATATCTTTTTGTTCATTTTTTCTGCTCCCTGTTAGTTGAGTTTCCCGATTATAATACCGGGTTTTGCGGTTTGCAATGGAATTCGGACGGAAACAATCGCGTTGTTTATTCCGGCCGGAATCCGAACCTTGCCGACGCCGTCTATCTCGATTTCGCGGCTTCTCGGCATGGGAACGCGGGCGACGGCGACCGTGTTCGGAAGCGCGCCCCAGTTTCGCGTCTCCCAATCCAAATCCCGCGCCATAAGGACGGCGAACGCGGCCCGGCCGAGCAGCGCGAAGGCCATCGCGCCGCCCGCGTCGTTTTTCCCCGCGTGAGAGTGCGCGGCGACTTCGGATACGACGAATGCGGTTCCCGCGGCGGCGACCTTCGCCACCTCGAACGAGACCGAGGCGATTATGTCGCGGCGGCGAGTCTTCATAAGGTCGGTCTTCGCGATGCGCGTTATGTCGGCTAAAAGCTGGGTTTCGACCTTTTTGTTCCCGTCGGCGATTTCAAGGTTTCGGACGGCGCGGGTTCCGGCGGTCAAATCGGGGATGGAAAGGTTTATGTTCCATTTCCTTAAACTGCGCGGGGCCATTTTATGAATGGTGCGCCTGCCGACGATTCCGTCTTCCAGGACAATCCAGACATGCGGCTGTCCGGACTTCAACGCGGCGATGTCGCCTGCGACGAATTTGTTTTCCGGCGCGAAGACCATGACTCGCTTTATATAGTTTTCGGCGTTGCCGATGTCGCCGTTAAGGCCGCTATGCAGGGCGGAAAGCCAGGTGGCATACGGATTCGCGAAATCGGACATCGCCGCGACCTGGGCGTTTCGCTCCATCTGGGAATCGACATCCTTCACGATTGAGGACAAGGACGGCATCCCGGGAACCTTGGCGGCGGATTTCTTGAATTCCTGTTCAAGCTCGTCTATCTGTTTCGACGCGGCCTGGACGCTTTGGGTCTGCAAATAATAGGCTTGGTTGAAGAACCGGCGCGCGGCCGGGTCGTGCATGGTGAGCGCGGACATGCCCTGATATGTCTTCATCATGATTTTCTCGAATTCCAGGGGGTCGTAGGTGGTGGATTTGGATTCCCCAAGCGCGTCGTCCGCGGCGGCGAAGCATTGCTGCGCCTTTTCTTCGCGGCCGGCCCACATGTATCCCGCGCCGCATTGAAGCCCGGCCAGCCAGGTTTCATTCGCCAGCTCTTCGTCTTTTATGGGAAGGAATTGGGCGGCGGATTCATAATCGCCCTTCTTGAACGCGTCCATGTATTTTTCATTGCGCGAGTCGAAATTGCCGCCGCACGCGGCAAGAAGAAAAAGTATTGATAAATATGAAAAACTTATCCTAAACATAAAATTGATAAACTAAAAAATAATTGGCGCAATCGCAATTTCGATGACAAACCGCCGAGGACCAAGAAAAACAGGTCGGCGTCTGGACTTACTCGTCCGCGACGACCTGTTTTTCGCCGTGTCATTCGGCGGTTTGGCGCGAAATTGAAAAATTGCGCTTTTATTTTTTGCCTTTATCTTTTCGCGTAGAAGCCGGCGGCTACGACAACCGCGCATACGCCGATGACTATTTGCGCAATCTGCACCAAATCGCCGGACAGATAGCTAAGCAGGTCGATGCGGAATATGCCTATAAGTCCATAATTGACGGCACCGACAAGCGTTATCGGCAAAGCGACCAAGTCTATAAGTTTTTTCATGTTTTTCTCCTTTTTATGTTAACGGATGGATTTTACATCTTATGCGCGCATAAGTCAACGCGAAACAAATCGCGCTTGAAATCCGTTTTCTTTATGCTATAATCCGCGAATGTTCGGAAAAATCGGAAAATTCTTGAAAAACAACGACGCGGAGTCCAAGGTGAAATGGTCCCTGTGGGGCCGCGTATGGCGCGAAATCGGCCGCCCTCATATTTTCGGCCTGATTGCGGGCGTCGCGCTTATGCTTGTCGCCGTCGGGGCCGAGGCGTTCTCGATAACCCTTGTGAAGCAGGCCATCGATTACGGCTTTATCGACAACAACATGTCGTTCCTTTACATACTGGGGCTTCAAATCATAGCGGCGTTCTTCTTCAAGGGCGCGGCCGGATACGCGAACACCCTTGTCATGGCCAAAGTCGGGCTAAGCGCGGCGACAAAGCTGCGCCGCAGGATTTACGCCCACATGCTGAAACAGGACATGAGCCGCTTCAAGAAAAGCAATTCCGGGAAAATCATGAATTATTTCAGCCTTCAAGCGTCGGCTGTCCTGAACCTTATAACGGGGACATTAATCGCCTTTATCCGCGACTCGGCCACGATGGTCATCATGTTCGGCCTTATGGTTTATTACGCCGCGCCGCTGAGTGCGCTTCTTCTGTTCATCGTGCCTTTGGTCATAATGCCCATGATAATCATCCTGCGCAAGCAGGCGAAGAATACGCGCAAAACCTTTGGAATCGCCGCGAACTCGGCGTCGTGGGTCATGCAGAGCATAAACGGAATCAAGACCATCCAGGGATACAACGCCGAGGCCGCGTCGAACAAGCGCATGGGCAGGATAGAGGACGACGCAATCCATCTTGCATACAAGGCGACCCAGCTTTCCGGAATCCGCAGCCCGATTATGGAGCTTATGATAAGCGTCTGCCTTGCCGTGTCCCTTGTCGTCGGCGGAATATTCATAACGAACGGCAATATGACGGTCGGAGATTTCACGGCGTTTTTGCTTGCGCTTACCGCGGCCTATAAGCCCGCGAAGAAGATAACCAATGTCGGCGGAAACATCCAGACCGGCGTAATCGCGGCGGAAGTCCTGTTCGACTTCCTTGACACCGACCCCGGAATCAAGGACAGGCCGGGCGCGAAGAAACTGGACGCGAAGAACGGAATCGATGTCGAATTCAAGAATGTCGGGTTCCATTATGACGACGACCCGGAGCGCGAGATTTTGGACGATATAAATCTGTCGGTGAAAAGCGGGCAGATGTGCGCGCTTGTGGGCGCGAGCGGCGGCGGCAAGACGACAATCATAAACCTTCTTGCGCGCTTTTACGATGTGACGGGCGGCGGTATAAAAATAAACGGGACGGACATCCGCGATTATACATTGGAATCCCTGCGCGCCAATTTGGCCGAGGTTTCGCAGGATGTGTTCCTTTTCGACGGAACCATCGCGGACAATATCCGCTTCGGCAATCCGAACGCCACGGACGCCCAGGTCGCGGCGGCGTCCCAAATCGCCAATGTCGCCGAATTCGTCGAAAAAATGCCCGAGAAATATGAAACGGTTGTCGGCGAGCGCGGCGTCATGCTGTCCGGCGGTCAAAGGCAGCGCGTGGCGATTGCGCGCGCCGTGCTTAAAAACGCGCCGCTGCTCTTGCTGGACGAGGCGACAAGCGCGCTGGACACCCGGTCCGAGCGCATGGTCCAGGAAGCGTTGGCGAAGCTGATGGCGGGCAAGACGACATTCGTCGTCGCGCACAGGCTTTCCACGATTGTGAATTCCGACATAATCTGCGTTATCAAGCAGGGGAAAATCGTCGAGCAGGGAACGGACGAAGAGCTTATGGCCTTGGGCGGCGAATACGCCGCGCTGAAACAAATGCAGCTTGCGAAGAAAGACCAAAAATCCGAATAATTGAATTTACTGAAAAAATGCGAGCGGTGTCGCAAAATCGAGGACAAATCGTCCAATACCAAGGGAAACCGCCGCGCGCTAGGCTTGCCGCTCCTGCGAAGGCGGTTTCCCGCTGCGTAGTGGGCGATTTATACCGATTTTGAAAAACATCGCCGCATTTTTTTGCAATACGAAAGAAATTGTGATATAGTTCCTATCATGCGCAACCTTCGTAATTTCCTGCTTAATGTCTATGGCGTTTCGTTCACCAACGCTTTGATGTTCATGTATCCCGTCATGGCCCTGATGTTCGTCGACAAGGGCGTTTCCGACGGCGGCGTGTCCGCCCTGCTTGCGATTTGGGCGGGTTCCGTAATGCTGATGCAGATTCCCGTCAACGCGCTGGCGCAAAGGTTTTCCCATAAAAACATCGTGATATTCGGCCAGTTCATGAAAATCGCATGCTTCATGCTGTTCATATTCTGGCCGTCGTTTTGGGGCTTCGCGCTTGGCTTCGTCCTTTGGGGCGTGCAGTGGGCGGTTTACGACGCCGTGTTCGAGTCCCTTGTGTATGAGGAACTGAAAGCCCTGAAACAGCGGAAAATCTATACGAAGATTTGCGCCAGGCAATCCGCGTTCGGACAGGTCGCGTTCATGATTGCGATGACGGGTTCGCTCATGTCGCCGCTTGGATATGAATTCGTGGTGCTGATAACCTCTGCGGCCATGCTGCTGTCCGTCTTCTTCGCCGCGCGGCTGCCGATGTCAAGGGCCGCTCCGAAAAAGCGCGGCGCGATGGTCGCCGCATTGAAAAGCCTTCGCCTTTCGTTCGGAATCGTCCGGCGGTCCAAATATCTGCTCTATCTTCTGATTATGGTTTCGTTCATATCGATGATAAATTCGATGGACGATTACACGGGTCTTGTCGGGGTGGAGCTTGGAATCCCGGAAAAATTCATCGGCGGCCTGTTCCTGCTGATTACCTTCTGCCAAAGCGTCGGCAACGCCGTCGCGCCGAAATTGGAAAAACTCGGCGAAAGGATGATTTCAATCGGCGCGCTGGGTCTTGGCGCGTCGCTGGCTTTGCTGTGGGTGTTTTGGACGCTTCCCGGTCTGCTGTTCCTTTGCGCGCTGTTCTTCATCCATGGAATCGTGAAGGTCCTTGCGTTCGCGCGGTTCCAGCATTCGATTTCGTCGAACTGCCGCACGATGTTCCTTTCGTTTTACAGCATAGCCGCGAACGCGATGTGCCTTTTGATGTATGCGCTGGTCGGCGCGGGAACCATGTTCGGCGGATTCAGATACAGCATGCTTTTCATGGGAGTCCTTTGCCTTGCCCTCGGCCTTTACGCATTGCTTTTCGCGCCAAGGAAAACGCGCCGGGAAAAAATAGAATCGTGCGTGATTGGATAAAAAGGAGGTTTTAATGAAGATAAGACTGCATTCGGACGCGAAGATTCTGATTCTGCTAAGCTGCATACATTCCATAGTCGGAACATTCTTCGGCACATTCTTAATCGCGTATGTCATGCAGATTTCGTCGAACGAGGCGGTTTCGCTTTCGATTTTCAACATATCGTTCTATACGATGATTGCGGCCGGGTTCCTTATGCTGGCGGACTATGTGAAGCGGCGCGACAAGATGTTCGTCTATCGGTTCAGCGTGATAACGCAGATTGTCCTTCTGCTTGCAATCGCATACCTCAAAGACGGAATCTCGCCCTATATCGCGATTCTCGGCGCGGGATACGGTCTTGCCCTGGCGTTCCGGCATTGCCCGCTGAACATCATGACGGGGGAGAAAATAAACAAAAGAATCATGACGCCATTCGTCGGATACAAGGCCATGATTGGCGGAACCGTCGCGGTTTTGACGCCGGTGCTGCTTGGCCTTTTCATAACGGCCGGCTCCTACGAGCATATGGCGGTCGCGATGTGCTTCTTCCTGGGCTTGGAATACATCCTGTCGTTTTTCATAAGCAGCAAAAATGTCAGCGACCAAAAATTCGGGCTGGCGTGCTTTTTGTCCAAGGCCAAGCGGTCCATCCTTATAAGGCGCGTCTATCTTGTGGATTTTCTGGCCGGCTTCGCCAAGGACCCGCTTGGCGTCGTTATGACGATGTATATAGTCTATCTGTTCGGGACGAATCTGAACCTTGGCATCATAACATCGATTTTCGCGGGAATCACCATCTTCACGAATTTTTTATTGGGCCGCTTCGGACAGCTTAAAATGTTCCCGAACCTTCTGATGGTTGCGAATGTTTTCATCGGCGCGGCGGCGATATTGTTCCTGGGCTGGACGGGCGCGATAACATTCATAATCTATCAGTTCGTGAACGCGACGGCGGTGAAGTTCATGAGCAATGTGCGCGAAATCAATCTGAACAACGCGTCGAATTCCGCGTGCGTCGGCAAGGACAGCCGGGCGGAGTTTTTCGTGGGCCGGGAAATGGCGTTGAGTTTCGGGCGCATACTCGGGTTTTTGATTCTGTTCACAATCGGATTTTCCGGACACATGGAGTTCCTTAAATATTACCTGGTGTTTTTGACGGCGGGCGTCGTGCTTTGCGGCATGATAAGCATAAAGGTCTGCCGCCACGGATTGTGCAGGGCGGCACGATAGCTGAAACTGCTTGATTTTTCGATTTTCCAAGTATAATATGCACCCAATCGGCGGGATAGCTCAGTTGGTTAGAGCAGCGGAATCATAATTTTTCGCGCTCGACTTGTAAGAGGACGCGCCAAGACAAGATAACCTAGGTTGACGGCGGCTTCGAGCTAGGTTAGGATAAAAAAGGTTTAGCCGTGGGTATGGTTGAAAAAGGTTAAAAAAGGTGGATTGCTTTACATAGCACATACATAGAGTTTTACATACGGCGGAGTAACTCAACTGGTTAGAGTGGCAGAATCATAATCTGTAAGTTGGGGGTTCAAGTCCCTCCTCCGCTACCAAGTTTCAAAGCCCCCTTTCGGGGGCTTTTGCATTGAATACCGCCTATTATTTGTAAGCCATTGTTTTTTTATAAAAATCCTTAGGATATAGTCCTGCTTTGTGTCAAAATGTATTTGAATCCAAAGGGATTTGGGTTCGGGGCCGTCAAAAAGCCCATGATTAAGCAATGCGAGTAATCGCGTTGTTATCCGCTACGATAAAGCGGCGCAAACGCGCCTTTTATTGTATCCACCCCGCCGAAGGTCGGGGAGCCGCCAGTTATGAAACAGGGGCAACCCAAAGACCGGCGGGGTCATACTTAATCATGATTTTTTGAACTCTCCCGACCGCCAATCCTTTGGCGGTTTTTTTGCAAACAAAAAAGGAGCGCAAAAAATGAAAAAACTTTTAATCCTGCCTGTGTTTTTTTTCGCCGTCAATGCGGCTTATGGCGATTGCCCAGATAATGCAATTTCGTTAAAGATGGACCAAATAAGGTCTAGTCTTGAATCCGGTTGTCAATCTGTGGGTGGAGAGCTTGAACAAGATGATAGGTCAATAATCTACAAGGTTTGTGTATTTTTCACATCGAATATTGAAGAAGCAACTGAAAAATGCAACTCCATCGTCATCGATTTGAACTCATTGAGCGATGAGTGCATAAAAGTCGACTATTCTGCGTTTGTGGATAAACGCGAAGGTGAATATGAGGGACAGTTTTCTTGCCGTCTGGGAATGCATCCTATGGATTGGTAATGAGGGGTAAATAAAATAGCAAAAAAGGAAGAAAAATGATAAACAAAAAAACTTTTATCTTGCCGCTATTGGCAATCTTGACAGGCCCCGCGATTGCAGGATGGGACGCGGACGGGAATTATGTTCGCGGCGGTGGGGATAGCGTTGTCTATGGTTCCGAAACAGACCTTCATCTTGAAGCAAAGAAAAAAATAATAACCGCCTGCGAAGCAATTGGCGGAGAGATTGGCATTGACAGAGTGTTGCTTGGTAATAGTAATAATGGGTCATTCATAGACACGGAGCAGCATGAATTCACGAATATTGATGGAGAGTTTATTGCAATTTTGGAAGCTAGTGCAGCTGGAATGGGTATCGCTGAAGCCGTGGTGGGTGCCGCCATGGGCGGCTTAGCTGCTGCACCTGTTGCTGCAGTATTAGGCAGTGGGATGGCGGGCGGGTTAGCACTTATATCTGCTGTGGAGCTTGCTACTGGAAATGCCGCGTGTTATTTTCCGATAGATTGTGGATATAATGAGTCCGAGTGCTCCGAGCTTACCGAAGCAAAATGCAGGGAATTTAGTGAAGCTATCGACGATGATGTAAGTGCGAGCTTTACATGGGGCTATATTGAAAATAAACAAGGTCGTTGTGTGATTGGAAAGGAACCTAATGAATAACGAATCATAAAAAAGAGGTGTAAAACATGAAAAAACTTTTAATCCTGCCCATCGTTGCGGCGATGGCGTTTGGAACAAGCGCGGCGAATGCAAGCAATGCCGCCTTCGATAAATTCGAGAGCTTGTGCGCGGAAGTGGGTGGACAGCTTACGACCTGGGGGGACCACTATGCCCAACTTGTCTCTAAGGAATCGGATGAAAGAAAAAGCCTACCGATGTGTTTTATTGAAGCCAACAGCACTGGGGAATGCACAAAAAAAACTAGGATTTTCGAAGAACATGACGATGATTTCGGGCCTAAATATACTTATTGGGTTTCCTTAAATTTCGACTACGCAATTATGGGATGTCATGAGGATGATTGTGGTTGTCATGCCTATTTAGTATTTAGCCATGCCTATATATACGAAAGGAGCGAACAATGAAAAAACTTTTAATCTTGCCTATCGTCGCGGCGATGGCGTTTGGAACAAGCGCGGCGAACGCAGATACCAATAATCCGCGTGTCGGGGGTTCAAATCCCTCTCCCGCTACCAAATTCCAAAGCCCCCTTTCGGGGGCTTTTGTATGGGTTTGATATGAGGCAACGAAGGCGTGTTTGAGGACAGCCATATTCTTATTTTTTTATTCCCGCTCTCTCATACCAGGCTCCCCTGGTAGTGCCATGTTTTGTGAGATAGCCGCCTTCGACAAGTATCTTTACCGACTTCGCCGCAGTATTTATATTTAATCCTAAGGCTTTGGCGACTTCTGGAACGCCCCATTCCGGCTTGTCGTCGAATAATCCCAATATCGCGCGGGCATTCTTTCCAAGCTTGGTGTCATCGCCGGCCATCGCGCCGATTTTATTTTCCAAATGCTTTTTCTGTTTTTGCAAGGTCGTCAAAAAGAACGATAACCATGGCTCGTAATCCGCATTTTCACTCCAAATACCTTTTTGTGTCCGGCGCAACGCGCGATAGTATCCCTCTTTGCTAGCTTCGATTATAGATTCTATGGAACTATAAGGAACATACGCATAGCCCTTTTTTAGGAGCAGCATGGCGGTAAGCGCGCGCGACAGCCGTCCGTTGCCGTCTTGAAATGGGTGTATGGCTAGAAAATGAACGACGAAAATCCCGATTACAATCAACGGATGCAGCAACGGGTCGTCAAGATTCCTCTGCGTCCAGTCCAACAGCTCTTTCATAAGCCGCGGCGTATCAAGGGGCGTTGCGGTTTCAAATACCACGCCGATTTCCTTTCCATCGGAATCATACGCCGCGACGGCGTTGGATAGTTTTTTATATTCTCCGCGATGCTTTTCGTCTTTGCCGGCATATTGAAGCAAAATCCCGTGCAGTTGCTTGATATAGTTCTCGGACAGCGGAATAACAGAATAATCGTCAAAAATGACATTCATAAGCTCGGCATAACCGGCGACTTCTTCCTCGTCCCGCGATTTGAATGATTTTCTATCAATATGGGATAGCAGCTTCTCCACTTCCGCGTCCGAAAGTTTGTTCCCTTCAATGCGATTGGACGAGCCGATGGATTCAATCGTGGATACTTTACGCAGAGCTTTGAGTTGCTCTGGCCGCAAACGCGCCAGTCCAATCCAAACACACTTGAATGCGTCCAATTCTGCAACTTGCGTCAGTATTTGAGGGGTAATTTTTATATTTTTAATATCCGGCAATTTTAACCTCTTTTATTATAATTTACGACTTTATACGAGATATTACTAAATAATAATAGAAAAGTCCAATAAAAAGCACCAACCCCAACAATTCCATTGTTTTTTAGTTATAAACGATTATAATCGTCGAAATATAGGTTATATATCATGATTAGGCAGGCGAAAATTTCGGATTCCAAGGACATCTTGGAACTTGTGAACTCCAACGCGAAACAGGGCCTTATGCTTGGAAAAAGCCCTTATCAAATTTACAGGAATATTTCCAATTTCCTGGTTTTCGAGGACGCCGGGAAAATCGTCGGCTGCGCCCGCCTTGCCGTGGTTTGGAAGGATTTGGCGGAAGTCTGCTCGCTTGCGGTCCGCAAGGAATCCCACGGAAAAGGCATTGGCCGCGCGCTGGTTTCGGCTTGTCTGGAACAGGCGAGGAATTTGGAAATCCCGCGCGTTTTCGCGCTGACATACGAATGCGCGTTTTTCGCCAAATGCGGCTTCGCGGAAATGCCGCGCGAGGAATTGTCCTATAAAGTGTTCGGCGAGTGTATGAAATGCCCGAAGGTCGAATGCTGCGACGAACACGCGTTCGCAATCGACTTGGTTTAAGAATCCTTTGGAATCAGCACGCCGACCAGTATGCGACGCCGTATCGGCCTTTGCCCTGGGTGCATTTCCAGTCGTTCGTGTCGGGCCCGAAGTCTTTGTATTCGGGTTCTTTGCAATTTCTTCCGTAGTTGTCGCAATCGCATTTATCCGTCCACGGCGTATCGCTGCAAATATAGCCTTTGCACACCCCCGGAACATCCGTTGACTCGCCTGAATAGCCGTTCGCGCCCCGTCCAAAGAGCCACACGGAAAGCAGGAATCCGATGAATTGTATCAGTTTCTTCGTTTGTTTAGCCATTTGCCCGTTTCCCCGCCGTGCGCGCTTTTGCGCGTTATTACGGCTGTATTCACGGGCTTATCATACCCCCCCCCACCGAAAGTCAAGTCCTTTCTGCATAGGGAAATGTTTGTTTTTGCCTTCCCTCGCAATTTTTTGACGCGCACCTTCCGCTTGCGCCTAATAACGGCGCGCGCGGGGTGCTTGGACAAAAAGTTTCAAGTCCTTTTTGCACC
>JAIRUP010000001.1 GCA_031254335.1 Rickettsiales bacterium
GAAAACGCCCAAAATTTAATCCTTGCAAAGCCGCGCGGAACTGCGCTAAAATGCCTCTTGGCGCAACAGCTTTCTAAATCCCGGTGTCGCAGGTTCGAATCCTGCCGAGCGCGCCATAAATGACCAAATATAGAAATAAAAAAAAGCCCGGACAAGCCGGGCAAAGGAGATGTCGGAAGACAGAGCTCCGCAGAATATTTCTTTATTATAGGTTGCTTTCCAAATCAGACCATATGTAAGAAATAATACCTTGCAATTATAACGGGGGGGGGTAGGATGTCAAGCAAATAAGAGGCTTGATATGCGCATATTCGGATTTGACCTTGGTATAGCCAGCATCGGCTGGGCGGTCATTGATATTAAAAAAGAAAACGACAATCCGGAAAACGGCCCGGCCGCCAATGGAAATATCATTGAAAAAGAAAACGACAATCCGGAAAACGGCCCGGCCGCCAATGGAAATATCGTCGCATGCGGTGTCAGATGTTTCGAAGAAGGCCAGCCCGCGGCGGACCGTCGTATGGCCCGCAACGCGCGCCGTGTCTTGCGCCACAAGGCCTTGCGCATGAAAAATATTCGCAAACTCCTGCGGGATAATAACATCATCGACATTTCCGACGCGCCGGAACGCCTTAAATCGAATGATTTTTATCAGCCGATGACTCTCGATAATACGGATATAGATGTATGGGAGCTTCGGACGAAGCATGCGTTTGAACGGAAACTCACCGAACGGGAAACAGGCCGAATCTTATATCATCTCGCCAAACACCGCGGATACGACAACGAAACATATCCTATACGAATAAAAGAAAAAAACAAGGACGAGGAAAAGGAACAGTCCAAGGAAGAGGAAGAAAACGCAAAGGCAACCGCCGCAATTGCGGAAAATATGAAATCGTTGCCCGCCGGAAAAACTCTGGCTCAAAGCCTATATAAACCGCTGACAAGAATCAGAAACGGTAAAAAGGAGATAACCAAACCGACCAAGAAAGGCGAACCTAAAAAAGAAATCGTGTCTTTCTATACCAATTCAATCCCGCGCTCGGCCATAAGGGACGAGGCGCACATGATTTTCGAATCCCAAAAAAAATTCGGCAATAAAGTTTTGACGGACGAAATTTTTAACGCTTGGGAAGCAATCGCGTTCCGTCAAAGAAAATTCAACGAATCCGCTTCGTCGCTGGCGAAATCAATCGAAAGCATGGTCGGAATTTGTAAGCATGAAAGGGGCGAACCATGCGCTCCGAAAGAATCGCCGACCGCTGAACTGTTCGTCGCGCTCGGCAGAATCATAAACCAAAATATAATGGATGGCGCGAAAACCAGAGGATTCAGCAAGGAAGAGGGTGAAAAAATCCTGGCGAAACTTTATGATTCGCAAAAGCTTGATTTCAAAGGTGTCCGAAAACTGCTGAAACTCTCGGACGAAGCCCGCTTTATAGGACTGGATTACGATGGCAAGAAGAAAAAGAAGGGCAAAGACGGCGAGGAAAAGCAAGAAGACATAAACCCCGAGGACGCGAAATTTTATGAAATGAAAGGTTGGCATAAATTAAAAAAGGCCCTGCCCGCCGACGCGGATTTCTCGAATTTCGAAATGCTTGACCGCATAATGACGATTGTCGCCACGAAAAAAACCGAAGCCTCTATACTTGAAGCCCTGCAATCTCCCGCCAATCAAGACATTCCGAAGGAATGGCGCGACGGAATCAAGCAGATGTCATCGGCGGCATTTATAAAATTGTCGCTGAAAGCCTTATATAATGTGGTTCCATATATGCAGCAGGGCATGACTTACGATAAGGCTTGCGAAAAAGTCGAGTATGACCCGCGCGACATGGGCGATTCTTTTATCGACGAAGACGACGAATGCGGCGATGAATTTCTGAAACGCATAGACTTTAGGAAGCTTGGCAGCCGCGTGACCAGTCCCGCCGTCAAGCGCACCATCTCGCAATTCCGCAAGGTCTATAACGCCATGGTCCGCGCGCACGGGAAACCCGGGCAAATAAATATCGAGGTCATGCGTGAATTGAAGAAAAGCGCCCAGGAACGGAAAGAGGAAACATTCAAGAACCGCAGGAATGAACAAGAGCGAGCGGACGCGATTGCCCACGCCGGCGAGAAGAATGTATTGAAGTATCGCCTATATAATTCGCAGGATTGCAAATGCGTTTATTGCGGCAAAGGCCTGACTATAAACGATTTTGACGCATGCGAAATCGACCATATCCTGCCCTATTCCCGTTCGCTTGATAACTCGTTCAATAATAAAGTCCTTGTCCATAAGACATGCAACCAGAACAAAATGGACCAAACCCCATACGAATGGCTTGAACCGAAGGGCGAATGGGATAAATTCGTCGGTCTCGTAAATATGACAATCAAGAATCCCGCGAAAAAGAGGAACCTGTTGAACGATACCTTCAAGGATAACTCCGACGAATTCGCCCGCAGAAACGCCTGCGACAGCGCAACAATAGCCAATTTTGTCGTGAAATATCTAAAGGACGGAACTAAAGACGACATTCCCGTCCAAGTCCGCAACGGTTCGCTGACCGCATACATGCGGCACCAATGGGGATTGGATAAGAACCGCAGCGAAGACAACAAGCACCATGCGCAGGACGCCGTCGTTATCGCGTGCGCCACCCAAGGCATGGTCCAGTTCTTGCAAACTTGGTCCGGGAAAATGGGCAAGGCTTCCGTATGGGCCGACTCGCACAAAACGGCGTTCAAGGAACCGTGGGAAAATTTCCGCAATGAAATCATAGGCAAGTTGTCAAATGTGTTCGTATCTCGTCCGCCGCGTAAAAAGGCGACCGGTCAATCGCATAACGCGACTATAAACGAAGAAAAGGACAAACCGAACGGTATGCCAATCCGTCAGGGGCGCACGGACCGCGGGGATATGTTCCGTTGCGACATATTCAAGCAAAACGGTAAATTCGTCAGTGTCCCGGTGTTCGTGTGCGACACCATAAAAGAGAAACCCGATATTTATTATCCATGCGAATATGACAAGGAAGGGAATCCGAAAACCGCGGACCCGAAAGACTTCGTGATGACCCTGCATAAGGACGATTATGTAAAGATAAAAACGAAAGACGGGAAAACGCACGAAGGATATATAACACAAATAGACCATGTGCCTAACCAGCTGAAATTTATAATTGAATCTCAGGACGGCTCGAAATCCTTGCCGAAAGATGTATCTCTTTTCGAAAAAAGTATGTCCATTATGATAAAAGACGATGACGGGAATGATATGCACGGAAAAGTTTCCGGCTACGACGCGGAAACGCATGAAATACTGATAGACGGAAGCGACAAAAAGACCTATCGCCTCGCCGCCGGAATAAAGAAAGATAAAGATGGCAAGGGAGAAAAATATAAACTTGATAAAGATTATGCCACCTTTGATGTAAAGAAAGGCATAACCTCGAACACGATTACCGAACTTGCAAAATGCACCGTCGATATACTGGGCAATGTTCGGGAAACGAAAAACCTTGAAAAGCGGGAAAAAGTTTGTAATATAAAATCGAAGAAAGGAAGGAAGCAACCCAAAAGGAATAAAAATGGGCTGGCAAATCCTCCAAATTGCGAAACCGTGTAGAATCTCGGTAAAGAACAAACAGCTTTTATACGAATCCGACGAAACCAAAACAACCCTGCCGATAGAGGACCTGTCCGTCGTCATATTGGAAACGGGCTTCGTCCAACTTACCGGCAGCCTGCTGTCGGAACTCGCGGCGAACGGCGTTGTCCTGTTCGCCTGCGACGAAGCGCACCAGCCGTCCGGCGCGTTCTTTCCATTCCACGAGCATTCGAGATATGCCGAGGTTGCGCACCTGCAAATCGCGGCGGGCGAGCCGTTGAAAAAACGCCTGTGGCAATCGATTGTCCAGCAGAAAATTCTGAACCAGGCGGCGACCCTTGAATTGTTCGGCAAGGACGGCGCGGCCCTGCGCGAAATATCGAAGCGCGTGCAAAGCGGCGACGGCGACAACCGCGAAGGCTACGCCGCCGCGCTCTATTGGAAAACGCTTTTCGAGAATTTCACGCGAAGCGACGACGCAAGTATTATAAACAAGGCATTGAATTACGGCTATGCGATTATCCGCGGCTGCGTCGCGCGGAATGTCGTCGGAACCGGGCTTGTGCCGTGTTTCGGAATCCATCACGACAATAAATTGAATCAGTTCAATCTGGTGGACGACTTGATGGAGCCGTTCCGGCCGTTCCTGGATTTCATGGTCAAAAGTATGGATTTTGACGGGCAAACGGAATTGACTCCGCAGCTGAAAAAACAGCTTGTCTCTATATTGATTCATAATTGTAAAATCGGCGCGGAAGAAATATCGGTATTGAAGGCGTGCGAAATGTCGGCGGAGTCTTTGGCGAAAGCCATGCGCGAAAAGGACCCGCGCTTTCTGAAATTGCCGTCGCTTGAAAAACGACCGACGATTCCGACGGATGAGGAATAATGGCGGCGGAAGGGGAACGATTTATGAGAATGATAGTATTTTTCGACTTGCCTACGACAAGCAAGCAGGACCGTCGGCACGCGACGAAGTTCCGAAACGATTTGCTGAACGAAGGCTATTATATGATGCAGTGGTCGGTTTATTCGCGGATTTGTAAAGGCCTGGCCCAGGTGGAAAAACACGCGCAAAGATTAAAAGGCTTGATTCCGCCGGCCGGAAGTATTAGATTGATGACGGTAACGGAAAAGCAGTTTGCCGATATGGATATACTAATCGGCGAATCGAAAAAACAGGAAAAAATCGGTGCTAAACAGCAGCTTTTGTTCGATTTTTGATATTGAATTTTGCGAAATAACCCGCTGTAATCAGCGGGTTATTTCATGGGTATTATATCAGGTCTGATTTGGAAAGCAACCTATAACGTCGATAACTTCTGTTGCGCAGCTTTCAATATTATATCAGGTCTGATTTGGAAAGCAACCTATAACCATGGACAATAACAACCGACACTGGAAGACATTATATCAGGTCTGATTTGGAAAGCAACCTATAACGCGGACAGTTCGAGAGCGCGGACGCGCAACATTATATCAGGTCTGATTTGGAAAGCAACCTATAACTTCCCGCATTAGTCTCGGTTGTTCCCTTATATTATATCAGGTCTGATTTGGAAAGCAACCTATAACTGGTAGTAAGAACAAGAAGGACTTATCAGCATTATATCAGGTCTGATTTGGAAAGCAACCTATAACAGTGATAATGAGGCCGACCGTTGTCGGCGCATTATATCAGGTCTGATTTGGAAAGCAACCTATAACATGGTTACGATTCCCACGGTCGCCGCTGTTATTATATCAGGTCTGATTTGGAAAGCAACCTATAACCCAGGCATTCGTGTCCTGATTGGTTCCGTTATTATATCAGGTCTGATTTGGAAAGCAACCTATAACTTCCAGGGGAACAAACGGATAATTTAAACCATTATATCAGGTCTGATTTGGAAAGCAACCTATAACCCAGTCTGTGGGAAGATTTCAACAAGGGGAATTATATCAGGTCTGATTTGGAAAGCAACCTATAACGAGAGCAAATGGGACTATATGAGCAAAGGGATTATATCAGGTCTGATTTGGAAAGCAACCTATAACCTTCGGCTTTAATGGGTCAACCCTTCGGGCTGCCCATTAAAGCCGATTATGTTAAAAGGCCGCCATCCTCTGGAATTTTTTCTTTGCAAGTGCCCCGCCCGAACCCAAAAATTTGAGATTGGATTTTTGGACATTAAGTATTATAATGTATCCATGATGAAAAAAACCGATAAAAAAATTGCGCTGATAGCGGGCGCGCTGCGCCTTCCGTTTTTGGTGCGGGACAGCCTGCGCGCGAACGGATACGCGGTCTTCATAGTCGGCCTCAAAAATTACGCGGACCCGAAGCTGGGCGCGGACATAACGGTGCGCCTCGGCGCGGGCGGAACGGTTTGGCGCGAGCTTAAAAAACGCGGAATAAAGCAAATGGTTTTGGTCGGCGCATTGGGCCATCCGAAGTTTTCGGACATCCGGCCGGACCTTTGGACGGTCGGTCTGGCGGCGCGGGTTCTCGCGGCGGACAAGGGATACGACAGCATGCTGACGGTCCTTGTGCGCGAAATTGAAAGGAAAGGCGTGAAAGTCGTGGCGGCCCAGGACCTTTGCCCCGACCTGGTGTTCGCGCCTGGCGTGCAAACAAAAACGAAACCCGGCAAACAGGACGCGCGCGACATCGCGCGCGCGACGGAAGTCTCGCAAATCATCGGCAAGGCGGACATCGGCCATTCGGTGGTCGTGGATAAAATGGTGCTGGGGGTCGAGGGCGCGGACGGCACGGCGGCGTTGCTGGACCGTTCGGCGAAAATCAAAAAAGCGCAGGGCGGAAAGCGCGGCGGCGTCTTTGCGAAAATGACGAAGCCGGGCCAAAGCCTTAAAATCGAGCTGCCCGCAATCGGGCCGGATACGGTGCGCGCGGTTGCGGCGGCGAATCTCGGCGGAATCATAGTGAACGCCGGCACATGCCTTGTCATCGACCGCGCCGAGGTAATCGCCCTCGCCGACAAGAACAAAATATTCATAACCGCAATCTGATAAATAATCTGTCATTCCCCGGCTTGACCGGGGAATCTCGGCAACCCGTAAGGAACCGTCTTGAACATACACGACTTATTCATAGTGATATTCGGATTGATATACATAGTGTTCGGCACATGGTATCTGACCGAGTTTTTTATCGGACGCGTCGTGCGCGCCGCGCCCCAAGTCCCAAGTTCCAAACGCCTGCGCGAAGCGGTAATCCGCGAAATAAATGAAAACTTTCCGGGCGAAAAGAAAGTCATCGACATCGGCAGCTGCTATGGCGGGCTGGCGCGGAAAATCGCGAAGGAATGCCCGGGAACGGAAGTCGTCGCTGTCGAAAGAATGCTTCTGCCGTCGACGGTTTCGAAGATTTCGGACTTTGCGCTGCGCCGGAATTCCAAAACATATTGGGCGAACGCGTTCGATTATATCGAAAAGTCCGAAGGCTTCGACATAGGCGTCGCGTATTTGCTGACGCCGATGATGGCGCGGCTGGAAAAGTATAAGAACAAATTCAAGGTGCTTATACTTTTGGATTTTCCGCTGCCGAATACGAAGGAAACGCGAAAGGTAAAACTGCACCGCGACTACCTCGGCCAGCATTGGATGTATATCTATGAATTTTAATTATAAAAAAAACTCCCCCCTTGCGGGGGAGTCAAAATTTATGAAATAAATTTTGGTGGGGGGTTAGCGGGCCAGTTCCTTATTGAACTTCGCCACGGCGCGTTTAAGTCCGTCCCTCTCGAACTCGCTGTCTGCGATATTCCGTTCCGCGATTTTCTCGTAAGTTTGTATGAAGGAATGGGCGTCGTCGTTCTTGAACAATTCAAGCTGCCCGGAATTGATGATGTAATCGACCATGTTCTCGTGGATTTGGGCCTCGGACATGCTGACATTCGGGAAAGCGGCCTGGTATGATTCGCGGACATTGCGCAGGTTGTATGATACGGAAAGGACTTCGCGGAATTCGGGAAGTTTTTCCTCGCCGATTTTTTCCTTCACGGTCTGATACAGGTCCTTGTTTATGGCAAGGCATTTCCTTTCGCCGCGGAATTCGACGGCGTATTTTGCGGCGATTGATTCCTTTTGGACCATCTTGTATATTTTTTCGTTGTCCGCGTCGTCGCCCTGCGGCAGGTTGGTGGCAAGCCAGTCTTTAAGCGCGCCGGAAAAAAGCATGTCGCCGTATCTGTCCATGTTTCGGAAGGACTGGATTGGGAAAATCTGCAAGCCTTCCAGAACCATGGCCGTTTTCGAGATTATGTGTTGCATCGTGCCGAACATGTCGGGGACGATGTGGCGGATTTGGAACGAGGCGGAAATGTCGCGCTCGCGCCAGGTCGCCGTGCAGTTCATCAGTTCGTTGAAGACGGCTTTGAGTTTTCTGCACGCGCCGGTTATATTTTCAAGGTTGATTGGATTCTGCTTGAATGTCATGACCGAGCTTCCGGTCTGCTTCTTGCCGAAGCCTTCCTTGATTTCGGCTTCCGCGCCGGAAAGAAGGCGCATGTTCTGGGCCCAGTTCTCGATTTTGCACGCGGCTTCAAGGAACGGCATGAAAAGTTTCAGAAGGTCTTCGATGGGAAGTATTTGCGTGGCGACCGGGGCGACTTTCTGCCCCAGTTTTGAAGCGACTTTGGCTTCGAAGCGCGGGGACAGGCTTCCGCTGTGGACGCCGACGGCGCCCTTGACCTTGCAAAGGTTTATGTCTTTAAGCTGTCTTTCAAGCTCGTCGATTTGCTCGTAAAGTCCGATGCGGGCGTCGTGGAATCTTTTTCCGACGGTTATGGGTTCTGCGACTTGGTGGTGGGTGTATCCAAGCGCGGGGCAGTATTTGAATGTTTCGGCCTTGTATGCGAAGACATTGGCGATGGATTTAAGTCCGTCCAGAATCACTTCGCCGGATTTGGCCAGCATAAGGGACATCGCGGTGTCTTCGGTGTCGTATGATGTTATGCCCTGGTGAATCAGGCGGCCCAGGTTTTTGCCGGGATGAAGAGCGTCGACCTGTTCGGCCATGGCGCGGATTGCGGCGACAAGGTCGTGCTTGGTTTCCTTTTCGATTTCTTCCTTGCGCGCGACATTCACATCGCCGATTTTGGCCAGCGCGTTGTATGCGTCTTGGAAGTCGCTGTTTTTGGTGTCTTCGAATTTCGCTTGCAGGACGGCGACTTCTACATCGCGCCATGCGTTCAGCATTTTCTGGTCGTCGAAAGCGGTGGACATTTTGTTTTCATAGCGGGAGTGCAAAGCCATAATCGCAGCCTTTTGTCGTTGTCTCTCTGAATCTCCCAATTCTTTGGGATTATACACCGCGCGAACCAAAAATCAACTAATTTATAACCGCCTTTATGCGCCGCACCCCCGCGCCGGAACTTTCTTCCTTCTGAATCTTGAAGGACCCAAGCTCGCTGGTGTTGCGGGCGTGCGGCCCGCCGCAAATCTCCTTGGAATATTCGCCCATTGTATAGACCTTGACGACATCTCCGTATTTGGAGCTGAACAAGCCGATTGCGCCGGACGCCTGCGCGGCGGCAAGCGGCATCTCTTCCAGAACGACATCGGCGGCGGCGGCGATGGCCTCGTTCACAATGCGTTCCACTTCGGAAATTTCGCTTGGCTCCATCCTGCGGTCCAAGGAAAAATCGAAGCGAAGCCTCTCGGGCGTGATGTTGCTTCCCTTGCAAACCGCGCCGTCGCCAAAAACTTTTCGTAAAGCGGCGTGAAGCAAGTGCGCGGCGGTGTGATATTTCGTCTCCATCTCGCCTGTGCCGGAAAGCCCGCCCTTGAAGACTTGGGTGCTGCGCGAGCGTTCTTTTTGCTCCGCCATGGCGGCGTCGAATCCGGGAACATCGACGGCGACGCCGCGCTCGCGCAAAATCTGCTCGGTCATATCAAGCGGGAAGCCGTAAGTGTCATACATCTTGAAAGCGGTCGCGCCGGGCATGACTTTGCTCGGCAGCGCGGCGATTTCCTTTTCAAGAAGTTTCATTCCCTGCACAAGCATGTCGGCGAAAGAGTTTTCTTCTTTTTCGATTGTCTCGATAACCCTATTCTGTTCTTTAATCAATTCGGGATAGGCCGCGCCCATCTGCTGTGCAAGCGCGGGATAAAGGCGCGACAGCAGCGGCCCCTTGTGTCCAAGCGCATGGCCCTGCCGCATTGCGCGGCGGAGAATCCGGCGGATTACATATCCGCGCTCGATATTGGACGGCTGAACTCCGTCGGCGATTGCGAACCCGACGGCGCGCAAATGGTCGGCGATAATCTTGAATTGCGGAATATTGTCGCGGGATTGCGCGACGCCGACAACATCGGACACCGCGGACTTCAAAGCGACGAATGTGTCGGTGTCGAAATTGTCATGCACGCCTTGAAGCATGGCGGCCCAGCGTTCAAGCCCGCCGCCGGTATCGACATTTTGCTTCGGCAAAGGCGACAGTTTTCCATCCGCGCCCTTGTCGAACTGCATGAAGACATTGTTCCAAATCTCTATGTATCGGCCGGCGTCTTCGTCGGGCGAACCTGGCAAACCGCCTGGAACATCCGCGCCGTGGTCGTAAAAGATTTCGGTGCTTGGGCCGCAAGGACCCGTGTCGCCCATGGACCACCAGTTGTCCTTGTCAAGGCGGATTGCGGACTTGCCGGTGAGTTTTTTCCAAATGGCGGTCGCTTCCTCGTCGGAAGTATGGGTGGTCACAACCAGGCGCGCCGGGTCGATTCCCAATTCGCGGGTCAAAAGATTCCACGACAGTTCGATTGCGCCTTCTTTGAAATAGTCGCCGAACGACCAGTTTCCAAGCATCTCGAAAAATGTCTGGTGTCGGCTGTCATAGCCCACATCTTCAAGGTCGTTGTGCTTGCCTCCGGCGCGAAGGCATTTTTGGGAATCGGCGACTCGCGGGGCTGGCGCAGGCTGCGCGCCTTGAAGAACTTTCTTGAAGGGAACGACGCCGGCGACGGTGAACAGCAGCGACGGGTCGTCGGGAATAAGGGACGCGCTTGGGACAATCTTATGCCCGTTCGATTCCATATAATTTAGAAACGCTTTCCGAATATCATTTGTATTCATGTTTTCCCCACTCGTCATGCCGACGAAGGTCGGCATCTCAATTTGTAAAATTCATTATATATATATCCGTTGAAAAGTCAATCCTGCGGTTCTATACTCGCACCATGAGCAAAAAGTCATTTATAATATCGGGCCCGACGGCAAGCGGCAAAAGCGACTTCGCGCACGCGCTCGCGCGGCGCGCGGGCGGCACGGTTATAAACGCGGACAGCGTGCAAATCTACCGCGGCCTCGAAATCCTCTCCGCCTCCCCTCTCCCTGTCACCCCGGGCGAAGACCCGGGGTCTCATCAATATAAACTCTATTCTATAATCAATCCCGGCGAATCCATGTCCGCAGGAATCTATGCCGAACTCGCGGCCAAGGAATATGACGCGGCGGCGGTCCCGATTTTCGTGGGCGGCACGGGGTTCTACCTGTCGGCCTTGACGCGGGGCTTTTCAACTTTGCCAAGAATATCGGCCGCGTCCCGCGACGCCGCGCGCGCGATGGAAAACAAACATTCGGAATTGCAAAAACACGACCCGGCGGCGGCGGCGAAATTGCACCCGAACGACATTCAGCGTCTGTCCCGCGCGTTGGAGATATTCATCGAAACCGGCATACCTATGTCCGAATGGCAAAGAAAACCTCGCATGGCTATGCTTTCCGCCGCGCCGCTCAAAATCGCGGTCATGCCGCCGCGCGAAATATTGCTGGAACGCGCGGCCAAACGGCGCGGGCTTATGCTTGCGAACGGCGCGGTCGAGGAAGTGAAAAAATTTATAAACATGGACATCCAAGCGAACGGTTTCCGCGAAATCGCAATGTGGCTTCGCGGCGAAATCGGCAAGGAAGAAATGCTGCGGCTTTGGGCGATTTCGGACGCGCAGTATATCAAGCGGCAAATGACATGGCTGCGCACTCAGTTCAAGGCGGATATAATAATTGACCATGTGCCGAATGAAAAGGATTTCGAAAATGTTTGCGAAAAATGACATAGTCCGCGTCCTTTTGCCGGTCCCCCGGACGGCGGGCTTCGATTACCGATTGAACGCGCCCGCGAACATCGGCGACTTCGTGCGGGTTTCGTTCCTGAATAAAAAAACGCAGGGCGTGATAATCGCCCCCGGCACGGCGGCATTGGACGCGAAAAAAATAAAGGACATTGAAAAAGTTTTCGATGTCCCCGGCCTGTCGCAAACCGATATTGATTGGATTATGAAAATTTCGGACTGGACTATGATGGAGCCGGGCGCGGTGCTGCGGCTGATTCTGAATGTCGATTTGGAGGAACCGAAGCGCGCGGCGAAACCTTTGGAAATTCCCGAATACCATGACGCTGGAAATATAACATTGACGCCGGACCAAGCGGCGGCGGCGAGCGCGGTCGCGGCGGGCGACAAGTTCAAGGTGCATCTGCTGGACGGAATCACGGGAAGCGGTAAAACGCAGGTGTATTTCGATATGGCCATGCGGGTTTATGAAGCGGGTCGGCAAGTCCTTATAATGATGCCTGAAATCGCGCTGACGGCGCAGTTTATAAAAAAGTTCGAGAATAAATTCGGCGCGAAGCCGTTCGTGTGGCATTCGAACCAAACGCCCGCGGCGCGCAAAAAAATCTGGCGCGCGGTCGCCGGAAACGAAATCAAAATAATCATAGGCACTCGCTCCGCATTGTTCCTTCCGTGGAAAAACCTGGGGCTAATCGTTGTGGACGAAGAGCATGACGGAAGCTACAAGCAGGAAGAGCAAGGCAGCTATCATGCGCGCGACATGGCGGTTCTTCGGGCGAAAATGCTGGACATTCCGATTGTTCTCGCAAGCGCGACGCCGTCTGTGGAAACGCTGCGGAATGTGGCGGACGGGAAATATTCCGCAAGCGTTTTGCCGTCGCGCTTCGGCGGCGCGTCCCTGCCCTCGGTCGAAATCGTCGACCTGAGAAAACTCCCCCCTTGCGGGGGAGTCGGCGACTCCGTCGCCGGTGGGGGGTCGAAAAAATATCTATCCAAACCGCTATTAAGCGAAATCTCTGAAACATTGAAAGCCGGACAACAAATCATGCTGTTCCTGAACCGGCGCGGGTTCTCGCCGAATGTGTTCTGCGAAAGCTGCGGCGCGGCGGTGGAATGCCCGGATTGTTCGGTCGGCATGACATACCACCAAAGGTTTCGGAAAATGCTGTGCCATTATTGCGGGCGGCGCATGCCGGTCCCGGCCGTATGCCCGAAATGCGGCAAGGCTGAAATGCAAATGGAAGGCGCGGGTGTCGAGAAAATCGAAAAGGAGCTGCGCGAATATTTTCCAAGCGCGCGCATGGAAATCCTGTCGTCGGACACGGCGGAGGATTTGGCGGGAATCGTCTCGCGCATAGAGAACCATGAAACGGATATAATAATCGGCACGCAGATTTTGGCCAAGGGCCACCATTTCCCGAACATAACGCTGGTGGGCGTAATCGACGCGGACGCGGGATTATACGGCAACGACTTCCGCGCGGCGGAAAAAACATTCCAGCAGCTGTTCCAAGTCTCGGGCCGCGCGGGGCGCGGCGAAATTCCGGGGAAAGTGATGCTGCAAACATATAATCCCGAAAACCCGGTGCTGCTCGCAATCAAAAATAATCGGCGGGACGAAGTCGTGAATACGGAATTGAAGAACCGCGCCGCGGCGAATATGCCGCCGTTCGGCCAACTCATCGCGGTAATTGTAGAGTCGGATAATGAAACCAAGCTGACGAAATATTGCGACGCATTGCGCGCCGCCGCGCCGAATATCGCGGGCGCGAAAATCGCAGGGCCGGTCCCGGCGCAAATGTATCAGGTTCGGAATTGGTTCCGCATGAGATTCCTGGTCCACGGCCGGGAAAAGGACAAGTTGCAACCCATCATAAAGAAATGGATTGAAAGCGTGAAAGCCCCGTCGAACACCCGCGCCAAGCTGGATGTGAACCCGCAGAATTTTTTATAAGAATCCTTACCCATAAAAATCATGTCCCGTTTCTGATAAAATAAATCATCCAACCAAAAGGAGAGGATATGATGAAAATGACGATGCCGCGCGAGGACATGGAGCGCGCGCTCTACAAAATGCACAACAAGCGCAACTTGCTGCTGCGGGCGTTTTTGATAAACTATATCGCGGTCTTCGCGGTCTGGTTGCTGTCGCTGACGGGCTTCCTTGAATGGGCGATGAAGTTCTTCGCCGATTGGAGCGCGCGCGAAATGAACAATTATATGATGTTCATGTTCGGCGCGTGGAAAATCGCGGGCGTCGTGCTATTCCTTATCCCGGGCCTTGCGGCTTGGTGGGAAATGTGTTCAATCGAGAAACGCCTCGGCCACCGTTAATCTTTAGATTGACGGAACGAAAAACCTCCCGCATTTCAGCGGGAGGTTTTTTATTTATATGAATAAAACTCAAAAAATATTAGACCAATCGCAATTTCGAGGATAGATTTTCGAGGAACAAGAAAACCCGACAGCCGTCTGGACTGAGGCGTCCGCGGCTGTCGGGTTTTCGCAGTTAATCGGAAATATAGACCGAAATTGAAATATTGGTCTTATATTTTTTGTCCTTATTACGCTTTCACGACAAGGGCGTAAATCGCGTTGGTCGCTTCCGACGCGTCGGCATTGTTGCCGAATATCGCCTCGAAGTTGTCGCTCATAAGGGCGGCGAACTTGTCCGCGTCCATTCCGACGATTGCGGCGGCGGCTATTGTCGCCTCGCCCTTTTCGCCGCTGGCGGCTTCCATCGCGAAGGTTTCATAGTTGGTGTGGACGAAGGCGAACAAGCGGCGGGTTTCGATTCTCGCGCCCTGTTTGCATCCCAGCGTTCCGGTCGACATACCGAAGGCCTGGTTGATGAATATTCCGTTGGTGAAGCTGGCGGCAAGGTCGAAGACCAATCCGCGCTGTCCCGAGAATATGACCGAACCAAGTCCGCAGCCGACATTGTCCGCGCGCGCCGTTTCGATTGTTCCGGCGACGCCTGTCGCGACGACGGCGGCCAAAGCTATTCTTGAAAGTTTCATGATGTTTCTCCTTTGTTTTTGTGTTTGTTCAAGTCCACTATGCGCCTTAAAACTTTTAATGCAAGGAAAAAAGAAAAAATTTCGCGCGCCGATTTCTTTCCTACTATTTTTATCTTGATTTTAATCCCGATTTGTGATATAGTGTTTTTATCAAAGATGGAATAGTATCCAAGCCGGCCCGATTAATTTCGCGCCGGTTTTTTATTACTATTCACAAACTAATTGATAAACTCAAAAAACATTAGCCGCATCGCGTTTTCGAGGATAAATCGCCGAGGACCAAGAAAAACAGGTCGGCGTCTGGACTTAATGGTCCGCGACGACCTGTTTTTCGCCGTGTCATTCGGTGATTTTGTCCGAAAACGAAAAACAAGGCTTGCGTTTTTTGTCCTTATATAAAAGGTATAACCATGCAAAACATCGACCTCACCTGGTGGATTCAGGTGGTAGAGCTGCCGATTCTTGGCGGCCTGTTCATGTGGTTCAACAGATTGAAATCCCAAACCGACTTGGCGTTCGAGAAAATCCGCGCCAATTTCGCGGGCTTCCAAAAGGACCTGTCGGACTATAAGCTGGAAGTCGCGCGCGGCTACGCGTCCATATCGTATATCAAGGATGTAGAGGCCCGGCTGACGAACCACCTTCTAAGAATCGAAAAGAAACTTGAAAAAGGAGAACCCCGATGACCAACGCCCCGCAAACCGTCAATAATAATTTGTCATTCCACGGCTTGACCGGGGAATCCCGGCCGCATCCGCATTTAACCGTAATCGAAAACACGGACCTTCCGCGTCGCGCGCTGTTCCGAATGGCGCGGCTCATATATGCGGAAACCCGCGCCGCAAGCCTGGCGGAAATAGAGGCCTTGGCGTCCATGGTTGCGAATCTGGTGCGCGCGGGCCGCTCGCTTGAAGACATGGCGGAAGACAAGCGGCTGTTCGAGTGCCTGAATAAAAGTTCGGCGCGTCATGCGGACTTGCTGCTCAGGCACGATTCCGCCGCTATGCAAATATGCGTCCGCACATTGGCGCGCGCGCTTACCGGCGTATTGGCCGACCAAACGCGCGGCGCGGCGCGGTTCCACCGCGCGGAAAATCTTCCCGATTGGGCGACCGGCGTCGGAAGCGTCTGTGAAATCGGAAATCTCCATTTTTACAAATGGTAAGGCTGACACATGATTGAATCTGTTATACGCGGCGGCCAGCTCCGCGGAAAAAAAACTTACATCACGGCCATAACGGGAATCGTCTCGGCGGTCGGGCTGTATCTGTCGGGCGAGCTGGACATATTCATGACAATGCAGGCGGTGTTCCCAATGCTGGGAATACTGTTCCTGCGCAAAAGCATATCGGAAACCATAAAGGAGGAACCCGATGACCGAAAACCAGAACATTCCTGAAAAATTCAAGACCAAGGACGGCGGGGTTAACATAGACGCGGTTCTGAAATCGTATGCCGAGCTTGAAAGAAAGCTGGGAAGCGCGCCCGTCGCGCCGAAAGACGCGTCGGAATACCCCGCGCCCGGATTCGGCGACGCGGAAGACGATTCCATAAGGCGAAAGTTTTTGGACATGGGCCTTACCTGCGCCCAGGCCGAAAAAATATGCCAGGCCGCGGACGAGCTTATAAGGCCGCTGCTGGAAGACATGGCGTCGTCCAGGGACGATGCGCGCGAGCTTGCGGAACTGGAAAAGTTTTTCGGCGGCGCGGACAAGGTCGCGCCCGCGCTGGTTGAAATCGAGGCGTTCGGAAAGAAATATCTGCCGGCGGAGGCGTTCGAGTCGCTGTGCGGGACGCACCAGGGGATATGCGGCCTGTATAGGATGATGAAGTCGGAAGAGCCGGGCATATCGACAAGCCGCAACCGTTCGGACAATCTGTCGGAAAGCGACTTGAAGAATCTTATGCGCGACCCGAAATATTGGCGCGACCACGACGCGGAGTTCGTCCGCATGATAGAATCCGGCTTCAAGAAATTATTTTCATAAAATTTGTCATTCCGACGAAGGTCGGAATCTCAAATTGTAAAAATATCATTTGAAAAAACATTTTCTCTCAATCGAACGCTAAAAACTTTTTTTAACATTTTTTCATTTTTCTCTTTACTCGAAATTTTTTTTATAATATAATATGGGTAAGGAGCGGATGAAATAACTTGTTCGCTTTTATAAAAAAAGAAAATGAAGGAGAAGGGAATGCCATTATTCTCGAAAAAACCGGCCGCCAAGAAAGCTGTCGCCGCCAAGAAACCGGCCGCGAAGAAAGCTGTGAAGAAACCGGCCGCGAAGAAAGCCGCCGCGAAGAAACCGGTCGCGAAGAAAGTCGTCGCGAAGAAACCGGCGGTGAAGAAAGCTGCGAAGAAAAAGAAGTAAATTTTTTTTCTTTCAACTTGAAAAACAAAGCAGGCGTTTGCCTGCTTGTTTTTTTATCAGGTTTGAAATTAACTCCCCCCATGCGGGGGAGTCGAAAAATTGCGAAGCGATTTTTCGGTGGGGGGGGTCAATTCCCCCTTGACTATTTAACTCCCCGCTCCTATTATATACAGAAGGAACAGGGAGAGAACCATGAAACTAGTAGAAAAGAAACTTTCAATCGCCAAGGAAATCGGCCTGCGCGCGCCGGAATCCTCGTTATCCGCGCCGAAGCCTGCGGCCAAGCCGCTTGTCTCGCCCGCAATGCGCAAAACGGAAAAATCTCTTGCGACAATCGGCAACGAAATGGTGAACATAGGAATGTATGTCGGCGGCCGCCGGTTCCTGAAAATTTGGGCCGTCCTGTCGCTGCTGTTCGCGGTCGCGGGTTCCATCATGTATCCTTCGGCCTGGACTCTTAATAATGTCGGCTACTACGCATTGACCGGGGACAAGCTGTATTTTTGGATTATCAACGGCTTCATATCGATTCCGACTTTATTCCTGACGGCGTTCGTCCCGATGGTCCTCATGGTCGTCGCTGCCCATTACATATTTATTAATTGGAGGCTTCCGAACGCGGCGCGCGCGAAAATGTCGCGGCTGATGAAATGGTCCGTCGGGGTGTCGGTTGGTCTTGGCGCGTTGATTGGCATTACATTCTGCCTGTTCTCGCTGGGCGTTATACCGAACACATTGCTTGCGGGCGTTTCGTTCATGAAGATATTCGTGATAACGACCTATATAACGGTGGGGATGTTCGTGCTGGCGGTGGCCGGCCTCTCCCTGTATAAGGAATTCACCTTCATGCTCGGCCGGAAAGACTAATCTGTCGTTCCATTGCAAATATCAATTTTCCATCCCCGCCCCCGGCGGGGATTTTTTTGTCTTGAATTATCCGCTTCGCGCAAAGCGGATAATTCAGCACATTTGGACAATCGGCCCCGCCGACCCATTCCCAACCTTCGCAACTACGGCGCATTTGACAATGCACAACCCTAACGGCGAATAAACCAATAAATAAACTCAAAAAATCTTAGTTCGGTCGCAAAATCGAGGATAGATTTTTTGCCATACAGTAAAGGAGAAACAAGAATGTCTATGAATATAGAACAGTCTTTTATAAAACAGTTCGAAGCGGATGTCCATTTGGCCTACCAGCAAATGGGAACCAAGCTTCGCCAAACGGTCCGTTCCAAGAACGGAGTCGTCGGAGCGTCGACAACCTTCCAAAAAATCGGCAAAGGCACGGCAAGCTCTAAATCCCGCCACGGCCTTGTCCCGGTCATGAACCTTAACCACGAGCCGGTGGAATGCCCGCTTGTGGATTATTACGCCGGCGACTGGGTCGACGCCTTGGACGAGCTGAAAGTCAACATCGACGAGCGCCGCGTGGTCGCGTCGGCGGGCGCCTATGCGCTTGGCCGCAAAACGGACGAGCTGATTATCAATGCCCTGAACAAGACGAGCGTCATTGTAGAGGACTACCACTCGGGCCTTACCAAGGACAAAATCATCGCCGCGATTGAAAGGCTGAACGCCAAGGATGTGCCGGACGACGGCCGCCGCTTCGGCATAATCGGCGTCAAGCAATGGAAGGACATGCTCGCCATCGAAGAGTTTTCAAGCGCGGAATATGTCGGCGAAAATCTGCCGATGCTGTCCGGGACGGAAACGAAGAAATGGATGGGCGTGGTCTGGATATTGCACAACGGTCTTCCGAACTTCAACGATACGGAAAGGGATTGCTTCATATACCACTCGTCGGCGGTCGGACACGCGTGCGGACAGGAAGTGAAATCCGACATATCGTGGCACGGCGAGCGCGCCGCGCACTTCGTGTCCAACAGCATGTCCCAAGGCGCGTGCCTGATAGACCCTGCTGGAATAATCCGCATCCAGTGCGGCGAATAACCAAAGGAGGAAAAAATGGCGTTCAATAATAAAAACCTGTCGGTCATCGCTTACGCGAACGGCTTCACGATGTGGCATTACAAGTCCGAGGATACCGTCGCGCAAGTCACGGCCGTGAATTATTTCTTGAAAACGCGGGACGCGATAAACACGGGGGATATGCTTGTATTCTCCGGCGAGGACGGCGTCGGCACGGTTAAGCTGTTCAAAGTCATCAACGGCAGCATAATCACCACCGCAATATAAAAAAACAACCCAACTCCCCCCTTGCGGGGGAGTCAAAATTTTCAAGGAAAATTTTGGTGGGGGGTCGAACAAAAAGGAGCCTACCATGCCAACACAATTAGATATATGTAATCTAGCATTGCTTAAACTGGGCGAAAAACCGCTCGCGTCGATGGACGAGAACAGCGCGGGAGGAACCCTCGCGCGAACGCTGTTCGCCAGCGCGTCGCGCAGCCTGCTTGATTCGTATCGGTGGAATTTCGCCAAGGACGCCGAGCCGCCGGTCGAGAACTGGCCGGAATATTTCGCAGGCGCGCTGTCGCTGAAATTGGCGGCGGAATTATGCATGCCGTTATGCGACAACCCGTCCCTGATGCGCGCCGTGCAGGAACTCGCGCGCGATGAATTGAAGAACGCCAAGCTGACGGACATGCGGGACTCCGCGCCCCTCGAAGGCTTTTCTCTCATAGACCAAAGGTTTTGATTATGGCGGGAACTAAATTTTTGCAAACCAATTCCAGCTTCGCGCTGGGAGAGGTGTCGCCGGGACTGAAAGGCCGCGGCGACTTGAAAACCGCGGCTTTCGGCCTAAGCCGTCTGGAAAACATGGACATAATGTCGTCCGGCGGAATCTGCCGCCGCGCGGGCACGCGCGCGATGACCGGGAACATGTCGCGCGGCGCGCGGATGTTCTCGTTCAAGAAAAAAGGCGGCGAGGAATATCTGGTCGTGCTCGGCGACCGCAATCTGAAAGTGTTCCGCGGAAAAACGCAGTATGCGTCGCTCGACGCGCCGTGGTCCGAGGAAGACCTTCCGAAAGTCCAGGCGGCGCAGCTGAAAGACATCCTGATTTTCACGCATCCGAAAATCCGGCCTTACAGGCTGTCGTCGGACCCGTGGTATCTCGTATGGGTCCAGCTTGATTACGACAACGACCGCCAATATATGCCTTGGCACAAGTTCGAGAATTCCAACTGGCCCTTCTCGGTCGCGAATTTTCCGAACAACGGCAGCCGCATGGCGATTCTTACATCTCTGCATAACCAATGGGGCGAAAGCTGCGTCGGCACGAACATGAAGTTCGGCGGCATCGAGTGGTGGATTGTCGAATACATCGCGCCGACCCAGGTCCGCGTGGCGACGAACGATACCGCGACGCCTATGCCGACGGGGACCGTCTCGGACTGGTCCGAGGGAGCGTTCGGAAATTGGCGCGGCTGGCCCGCGGGGGTGACGGTGTATCAGAACCGCCTTGTTTTCGCGGGCACTGAATCGCTTCCCAACTTTATATGGATGTCGCAAACGGGACGGCACTTTAATTTCGATACCGGCTCGGGGCTTGATTCCGAAGCGGTCGTCGCGTCGCTCCTGTCGGACAGGCAGCATAATATAGTGTCGGTCCAAAGCGGCGAAAATCTGGAAGTCCTGACGGACGCCGGGGAATGGAGCGTCAAGGGCTCCCCGATTACTCCGGCGAATTTGATGATAAGGCAGCATACGAATATCGGTTCGAACCCTGAAAGGTTCGCCGCGCCGCAAAGGGTGGACGGCGCGACGCTCTTCGTGTCGAAAAATTCCGAGCTGCGCGAGCTAAGGCTGGATAATCTCAGCGACTCTTACAGCGCGACGGACCTGTCGGCGTTGTCAAGCCATCTGATGACGGGGCCGAAATGCGCGGCGTATCACCAGGCGTCGAAAAGATTGTTCGTTGTCCAAAGCGATGGAACGATGGCCGTCCTTAAAAAGGACGACAATCTGGAAATCCTCGGCTGGTCGGTCTATAAGACGGACGGCCCGTGGCACAGCGTCGCGGTCGCGGACGACACCGTATACGCGGTGGCGTCGCACGGGGCGGAAGTCTCGCTGGAACGGTTCGACGAAACCAAAATGACGGACGGCCCGTTCAATGCGGCGTATTCGCACAAAGCGGCGGCCATGCCGGTGTTTTCGGACGGAACTCCCGCAAGGCTCGCCAGGCTTGTGAAATGGAAAGCCCGCGTGATGGATGCGGAATCGTTGCAAGTCCGGCTCAACGGCGGGGAACTGGAAACGGTCCCGCTGCCGGAAATCCCGTTCACGGGCGATGTCGTGATGAATTCGCTGGGAACGGCGGGCAACGCGGATTCGCCGCTTTGGGAAATTTCCGGCAGCGAGCCGAAACCGCTGGCAATCCTCTCGATAACCGTCGAAGGCCGCATCTCAATCTAACAAAAACCAAAGGAGCAAACAATGTCCCAATACCAAAACGAAATAAACGAAATCCTTGGCGTGAACGACAAAAAGGAAAAAGACAAAATCAAATCCGAGCGCGCGAAAGTGAACGCGCAGCTTGCCGAAGACAAGGCGCAGCGGGCGAACCTTGTGAAAAAGGCTCTGGCGGCCCAGCGCGCGAAATTCGGCGCGGCGGGCTCGTCCGGCGACAGCGCGAGCGACGCGGCGGTTTTGAAAAGGCTGTCCGAGGAAGCGGCCGAAGGCATGGATGAAAAAATCGCCAAGGGCGAAGGCCGCCTGTCAAGCCTGAAATACAAGGACCGCCGCGCGAAGAACCTTCTGAAAATATTGATGAAGCACCTGGGGACGGCGGTGTGAGCGGCAATGATTCGGCGGCGGCTTTCATAAACGCGTGGAATAACCTCTTGGGGATGGAAACGCCGCCGCACCATCTTGAAATGGTCCGTTTTTTCGTGAGAACGGTCTTCTCGTCGGCGGCGGGGAACCGCGGCCTGATGATGTGCTTCCGGCATTCGGGGAAATCCTCGGTCGTGGGAATAATGGCGGCGTGGTTCCTGACGGTGCGGCCGTTGGCGCGCGTGCTGATTCTGTCGGCCGAGCAGTCGCTCTCGTCGCGCATGGTGTCCCATATAAAAAATATTATAGAGAACCATCCCGAATGCAAGGATATGGTTCCGGAAGTCAAAAAGGAATGGGCCTCGCACCGGATAACCATCGAAAGGCCGGTGGGCCCGCGCGAGCCTTCGGTTATATGCCAGGGCGTGCATGGAAATATAACGGGCATGCGCGCGGACCTGATAATATGCGACGATGTGGAAGTCCCGAATACCTCGAATACGGCGGAAAAGCGGGCGAAATTGCGCGAGCGGCTGCGGGAATTGGATTTTATTCTGTCGCCCGGCGGCGCAATGCTTTACCTCGGCACCCCTCACTCCGCGGACACGATATATCAAGTTGAATAAACCAAAAGGAAAAAACATGAACACAATCGAACTCTATAAAAAAGCTATGGCCGAGCAGGCCGCCTGGACCGCGCGCTGGACTGCGTGCAAGAAATACACGATGCCGGAAACAGACGACGACGCAGCGATGCTGTTCGACTCGACGGCAAGCGACGCGGCGGAACTTCTGGCGGGCAGCGTGTTTTCCATGATGACTCCGCCGGAAAGCGAATGGCTGAATCTCACGAACGACGACCCGGAAAGCCTTGACGAACAGGCGGCCGAAGCGGCCCTTCGCCAACACCTTAACAATTCCAATTTCTATACGGTCGCGCACCAGTGCTATCTGGACTTGGCTGTTTTGGGAACGGCGTGCATGCTGTTTTCGGAAAACCCGATTGGCAGCGCGAGCGCGTTCAATTTCCAAGCCCTTCCGATGAAGGACATCGCGCTTTTGCGCGACGCCAGCGATTCCGTCAGCGCGGTGTTCTACGCGACTTCGGAAAGCGCGCAAAATCTGATGGCGAAATATCCGAACTGGACTCCGCCGAAAAGCCTGAAAGAAAGCGCGAAGAATAATCCCGAAGCGGAAGTGCGGATAATCCAAAGCGTGGTGGAATCGGGCGGCGTCTGGAAAATGACGGCCTGGGCGGACATCGAGGGCAAGTTCGAGAATAATATTCTGGAAACGGGCGAATTCAAGACAAACCCGTTTATAATTTTCAGATGGTCCGCGGCGACCGGCGAGATTTACGGGCGAAGTCCGGTAATGCGCGCCCTGCCGGACATAAAGACGGCGAACAAGGTCGTGGAATTGATTCTGAAAAACGCGAGCATATCGGTCGCGGGAATATGGCAGGCGGACGACGACGGGGTGATAAATCTGTCGAACATAAGCCTGACGCCCGGCGCGATTATCCCAAAGGCGGTGGGTTCTTCGGGCCTGACGCCGCTGCGCAGCGGGGCGGATTTCGATGTGTCGCAGCTTGTTCTTGGGGACCTTCGCGCGCGTATCCGAACCGCGCTTCTCGCGGATAAATTGTCGGCGATGACGGATAAGGTCATGACGGCGACGGAAGTCATGGCGCGGAACGCGGATATGCTGCGCGTCTTGGGCGGCGCGTATGGCAGACTGCTGTTTGAAATGCTTAACCCGCTTGCGAACCGCGGATTGTATATATTGTCGCGGCGCGGGCTGATAGCGGATGTGAAGCTGGGGGCGAACGCGAAGCTAAGGTGCTCGTCGCCGATTTCGAAATTGTCGAATTCGGACGCTGCGGCGCAGGTTCTTAACTGGATTTCGCAAGTGTCCGAAGCCGGCATGTCGGATAAAATCGATTCCGAAGCGGCGTTCGTATGGATTGCGGACGCGCTCCACATCCCCCAGCAACTCATTGCAAAAACCGAACAATAATAAATTCCAAAAAATCCTAACGAAGTCGCGTTTTCGAGGATAAATCGCCCAATGCGCGGGAAAGCCTCGACCCGAGACTGGCCTAGTGCGGCCGCGAGGGTCGGTTTTCCAAGCAAGTGGGCGATTTAGGCCGAAAACGAAAAACCGAGGTTGGATTTTTTGTCATAAGGATAATAAATGGAAAAGAATTACGCGCAATGTTTTGCGACGCATAGCGGCGCGCAGGTGTTAAAGCACCTGCGCTCCATCACGATTGAAAGATACCTTGGACCCGACGCGACCGAGGCCCAGCTCCGCGGACTGGAAGCGCAGCGCGCGCTGGTCCACCAAATCGAAGCGATGATTGAAAGGGGGAAAAATGCGAACCAGTGACCAAGGCCTTGCCCTCATAAAAAAACACGAAGGCCTCCGCCTGTCGATATACGACTGCCCAGCGGGATATAAGACAATCGGCTACGGCCACTTGGTGAAAACCGCGATGACGGAAATAACAAAGGGCGAAGCCGACAAACTTCTGCGCGAGGATGTGAAAATCGCGGAATCCGCGCTCACGGGAAATTTCACCCAGAACCAGTTCGACGCGTTGGTCTCGCTTATATTCAATATCGGAGTCTCGGCGTTCAAGAATTCGACGCTGCGAAAATATTTAAGCGACGCGAACTTCCAAAGCGCGTCGTATCCCACGATGGAATCCGCATGGAAAGCGTGGGACAAAGTAAAGGGCGCGCCCCTTCCCGGCCTGACCCGCCGCCGCGCGGAAGAATGGGAAATGTTTAATAAATAAGCCCTGTTTTTACAGTTGCAAATTGAAATATATGGGGTAGTATGGGGGGAAAGTAAGAAGGAAGAAGTAGATGGACAAGAATAATCTACCAGTCAATTTGGAAGCCGAGCAGGCCGTGCTTGCCGCCATATTGCTGAACAACCGCGCTTATGAACGCGTATCCGACTTCCTTCGCCCGGAACATTTTTCCAGCGTTCCGCATTCCGAGATTTTCCTTATCATCGAAAAGCAAATCTCCAAGGGCTTTCCCGCCGACACCGTAACCATCAAAAACTATCTTGAACAAAAGGGCGTTCTTGCCGACATCGGCGGCACAGAATATCTGGACCAGCTTGTGCAAATGGGTTCCACCGTCCTGAACATCGAACACTATGCGCGCATCGTTTTCGACAACGCTTTGCGCCGCCAGCTGATTGACATAGGACAGGGCGTCATGAACACCGCCGCCGTCGAAGACCCCGAGCTGCCGGCGACCGCGCAGATTGAGCTGGCCGAGCAAAAACTTTTCGAGCTTGCCACAACCGGCACGACTTCCGAACGCCAGTCCATGACCATCGGCCAGGCGCTCCGCGAATCTTTGGAACAGACCGAGGCCGCGCTTAAACAAGACGGACATCTTTCGGGCTTGACGACGGGCTTCACCGACATCGACCATCAAATCGGCGGGCTTCATCCTTCCGACCTTGTCATCATCGCGGGTCGTCCCGGCATGGGCAAAACCACAATCGCCATGAATATGGCCTTCAACGCCGCCCTCGCCGTTTCCGACAACAAGGTCCCGAAGAAACTTTCCGGCGTCGTCGTGTTTTTCAGCCTTGAAATGAGTTCCGCCCAGCTTGCCGCCCGCGTGCTTTCAAGCGTTTCCGACATACCGTCTTCAAGCATGCGAAACGGAACCCTCAGCGACACGGACCTTATGATGTTGGCGGGTCAATCGAAAGAAATCGAAAAACTTCCGCTTGTCCTGGACGACACTCCCGGCATTTCCGTTCCCGTCATCCGCGCGCGCGCCCGCCGCTTGCAGCGCCAATACGAGAAGTCGCACGGCGGCGTCGCCCTGATTGTAATCGACTATATCCAGCTGTTAAGCGCGCCCGGCGGCGGCCGCAAAAGCGACAACCGAGTGCAGGAGCTTTCCGAGATGACGCGCGGCCTTAAAATGCTTGCGAAAGAGCTTAATGTTCCCGTTCTCGCCTTGTCGCAGCTGTCGCGCACAGTCGAATCCCGCGACGACAAGCGGCCGATTCTTTCCGACCTTCGCGAGTCCGGCTCCATAGAGCAGGACGCGGACATCGTCGCCTTCACCTATCGCCACGAGTATTATCTGCAAGGCCGCGACCCGGCGAACAAACTGAACCAGAAGGGCGGCGAGAAATCGAAAAACCAGCACGACTGGTGGCAAAAGGATATGGAAAAATACAAAAACAAGGCCGAGCTTATAATCGCAAAGCAGCGGCACGGCCCCATCGGCACAATCCACCTGGGCTATCGCGGCGAATACAGCAGGTTCACGGATTTGGACCCGCAGGCCGGGCGGTATGAGGAAGACAATTACAATCCCGCGGGAACGCACATGGAGAAAACGCCGGAAGAATCCTCGGGCGAATTCGAATAACCCCCTCCGCCGTCATGCTGGCGAAAGCCGGCATCCAGTAATAAGGCCTGCGATAGCAGGTAATTGCCTGCCACCCATAGCCTCAGCGAAGGGTGGTCACCCCCGATTTAATCGGGGGTCTCATCAATATAATCTGTCTACTATAATATACAACATTCTCCACCCCGTCACCCCGTGGAAGCACGGGGTCCATTGTATAAAACCGTCGCGCTCCGCGCGACACCTAATAAAAAACTCCCCCCTTGCGGGGGAGTCGAAATTTATGAAATAAATTTTTGTGGGGGGGGGTTACAGCGGCGGCAGGGTCCACGATTCGCCAAGCCCCAGTTTCTTCGTCCCTCCGCCGACAAGGCTGACTGTGCAAGTCATATTCTCGGCGACTTTGTTAATCAAGGCTTCATTCATCCTTTTAAGTTCCGCATTATCGCCTTGTTCCGAAATGCTATAAGCGGCCACCCACGCTCCCGCCATTCCAACCGCACCGCCGGTGATAGCTCCCGCTATCTCGCCTTTGGACCAACCGCTCTTCGCATTGGCTATATCTGTCGATACGCCTTCCTTCTGCTGCGTAAGATTTTTTTTCAAATCATTCAATTTAGTATTGGCAGTCGCGCAATTGGCACACAAAGCTGAGGTGTTTCCGGCGGCGGTAATAGTGGCGGCGTTCGCGGCGGTAATAGCATCTGACAAGGCATTTCCAACATTTATACTACTGTTGGCGCTTATTATGCTTCCGACGGTACTTAAAGCGTTCTTCAAATTATCGTTGGTGGTTTGATTAGTGCCGAACTGATATGAACCAAGCGCGGATAAAGCTCTTTCCAAATCGCTAAGTTTTTTTGTATGTTCTGACTTGGCGTCGTTTCCAGCCCCCATCATCTGTGCGATTTTGGTTCCGCCGAACGTGCCTGCTCCGCCGCCGGCCAAAGCGGCCGCGCCGATTTTAAGCCAGTCGGGAAGCATTTCTTTGTCGTTGACATCTTTCATTTTATAGTGTGTCAAGTTGCCCTTTCCGCTATCGAACACATTCTGCGGTATCCAGCTTCCGCAGGTAAAGGTCCCGCCCGCCGGCACCCAAAATGATTCAAATGTTCTCTTTTTCAACCGCGCGTTTATTTCCGAATCCGAAGTATCGACCGTAAGGGTTACCTGCGACCAGCATGTGTCGGTTATGGACATGGTCGACGGCGCGTTGATTTCAAAGGACGCTCCCTCTTCTCCTTCTCCGGCGATTGTTTTAAGCGAAGCGCCCCAGCGGGTGTTTCCGCCTTGGGCGATACAGCGGTTCATGCGGGACGAATAATCGGCCTCGCGCTTGGAAGTTGCGATATTCTCCATCATGCGCAGTATGTTTCCGAAAGCGGCTGTGTTTTGTGTATCGGAATCGCCGGAGGCCGACGCGGTTCCCCATCCGCCCAGCATGGACGAATTGTCCTTTGCGCCGATTATTTGGAAATAAGTGTCGCAGTTGGCGTCGCCGGTTACTTCGGCCCAGCAGAAGGATTTGACGATTTTGTCGTTAAGTTTGACCCTAAGGCCATAGTCTTGGTCTCCGATGGTCATGCAGCCGTAATAGTTGTCGCCGCAATTTGTCTGCACGCAGGATTGGACTGTCGCCATGCATTGCGTTTCGACCTTGTTGGCGGAGTTGGGGTCGAACTTGTTTTTCAGATTGTTTGCGAAAAGGTCCGAAGCCTGGGCGATGATGGTGGCAATCGGCGTGCTGTTCGCCTTTACGGAATAAGTGCAGGCAAGGTTGGTGTCAATCGGGTTGTTGCACAAAGTCCCGACTATCGCCTTTACTCCGGTCAAAAGCTCGCGTTTGTTTTCGGTCGCCTGCTGGTGGCATACAAGGGCGTTGCCGTTTCCGCAAACCTGCCTGATGCAGGACTCGGCCTCGCCAAGGCATTGCTCGCGGACTGTCCTGTCGAATTCGACTTTAAGCGCGGCCAGGGGCGCGCCGCGGAATCCAGCGAAATAAAGGGCGTAAATGTCTTCGAATACATCGTCGATGTCGGTCGCGCCGGAAAGGGTCTTGCAGTCGCGGTTGCTTCCGATGGTGGCGCGGCATGCGGCGGTTATGACTTTTCTCGGAGTTATGTTGTCGGGGCACGCGCCGCCGTCGAGAAGCATGCATGCAGCTTGCTTGACATCGTCGTCGGTCGTATCCACCGCGCACAGGTTCGGGTTTTTCGAGCAAGCGTCGGTGAAGCATTTGTTCGCGGCTTTTTCGCACCGAACGGTGGAATTGTCGGCCATGTATTGCGCCCCTTCTTTAATTCTTTCCGCGATATAAGACCCGTCGGCCGGATTGGACACCGAGCCTGTTGCGCCGAACAGAGAAGCCAAATCCTCCGAGTCACAAGCGGCTATATGCTGGTTGC
>JAIRUP010000009.1 GCA_031254335.1 Rickettsiales bacterium
GGCGCAATCGTCACGAACAAGATGATGAAATCGTCTCAAAAGGACGCGGGCTTCGATAAGGTTAATTGCACGATAAACGATAGCGCGGTCGCGGACTGGGAGCAATCCTTCACCCCCGCCATCAGAAAATAATAAATAAACTCAAAAAATATTAGCGCAATATTTTTTGTCTTAACCTCTCCCTTACATCCATCAAAATCTTGCCCAAATTGTTGTCGCCGACGCCGTTGCATATCCCCCAAAAAGTATCGCCCCAGCTGTTCCCTTCAAGCAGCTCGGCGTCCCCGGTCCCGACCAGCATTTTCCCAAGCGCGGTGCTGAAATAAAATTTTTGCCGCACCAAATCTTTCATAACGGGCAGCTTTACTCTGTCCCAGTCGGGCCGGATTATGAATGCCCGCGCATCGGCGAATTTTTTCGCCTGAAACGGGTCCATCTCGGAAATCTGAACCATGTCTTCAAGATATTTCGCCTTGGCGGCCTGATACGCGACCTCGACGCAGTCGAAAAACAGACCGGCGTAATGCACGAAAACTATATGCGGATATTTGTCGCCGCGCGGATTTTTCCAAGGATAAAAGTTCGATAGGAACCGCGTTTCAGCTGTCGTGAAATTCTCTATTTTGTTCATGAAGCACCTTCTTTATTTTTGATTCCAACAGTGCTCTCTCCCCTTCGCAATTCTCGAAATATCCCTCTATTTTTCCTGCAATTTTTCCATCCCGCCAAAATACCAAAGCGGGAAGTTCCGAAACGCCGACGGCTTTCAGCAATTCGTCGTCCGGGTGCATGACTTTGATGTGCGTCCAGTTGTCGCGCGGGCCGAAAAGTTCGCCAAGGGGAATGGACATATCAGAAGGCAGCGGATTTTTTCTTCGTCGTTCAGTTCCATTACAACCAAGCCGGGCGATTTTTGCGCGCGCAAAACCGCGTCGATAGACGCGGTGTCTTTCGTAAGAACAAAATCGCCGCCGTATCTGTCGACAAAAAGGTCTTCTGCGCGGCGCGGGTCGTCCGCGATTTCCTTCTCGATTCGTTTTTCCTCGGCCGCGTCCCGCGCCAAGCGAATCGCCTGCGCGATTGGGCATTCCTTTTCGCAAGCTCCGCAGCCGACGCATTTTTCGGGGTCGTGTCCTATGCGGTCGGCGGCTTCGTCCCAAAACAGCGCGCCGGTGGGGCAAACCCGGATTCCGCCGCAAGCGGGCGACATGTCGCAAACTTTATGATTGATAAAAACCTTCATTTTTTTACCCTAATTAAATAAACTCAAAAAATCCTAGCGAAGTCGCGTTTTCGGGGATAAAACGCCCAATACCAAGGGGAACCGGCGCGCGCTAGGCTTGGCCGCTCCTGCGAAGCCGGTTCCCCGAAGCGTAGTGGGTGTTTTAGACCGAAAACGAAAAACTGAGCTTTCATTTTTTGTCCTAGTTATTGAATTTCCCCGACCTTGGAAAACCTACGGGAACCGTCTGTCCCTGCGTCGCACGATGCCCAATGTATGGCTTCAAGTCGTCCAATTTCGTCGTGCCGCGCCCGGTGGTCCAGCTAAGCCCTTCTTTCTTCGGGAAAATCATGACATCCAAGGTATAGGTCCGTTCCGCGTTGTATTTTTGCAGGACGACTCCCTTGCCGCGCGACATCTCGGGAATCTCGGCCAAATCCATGACAAGCAGCTTGTCGTTCGAGCCGCTGAACGCGGCCATAAGATTCGCGCCTTCGGGAATTTCCCAGCAGCCGATGGCCGGGTTTTTCGCGTCGGTGTTCATAATCTGCTTTCCGTTTTTGGTCTGCGCGACCAAATTCGCGCCGTCCGCGACAAAGCCCGTGCCGTGCCGCCCGCAAACAAGATATTTCGCGGCGGTGTTGAGGGGAAAGGCGGCGACGATTTTTTCTTCCGCGCCAAGCTCTATCATAAGGCGCACGCTGTCGCCGAATCCGCGCGCGCTTGGCAGCGCGGACGGGTTCAGCGTGAACATTTTTCCTTCGGACCCGAACAGGTTGATTTTATCCGCGCTGGTGGCGTGGAATGCGAATTCCAAGCTGTCGCCCTCTTTGAATTTCATGTCGTCGGTCAGGTTAAGGTCGATGTGGCCCTTCGCGGCGCGAATCCAGCCAAGCTGCGAAAGGATTATTGTGATGGGCTCCTTTTCGATGAACTCGTCCAAATCGAGGGCGGCTTCCTCTCCGGCGGGCTGCCATGCGGTGCGTCGTTTTCCAAGCGGGGTCTTTTTGGAGAATTCGTTTTGGATTTCCTGGAAAATCCCGCGCATCTCCTCGTTCTGCTTCTCGGGATTTTTGAGAAGCGCGGACAATTCCTTTTGCTCCGCGCGCAGGGCCTTGTCTTCCTTTTTGATTTCCATCTCCTCAAGTTTCCGAAGCGAGCGCAGCCGCGTGTTAAGGACGAATTCGACCTGAACCTCGGAAAGCGAGAACTCTTTCATAAGCTGAACTTTCGGCTCGTCCGATTCGCGGATGATTTGGATTACGCGGTCCAGGTTGAGATAGGTTATAAGAAGCCCGGCCAAGACTTCCAGCCTGCGCTCGATATTGCGAAGGCGGTGTTGCGCGCGGCGAATCAGAACGGTGCGCTGATGGGCCAGAAATTCGCCCAGAACTTCGCGGATTGGCATGACGCGCGGCGCGCCAAGGCTGTCCACGACATTGAAGTTCATATTGAAGCGCGATTCCAGTTCGGTCGTCGCGAAAAGGTGCGCCATCACGGTTTCGGCGGGAATCGTGCGGTTTTTCGGAGTGATGACGATGCGGACATCCGCGGCCGATTCGTCGTTTATATCGTCGACCAGCGGAAGTTTTTTCTGGTCAATCATCTCGGCGATTTGCTCGACCAGGCGGGTCTTCCTGCCCGCAACCTCGTATGGGATTTCGGTTATGACGATTTGATACCCGTCGCGCGGAAGCTCTTCCGTGTGCCATTTGGCGCGAATCCGGAACGCGCCGCGACCTGTCTCATAGTTTCGGACAATGGCTTCGAATCCGTCGATAAGGATTCCGCCGGTCGGGAAATCCGGCCCGACGAGTTTGCGCATTATCTGCGCGGTGGTGGCGTCGGGCTTGTCCAGAACAAGCATAAGGGCGTCCATGACTTCGGCGACATTGTGGGTCGGGATGTTGGTCGCCATTCCGACGGCGATTCCGGTCGAGCCGTTGGCGAGAAGGTTCGGGAACGCGCCGGGCATGACGACTGGTTCGGACGAAGTCCCGTCGAAGTTGGGCGCGAAATCGACGGCGTCGTCTTCAAGTCCTTCCATGATTCGCATGGCGGCGGGCGTCATCTTTGATTCGGTGTATCTGTATGCGGCGGCCGGGTCGCCGTCGATGTTTCCGAAATTGCCCTGCCCGTCGACAAGCGGATAGCGGACGGAAAAATCCTGCGCCAGGCGAACCATCGCGTCATAGACCGAGCTGTCGCCGTGCGGATGATAATGGCCGAGAACATCTCCGACGACGGTCGCGCACTTGCGGAAACCTGCGGAGGGACCAAGCTTTTGGTTCAGCATCGAGAATAGAATGCGGCGGTGAACGGGTTTAAGGCCGTCGCGGACATCGGGCATGGCGCGGGCGACGATTGTCGAAACGGCATATGACAAATACCGCTCGGATAGGGCGTCTATAAGTTGGGACTGTTCGATGTTTTCCTTGATTTCCGGCATATTATGACCTTTTTATCAAGGCATTATACGAATACGACGACGCCCGGTCAAGCCCTACCCGCCGCCCTACCCGGCCTACTCCCTCTCCCCGCCGTCACCCCGGCGCAAGCCGGGGCCCAAGAATCCAGGTAATAATAAAAATACCCGGCTTTATATTTTTTTCATATTCGCAAGCATGAACCCGTCGATGTCGCCGTCAAGAACGGCGTCGGGGTCGGTGCGCTCGGCGCCGGTCCGTAAATCCTTGACCATCTGATAGGGTTGCAGGACATAGGACCGAATCTGGCTGCCCCATTCGATTTTCTTCTGCGTGGAAAGCGCGGCGTTCTCGGCCGCCTCGCGCTTTTTCATTTCAAGCTCATACAGCTTCGCGCGAAGCATTTTCATCGCGGTCTCGCGGTTTTGGATTTGGCTGCGCTCGGTCTGGCATTGGACGACGGTGTTGGTGGGAAGGTGCGTTATGCGAACCGCGCTGTCGGTCTTGTTCACATGCTGGCCGCCTGCGCCGCTGCTGCGGTAGGTGTCTATGCGCAAATCCTTGTCGTTGATTTCGATGTTGATGTCGTCGGACACATCGGGCCAAACATCGATGGAAGAAAACGAAGTGTGCCGCCGCGCGTTGGAATCGAAGGGCGAAATGCGCACAAGGCGGTGGACGCCGATTTCATTTTTCAACCAGCCGTAGGCGCGTTCGCCGGCTATGCGGAATGTCGCGGATTTAAGGCCGGCTTCCTCGCCCGGATGTTCTTCGATTGTTTCCACCGAGAAACCCTTGCGCTCGGCCCAGCGAACATACATCCGCGCCAGCATTCCGGCCCAGTCCTGTGCCTCGGTCCCGCCCGCGCCGGCCTGAACGAAAAGGAAAGCCTCAAAGTCGTCGGCCTCGCCGGAAAACATGGTCGTGTCCTTGGCGGCAAGCGCGCGCCTGTGAAGTTCCCGGACGGCGGCGGCCCATTCGTCGGAACCGTCGTCAAGTTCTTTCAATGTGGCAAGGTCGGATTCAAGGGAAAGGAAATCGGAAAGCTTTTTTTCCAAGGCGGATTTTTTTTGCAGAACGGTCTTGGCTTTGGCCGCGTCGTTCCAAAGCTCCGGGTCGTTTGCCTGCGCTTCCGCGGCAAGCAGTTCGGTTTTTAATTTGGCCGGGTCAAAGATACCCCCTAAGGGTTTCGACCGCGTCCGCGATTTCCGAAAATTCCAACGACAAGTCCATACTTCTACCTTCTACCTTCTACCTTCTCCACCGCCGCTTTCAGCTCGTCCAACCCTTCGCGCCCTGCGGCGGAAATGGAAAGAATCTCCCTGCCCTTTGCCGCGCGCTTTAATTTTGCCATGCGCGTTTTCCATTCGGCGGGCTGAACGGCGTCGGCCTTGTTCACGACGATAATCTCGGGTTTTTCAATCAGGTCGAACCCGTATGAATCAAGCTCGCTGCGAATGGTCTTATACCGCGCGGCCCAGTCGTCTTCGGTCCCGTCGATTAAATGCAGTATAAGGCGCGTTCGTTCGGCGTGCGCCAAAAATTTGTCGCCAAGCCCGACGCCTTCGGCCGCGCCCTCTATCAAACCGGGCAAATCCACAAGAACGAATTCCTTGTCGTGCGAATACATGACGCCAAGCTGCGGCGCAAGGGTCGTGAAGGGATAGTTTGCGATTTTGGGCCGCGCGCCGGTTATGGCGGCGAGAAGCGTCGATTTTCCTGCGTTCGGAAATCCGATAAGGCCGATGTCGGCGATAAGTTTCAGTTGCAGAACCAGGGCGCGCTCTTCGCCCGGCAGCCCTTCGTTGGCTTGGGTCGGCGCGCGGTTGGTGGGCGACTTGAAGTGGACATTTCCCCAGCCGCCGTTTCCGCCGCGCGCGGCGCGGAATGTTGCGCCGTCGGCGGACAGGTCGGCGTATTGAACTTGCAGGTTTTCGGAAAGAATTACGGTGCCGGTCGGGACATCGAGTATAAGGTCCTTGCCGCTTGCGCCGGTGCGCTGCTTGCCGGAACCGTTTTTGCCGTTCTCGGCCGCGAAGTTTCTTTTGTATCGGTAATCGATAAGGGTGTTGACATTGCGCACCGCGCGGAAGATGACATCGCCGCCGCATCCGCCGTCGCCGCCGTCGGGCCCGCCGTATTCGATGTATTTTTCGCGGCGCATGCTTGCGCTGCCGTTTCCGCCGTCGCCTGCCTTGATGGTAATCTTCGCTACATCGAGAAATTTCATTATATAGCTCCAAAAAATCTTAACGAGGTCGCGTTTTCGAGAGAAAATCGTTCAATATCCAGGGAAGACGACCCGAGTCTGGCCTGAAATGCCGCCGCGAGGGTCGGCTTCCCGAAGATAGTGGACGATTTAATCCGAAAGCGAATTACCGAGGTTGGATTTTTTGTCATTGGGTTATTCTTCGTAGAAGCTTCTAAGTTTTCTGGCGCGGGTCGGATGGCGCAGCTTCTGAATCGCCTTCTCCTGAATCTGGCGTATGCGCTCGCGCGTGACGCCGACATGCTCGCCGACTTCTTCAAGGGTAAGGGTGCGGTTTGTGTTCATGCCGTATCGCTGGCGAAGGACATTTTCTTCGGTGGGCGTAAGCTCGGCCAAAAGTTTGGTGAAGACCTGGCGGATATTTTTCTGCACGGCGGAATGGAACGGGTCGCGCGCGTTCTCGTCGGCGATTATTTCCATGCGCGAGCTGTCCTCGTCGCCGCCAAGCGGGGCTTCCAAGGATACGGGTTTAAGGTTCACTTTCAAGGCCTTGTGGATTTTCTCGACCGGCATGTAGATTATTTTGGAAAGTTCTTCCGGCGTGGGGTTTCGTCCGTGCTTGTGGATGAATTGGCGGGTCACGCGCTGAATCTTGTGAATGTTGTCAATCATGTGGACGGGAATGCGGATTGTGCGCGCCTGGTCTGCGATAGAGCGCAGAATCCCCTGCTGAATCCAGTGGGTCGCGTATGTCGAGAATTTGTATCCAAGGCGGTAGTCGAACTTGTCGACGGCCTTCATAAGGCCGATGTTGCCGTCCTGCACAAGGTCGGACAGTTCAAGGCCCAGCCCGCGGTTGGACGACTTTTTCGCGGACTTTATGACAAGGCGAAGGTTGGCCTCTATCATCTCGCGTTTGGCGCGCGCGACTTCGGCCTGGCCGCGCAGAACCATCTCGACGACGCGCTTGTATTCGCCGGTGGGCTGGCCGGTGTCGATTGCGATGGCCAGAATCTCGCCGCGTATTTTTGCGATTTCATTTTCGTATTTTTTGACGAACTTGCCCCAGGCGGGATTTTTAAGGCGCGCGAGATTTTTGACCCAGCCTTTGTTCAGCTCGCGGCCGGTGTAATGCTCCAAAAATTCCTCGCGCTTGATTTTAAGCTGGGCGGCAAGGCGCATGAGCTTGCCTTCAAGTCCCATGAGAAGCGCGGACTTGGATGTCAGGCGGTCCATGATTTCCGCGACGCGGTCGTCGTGCAGGCGGATTTTTATGACTTTGTCGAATATGGAGTTCCTGGTCTTGGTGTATCTTTTTTCAAGGGACTGGTCGGCTTTCCGCGCGCCGGTCATGATTTCCATGCGCTGCTTTTGCAAGGCCTCCATCTGCTTGAACTGCTTCTCGATTTCCGCGAAAAGGTCCAGAACCATGGGCATAAGGGATTCTTCCATGGCGGAAATCGAAACGCCGCTGGAACTTTTGCCTTCGCGTTCCTTTGGCGCGGCGTCCGGGTCGTCGGGATTTTCCTCTTCCTCCTCTTCTTCCTCTTCCTCGGCCGAGGCGATTGCGGAGTCCTCGTCCTCGTCAAGTTCCTCTATGTCGCCGCCGTTGGCGCGGAGCGCCTCGTCGAGTTCCTGAACGGATTTCAGCTCGGCCTCGGACGAATACATGTTTTCAAGGTTGACGATGTTGCGAAGTCGGATTTCACCGGCGACAAGCTGGTGGTAAAGTTCCAGCATGAAGCGAATCGTCATGGGATTTTCGCACAGGCCGTAAATTACAAGGTTGTTGGCGACTTCGATTCGCTGGGCGATTGCGATTTCGCCGGCCGAGGATAAAAGCTGCACCTGTCCGATTTGGCGCAGATAGGATTGAACGGAATCCTGGCTGATGTTGATTGCTCCGATGTTCGATTTCATAAGCTGCTGGGCATAGAACTCGTAATCGTCGTCTTCGACCTGTGATTGCTGTTCGTCGGACATCGCGGACTTTTTGCCGCCGCCTTCCTCGTCGTCTTCGGCATAGGGCGAATCGGTGCGGGAAATTCCCGTGTCTTCGGCGATTTCGATTTCCAGGTCGTTTTTGAAGAACTCCGCAATCTCGTCGAAATTGATTTCCGGGTCGTCGCTCGCGGCCACGCCGGCGCGGATTTCTTCAAGTCCGACAAAGCCTTCGGACACGCCGCGCGTCGCAAGCTGTTGTAATCCGGCGGGCAGGCTTTCAATCAGAAACTTCGCTGTCGCGCTTATATTTTTAGACATTTGCCATCTCTCTGTTTATAACAAGTTCCGAAAAATCCTAGCGAGGTCGCGTTTTCGAGGATAAATCGTTCATTTCCTTTGTCATTCCCGGGCAGAGCCTTCCCTAACCCGTCACCCCGGCGAAGGCCGGGGTCCATTGTATTAATCCTTATTGCTCCGAAACTTCGCCGCTGTTGGCCTTCGCCGCCTTCCTGCGCGCCTTTTCGACAAGCTCTTGAAGCGCGACGCCGGACACCAGCCCAAGCACGACGGGATTGGAAATTTCGATGTCGGAATATGATTTGTGGGTCTTGGTCCGCATAAGGGAAACGGTCGTCTTGGTGCTGCGCATAAGTTTGGCGATGGTGGTGTCGGACAATTCCGGATAGTTTTTTATAAGCCATAAAATTCCGCCGCCGCGGTGCCTGCGGTGCTTGATGGGGGTGTATTTGAATTTTTTGGCGGCGTTCTGCTCGTCGGAAATGCCCTTTTTAAGGACAAGGCGCGCGGCGGGGTCGGCCTCGCACTTTTCGATTTCTTCCTTGTCGATTTGGCCGGAAAGGACGGGGTTAAGGCCTTGAATCTTGGAGTTCTCCGAATCGGCGATTGATTTGACCTCCAACTCGTGCAAACCGCAGAAGTCGGATATTTGCTCGAAAGTAAGGGCGGTGTTTTCAATAAGCCATTTTGCGGTGGAAGCGGGCATATATGGGCGGGACATGGGGACCTCTCTTTATTGTCAAACCCCGACGCAGGCCGGGGTATATATCCCTTATATAGTGCATTTTTTTTGATAAATCAAGCCCTTTTATGATATAATCGGGTTATGAGAAACATAACCCCCGCCGTCATTCTAGCGAAGGTCGGCATCTCAATTTGTAAAAATATCATTAAGTTCCCCTCCTGTGGAGGGGTGGCCCAACGGGCCGGGGTGGTCTTGTCCATCCTCACCCTCTCCATCGCCCCCTCCCTCTCCGCCGAACCGCAACCCGACATTACCGGCTGCGTTTCTGCTGGCCTTGACGGCGGCAAACGGAAAACCTATTATTGTTGCGCCCCGCAAAACACATCCCGTCAAAACTATAATGGCGACAGCATGGTTGTTTTGTATTATCCGCTTAATGACCAAATGCAGACGCATGGCAACAATAAAAAATGTCCAAACAACCAAGTTAATGTCTGCACGACGAGCGGCTGGTCCGGTTGCAAACCGGCTGTCGCGGTCCAGCAGCCGAAACAGCTTACGCTGAATGATTGCGAAAAAGAGAATGCCCGGTATGAAAACAATAAATGCATACCCTGCCCCGACGGCGAAAAAACAGTAAATGGTTTTAAGTGCGCGCCGCCCGAACCCGGCAATACCCCCCCCCCAGCAACCCACGCCGGAACAGCAGACGGATGCCGCCGTGATTGACACGCCCCAGCCAGCCATTATTGAAAAAGCGGCTTTTTTAGAATCGTTGAAACAAAACGAAAATTGCAAGACTGATAGCAATAATATCCTGAACTGCTGCGGCGCGGACATACATGGCCAGATTAATACTTTCTATGGAGGAAATAAAGACGACACATCCATAGCGATGACCAAGAACGAGGAAAATAATACCATACAGCTGAAAATAGACACATCCATTCTGTATTATTTCTCTAATAATTCAAAGTTTGATAATAATGGCGAAAATTGTATCTGCGTCGCTAACGGCTGGAAGTGTGGTGCCGATACGCCCGACCTAAAACTCGCGAACCTGTCCGGCCACAACCTGACGAAAGCAAGCCGCTGGGTGGGCGCGGACGGGCAATACAGCGGATTCAGATACGGAGTCGACGCTGGCGTGGGCGTCGCGCTTGGCGCGGTCGGCGCAATCGTCACGAACAAGATGATGAAATCGTCTCAAAAGGACGCGGGCTTCGATAAGG
>JAIRUP010000006.1 GCA_031254335.1 Rickettsiales bacterium
GCAAACGACGCGGCGGGGCAGGTCGTTAAAAATACGACGGCAAGCATGCGTAAAAGATTGCGCATAGAATTCATGCCTTAATTATATCATAAAATGGACGAGAAACAAAGGATACTATTGATTCCCACCCCGGCCTTCGGCCACCCCTTCCAAGAGGGGAATTTTAATTAATATATGCAACTTAATGTCGCGGTGGCGTTTTTCATCAAGAACCATGCCAGACGGTAATCCGTCGCATACACCATCAACATCAACAATCCCGCAAGCAAAATCACGATTTTCACGCTCATTTTCTTTCCATTAAGGCAATACACCCCGATATTATACAACAGGAACAATATATACGCGTCCACCGCCAGGCTTATAATCCATATACTCGTGCAATTAAACGCCAGCGCGTTCAACGCCAACATCACAGGGTAGAGGAAGAATATCGCCGCCAAGCCCTTGGCCGCCGTTTCAAAGTCCCTATCGCCGCCCGTGACTTCCGCAACCAACATCAGCACCCCAGCCAATGCGAACAAGGTGAGCAATGCGAATACCGGCGTGGTAATAAATTCCGAAAAGAGCGTTCCCAGCGTCGTCGGGTGCCCGTGCATAAGCTGCAACACGAATGTCAGCCCGCCGCCGATAAGACCGTAGGCCAAGGCCTTGATAATAGGCGCGTCCAGGCTGCCGTCCACTATGATGGACTTGAAGAATTTCCGCGGGTTGAACAGGAAGTGGCCCAGCCTGTGGAAGGCGGAACCAGTTTTCTTTATCGTTTTTGCTGGAATTTTTTTCGCCGCCATTGTATTCTCCATCTGCTGCCGTTTATTAGTATAACCGCGGAGCAGGGGTATGTCAATATGCTTAAAGTCGTAATCGCCGGAAGGCCCAATGTCGGAAAGTCCAGCGTCTTCAACAAACTCACGCGGAGCCGCGCCGCGCTGGTCCATAATGCTCCGGGCATTACGAGGGATGTCGTGGAAGGGGTGGGAATTATTAGACCCCCCACCGGCGACCCCCGCCTTCGCGGGGGCAGGCCTTCGGCCGCCGACTCCCCCACAAGGGGGGAGTTAATTTATAATGTTTATGACACGGCGGGAATCGAGAATTCCAAAGACCTTTTGGCGCAGGCCATTTCCGGAATCGCGCGCGACGCAGTTCGCGCCGCGGACGCGATTCTTTTCGTTGTCGACGGAATGCACGGCCTTCACCCGGGCGACGAAGCCGTCGCCCGCGAAATCAGGAAACTTGGCAAGCCCGTTCTGCTGCTTATGAACAAGGCCGACGGAAAGGCCGCCCTTGGACGCGCTCACGAATTTATGCGGCTTGGCTTCGGAGAGCCTTTGCCCATAAGCGCGGAGCATAAAATCGGGTTTGAAGGGATTGAAAATTGGATTGGAAAATATTCGACCCCCCACCGGACGGCGTTGCCGTCCGACTCCCCCGCAAGGGGGGAGTCGGGCGTCAAGATGGCGATAATGGGGCAGCCGAATGTCGGGAAGTCAACTCTCATCAATAAGATTATCGGCGAGAAGCGCATGCTGGCCTTCGACCAGCCGGGCATAACCCGCGACACGGTGCAGATTCCTTTTTCCTTGGACGGAAAAGATTTGGTTCTGGTCGATACGCCGGGCTTACGCCGCAAGGGCAAAGTCAAAGAGGACATCGAAACCCTGGCCGCGCTTAAAGCAATCGCCATGATTCCAGATGTCGACGCCGTCGTTCTTGTTCTCGACGCGACCCTGGGCGTAGAGAGATACGACATGAATATCGCCGCGCGCGTGTCCGACGCGGGAAAAGTCCTTGTCGTCGCACTTAACAAATGGGACAAGATTTCCGAAGACCTGCGCGAGGATTTGCTGCTTAAACTGAAACACGATTTCAAGAATTCCTTCAATCAAATCGTCAAGCCCCTTATGCTGCCCGTCAGCGCGGAGCGCGGGACCGGCGTCAAGAACCTGGTCAAGCGCGCGATAGAATCCGTGGAAAAAAGCAAGACCCATCTGCCGACCAGCCTTGTCAACCGCGTCGTCGAAAAGCTGGTCAAGAAGACCCCGCCCCCGCTGTCCCGCATCAAGCGGCCCATGAAAATCAAGTTCGCCGCCCAGACAGGCGAGGCCCCGCCCGTCATAACCCTTTATGTCGGCGAGATTGTCGATTTGCCCGAATCGTATGAAAGGTATTTGCGGAACGGGATTGCGCGCGAGCTGGGTTGGGAGAATCTTGTGGTGCGGATTGCTTACAAGAAGAACGACAATCCGTATAGCCAAAAAACATAAGGCCGGCCTTATGTTTTTCGAGTTTATTAATATACGGTATTGTAATACCATATATAAAATTCTTGACTTTTTGGCGGCCGCCGTCATAATGCACACATTCAATAAAAGGAAAACAATATGGCAACCAAACACATCAAGCAGTCCGAGCTGAACCACAACTGGATTCTTATCGACGCGACCGATGTCGTGCTTGGGCGTCTTGCGGCTTATGTCGCAACCGTTCTACGCGGCAAAAACAAACCAACATACACCCCGGGAATGGACACAGGCGACCATGTAATCATCATAAACGCCGACAAGGTCGCTCTTACAGGGACCAAGGCCGACAAGACCAAGTTCATTTGGCACACCGGCTGGATTGGCGGAATCAAGGAACGCACATTCGGCCAGATGCGCGAGGAAAAACCCGTCAAATTCGTCTTCAATTCCGTCAAACGCATGATGGGGCGCAGGACTTCCGTCGCTTTGGCCAACAAACGCCTGACGAAACTTCATGTATATGCCGGAGCTGAACACAAGCACGCCGCACAGCAGCCCAAAGTCGTCGATTTCGGCGCGATGAACCGCAAGAATAAAAGGAGCGCCTAATGGCAGACAATAAAAAAACAACCGCGGCCAAGAAGCCCGAAGTGAAAAAGGCCGCCGCGCCCACCTCCGCCAAGGCTCCGGCGGGCAAGCCCGCAGCGAAACCGGCCCCGAAGGTCGAGGTCAAGCCGGCGGCGAAACCCGTCGTCAAGGCTCCGGCGGGCAAGCCCGCAGCGAAACCGGCCCCGAAGGTCGAGGTCAAGCCGGCGGCGAAACCCGTCGTCAAGGCCGCGGCTCCGAAAGTCATGCCCACCTCCGCCAAGGCTCCGGCGGGCAAGCCCGTTGTTAAAAAGGCGGTTGCTTCGAATTCTTCGGTCACGAACAACGCCAACCGCGTTTATGCGACAGGCAAGCGCAAGAGCAGCATTGCCCGCGTTTATCTCGCCGCCGGTTCCGGCCAGGTCATAGTCAACGGCAAGAAGATGGACGAATACTTCAAGCGCAGCGTCATGCAGATGATTCTGGGCCAGCCGTTCGATGTTTCGAACTCGAAGGGTTCATACGATGTCGTCGCCTTCGTTTCAGGCGGCGGTTTGTCCGGCCAGGCCGGCGCCGTCAAGCACGGGATTTCCAAGGCTTTGGCCATCATCGACGCCGACAAGAGGCCTGCTTTGAAGAAGGCCGGGTTCCTGACGAGAGATTCGCGCGAAGTCGAACGCAAGCATTACGGATTCCGCAAGGCGCGTCGTTCGACCCAGTTCTCGAAGCGTTAAAAAAGGACAAAAAATCCAGGCTCGGTTTTTCGTTTTCGGGCTATATCGCCCACTACACATCGAAAAACCGACGCGCCGCGGCGGCGTCACAGGCCAGCGTCGGTCGGTTTTTCTTGGTATTGGGCAATCTATCCTCGAAAACGCGACCTCGCCGGATTTTTAGAATTTATTCATAAAGAGGTTCCAGCATGATTAGGAAAGATAAAAACAGGGATTTGCATTGGACGCTGGTCGGCGCGCTTGCCGCAAGCGACATCGAATCCGCCAGCAACGAAATCCTTATGAAATACGGCGAGAAGGCCAAGCTGCCGGGATTCCGCCCGGGCCATATCCCCATGTCCGTTCTTAAAACCAAATTCGGCGCGGACGCCTGGTATGACGCCGTCAACAAGTCAATCCAATCCGATTTGGACGGATTTATCGCGGATAAAAAACTTCGTCTTGCCGCCGCGCCAAAGTTAGACACCGAAAAGCCAATCAAGGTCGGCGAGGCCGCGGAATACACTTTGGAATTCGATGTTTTGCCAGAGCTTCCGAAACTCGATTTGGAAAAAATTTCGCTTACCAAAAAAGTCGCCGAGGTCGCCGATTCCGAAATCGAAAAGGCTTTGGCCAATCTCGCCAAGTCGCGCGCGCAATATGAAAAGTCCGCCGACGAAACGCGCCGCGCCGCCAAGGGCGACATCGCCGTCATAGACTTCAAGGGATTCGTCGGGTCCGAGGCGTTCGCCGGAGGCGAAGCGAAAAAGCACCATTTGGAGCTTGGGTCGAACCAATTCATCGCGGGATTCGAGGACCAGGTCATGGGACATAAGGTTGGCGAAAAATTCGATGTGAATGTGAAGTTCCCCGAAAACTACGGCGCGCCCAATCTTGCAGGGAAAGCCGCCCGATTCGAGATTGAGATTCACGAGGTTCGCGTGCCGAATACTCCCGCCATCGACGACGAATTGGCCAAATCCGTGGGTCAGGAATCCGTCGCCGCCTTGCGCGGACACATCAAAAAACTTTTGGCCGAGCAGGCCGAAGCCGCCGCTAAAAAACAGATGAAGGAAGAGCTGCTCGGCGTATTGGCTGACAAAGTAAAAATGGATTTGCCCGAATCGCTTGTCGCGCGCGAGGTCGAATACTCCCGCGAGGAGAATCCCGAAAAGTTCAATGAAAAAGAAGCCCGCAAGGAAGCAGAACGGCGCGTGAAGCTGGGTTTGATTCTGGCCGAGTGGGGCCGCCTTGAAAACATCACCGTCGGCAACCAGGAAGTGCAGCAGTCCATTTTCACCGAGGCTTATCAGAACGGGGCCAATCCCCAGCAGGTTCTTGAATACTATCAGAAGAACGAGGGCGCGCTTAACCAGATGCGCGGGGTATTGTTTGAACAAAAAGTTCTTGACGCGATGGTCGAAAGGACAAAAAAATAAAGCCGCTTATTCTCGAAATTGCGACGCGGCTAATATTTTTTTGAGTTATTGGGCGGCGGTTCCCGCACGCTTTATGGAATTAAAAAAAGTGTCTATTATAATAGACACTTTTTTATTGATGAGATACCCGCTTTCGCGGGTATGACAAGAGAGTTAATCAATTATTATCGTTTCCGCACCCGGGCTTGTCGGGCCCACAGAGAAGCCGTCGCGCCAGCCGGCGACCGGCTTATCGCCCACCATACAGCCGACGCTTTCGAATCCCGTATCAGACTGGCTTGACGCAATCAATCTATTCACCATGAATCCGCCCGCCGCGCCAAGCGCGACTCCGACAACCGAATCAACCGCATATCGCTTGAAGTTATATGTTCCGTCCGCGCCCACCCATCTGTTTGAGTGCATAAGGTTATGCGTGTCCAAGGATTTAAGGGGCGGCGCGACGGGAGCCGGCGCGGGCGCAGGGGCCGGTGCAGGAGCCGGAGTTGGTTTTGGTTTGACTGCGCCCCCCCCTCCTGTTCCGCCGGTAGAGCCGCCGGTCTGATTCTGATTGCGATTCGGGTTGCCGATTTGTCCCGGAGCGGTGCTGTTAAGGGGCGTCGGGGTAAGGTTTTCATCGGAATTCGCGCGCTCGCCCGCTATACGCTGCCATTCGCCCACGGCACGGTTGTTGCCTGCCGTATGGTCCGGACCATCGGCGGGATTGGGCGACGAAGCGGCTGCTGTGTTCAGAGGATTAACATTGCCGTGCGCGATAGTATGCTGGGGTGTTCCGTTGGTGGAAGACGACGAGCTGTTTCCTATGTTATTGAATTCCTGCTCGGTATGGCATCCTTTGGTCCATCCGCGCGTCCCGAAGGGGTTAAAGCCAAAAAAACTAATGCCAGAACCAGTGGGTTTTATGCACCAGCGGTATTGTTTGTTTGGACAGTTTGCTTGAATTTTATCATTGTTGTTCTTGCTTTCCGCCCCGTTAAGCGAGCAGGAACCGCATTCATAGACATTGACGCGTTTATTCCCTTGGTATTGGGAAAGGCAGTTATCGTCAGCTGTAAGAGTCCAAATATCGTCGGCCTTGGCGGAAGGGGCGAGGAGCGCGAATAGTCCGGCTATGGCGAGTATTGATAAATGCTTCATGATGACGGTTCCTTTCTTGGTATCTTTGGTTTATTATATCATAAAAATGGGTGGAATTAAAGGATTTATACAAATTGAGATTCTGACCTTCGTCAGAATGACAAATGATATTAGTTATTACCTGGATGGTCGGATTATCCGCCTTCGGCGCGAACCATCCGACCATGACAATAAGGATGAGATACCGGGTCTTCGCCCGGAATGACAAGTTCGGGAAAGGGCTTGACTTTTCGGGAGGCGTGATATAATCTTGCCGCTATCAATCAAAAGGATTCCATCATGTCAAGGCTTTGCCAAATTACAGGCAGAAAAACCGAAGTCGGTATGAATGTTTCGCATTCCCACCGCAGGACCAAACGCGCTTTCAAGCCCAACCTGCAACACCTTAAATTCAAGAGCGAGATTCTTGGCCGCGAATTCAATTTGCGCATGTCCGCCGCCGGTTTGCGGACTTTGGTCAAGCACGGCGGGTTGGACGAGTATGTAATGTCCAAGCCGATTTCTCGTTTGACGCCGGACATGGCCGCGATTAAAAAGGCGATTGCCAAGAAGACCGCGAAGAAGGTCGTCAAGGCCGCGAAGAAATAATGAGTCGTCCTTTGGACGACAGTTTATAACCTGGATGGTCGGATTATCCGCCTTCGGCGCGAACCATCCGACCATGACAATATAATGATGAGGTCCCGCGGTCAGGCCGCGGGATGACATTAAAAAAGATAGGGCAAGTGGCGGAACTGGTAGACGCAGCAGACTCAAAATCTGCCGCCGAAAGGTTTGGGGGTTCGATTCCCCCCTTGCCCACCAAATAAAGCATAAACCCCAACTTTTTTCTTGATTGGGTAGGGGGGAAAAAGATAAGATAAGGCTTTCTTTTCGCTTGCAATTTATATTAACTGTGGTATCTTTCGGGCAGTCTAAAATGGGCAAAGCGGGGAAAACGCGCAGGATAGGGGTGTAGCTCAGTTGGTAGAGCAGCGGTCTCCAAAACCGCGTGTCGGGGGTTCGATTCCTCTCGCCCCTGCCAATAATTTTAGGCCAAAAACAAAAAGAAAGGGCTGTTGTGAATAAAATCAAAACCTTTTTCGATTTCATTCGGGATGTTCGGTCCGAAGCCTTCAAGATTACCTGGCCCACACGCGACATAGTGATTCGTTCCGC
>JAIRUP010000013.1 GCA_031254335.1 Rickettsiales bacterium
GACCTATCGGCGAACAGCAAATCGAATTCCATAAAGCAGATTGATTCGGCCAAGTTCGCGCAAACCGGGGAAGTGGCTTCGCGCGACAATCGCGCTTATATGTTCGCCTATGTCTGCGAAGGGGTTTATTGGAACGACGCGCCTTGGACAGATTGCAGCGGTTCGGAGAAAGTATATAATGTGCCGGGCTGCAAGGACAAAAACAAAGGCGACAAAGTGGATTATCATTACACCGACAACCAGGGCAATCCGCAAGTGAGCAAGGATGTGCTTTGCAGTTTCGGCGTCAAATACTGGTATCCCGCCACTGTCGGCCAAGATTGCCCGGAGTTTTTCCGGGGCGTCAGCGGGTAAGGACAAAAAAATAAAAGGCCAATATTTCAATTTCGGTCTATATTATCCACTACCGTCGGAAAACGGGCCGTCGCAGCGGCGACCAAGGCTAGACGCCGACCCGTTTTCCTTGGTATTGAATAATCTATCCTCGAAATTGCGATTGGCCTAATATTTTTTGAGTTTTATTAACCTGCTAACCCCACCCGTGAACATGCTTTGCATGTTCCGGGGCCCGGGGCGCAGGCCTTATGACCTGGATGGTCGGGTTAAATCCGACCATGACAATTATGCCGGGATTCCCCGGTCAAGCCGTGGAATGACAGATGATATTTTACAAAATGGGATGCCGACCAACGCCCGCATGACAAAGACCACCCCCGGCTTCCCACCCACGACCTGCACTTCGCCCCGCTCGTTCTGTCGCGGGACCCGGGCCGCCGACCCATCCATAGGAGGGGAACTTAATAATGACATCTATTATATCGGCAGGATGACGCGGACGCGGAGGCCGCCCAGGGGCGAGTCTTCCAGCGACAGCAAGCCGCCGTGGTTCTCGACCGCCTGTTTCGCAATCGTCAAGCCCAGACCCGTTCCGCCATCCCCGGCGCGCGCGGAATCCAGACGCACGAACGGCTGCAAAGCCTCGGCCCTTCTCTCCGCCGGGATGCCCTTGCCGTCGTCGTCCATCAGAACCTCGACAAACTCTTCCGAATCGGTTTCCGTTATTTTCACTTTCGATTTCGCGTGCCGCACCGCGTTCGTCAGGATATTCGTGAACGCACGCGCCAGCGCGGTCGGCCTTGCATAGAACAGGACCGGGTTGTCGGGCAGGGCCAGCTCTATTTTTATTTTCTTGCCGTCAAAGTCGCGGGCTATGCGGTTAAGCATCGGCGCAAGCGACACATCCTGTTCTTCCTCGGGCAGTTCGCCGCGCGCGAAGGCAAGGTAGCCGCCAATCATTCCGCTCATATTATCGATTTCCGAAAGCAAGGCTTCGTTCTTCGCCGAACCAGTTTCAATGCCCAGCTTCATTCGCGCAAGAGGAGTTTTCAAGTCATGGCTTACCGCGTTCAGCATGTCCGTCCGCGTCCTGTTATATCTGTCCAGCCGCTCTTTCATCGAAATCAGGGCCTTGGCCGCCGCGCGGATTTCCAATGTTCCCGTCGGCGCAAATCCCGGCATGTCCATTCCGCGCCCGAAGAAATTCGCCGCCTTGGCGATTCTTTTTATCGACCGCGTATGCGCGATTATGAACGGCGTGATTACAATGGACGCGAACAAGAGCGACGCGAACAGCCATATCACGAACACATCCACGCTGCTTGAATACACGCGGCGAAGACTTGTAGCAAATGTCAGGATGTCGCCTTCCGCCCTGTGGACATCGATAAACAGCAGCCGCTTGCTTCTGTTCTCGTCGATGTATATTTTCGTCGGGAACTTCACCATTTTCTTCAAGTCCGCGGAGAGCATTTGGACCTTGGGCGAATTGCCGTCGTTTTTCTTCGGGCGGTTCAGCTTTTCGTGCCGCGTCATGTTTATCCCGACATTCCTCGCCAAAATCTCTATGCCCCGGGGGTCGGAATCCGCCATGGCCACGAACGCCGCGATTTCGCCCGCCAAATCCCGGCTTAGCGTCGCCTGGACCTTGTCCCAATGGTTTCCGAAAAAGACGCTTGCCATGATTAACTGGACAATCAGCATCGGGACCAAAATTATCATTATGGTTCGCCCTAAAAAACTGCGTGGAATTATGCGCATTTCGTAATCCTGTATCCTTTGCCGTGGACGGTCGTTATTTCCATGTCAAGCTTACACCCCGCCAGCTTTTCGCGCAACCTTTTTATGGTCATGGGTCCGGCCTGCGCAATCGCGCCGGGCGGCGTCGTAAGTTCCCGCAGGGTTTTCTTCTCCGATTCGGACAAGGCGGCCGCGCGCCCGCCGACCATGAATTCGCCGCCTTCCCAGCTCCATTTGCAACGCGCCGCCACAGGCGCGGGCGCGCCGCGCTTCAACATGGCGCGGACGCGCAAAATCAGCTCTTTCAATGAAAAGGGCTTGCCCATGTAATCGTCCGCGCCGGCTTCCAATCCAGAAATCGCGTTGTCCGTGTCGCCCAACGCCGTCAGCATCAAGACCGGCGTTCCGATGTTTTTCGCCCGGATTTTTTTCAGGAACTCCACGCCGTTCATTCCGGGCATCATTCTATCCAGCACTATGGCATCGAACAGCATGATTTTCATTATTTCAAGGGCTTCTTCCGCGCTGTCCGCCGACACGACCGACAGGCCTTCGGCTTGCAACGCGTCCGATATTCCCCGATTTAGGACAGGGTCGTCGTCTATGATTAGGATTGTATGGTTCATTTATTACCTGGGTCCTCGGGTCAAGCCCGAGGATGACAGTTGAATTTATTGGCCGGCGGTTTTATCCAGAGGCCGGACGCGGACTTCGCCTTCCTGGACCGAATTCATGCCCTGGTCGCGCCAAAGCTCATCCGGTTGGACGCCCCCGGCGTATCTTATATTGTTCGGCCTGTCGTCGCCGACATTGTTCATAGTGCGCGAGGAATTCGTATATTCCAGCTTCATAAGCGCGTATCCCGTGCCGCCGCCCTGCGCCGGACCCTGCATTCCGAACGAATAGTAGCCGCCGAAGATTCCGAAATCCAAGTCTATATAATCTATGCTCAGCAGAAACGACACATTCGACGGGCCGTCATGCGTCAGGTTGCACGAGAAATTCCGGCTGACCAGCGTAGCAGACTCTTCGTTCGGAACCACTATTTCCGCCGTCGTCGAGGAACACTGCGTTTCCATTCCGTTAACAAGCATGAAATACGACAAAGACAGCCGCGTTTGCGACAGGCCCGTCGAGACCGAAACCTGCCTTATGGTCGCGCTTGGGACCTTTATCATCGCGTTCGCTATGCCAACCGACGCCGGGAACGATATGCCCGACTGCAAGCACGAGCGCGTGAACGGGTCCGCCTCGCAGATATTCAGCTTGGAGTGCGAATTCAGCATGAAGATGTTCGACAGCGTATTATAAAGGTATGTCCGCGTGATTCTGTCGTTCAGGCGGGAACACCGCGACTGGCGGCAGATAACCGCCGGCCGGTTGCCGAAGCGCGTCGGGACGCCCGTGAAATTCACCAAATCCTGGCGCATACCCTCTATATTGGCGTCGTTGTTGTTGGAATCCGCGCGAAGCATGAATTCCCCCGCCGGGATGAAATTCTGGTCCTCGGGGGCGGCCATATAAGAGCTTACGGGAATATTTTCATACATCTGCTGGATGAAGTATTCGGCGCGCGCCGGCATCGCCGCGACCGCGACCGCCACAGAAAACGCGAAAATTCCGCCAAGTTTCATTGGACTTCCCCTTCTTGCTATCAAATTTAGCAAATTTGCCCTTGCCGTGTAAAGGTAAAAATTTATATTGAAAACGCATATTAAAATGAAGTAATAAGGATATTGATTATTACCTGGATTGTCGGGTCAAGCCCGACAATGACACAAGAGGACATCTCTATGATAGACATTATAGTGCAAGGGACGACGGGAAAAATACACGGCGTATATTCCAAGGGGCGGGAACCCGTTTCGCCGATGGCGGTAATCGTCCCGGGCAACGCCGCCGCAGGACACCACATGAACGACCGCATATCTTACGCCATGTTCCGGGCCTTCGCGGACATAGGCTTCGCGACGCTTCGCTTCAATTACCGAGGAATCGGGATGTCGCAGGGCGAGCGCGCCGGAATCGAAGGCGACATAATGGACACCGCGACCGTTCTCGACTGGATTCAGAACCAAAACGAAGAGGGCGGAAAAATTTGGATTGCAGGATACGACACCGGCGTTTGGACCACCCTTCACACCCTTATGCGGCGGCCCGAAATCGACGGCTTCGCCATAGTGTCCCCGGATGTGGATTCACAGGATTTATCCTTTCTTTCGTCGCGCCCGAACAAGGGCATACTTGTCCAAGGCGCGAACGAAAACTATGCCGCAATCGAGATGGCGACCCATCTGACCCGCGTCCTTAAAACCAAAGGCAACATAGAAACCGAGACCGTCCGCATAAAGGGCAACGACAATAAATACGCGACCGGCCTTAAACTTTTGTATGACAATATAAAAGGCTATGCGAAAAAGGAAACTTCCGAAGGGACATTATTGTAATGGAAGAGAAAAGCAAGATTTTGGACGCAACCGGGACCGATGAAATCGCGGCAAGCGTGCGGCCCAAGCAGCTGTGCGATTTTATCGGGCAGGACCCGCTTAAAGCCAATTTGTCCGTTTTCATAAAGGCCGCGCGTTCGCGCAGCGAAGCCATGGACCACGCCTTGTTCTCGGGGCCGCCGGGACTGGGCAAGACAACGCTCGCGCAGATTGTCGCCGCCGAACTTGGCGTCGGATTCCGCAGCACCGCCGCGCCCATGCTGACCAAGCAGGGCGATTTGGCCGCGATTCTAACAGGCTTGGAGCCGCGCGATGTTCTGTTCATAGACGAGATTCACCGCCTGAGTCCCGCAATCGAAGAAGTCCTTTATTCCGCGATGGAGGACTTCAAGCTGGACATCATGATAGGCGAGGGGCCAACCGCAAAATCCATCAAAATCGATTTGCCTCCGTTCACGCTTGTCGGCGCGACGACGCGGACCGGCCTTTTGTCCAGCCCGCTGCGCGACCGATTCGGAATCGACCTACGCCTTAACTTTTACGACGAGGGCGCGCTTAAAGAAATCATTTCCCGCTCGGCGAAAATCCTGAACTACGAAATCGAACCCGAAGCCGCCGCGCGCCTGGCCTTGTCCGCGCGCGGAACCCCGCGAATCGCGAACCGAATTCTGAAACGCGCGCGCGATTTCGCAACAGTCATGGGGCTTGCCGGAATTTCCAGGGAAACCGCGGAAATCACCCTGGCCCGCCTTGACATCGACAAGCGCGGACTGGACGAGATGGACAAGAAATACATGAACGCGATTATCCGGCACTATGCGGGCGGTCCCGTCGGAATCGAAACCATTTCCGCGCTTATAGCCGAGCCGGTCGACACAATCGAAGATGTTATCGAACCGTATCTCATGCAGCAAGGGTTCTTACAGCGCACTCCGCGCGGCCGGGTTATAACCCAGGCGGCGTATAAACACCTGGGAATTACGGAATGACAAAAAATCCCAAGCTACATTTTTCGTTTTCGCGTCTAACCGCCCACTATGCATCGAAAAACCACCCGTCGCGGCGGCGTTACAGGCCAGACGCCGGGTGGTTTTTCTCGGTATTGGACGGTTATACATCGAAAATGCGATTGCGCCAAGGATTTTTTGGAGGTTATAAAAATGCATAAATTCAGATTTCAGATAGCCTATGCCGACACGGACGCATTCGGAATCGCCTATCACGCTCGGCACATCGAAATATGCGAGCGGGCCCGCGTCGACATGATGACCGGCTGGGACTGGAACCAGGGCGGATTCGTCCTTCGCGCCCTTAGCGCGGAATACAAAAAGCCCCTGCGCGTCGAGGAAATAGTCGAGGTCGAATCCGAATTCATCGATGTCGGCGCGGCCTCCGCAAAGGTTCGCCAGACCATCAAGGTCGGGAACGAAGTCCGCTCAATCATTATAGTTGACGCCGTATTTATTAATGATAAAATGAAACCCATCAGGATTCCCAAAAGCCTTGTGGATTTCCTGAAAAACAAAAAAGGATAGAAAATGCAATCGCACTTCTCGCTTCTCGCGCTGTTCGGCGGCAGCGATATAATGATACTGTTCGTGTCGCTGGTTCTTCTCGCGGCCAGCATAGCCAGCTGGGCAATCATAATCGGCAAGTTCCGCCTTTGGCGCGAATACCGCAGAAACACGCCCGAGATTTCAAGCAACGACAACCCGGAAACAGTCGCCGAAAGAATCGTCGCGCCGTATGACAAGAACCTTTATTTCCTTTCCATGGCCGGCGCGGTCGCGCCGTTTATCGGGCTTTTCGGAACCGTTTGGGGAATCATACACTCGTTCGCCGCAATCGGCGCGACCAATTCCACCAGCCTTGGCGTCATCGCGCCGGGACTGGCCATGGCGCTTGGGACGACCGCGCTTGGGCTTATCGTCGCCATTCCGGCCACAATCGCTTACTATTATTTCTCGAAAAAATCCGACGATTTATACGAGCAAATCGACGCGCTTCGCAAGGATTTAACCAAGGAAGGCTTTTTCAAATGAGAAACGGCAGACGCCAGCGGCATTTCGATTTCGCTTTCGGACTTGTGCCGATGATTGATGTCATGACGGTGCTGCTCGCGGTATTCATGGTGACGGCTCCCATGATGACAAGCGGAATCGATTTGGATTTGCCAAAGGCGGGAAGGGGCGCGCTTTCGGGCAAAGACACCGCCGCGCAGGTAAGCGTCGACAAGAACGGAAACTATTATCTCGCGAAAACGCGCACGGGCCTTTCCGAGCTGGTCAAAAAACTGTCCGCCATACAGCGCGAAAATCCAAAACTGGAAATCATCATAAGCGGCGACAAGGGCGCGTATTACGGCGATGTCATTGTTTTAATGGGCGCATTAAAAGATTCGGGCTTCTCGAAGGTCGGGCTGCGAACCGAAAATGCGGATTAACTTTCTATTTTCATCGGAAAATTTCACGGGCAGCGTTTTGGCGCACCTGGTCATCGCGGCCTTTATGCTAACCAGCTTCGTTTTGTCCGAGCCGATGAAAATCGTAGCGCCAGAACAGATGAAAATCATGGACATCGACTTGTCGCAGGTGAAGATTTCCAAAGACAAGACCCGCGCCAACGCGCGCGACACCGTTCGCGCCGAATCGCCCAAGGGCCAGGGGGACAAGTCCAAACCCGCCGCGCCCGCGCCGATTGTCAAAACCGTCGCGGTTCAGCGCGATTCCGCGCCCATCGCCCGCGTCGTGAATGTTTCGGTCGTGGACGCTCTTCGCATCGCCATGACGCGCTGCTGGCATATAGACACGACCATTCCGGGGCTTGAAGACTTCAATCTGTCCGCCCATCTTACGATGGGAAGGGGCGGATTCGTGCGCGAGCTTTGGATTGAAAACGAATCGCTGTTCAACGACTTCGGGACCGGCGCCTATGTTCTGGACACCGTTCGCGCGGCCGTCGCCGAATGCCAGCCGTTCTCCATGCTGCCGGACGAGGATTTCGATTCCTGGAAAAGCATAAAGCTGAATTTCTTCCCGCAACGGGGCAGCGTGAATTAGAGGATGACAAGTTATTTGATTATTATATCATGCCTGGCGGCGACGGATTGGATTATCTCGTTCCGGTATTCCTTATGACGGAAGTCCGCAAGGTTCCGCTGGCACACGCACTTGAAAATGTTCGTCGCGTTGCGGAACGCCCAATAATCGCGGGACAAACGGTATTTGCCGCCGGACAACTCGTATCTTATGACTAGGGTTTTGCGCAGGCTGCCGTCGAACGCCAGCGCGTTTTGCGAATGATCCTTGAAATATTTGTCCAACAGACAGTTCAGGCGGACGAATTCCGTGTCGTCGTCAAGGCTTGCCGCGCAAACCTCCGCCGGCCAATTCCGGACCAAATTCGGGCGCAGATTTTCCGGGTCTTTCAGAAACGCAATCGATTCCTTCCAGCGGACCGGGTTATATGACATATGAAAGGACAGGCGCAGGGCGAACTGGACGGGAGTAAAGGCCTCGACCACCAAATTTTCGTAAGGGTCGTTCTTGTCGCACCATTCGTTCAGGCGGTATTCGCGGTTGATTTCGTTATAGGCGTCGTTAAGGTCGCGGCTGCTCTTGTTCGTGAAATATTTGCGGTCCGCGGAAAATTTAATATACGACTTTATTCTGTCGACGCATTCCTTGCTTATTTTGACGGGCTTTGCGGGTTCGGGCTTCGGTTCCGGGGCGGGGGCAATGACGGGGGCTTGGACAATGGTAATGGAAGGCGCGGTTTTGACAGGCGCGGGGGCAAGGGTCCGTCCCAAGTCAAAGAAACTTGGATAAGCCCAGTTGGTTTGGTTCGCCGTTCTGCCCATGACATCGCCTCCCTTGCAGGAATTAATTCATTTATGCCTTATTGTATTATAATTGTTGGTTTTTGTCAAGTGATTATCCTTTGGATAAAAAAGAGTCGTCGGCCTTCGGCGCGACGACAGTTTTGGAACAATGGACCCCGGCCTCCGCCGGGGTGACGGCGGGAGGGAATGCAGGGGCTTAGGGTTCATTAAAACGGGATGTCGTCGTCGATTTGACCGGGGGTTTCCGCCGGGCGCGGGCTTTGGCCGCCATGGTCGCCGCCGGATTCGCCGGCAGACTTTCCGCCGGACAGAAGAACCATTTGCGCGCCGATTGTATTAAGGGTAACTTCGGTCGAGTATTGGTCCTGGCCCTGGGCGTTCTGCCATTTCCTTGTCCGAAGCTGGCCTTCCAAATAGACTTTCGAGCCTTTGCTTAAAAACCTTTCGGCGACCTGCGCCAAGCCCTGGTTGAATATGACGACGCGGTGCCATTCGGTTTGCTCTTTCCGTTCGCCCGACGCCTTGTCGGTCCAGGATTCGGAAGTGGCGACGCGAAGGTTCACGACCTTGTTGCCGTTGTTAAGCGTTCTTGACTCCGGGTCCGCGCCAAGATTTCCGACGAGTATAACCTTATTAATGCTTCCTGCCATGTCAAATGCTCCTTTTCTTTCATATATTTATAGCGCGCGACCGGCAGGAATGCAAGACCTAATTAAAACGCCCAGCCGACCGAGGCCTGGACATCGACGGAAGAGCCGCCTTTCTTGAACTTGGTGTCGCCCGATTGCGCTTCGCCCGCGGTGTATGTGTAAGAGTTGACGCTTGTCGTCATATTCTCATACGAGCGGATTCCGAGCCCGACGCGGACCAAAGGGCCCCATTTTGTGAACCAGGTATATTCGCCCGAAAACCTAAGCGCGCCGCCGGTCAGGTCGTAATAGCCTTCCTTCGCCAGCTTCGCATCCGACCAGGAAATCGCCGCGCCGATTCCATGCTGTCCGGCGATAATGAACCCGCCGCCAAGGCCGGTGTATCTTGTGAAGGACAAATCGCCTTCCTTATACATAAGCGCGCATGTGTTCGAGCCCGCGCTGCAATAGGCCAAGTCCGCATTGGTCGAACCAGGCTCGGTTATTTCGCGGTTGATGGACAGATACCATTTTTTCGTATTTTTGCGGGTTTCCTTGTCTATGCTTCCGAAGGTCATTCCGACGCCGCCCTCGGTTCCGACGAACGCGAAAGGACGCCAGCTGAACTCGGTTTCGGCTTTCTTTTTGGACTCGCGCTTCGGGACGGCCGTTTCCTTGGTTTCGGCGTCGTCCGTTTCCAACGCATAAGCCGACGGCATTCCGACGACCGCGAGCAGGGCGAATACTGAAATCAATTTTTTCATAGTTTTATCCTTTATTGGGGTTTTATTCCTAAACGCAAGCATATCAATGGGGGGGGGTATTGCAAGGGAAAAGTGAAGCTTCAAAAAAGACTTGAAAAACAAGGGTTTGGCTGTTATATTCCCGAAATCGGACAGGTGGCAGAGTGGTTTATCGCGCCCGCTTGGAAAGCGTGTGTGCTGGCAACGGCACCGGGGGTTCGAATCCCCCCCTGTCCGCCATAAAAACAAAACCGCCTTTATGGCGGTTGTATTTTTATGTTAAACAGGCCAGGGCGGGTCGAACCCGGGGCTCGCTCGTTTTCGCTGACTCATTGTCGAATCTCTCTCTGGCGCGACCGGAAAGACAAAAAATATAAGGCCGTCTTTTCGAGCTTTTTTATTCCCTTGCGTCGGGGTTGGGGGATTTTGTAGAGTTTTTAGAAAGGAGTCGCCAAAGGCGACAGCTATTACCTGGTTCGTCGGGTCAAGCCCGACGATGACACGGGAAGGGAGAGAGTTCGTGTATATGCAGCTGCTGATTTTTCTGGGCTTGGCGTTCGGCCTTATATATCTGCTGAAACTGGCCCATGTCGGGACCCTTATGGCGTTCCTGGTCGCAGGAATCGTCGTCGGGCCGCACGCGCTCGACCTTTTCAATATATCCGAGACTTGGGAATTCCTTGGCCAGCTTGGCGTCGCTTTCCTTTGGTTCGTCATGGGCCTGGAACTGAATGTCCGGCGGATTTGGCAGATGCGCGGAATGATTTTCGGATTCGGCGCGTCCCAGGTTTTCGTCGCCGTCCTTATGATGCTTCCGCTGCTGTTCATCTTCACCGGATGGCCCGCGCTTTCCATCGTCATGGTCGCAATGCTCCTCGCCATGAGTTCGACTTCCAGCGACCTACAAATCCTCGCCGACAAGAACGAGCTTCATTCGTCCTTCGGCCGCCAGTCGTTCTCCATACTTCTATTCCAAGACCTGTTATCGATTCCTTTATTGGCCATGCTTCCCGTATTCAGCGGCAAGTCCCTCAACCTTGGCGGCGACATCGTGGACATTTTGGTCATATCCGCCGGCCTTATATTCGGCGCGTTTTTAATAGGGCGCGTCATCCTGAACCCAATCATGCGCGCGGCGTCCAAACTCAAATCGCGCGAGGCCTTCATAATCATAATATTGCTGAACATAACCTTATGGTCCGTCGTTTTGGACTGGGTCGGGCTGCCGCCCGCGATGGGCGCGTTCCTGGCCGGAATGCTTATGTCCGAGACTGTCTACCGCCATCAAGTTCGCGCCGACATCGCGCCGTATCAGGTCATGTTCCTTGCGTTTTTCTTTATAGTTTTGGGGCTTGGCATGAATATTCCGCTGATTGCGAACAACTGGCTTGTCGTCATCGGCGGCGCGGCTTTGCTTATGTCCATAAAGTTCGGCGCGCTATACATGGTCGGACAAATGCGCGGAGTGTCCCGGCGCGAATCGCTTAAAATCGGAATCCTGCTGTCGCAGGGCGGCGAGTTCGGCCTTTTGATGCTCAACACCATTTTATCGTCCGGCATGGATGTCATTCCAAAAGAACATGCGCAGATTCTTATGGCGGTTATCGTCATATCGATGATGATGACGCCGATTTTCGTGAAGGGCTTCGATTTCTTGGAGCGGCGCGGCTTCGGATTCCGCGGCGAGGTTCGGCGCGCTTCGCCCGCGGGCGCATTGGACGGCGGCGCGCCGGTTGAAAAGCCCCAAGTCGTAATCTGCGGATTCGGGCGCGTCGGACAGACCATCGCCAAAATGTTCCAGGCTCAGAAAATCCCATACGCCGCCTTGGATATGGATGTGGACCAGGTCGTGCTTGGCCGCCGCGAGGGATATACCGTCTTTTACGGCGACAGCACGCGCGAGGATGTCTTGCGCTCGCTGCGCTTGGACAATGTGAAGACCTGCGTTTTGGCCTTGGACAACATGGCGGTAATAAAAAAGACCGTGCGCGCGATGAAGGCCGCCAGCCCCCGCGTCAAAATCTTCGCGCGGTCCCGCAACCTTATGGAGGCCGACGCGCTGATAAAGCAGGGCGTCGCCGTCGCTTTGCCCGAGACCATCGAATCCAGCTTTGTCCTAGGACAGGAAGTTCTGATAAAACTCGGAGTGCCGGAAGCCGAAATAAATTCCATGCTGGAACATTTGCGGCGCGACAGCTATGCCGCGCTTGCGGACATTCTGGAAAAGAACGACCCGAACTATTTCAAGCGGCACAGGAAACAAATCCGCGAATTGCAGCATATCTTGTTGAAGGGCGAGGTTCCGGCGAAAAAGAAAACTTTGGACGATGTGGTGGAACAAAAAAAATAATCTCGGTTCTTCGTTTTCGGTTCATATCGTCCACTTGCTTGGAAAACGCGACCTCGCTAATTTTTTTGTAGGATTATTTGCTTTATTATGATAATATTAGGTATGAAAAATTGGATTTTGCGCCATGTTCCTACCCCCCCCATATCCGCGAATTTCTGCGGGTTCTAGCCGTTTTTAGCGTTCTTTTTGCGAGTAATTCGTTCGCTGTGCAGAAAGTCGGAGAATCATGCCTCTTGCCACCTAATGCACCGCCCGGAACTCCAAATCCTGCACCCAATGCGACCAAGGCAATTCAGACCCAGAAAGATGGCATGTGGGGTTGCGAAGCGACAGAATGCGAAGCCGGATATGAAGTAAAAAAAGACAAATGCGTTGAGACAAAAAAATGTGAAGCCGGATACGAAGTCAAACAAGGCGAGTGCGTAAAATCCGGCGTCAACGCAACAGGCAAGGACAGAAACACCAAAAACGAAGAAGGGGTGCCTTCGACGACAAAGCCGACCGAGAAAGAGCCTTCGTTCCTCGTCAAAGCCAGTAAATATCTTGATGACGGGAAAGGGTTGTTTGATTGCTTCGACGCGCCGGACGGCAAGGCATATTGTTGCAACTACAACGACATCGCGGCCGCCTATACCGCCCAGTTTGGGACCGCTGTGAATGTTCAGCTGGATTCGTTCGCGTCTTCAACCAACTGTCAGCCCGGATACGGAAATAAATGCCTAAAAGCAAACGGCAAAAATGTTTTTCAATGCATCCGCGCCCCAGGCATGGATTTTATTCGCACAGCGCAAAGAGAGCCGCCGAAGGGACTCGGTCAAGACATGTTGCTGAATTTACTTAAAGAAGAAGCGGGTAGGTCCGCACAGCCGGAATCCAAACAACAAGAATCGGACGCCGGGCTGAATGGAATCGGCGGCGACAGTTTCTTGAATTTATCGCTTACCAGGCAACAGGTTCCTCAGTTGTGGCCGTCCCCACAAGACGATAAAGCCGCGCAAGGGCAAGACGACATTGCCGCGGCGGCATCTGCGTCAGTAGAAGGCGGCGCGGTGGCGGAAGGGGGTGTTGTCCCACCCGCGGCGGAACAAGCAAGCGCGCCGGTTGTCAAAGACTTAGGGCTTAAAGATTTGAAAAACCATAAGCTTACGGAAGCAAGCAGATGGGTCGGCGCGGACGGAACATACAACACGAAGCGGTATGTCGTGGACGGCGCGGCGGCGGTCGTCCTTGGGACGGTCGGCGGATTCGTCGTGAACAGCCTTATGAAATCTTCCCAATCCGACAGCGGATTCGGGAATGTGCAATGCCGCATTGGCGACGCGACTGTTTCGGGATGGCGTGATTCCTTTAACATAAGCTCCGCGAAATAGTTATATTTTATAATAGTTGTTATTTATAAGGAATATTATTTTGCCGGGATTCCCCGGTCTCGCTTTGCTCGCCGGGGAATGACAAATCAGCTAATCAATTCCTTCATGGCCATATATATGCGGCCGATGTCGGTTTTCAGAAGCGTCGCCGTGATGGCGTCCTTGTTCTCGTCATGGCTGGCATCAAGCAGCATTTTATGGAAGCCGCGCAAGAACTGCGTCGCGTTTCCGCGGAAGGCCGCGTCAGTCTTGAAAAGATTCTGGAATTCCCTTTTATCCGCCGCGGATACCATTTTCGCAAACCATTTGGCAAACACCGCCTTGTCTCCGGCGCGGTATCTGTCCCAAATCTGGTCCGGGACCTCGGCATTCGTCGCGCTGACCAGGTCCACCGAAATTTCGTTCAGCTTTTCCATCATGCCGTGCGCGCTGGCCATGAAGTCCGAGGTTCGCCCCCCCACCGCTTCGCGCTTCGCGCTCCGCGACTCCCCCGCAAGGGGGGAGTTTGGGGCGGCGGTGCCGGCGCGGGCGGATTCCATGCCGCCGGACAGCTTCTCCATTTTCGCAAGCGCGGCGGAATAATCCGACAACAACTCTATCATCATTTGCCGCGACTGCTCGGTCAGCTTTTCCAACTTCATGGAAGAATTCGTCATGCCGACCATCGATTCGGCCGTCGTTTGATTCAACGATTTCAGCTTCGCCGCGATTTCGTCCGAATTTTTGCCCAGCTCGGGCAGGACCCTGTTATATCCGGACATCAGCTCGGTAAGCGGGGCGAGCTGCGCGGCGACTTCGCGCGTCATCTCTATCATGCCGCCCGCCTGCGCGGACATCTTCGCATTCATGCCGTCAAGCTCTTCCAGCGTATCCTTGATTCCGCCGCTCATGCCGGACACGCTGTCCGCAAAGGCGGCTTCGGCGCGCGCGGTGCCTTCCAGCGCGGCGTTCGCGTTGTCCGAAATCTGTTTAAGGTTTTCCAGCATGCCGCCTATCATTTCCTTGACCTCGCTTTGCAAGCGGCCGGTCAAGGTCGTGATTTGCATCGAAATTCCCTTCACATAACCCTCGGTATCGGTCGCGTGCTCCATAAGGGTTTGGACGGATTTCTCCAATATCTGCTGCTGCTTGTCGATGCTGCTTTCGGCGAGGCGGATTTGGCTTCCGACCGCGCTGGCCGTGTTGGTCAGGCCGCCAAGCTGCTGGTCCAGAAGCATCTTCGACTGGCGCGTATAGTTCGCAATCTTGTCCATGTGCGCGTCGACCAGCTTTTCGTTGTTCTTCAATGTTTCCTCTATGCCCGCGGATTCAATTCGAATCTTTCCGAACTTTTCGCCGGTGTCGGTCATAAGGGCTTGGATTTTGGACGCGAAGGCCTCGCCCTCTATATTGAACGAATTCATTTGCGCGGTATTGCTTTCAAGGCCGACCGACAGGACCGAGTTAAGCCGCTTCGCGTCTTCCGTCCAATCGTCGAAACAGTTCCGTAAATTATTAACGCGGTCGGAAATCTCAATCGAGAGATTGTCGGCGGATGAAAACAACTCCGAAATATTTTTGCTGAACTCCATAGAGTTCTTGGAAAGCCGCGCCCATTCGTCGGAACCGACCACCTTATGGAAATTGGCAAGGCGCGCGTCAAGCACCTGCGTAATCGCGGACAGTTTTTCCGCGGCCAGGTTCGCCGTTTGGACCAGGCCTCTGTTGTCTTTCGCAAGATTTTCGGCGATTTGCTCGGCGCGCGTCGTTTGAAACTCTATCGCGCGGGACAATTTGGACACAAGGGCGACGGTCGCGGCCATGTGCTTTTCGGACATCTTCTCGACAAGTTTTTGCGCGCCGGCAATGTCCGCGCCCGCCGGGTTCGTCAGGATTTGGGCAAGCGCGGCGGAGTTCTTGGACGACTTCATAAGCGCGGCCACGGCGAACAGAACCGTGACGCACAAAAGCAGGGCCGCGACAATCAAAAAAACCAAAACGCCATTCATTCTAGACTTTCCCTTCCCTCCGGTGTATAATCATGAAGCGATTATGACAGAACAATCATGGAAAACAAGACGATTTTACAACCCAATCTTTCGCCGGAACAAACCGACGCCGCAAACCCGGACAAAAATGTCTGGGTGCGGGCCAACGCCGGCACGGGAAAGACGACCGTCCTTATCAGGCGGCTTTTGAAGCTTATGCTTGGCGGCGCGCGGATGGATTCCATCATGTGCCTTACCTACACGAACGCGGCCGCCGCCGAAATAAAGGAAAGAATACTTAAATCCCTTGAAGAATTCGCAACGGCGACGGACGCGGAATTAAAGGAAAAGCTGGATGCGACGGGCGGGGGCGAAGCGGCGACGGCGCGCGCGCTTTTTTACGAATACATCGAAAATATGGATTCGCTTAAAATCCAGACCGTTCACGGATTCTGCCAGGAAATTTTACGCCGATTCCCGACCGAGGCCGGAATCAATCCGGCATGGGTTCTTATGTCCGACGGGGACAATGCCCGAATGGCGGGAGAGGCCTTTGAAAAGTTTTGGGAAGAGGGCGCGGACCCGGCGGCGCGGGACGCCCTTATGCACATCGCGGACAAGGTTTCGGAAACCGGCATGGGGGAAGTTCAGGATTTGGTCACGGGGCTTTATAAAAACTTCTTCTCGCTTGGATTCGACATTAATAACGCCAAACAATTCGTTGAAACCAGTCGTAAAAGTTTTAGGACGCATAATTTCGATAAAAACGGGTTTTCGGCCCCTGAACGCATGAATTTTAGAAAAATTTATGGTGAAAAACTTCGCGCCGCGTGCGCGGGGCAGGACAGTGTGAAAAATGCGTCGGAGCTGGCCGACGCCATGCTGGGATTCGCCGCCGGCAGCATATCGTTCGAGGAATACAGAGGCAAATTCATAGATTCCGCTTTCGAGAAAAAGAAACTCGCCGGCATAACCGAAAAGAAGTTCGGACCGGAAATCGTCTCGTTCATAATGGCCGAGCAGGCCGAGCTTTATGAATCAGCCCAGGGCGAAGCACAGGAAGAATTATCGAAGGACACCGCCGCGCTTTATATTTTGGCGGCCAAATTCGCCGAGGAATTCCGCCGCGCCAAGGAAGATTCCGCGCGGCTGCATTACGACGATTTAATCCTTTACACCATGCGGCTTTTTTCTTCCCAGGACATGATGGGCTGGGTCATGTCCCAGCTTGATTCCAAAATCCGGCACCTTATGGTGGACGAGGCCCAGGACACCAGCCCGGACCAATGGGAAATCGTCCGCAGCCTGCTGACGGACTTCTTTGTCGCGGCAGGGCGTCCGTCCGTATTCGTCGTCGGCGACCCGAAGCAATCCATCTTTTCATTCCAGGGCGCGAGCATCGACAGCTTCTTCGCCGCGGAAGAATACATCGGCCGACAGGTTCGGGAAAACCGGCTTGAACTATCCCGGATAGACTTCGAAAAATCGTATAGAACCGCGCAGAACATACTTGACGCAGTGGACCATGTTTTCAATCACGATTCAACGCTTTATTTCACGAAGTGGAAGCAGGCGACGCGGCATTTGTCCGGGCGGGACGGGGCGGAGGGGAAGGTCGTCCTTCATCGCCTTGTTCGGGACGAATCCGACGAAGAATCGAACTCCGCCGCCCGGCAAAAGGCATTTGCAAAAACGATTGCGGAAAATGTAAAACGCATGCTTTCCGCACAGCCCGACCTGGTTCCCGGCGACATCATGGTTCTTGTCAAAAAGCGCACCACCCATGCCCCGAATATTATCGCGGCCCTGAACGAGGCCGGGGTGCCGACCAGCGGCGCGGACCGGATGCACCTTGCGGACGCCCTGCCGGTTCGGGATTTGCTTGCCGCCATGCGGTTTGCGACCGACCAGACCGACGATTTTTCATTGGCGTGCGTTTTGCGCTCTCCGCTGTTCGAGGTTTCCGACAAGGAATTATATGGGCTTTGCAACGGGAGGGAGGGGACATTAAAGGAAGAAGTAAGAAGCAAGAAGGCAGAAGGTCTGTATGAGGAATTGGAAAAGATTATCGAATGGGGCCGCGGGCTGGGGCCGTATTCATTCGCCATGAAGCTGCTGGACACCGAGGGCCGCCGCGAGAATATGCTGCGGCGCATGGGCGCGCAGATTATAGAGCCGCTTGAAGAATTTTTGACGCTGGCCCTGTCATACGAGCGGACACAGGCGGGCGGGATTGTTCAATTCATCGAATGGTTTCTGCGCGGCGAATCCGTCGTCAAGCGCGACATGCAGTCCGGCGGCGGGGTGCGCGTCATGACGGCTTACGGCGCGAAGGGTTTGGAGGCGCGCGTCGTTTTCCTTGCCGACACCACCAGCATAAAAGGCAAGGACGACGCGAATCCGATTGTGCCGATTTCCGGGCGCGGACATTGGATTTGGGCGGCGGGGAAGGGGAAACTCTGCGCCGACTATGCGGCCCTGCGCGAGGCGTATGAGGCCAAGGAATTGGAAGAATATTATCGGCTGCTTTATGTCGCCATGACGCGCGCGCGGGACGAGCTTCATATTTTCGGGACGGCGGGCAAGCGCGGGCCGGACAAGAACAGCTGGTATGAATTATTGGCGAAGGTTCTGCCGGAGTTCCCAGGCTGCGAATGCGAGCGCGAGTCCCAGCCGGAATAGAGCTTTATTATTGTATTGAAAATTCAATAGTTTTTGTTAGGATAAGGGATAAAAAATAAGGAAGAAGTATGAAGGCGGAAGGAAGAAGGAAGACAAAGACCACCCCGCGGCTTCGCCGCACCCCTCCACAGGAGGGGAACTTTATCACGGGGTATAAAAGGCAGGCGCGGGTGGTCGGGATTGTGGCCGTTATTGCCGCCGTGGTCGGGATTCTTGCGGGTGTCTTACGGAATGAAAATTACCCGCTGATGCGGGCCTTATTACTGGATTCCGGCCTTCGCCAGAATGACGACAAGAGCGAAGAGCGCAAGGGTAAAGAGTTCGGGGAATTCATGGCCGGTTTGCACGCCATTCAAATCAGCGATTTCGCCGGCATGAAACGATTCTCGGAAGCCATGTCCGATTCCAATTCCAAACTTGTGCGCGAGACCGTCATGCGCGCCGCATTCATGTCCGGCGGCGACCTTGTCGGCGGACATCCCGGGACGGGCGAGGCGACTCTTGTAAAATTATCCATCGATTTCGCTTTGGCCGCCAAAGAAAACCGCTGGAAGGACGCTTGGAAAATCGTTCGCGCGAAAGACATTTTCCTGCTTGCTCCGGCACGCATTGTCGCCGCCGTCGCCGCCGGGCAACCCGAATTCGCCCATAAAATCGCCGATTCCAACAAGGCCTTTCCCGACCTGGTCAATTTCTATCACGGGTTCGCCCACGCCGTTCAGGGGCAGCCGAAATCCGCGAAGAAATATTTCGATTTGATGTCCGACGATTTCCTCAACCTGAACGATTTCCTTTTCATTCGCGCGTTCTATCTTCACCACAAGATGGATGAGGCGGCCGCCGCGCTTACCGAGCGGTTCGCCGCCAATCCGCGCGGCAGCTTTATCGCCGACATAGCCGATTTGCCCGACTGGTCCAATTACGACACTTATCAAAAGCAGGTGCGTTTCGGCCTTGTTTCCGTTGTCGCGCACAATCCGTTCATGGTCGGGACCGGCTGGGGCTTGGTCGCCCTCCGCACCGCCGAGGCCGTGGCCCTTGGCGAGGCCGACGACGCCCTGAACTATTATCTCGGCATGAATTTCGCCGGGACCGGGCATGGCGATTTCTTCTTCGACCGCATATCGGAGGCCAGTCCTTTCCGCCCCTTTGTCATGGCGCAGGGCGGCGCGTCGGCAAGGGTTCTTGAAAAACTGGTCAAGAAATATCCGTCGTTCACGCCCGCCGTCGGCCGGCTTGCGCTTCTGCGAATCGCGGACGGAGATTTGCGCGGCGCGCTGAAAACAATCGACCGCGCCTTGGACCATGCCAAAGACGCGTCGCCTTCAACCACCGTTTATCTTCTCAAAATCCGGGCGCACATAAATCTTCTGGCCGGCGAGCTGTTCGAGGCCGAGAACGACCTTAACGAGGCCTCGCTTTTAATGCCCAAAGACCACGGGCTTATCGCCGACAAGGCCCGCGTTTGGGCCGCGCAAGGCCGCGCCTTGGACCAGGCTTACGATTTGATGGTATCCCTTATCAAGGAGAATCCCGGCGTGTCCGATTATTGGGACGCAATCGGCGTCGTCCTTAACGCGCGCGGCGAAGGCGCGGAGGCCGCCAAAATTTTCGAGCGGGTGCAGCGCATAGAGCCGGATGTTTCCAGCTATGCCGAGCATGCGGGCGACGCATACTCCGCCATCGGCGAAGTTCGGCGCGCGAAAGACGCGTATCGGCGCGCGCTTGACCTTAAAGCCGACGGGCAAATCAACGCGCGGGAAGTAAGGAAGAAGATGAATAGATTAAAGTAAGAAGGAAGAAGTATCGCGTCGCTTTGCGACAGTTATCACCTGGATGGTCGGGTCCTTGCCCGACCATGACATAAAAAAAGAGAAAACAAAATGTCATGTCCGATGTGCGATTCGCTGCACGAATGCGAAGATGAAAAATGCCGGTGCGCCGGAAAACAGGCCGACACCGGCCTGCCCAAGACCATCATCGGTTTTTGGTTCAAATACGGCTTCAAGACCATGCCATGGGTTCTGACCCTTTGGGCCGCGCTGTTCATCCTTGCGGAAATCGGGTTCAAGGTAATCAACCCGCTTCTTTACAGATGGTTCGTTTCCGTTTTCGAGAGCGGCCTGCCGATTGGCGCCGACTGGATTTCATACGCATTGCCGCCAATCATAACCATATTCCTTCTCATGCTGCTTTTCGACATAATCGACGCGTCCAAGAACCTTATGCAGGGGCGGTGGACGCCAAAGCTCGCGCGCAGAATATCCGAGAAAATTTTCGACTGGCTTTATCTTCAATCGTCGTATTTCTTCCACAACACTTTCGCCGGAAAAATCAACAGCCAGGCCAATTACATATCCGACGGTTTGCGCCGCGTCCTGCGAGAGGGGATGCAATTCGCGGTCTGCTTCGCCGCAATCGTCCTTAACCTTGGGCTTATCGGCATGCTTAACTGGAAGGTGGCGACCGTCATGATTGCCGCCTTTACATTCAGGTTCATCTGGTCTTTGGAGTGGGTCGGGAAAATGCAGGGGCGGTTCGAGAAGTCTTCCAATCTGGCGTCCTCGCTGAACGGCCGCCTGATAGACAGCCTGTCGAACTTCAACATCATCAAGCTGTTTTCCGCGACCGCGCGAGAGAAGCGGCACATGGCGGAGCCGCGCGGCGAGCTGCAAACCGCGCAGAAAAAAGCCAACGACACCATGTTCCTGTTCTGGGCCGTGCCGTCCCTTCTGACCACCGGGTCCTTTATAATCGTAATGCTTTTGTGCGCGTCGATGTATTTCAACGGAACCATGACCATCGCCGAGGTCGTTTTCGCGTGGTCCGTTTATTGGGCCAATTCCGAGGCCGTGTCCCAGATGGTTTGGACCCTTCCCGACCTGATGGAAAATTACGGCAACGCCAGGCAGGCTTACGCCATGATTAACAAGCCCCTTGATGTAATCGACGCCAGCGGCGCGAAAATCCTGAAAGCGACCAAAGGCAAAATCGAGTTCAGGGATGTGTCGTTCAGATACAAGCGCGCGAAGCCAGGCAAGCGGATGGATGTCATAACCGGTTTCAACCTTGTCATCAAACCCGGCGAGAAAGTCGGAATCGTCGGGCGAAGCGGCGCGGGAAAGACCACCCTTGTGAATCTTCTTCTGCGCTTTTACGATTTGACGCGCGGCAAAATCCTGATTGACGGGCAGGACATATCCAAGGCGACCCAGGATTCGCTTCACGACGCAATCGCGTTCATTCCGCAGGACCCGTCCATGTTCAACCGCAAATTATGCGAAAATATCGGATACGGGAAAGAGGGCGCGACCGCGGACGAAATCCAGGACGCAGCCGAAAACGCCTCGGCCAAAAATTTCATAATGGACGCGCCCGACGGATTCGACACCCTTGTCGGCGACCGCGGCATAAAACTGTCCGGCGGGCAAAGGCAGCGCATAGCAATCGCACGCGCCTTCCTTAAAACCGCGCCGATTCTCGTTCTGGACGAAGCCACCAGCGCGCTTGATTCGGAAACCGAGGCCGCAATCCAAAAGGCCATAGCCAAACTTTCCGCAAAGCGCACCACCATCGCAATCGCGCACCGCCTTTCGACCCTTCGCAATATGGACCGCATAATCGTCATGGACAGGGGCCGCATCGTCGAATCCGGGCCGCACAGCGAGCTGCTTAAAAAGAAGGACGGCATTTACGCGAAGCTGTGGAAGATGCAGAGCGGAGGGTTTATTCAGGAATAAAGGAAGAGGGAAGAAGGCAGAAGGAAGAAGGGATGAGTCGCCGCACAAGCGGCGACTTATTTATTACCCGGGTCCTCGGGTTAAACCCGAGGACGACAATCCATCATCGGGAGGAGTTGCGGAGGATGGCGCGGGCTTCGGAATACTGCGCCCTAAGATAATCAGGCATATCCCATTTCGCCGTTTTCGTCGGAAATTTGCCGTCGGTGCGCTCGACGCATTCACGCGCCGCCTGCAAATCCGCCTCGGACGGGTTGTCGATATTCCAATTATTATTTATGCCGCCGTCGTATGTTTTCGACGGGTAGCCTATCACATCGTGCGACTGAAACTGCATTGCCCCGTTCACATAAGTATATGACATGCGCGCACCCCTTAGCTGAAAAACCCAGCAACAGATTGGCGCATTTCGCCCGGGTCGGTCAAGCCGAATATTTTCGCCCTAAACTCCGCGCCGCCCGGCATGCCCGCGGAATACCAAGCCAGGTGCTTCCTGAACATATAGACGCCGTTCGGGAGACCGTAGTAGGCGAGGGAATAATCCAAGTGTCTTAATATTGTGTCGCTGCGCGACAAACTTGAACACAATGGACCCCCGGCTTCCCGGGGGTGACGGGCAGGGGAAAGTTCTACACGGGAACTTAGGGCGTATGGATTTCCTAAAAGGACGCGGGCGAGCATGACGCCGTCGCAGTTCGTAATATCCCGCACTCGCGCGATGTCGTCATGCGTTCTTATATCGCCGTTCGCAATTATAGGAATCGGCGAGCTTTCCTTTATACGCGCTATGGCATCCCAATCCGCTTTGCCCGAATAGCCTTGCGCGCGGGTGCGCCCGTGGACCGTTGCGAAGCCCGCGCCGCTGTCCGCGCATATTTTGATTAATTCCGCGCTGTCGAGATGTCCTGCGTCCCAGCCCAGCCGCGTTTTTATAGAGATTGGTATTTTAACCGCCTTACGGATGGCAGCGACGATTTCGCCCGCCAGCTTATGGTCGCGCATAAGGTTCGCGCCGGCCAATGCGCGGGTCGCAACCTTGGGAACAGGGCAGCCCATATTCACATCAATCCATTTCGCGCCGCGCGATTCCAGAATCCTTGCGCCTTCGGCCATCGCCGCCGGGTCCGCGCCGAAGATTTGCGCGCCAATCAAGCCTTCCGCCGAAAAGTCGTCCGAATTTCGTTTGGCCTTCGCGTTCTGTATCAGGCTGTGGCACGAATTCATTTCCGTCATAAGCGGCGCGAATGGCGCGATTTCGCGCAAAATCTTCCGATACGGCAAATCCGTCACGCCAGCCAGCGGCGCCGCGAATATCGGGCTTTCAATATAAAGTTTATCAAGTTGCAGCGGGCGAAACATTTTGTTATAATCGCATTATGTTCGGGAAAATCAAGCAATTATTAGAGTTCCTGCGCCTTGCGCTTCGCGGCGGATGGCAGGGCGTTATCGGCGCGCTTTTGATTCCGCTGGCCCTTTGGCTTTTGTTCGCCGCCGTATTCGACGAGGGCGGTTTGGTTCAGCTTGTCAAACTGTCGCGCGCCGAGGCGCGGATGGAGCGCGTCGTCGCCGAAAAGCGCGCCAAGCTGGACGACCTTAACCTGCATATCGGGCTGCTTAACAACCGCTCGCCCGACTATATGGAAGAGCTGATTCAGAAGCGGCTGAACATGGCCGAGCAGGGGACGAAGGTTCTGAAATGACATACAAATCCGTCAAAGAATTCTTGGAAAAAAACAAGGAGCAGGAGGCCGCGATTCAGGCCGGGATAGACTTCCACAAACTGGCGGAACGGGGCGAGCTTCCCGCGACGGTTTTCGAGAAGACGCCCGCCTTGCGCGAATTCTTTTCCGACGCCGCCCGGGCAGAGGTTCCGCTTGCCGGGACGATTGGCGGGAATTTCGTATCGCGGCGGATAGACCGTATGACCCTGTCCGAGGCCGAGGTCAAGTTTTTGGACTTCAAGACAGGCGGCGGAGATGCGGACGACTACCGCCGCCAGATGTCCGAATACTCTGAATTACTGTCCGAGATTTATCCAGGCAAAAAAATCCGCGGATTCATTTATTGGGTTGAAAAAGCCGAACTTCAAGAAGTATAATCACCTTATGCTTAAAAGACTGGACATCAACAATATCGTTCTTATCGACGAGCTGGGGCTGGAATTCCACCCCGGCCTTAATGTCATGACCGGCGAAACCGGCAGCGGAAAATCCATACTGATGGACGCGCTCGCGCTGTCCCTTGGCGCGCGGTCCGATGTCGGGCTTCTTCGCGCCGGCGCGGCGTCCGGCCAGGTCATATCCGAATTCCTTGGCGAATTGTCCCCGGTCGTTCGCGCGATATTGGACGAGAATGGGATTGATGTTAATGACGACATATTAGTATTGCGGCGGAAGGTCGAGGCGTCCGGGGTCAGCCGCGCCTGGGTCAACGGCGTTCCCGTCAATATCGGGACCCTTCGCCAAATCGGCGACGCGCTTGCCGAGATTCACGGACAGTTCGAAAACCATTCCCTTATGGACGCGTCCACCCATATTTACGCGCTTGATAAATTCGGCGGATTGGACGCCGCGCGCGAATCAGTCGGCGCGCTTTTCCGCGAATGGCAGGCCGCCGAATCCGAATTGGAATCGCTGAAACGCGCGGTGGCGAAAGCCGCCGAAGAGCGCGAGTTTTTGGAACACTGCGCGTCGGAACTTTCCGCTCTTAATCCCCAGCCCGGCGAAGAGGACGAGCTGGCCTCGCTTCGCGCCAGACTTATGGACGCGGAAAAGAACGCCTCCACTTTATCCGATGCGGCCGCCGCTTTATCCGGCGGCGGGAATTACAAATCCGCGGACGAAATTTTATTTTCCGCCGCGCATATTTTGGAACGCATAAAGGGCGCGGAGAATCCATATCAAAAGCAAATCGACCGCTTGTATGAACTTGGTTCCGAGATTTCCGAAATAATCGAAACGGTCCGGCCAATCGCGGCGGATACCGCGACCCTTGAATCGGCGGAGGAACGGCTGTTCGCGCTTCGCGCCGCCGCGCGGAAGCACAAGGTGTCCGTCGCGGAACTTCCAGGCAAGCTGGATGAAATCAACCGTGATTTGGAATCAATCACCAGCGGCGAGGAAAACCTTAAAGCCTTGGAGCGGGCGGCGGCGGCCGCGCAGAAGAAATTCGACGACGCAGCGTCCGCGCTTTCGGCGGACAGGAAATCGGCGGCGAAAAAAATGCGCGACGCCATTATGGCCGAGCTTCCAGACCTTAAACTGGGGCAGGCCGATATCGCCATGGAAATAAACGACGCCTCGCCAAACGCGTCCGGCAAGGATTCCGCGATATTCATGATTAAGACCAATCCGGGGACGCCCGCCGCGCCCCTGCACAAGACAGCAAGCGGCGGCGAACTGGCGCGCCTTATGCTTGCCATGCGGGTCGTTCTGGCGGGCAATGAAGCCGCAAGCAAAATCTTCATATTCGACGAGGTCGACACCGGCATTTCCGGCGCGACCGCAGCCGCGGTCGGCGAACGGCTGGCGAAACTTGCCGCGCCGTCGCAAGCCATCGTCATAACGCACTCGGCCCAGGTGGCCGGATTCGGCGACCACCATTATCTTATATCGAAGTCTTCCGACACCCATTCCACCAAGACCGCCGTTCGTGAAATCGTCGGCGACGAGCGCGTGTTTGAGGTCGCGCGCATTCTTTCCAGCGAAAAAATCACAACGGAATCCATCAAAAATGCGAAGAATCTTATTAAGAATTAAGGCCGCCGCCCTCCCATGGGGGGGGGTAGAAAATTGGCTTAAATCAAAGTATTATTCGATGAGATACCCGGTCAAGCCGGGTATGACAAAGGCACCGGAGAGGGTGCGGCTTGATATTTCCACCCATTGCCAGCTGAACTGCGCCTGGTGCGCGCTTCGGAAATCGCCAGACCTTAACGGGCGGACCCGCGGCTTCCTTTCCGCCGAAAAGTTTCGCGAATTCCTGGACAAGCACCCGTTCGCAAAACGCATAGAAATATCCAACCAGGGCGAGGTTTTCCTTAACCCCGAAATCGCAGAAATTTTCAGAATCGCCCATGAGAAAAAAGCCGTCATAACCATTTGGAACGGGACGAACTTCAACACCGTATCGGACGACGCCATGGACGCAATGTTCAAATACAAGGTGCAGGGCATGAATGTCGCGCTTGACGGCGCGTCGCAGGAAACATATTCCAAATACAGGCGCGGCGGCGATTTCGACCGCGTCATAGAAAATATCCGAAGGTTCAACAAGTTCAAGGAAAAGCACACGACAAAATCCGTCATGCTGGCGCATACTCCCGTTTGGCCGTGGCATGTTTGGACGCACAAAAAGGTCGTGCCGCACACCAATATCAACTGGCAGTATGTGGTCCTTCCCACCAACTGCGACATTTCGGAAATCCGCAAGGCCAAGGCAATCGCCGCAAGCCTGGATGTGGGAATGCAATTCCTTGCCGACAGATGGAAGGACTTCGTCCCGCCAAACCGCCGCGAGGTCGAGAAAGAAACCGGCCTTTCATACAAAACCGTCCTGCCTTGGAACAGGCGAAAGCATATTCGGATGCGGCGCCTTAACACCTGCGCGCAGCTTTGGAAAGCCCCGCAAATCAACTGGGACGGGCGGTTTTACGGCTGCGCCTGCAATATCTATAAGGAATTCGGCGGCAATGTCTTCGAAGACGGATTGGAAAAGTGTCTTGGAATGAAGCTGTTCCGGGACACGCAAAAAATGCTTTGCGGCGGGCCGGTCGCCGACAGGTCGCCTTGCCTTAGATGCCCGTTTTACCACGAGATGGTTCGGACCGGCGTTTATATGACACGGAAGGAGATAGAGGATAGTCCGTGCTGATTTTTTTATGGCAGAACATAGAAAAATGTCCTAAATTATTCGAATGACAAAGAAGAACGGACAGAGGTTATGAAAACGGAATTCGAATGCAGATTCATAGATATTGACGCGGCGGCGGTAAGGGCCAAACTTTCGGAGCAGGGTTTCGCCATTGTCGAACCCGAACGGCTTATGCGGAGGAAGGTTTTCATGCTGCCCGACAAGGACAATGTTCAACGATGGCTGCGCTTGCGCGACCAGGGCGACAAGACGACCCTTACATTCAAACTGAAAGGCGACATTTCACAGGGCGCGGCATCCATGAAGGAAATAGAATGCGTTGTCGAAGACTTCGGGCTAATGGGCGAGCTTTTGGCCGCAGCAGACCTTAAATGCGCCGTTTATGAAGAAAACAGCCGCGAAAAATGGGCAAAGGAAAATGTCGAGGTTTGCCTGGACACCTGGCCGGAGCTGGATACTTTCGCCGAAATCGAAGCGGACAGCGAGGCGGCTGTCAAAAAGGCCGCGAGCGAGCTGGGTTTCGACTGGAACGAGGCCATGTTCGGCAATGTCATGGAAGTTTATAAGAAAAAGCTTGGCTTGGACACCGCGCAAATGCACGAACGATGGGCCAAAAAATGGGCCGATAAGCTGAAATAGTCCGGTTTATATTGAGTCGCTTATGGCGACAGTTTATTACCTGGGTCCTCGGGTCAAGCCCGAGGATGACATATTAGAAGGGGCTTGATTTTTGGGAAAATTGCGCTAGTCTTAAAGACTATGGCTAAAACAGTTAAAAAAACATTAAAGAACAAAAAAGAGTCGGCTTCGCCGACGGTTTCCGTGCAATCTGGGATTCCGGCCTCCGCCGGAATGACAAAGGGGAAGGCGGCGCGCGGGACGACAGATGTCAAATATATCTCAATCCGGGGGGCGAGGGAGAACAACCTTAAAAACCTTGACATCGATATTCCGAAAAACCAGCTGGTCGTCATAACCGGCGTGTCCGGCAGCGGCAAATCTTCGCTCGCTTTCGACACCATTTACGCCGAGGGGCAGAGGCGTTATGTCGAGAGCCTTTCGTCCTATGCGCGCCAATTCCTCGACATGCAAAAGAAGCCTGAATTGGATTCTATCGAAGGCCTTGCGCCCGCGATTTCCATCGAGCAAAAAACGACATCCCACAATCCGCGTTCCACCGTAGGGACGGTGACGGAGATTTACGATTACATGCGTCTGCTTTGGGCGCGCATCGGCATTCCGCATTCGCCGGTTACAGGCAAACCGATTTCAAGCCAGACCGTGCAGCAGATGGCCGACCAGACCATGGCTTTGCCCGCCGGCACCAAGATTTTCATCATGGCACCCTTGGTCCGCGAACGAAAGGGCGAATACAAAAAGGAACTCGCATTTTTGGCGAAGCAGGGATTCCGCCGCGCCATCATCGACGGCAAACTTATAGACGACATTACCGCCGCGCCGTCCTTGGATAAAAACAAGAAGCACAATATTTTCGTAATCGTCGACCGCATGGTCGTCGCCGCCGACATGCGCGAGCGGCTGACCGCTTCGTTAGAGGCCTCGTTCCGGCTGGTTCCGAACATCGTCATCGTCCGCCGTCTTGACACCGACGAGGACATTTTATTTTCTTCCATTTTCGCATGTCCCGAGTCCGGGTTCTCGTTGCCCGCAATCGAACCAAAAATGTTTTCGTTCAACGCGCCCGCGGGGGCCTGCCCGGAATGCAGCGGCCTTGGCGTCCTTTATAAAATGTCGCCGGAACTTGTCATCCCCAACCCGACCCTCACCATTCGCGGCGGCGCAATCGCCCCATGGTCGCGCGGCGGCATGCTGACCCAATACGAACACATCATCGAGGCCATGGCGCGCGCTTTCAATATTCCGCTTTCCAAACCGTGGAAGTCCTTATCTTCAGCCCATCAGGACATGATTCTTTTCGGCACGGGCGAGGTCGCCCTGGACCTGAACTGGAACGGATACGAATATTCCAAACCGTTCGAGGGAGTAATCCCGAATCTTGAACGCCGATACAAGGAATCCGATTCCGCATTCATGAAATACGAATTGGAAAAATACCAGACGCAGACCCGGTGCCAGATGTGCGGCGGAAAAAGACTTGGCGTGCAGGCACTTTGCGTCAAAGTCGCGGGCTTTGATATTTCCGAGGCGACAGGGATGCCAATAGTCCGCGCAATCGAATGGTTCGGAGGCCTTTCCGCGAAACTTCCGAAATCGTCCGCCACCATCGCCGCGCCGATATTGCGCGAGATTACCGACCGCCTGAATTTTTTGGCGAATGTCGGCCTTGGGTATCTGACGCTTGACCGAACCGCCGGGACCCTGTCGGGCGGCGAGTCGCAGCGGATAAGGCTTGCGTCGCAAATCGGGTCGGGGTTAAGCGGCGTGCTTTATGTCCTGGACGAGCCGTCAATCGGACTGCACCAGCGCGACAATGAGCGGCTTCTTAAAACCCTTTATTCCCTGCGCGACAAGGACAATTCCCTGATTGTCGTCGAGCATGACGAGGACACCATGCGCGCCGCCGACTGGCTTATCGATATCGGTCCCGGCGCGGGCGCGCAGGGCGGGCATATCGTGTCGCAAGGCAAACCCGCCGCCGTCATCGCCGACAAAGGCTCGCTTACAGGGCAATATTTATCCGGCGCGAAAAAGATTCCCGTGCCGAAGCGCAGGCGCAACGGTTCAGGCGAATCCATCAAAATCATCGGCGCGGCCGAGAACAACCTTAAAAACATCGACGCGGAAATTCCGCTTGGAAAATTCGTTTGCATAACCGGCGTTTCCGGCAGCGGCAAATCCACGCTGATAACCGACACTTTATATCCCGCCTGCATGCGCCATATTTACGGCTCTAAAATTCGGGCCGGGAAACACAAGACCATCGCGGGGCTTGAACACATCGACAAGGTCGTCGACATCGACCAGTCGCCCATCGGGCGCAGTCCGCGCAGCAATCCCGCGACCTATACCGGGCTTTGGAATCCCATCCGCGAATTCTTCGCCGCTTTGCCCGTCGCGCGCGCCCGCGGCTACGCGCCCGGACGGTTTTCGTTCAATGTGAAGGGCGGACGGTGCGAGGCCTGCCAGGGCGACGGCGTCAAGCGAATCGAGATGCATTTCATGGCCGATGTCTATGTCGAATGCGATGTCTGCAAGGGCCGACGCTTCAACCGCGACACTTTGGAAATAAAATACAACGAAAAAAATATCGCCGATGTCCTGGAATTAAGCGTGTTCGACGCATATAAGTTCTTCGCCAATGTTCCCGCGATACGGAAACGCTTGGAGAAACTGCGCGAGGTCGGCCTTGATTACATTTCGCTTGGGCAGTCCAGCTTGGAGCTGTCAGGAGGCGAGGCGCAGCGCGTGAAACTTGCGAAAGAGCTGGCGCATGTTTCCACCGGGCGGACGCTTTATATCTTGGACGAGCCGACGACGGGCCTCCATTTCGCCGATGTGGAAATGCTGCTGGAATCGCTTCACAAGCTGGTGGATTCGGGCAACACCGTCGTCGTCATCGAGCATAATTTGGAAGTCATAAAGACCGCCGACCATATCATCGATTTGGGGCCGGAGGGGGGCGACGCGGGCGGACGGATTATCGCCGCCGGCACGCCGGAAGAGGTCGCGAAGAACAAAGAGTCGGAGACAGCGAGATTCTTGAAAAGATACTTATGATGAAACAGCTTTCTTCAAGGGCGCGAGGACTTCCTTCGTGTCGTCGTCGGATTCGTTGTCATAGATATAAAACTTTTCCACCCCGACAAGGCGATGGTATTCGAGCCATTCCTTGAAATACGCGCCTTCGTTCTTGGCGATGGCGCAAACGGCCAGCTTGTGCGGAAATTTCAGCTTCGGTTCCAGCATAAGCGCGCAGACGGTTTTGAGCGGGCCGAATCTAAGAATATTTCGGACTCGAACCCTTGCGGGTTTATAAGGGATAAGGCAACATATTATATTTATAAAAAGTTTTTTCATTTTTATCCGCCCCCTTGCCGTATGAACAAACCTGTGCGAGCAACGGCACATTTTCCTAGGCAGTCTACCCCCCCCCCCCCCGTCAATAAAATGCAAGGGGAAAGTTAAATAATTGAAAATAAAGGTTGCAAATTTTATTTTCTGAGTAATAATGAATTCATAAGTTTCCCAAGTTTTGGGGAGCCTAAGGAGAGAGAGTTAGGGCGGGCGAAAGTCCGCCTTAAACTTTTCCCCATTCCTCCGCGTCGCTTCGCTGGCTCGGAATGGGGGCCCCGGAAAAAGAGAAGGGTTATAAAATGTTCGATGTGCTTACAAAAAGATTGAATTCGGCGTTTGCGAAAATCAAAGGCAAGCTCACCGAGAATGTGTTGGACGACGCACTTTCGGAGATAAAAATCGCACTTTTAGAGTCCGATGTCGCTTTATCGGTGGTTAAGAAAATATTAGCTGGTATCAAAGAGAAATCTGTCGGAATTAAAGTAATCGCCGGCGTAAATGCCGGGGAGCAGATTGCGAAGCTGGTTTATGACGAATTGGTGGAAATTTTGGGCGGCGCGGCCGAGATTCCCCGGTTAAACCGGGGAATGACAGATAAAAAAAGGACCGTCATATTGATGGCGGGGCTGCAAGGAACCGGCAAGACCACCAGCGCGGCAAAACTTGCAAAATGGTTCGCCGCGCAGGGCAAGACCGTTCTCTTGGCCTCCACCGATATTTATCGCCCGGCGGCCAAAGAACAACTTCTTATGTTAGCCGACCGGGCAGGGGTTTCGTCCCTTCCCATCATTCCGGGCGAGCCGCCTATTGACACCGCCCGGCGCGCCATTGCTTCATCCGAAGACATCATCATAATCGACACCGCCGGGCGAACCCAAATCGACTCCGCGCTTATGGACGAGCTTAAATCCATCAAGGCCGCCGTCCGTCCCGACGAAGTCATGCTTACCGCCGACGCCATGATGGGGCAGACTTCGGTCGATGTCGCCCGCGAATTCAATTCCGCCGTCGGCCTTACCGGCATAATCCTGACCCGCGCGGATTCCGACGCCAATGCGGGCGTCGCGCTTTCCATGAAATACGAGACCGGCGCGCCAATCATTTTTACCGGCATTGGCGAGGGTTTGGACGCGCTTGAACAGTTCCATCCCGACCGCATCGCCAGCCGCATTCTTGACATGGGCGATGTCGTGAGTTTGGTCGAAAAGGCCCAGGCGAACATCGACGAGGCGGACGCAAAAAAGCTGACCGAGAAGATGTTCAGCGGCCAGTTCGACTTGTCCGACATGCTGTCCCAGATTCGCCAAATCAAGAGGCTGGGGTCCCTTGGGGGCATAATGAAGATGCTTCCCGGCATTGGAAAATTATCAGCCGGCATCAAAGACAAAATCAACGATTCCAACTTCGGAAAACAAGAGGCCATCATACTTTCCATGACCCCGCGCGAGCGGGCCAACCCGGACATCATTTTCGCCAGCCGGAAGCAGCGCATCGCGAAAGGCGCGGGCGCGACCATGCGCGATGTCGAGCAGCTGCTTGGCAATTATACGAAGATGAAGTCGCAGATGAAGCAGCTGCAATCCATGGGCGGGATGGCGGGGCTTATGGATATGCTTAAAAAGTAAGAAGGAAGAAGTGCGTCCGGGATTCCCCGGTCAAGCCGGGGAATGACAATAACCTGCTAACGCAGGACTTATATTCAGACCAACGCCCGAATGACAAAGGATATATAATAATATGGCTATATGTTCGGATTATTTGAAGTGCGCGCATTTCGCCGCGCTTTATAAAAAACACCTTCGCATAAACCCGTATGACAATAGGGAAGAAGTTCCCGCGGATGCCGAAGGCTATGAAAAACTCATCAAAAACAAACTTGTCCTTACGCGGTGTCTGAGCTGCAAAGACCGCGAGAAATGAACTTGTCCACTATAATGGAC
>JAIRUP010000007.1 GCA_031254335.1 Rickettsiales bacterium
GACCTATCGGCGAACAGCAAATCGAATTCCATAAAGCAGATTGATTCGGCCAAGTTCGCGCAAACCGGGGAAGTGGCTTCGCGCGACAATCGCGCTTATATGTTCGCCTATGTCTGCGAGGGGGTTTATTGCAGTGAAACGGAATGGAGCGATTGTGAAAAAGCGGACAAAGTGAATTATCCCGCCATAAACCCGAACAGCGCATCCACGCCCAAAAGCTCCTATTGCAACGAATTCAAACCATTCGGCGTAAAATACTGGTTCCCCTGTTGATTTTTTATGTGTCGTCCTAGGGCGGTTCGCGCCGAAGGCGGGGATTACTTTTTCCTTATAATTCCAGAGGCCTCTTCCACAGAAACAACGGCCTGTTCGCCGCTCGCCATATTTTTAAGCGCAACCTTGCCCAGTCGCGCCTCGTCCTCTCCGATGATTACCGCGAATCGGGCTTTGATTTTATCGGCGTATTCGATTTGATTCTTGAATTTCTTGTCGGCGTCCAAAAATGCCGTCGTTATGATTCCGGCCGCGCGCAATTCGTCGGCCGCTTTCAAGGCCGCCGGAATCTGCGCCTGCCCCATGGGCAGAATAACCGCGTCCACCGCGCTCTCGTATTTGGACAAATCTATGCGCCCGGATTCGATGGCGGAAACGATGGCGCGGGTGATTCCGATTGCCGCGCCGCTTCCGATGATTTGCGTCTTGGTGAATTTTCCGACCAGGTTGCCGTATCTTCCGCCCGCGCCTATGCTGCCGATTTCGGGATAAGTCAGGGATTTGGCCTCATAAACTATGCCGTCGTAATACCCAAGCCCCCGCATGGTCGCCAAATTCGCGCGCGCTTTGCTGACGCCTGCGGCGGCAAGCAAATCCATGAATCCGCGAAGCTCGCCCGGGGCGTCCCCGCCGTCCAGAATCGAAACGACTTTTTTCGCGGCCGCGTCCCCCGCGATTTCTTTAAGTCCCGCATTGAATTCCGCCGCTGGCATCTTTTCTTTCTTATCGATGATTGCGAACAGTTTCAAGGCCGTATCGGAATCGATGCCGTTGTCTTTTGCGAAATCGTTCCAAAACCTGCGCGAGCCGATATTGATTTCATAGTCGCCGAAAACTTCGGGCAGCGCGTTGTATATTTTGGACAGCAGCGCGACGACTTCGGCGTCGTAATTGTCGGAAAGCCCGCCCTGGCCCAGTATGTCGAAATCCATCTGATAAAATTCGCGGTAGCGGCCTTTCTGCGCCCGCTCTCCCCGCCACCGTTTGGAGCATTGCGTCAGGCGGCATGGGAAGTCAAGGTCGTTCAGATGTCCGGCGGTGTATCGGGCCAAACCGACGGTCCCGTCGTATCGCAGGCCCATTTTCGTGTCGCCTTTTTGGAAAAGATACATCTCGGTCTTGGTGTCTTCCCAATCGGTCTCGTCGGTCAGAACCTCGGCCCGTTCGATTGCGGGAAGGTCGATGAATTGGAATCCTGCAAGTGCCGCGATTTCCTGCATCTTGCGAACCGTGTCGTCGAAGAACCGCTGGGCGGCGGGCGTCAATTCAAGAAACCCCGATAAAGGCTTTGTTGGTTTCAAATCCATTTGTATAACTCCTTTTTAATAGAGTCAAAAAATATTAGCGGAATCGCAATTTCGAGGATAAATCGTCCAATGCGAAGGAAAACCGCCGCGCGTCTGGACTAGCTGTCCGCGAAGGCGGTTTTCCAAGCGAGTGGGCGATTTAGACCGAAATTGAAGAATGAAGCTTATATTTTTTGTCATTCTGTTTTCGCGGAATCTTCCGCGGCCGGTTCCGCAGGGGCCGGCTTCGGTATGCGTTTGTTCATGATGGCGTCTTCGGTCAGCGGTATATTCGTGACCCTTGTGTGCATGGCGCCAAGTTTCGGAGCCAGCTTTCCGCCCACCCAAATGTCAAGCCCGCCGGCATTGCCCAAGGTCGCCCTTGCGCCCGGCTTGTTCGGGGCGTAATAAATGTCCCCGGGCATCAGCACGCGCGAGAAAAGGATTTCGCCGTTCCGCTCTATTTTCAGCCATGTTTCGGACAAGGCCTGCATGACGATTGTCGAGCTGTCCTTGTTTTCGGTCGAGTATTCGAACTTTATCGGCAGATTGAACTGGATTTTTGAAGGGGAATATTCCGCATTCGCGTCCTGTTCGGTCGGTTCCCTGCCCGTCCCTCCGCTGGAAATCAGATAGGATGCTCCGCCCGCGGCGATTGCGAAAAGTGCCGCGATTGCGATTATGAGCGGTTTTTTTCTGTTCGAGTCCTGGTTTCCGAACGCCGCGTCGTCGGCATTGCCGGACCTGTCCGAAGACTGGGCGGCTTGGGAAATCGGGGCGGCGGGCTTGGGTTCGTCCGACGCGTCGGTTCCGTCGCTTCCTTCCTCGGGGATTTCCATCGTGGTTATTCCAAGCTCTTCCTTTAATTTGGCGGATATGACTTCCGGTTCAAGTCCAAGCTCTATGGCATAGTTTCTCGCAAAGCCCAATATATAGACATTTTCGCTAAGGACGGAATAATTGCCGGTTTCCAACGCCTCCAAAAAATCCTCGCGGATGCAGAGTTTTTTTGCGATGACTGGAAGCTCGCGCGGCTTTCTGCTGTTGGTCCTTGCGGCGTAAAGCATTTCCGCTGCGGTCATATTGTCTTTGTTTTGCATTTTTATTATCCTTTTGCGTGGGATGAATTGGCGTTGAAAGATTATAATCAAACCCTTGAATTTTTTCAAGCGTTTATTAGGGGATATTTTGTTTTTGCAACGAGGGGGCGTTTTTGGTATAATAAATTCCAAGGAAAGGAAGGACATCGGACTGATGGCTTGCAGGTTCGCGCTATTTTTCGGCTCTTTTTTGGCTGTCGCCGCGATGGCCCTGCCGTCGGCGCGCGCCAATACTGCGAACATCGGCTTGGATAACATAACGGGGCTTTCCGCCTATGACCGCGCGGACGAGCTTAAAGGAGAATTCCAGCTGATGGAAGACGCCCGGGCCGCGCTTCGCGCCGTGGCGGACAAATTCAGCGGCAAGTTCGATTTCGGGCAGAATACGCCGGGCTATCTTGGCGCGGACAGATGGATTCCGATTGAAATAAGCGAAAACGACACTCTCTATCGGCATAACATGATGGCCTTGCTGGGCGCGTGCAGCCTTTATTATAGGGCGGCCTCGACCTATGACCCGAAATTGCCGGGCTGGGAGGATACGATTGAAACGAAATTGAAATACCTTGCCGCGCGCAAGGCGGACGCGAAAAAATGGACGCAGGGCATATATGGCGGAACTCTGCCGAAAATGGGCTTTTCCGCGTATGTCGCGATGGTCCAAAAGGCGGAATGCTGCGGGGCCGGAACATACAATTATTCCAATTATGGGTTTGATTCGGGCGGCTGCGCGAAGTGCGAGCCGGGCTTTTATTGCTTCGGCGGAAGCAACCGCTTCGCCTGCCCGGCGGATACAATCGGCTCGTTCGGAAGAATGAACGCGGGCGCGGAGTCGAAAGACGACTGCGGGCATAAAGTCTGCGGCGAGGGATACTGGTGGGACGAAGCGGGCGATAGTTGCGCGCTTTGCCCTGCGGGCTTTTGGTGCCCCGGCGGCATGGACGACAGCATGAAGGAATGCCCTGCGGACATGGTGTCGTTGGCCGGTACGGCAAGGGCTTCGGACTGCTTTGTTGAAACCTGCCCGGCTGGAAAATTCTTCGACGGCGCAAGCGGAACCTGCATGCTTTGCCCTGCGGGCCAATATAACGAATTCAATGATAATTCAACAAGTTGCCAGGTCTGCCCGGTCGGCAAAAGGGCGACGCCGGACCATTCCGGGTGCGAGGATATGGTGTGCAATGCCTCCAAATTCCAATGGGCGGTCGCGGGAATGGATGAATGCTTTGTCTGCAATGGCGCAAGGGAATTCTGGACGGCGGCGACCGCGACATGCGGCGAATGCCCGACCGGGACGAAACCGAACAATGCAAAGACGAAATGCAACAACATAAGCTGCAATGCGAATTCGATTCTAAACGGAAACGATTGCGAGGCCTGCCCGTCGGGTGAAAAGCCGAACGCGGCGAAAACGGATTGCGAAGCGTTCTTGTGCGCCCCGGGCCAGTTTGTCGGGGCGAACGATTGCCAGGCGTGTCCGGCTGGAACTTATCAGCCGAACGGCGGCTCCTCGGAAAAGACATGCTCTGCCTGCCCGGCGAATTTTGTAAGCAATGCGGCGCGCTCGGGCTGCGAATGCCCGTCGGGAAGGCTTCTGATTGACGGCGCGTGCGCGCCCTGCCCGAACGGCGCGGTTTGCTCGGGCGTCGATGCGGAAACATTCGAGTGCGCCTCGCCCGAAGACAAGCCGGTTGAAAATGCCTGCGTGCCAAGGTGCGCGGCCGGAACAATTTGGAATGTGGTGTCCGAAACTTGCGAGGAACCGAACCCCTGGCCCCGGCTTCTTGCCGATTTGCCCCAGGTCTATACTTGGAACGGAGCGGAATGGAGATTGCCTAACCTTTATAACGGAAGCGCGGTGGATAATTTCGGCCAGTCGATGTGGGACGCAAGCCTTTTGATTGGCGGCATATACCCCGGCTATTGGGTCCAGTCGATGTGCAGCTCGGACGCCGGGTCATACAGGGGCCAGCCGGGCAGCCCGGCGTGGGCGAACGCCCAGCATTGCTGGTGCCGCTTGAAGCGCAGGTCCGACGACGCGAACAGCGGGTTTGCGTTCCTGGAAACGCGGGCGAACTGCGCAAGGGATTGCGCGACAAGCTGCGCGAACGCGACGGCCAGCTTCTCGTCCTTCCGCACCGCCCTGCTCTCGTCTTTTTAATTTGACATTCGGCGAAACAAGATATAATATACCGGCAACAAATTAACAAACAAAAACAAGGGGTCCCCGCAAACCTGCCGAAGCCAAGCCCATGTTTTGTGCGGCAAAGTCGCAAAAAAAACATGGGCGGGCGTTAAGGAAGGGTTTGCGGGGAAAAAGATATGGCCAAGAAAAAAGCAGATTCTATATTCGTTCGGATGATGAACCCGGAAACCGGGTTTTATTACACGAAAAAGAAAAATACCAAGTCGGAAAACACGCGCGGCAAAATGACGATGCGGAAATACGACCCCAAGCTCCGCAAGCATATGGAGTTCGCCGAAAAGAAAATGCCCAGCGGCAAATAACCTTTGTCGTTATCGGGCTTGACCCGATAATCCAGGTAATAATCCATCGCCCGCATCCGCGGGCGATTTTTATATGTCATTATATCATTTGTTTCAGCCCTGTTTTTATGATAAAATGAATAAACAGAGAGGGAGCGTTGAAGCAATTCAAAGCCTTGGTTTTGTCGCTGATTTTGGTCGCGCCGTCCGGCGCGCTTGCGGCCGCGTTTCCGACCGCGCTGATGGCGGACTCCGCGAATCCCGCGCGCGCCGGGGAATTGATTAAAAATTCGACATATTATTCAAGCAATCCGTCGTGGCATCCCGGGGACGATTACAGAATGGGCGGCGCGAAGTTCCCGACGCCGGTCCAAACGCCGCAGAACGATTTCAAGTCGGGAGAGTGCGATGTTATGTTGAACAGCATAATCGCAAGCGAATGCGCGGGCTATAATTACTGCGCGAACATGAATATCCAAAGCGTGAAGCCGCGCATAATCATGCGCCTTGGGCAAATCCCGGGGCGGGATTATTCGGTCGCATGCGCGGGCTATATAGACGCGGCTTTTGATAAATACAAGGCCGCGCGCCCGGATGCCGGGGTGAATTTCAGCGGCGGTCTGGCGGTGCAGAATAAACCGACGCCGTCGGTCGGCCCGGTCGGCGTGAACGCGAATAATTTCCCGACGGCTGGCGGCGCGTTCCCGGCGACTATAAGCGATGTGGGCTATATCGAAAGAATGAAGAACGCCAAGGAAGGCCTGGCGGAATGGAAGGAAGTCTGGAAACAGGACGACAAGGGCCGCTGGTATTGCGCTGAAAATTGCGCCTATGCGACGCTGTTCGTGGAAGATTACGCAAGTTTCGTGAACAGGAAAAGGACCGAAGACTTTTGCGCCTGGTGCGATTTGGTTCCCGCGGGCGACGACGGGTGCATAAAATTGCTTGATAAAACGAACATAGATTCATACAGGGCGATGTGCCCGAACAGCAAAATCATACAGGGCTGGACCGCGCCGGTGGAACCCGTAATCCCCGGCCCCGCGCTTCCCGACCAACCTGTCCCCGATACGGAACCCGACCCTGCGGCCGAAGCGGCCCGCCGCGCCGACCGTGCGATGGAGGTGCTATTTGGCCAATAAACTATTCCTTCTTCCTTCTTCCTTCTTCCTTCTTACTTTGGCTGTCCCCGCCCTTGCCGACGACGCGATGTGCAAGGCGTCCCTGCGCCAGGGCATCTATGACCAGGCTATGACCGATGTGTCGGGCAATTCCAAAACGCTGGTCGGCGAAGCGTTCCTGTCCGGCCTTTTCGCCAAAAATGTGGAGCAGTGCCGCGGCCTGCTGATTGCAAGGACGCAGAAAGGCGGCGTGTCGAAGCACGACGACCAGGGCCTTGGCGTGAATGTCGATTGGTCCAAAATAAAGGATATGACGCGCGCGGAATTATCGGATAACACGCGCGTTATGTTCGCGTGCGGAAACATCCGCTCGGTCCAAATGGGCGTTGACGCCGCATTGTGGATTCCTGCGGTCGTTGCGATTGTGGGAAGTTTCGGAACGGCGACGCCGGTCGTCGCGGCCGCGGAGGTCGTGGTGAAAGAAACGGCCAAGGCCGGAATCAAGGCCACTGCGAAACAGGCGGCGAAAAATACGGTCCTGAAAGCCGCGGGTGCCAAAGTCGCCGAAGCCAAAGCCGCCCAGCAGGTTGCCAAGGCGAATGTGGAAACGGCGTTGAAAGCCTCGGCCGAGGCCCGGGCAAAAGTCCACCCCGAAACCATAAAAGCCATGTTCCCGGGCGCTTTGCCCGCGATAAACGCCGCCCCGGGAACGGCGATGCTTGGGCCCGAAGCGGTTGCGTTCTTAAACGCTGAAAAAGCGGCGACTGCGGCGTATAAAGCCCTTGATGTCGCCACCGCGAATATATCGAAGGCTCGCGTCCAGCAATGGACGACCATCAGTTCCCTCGCGGCGGCCGGCGGCCTGCTTTGGGCTTTGGTGGACGGCGACCTGAATGAAAAAACGATGAATTGCCAAACGGTTAATAGAAAGAATTTCATGGTCGGCGGCGAGTGTTATTTGGCATGCGACCCCGGATGGTTCGCCTTCGCAAGCGCTCACAAAGAGCGGATGAAAAACCCGGACGACGATTTGAACAAGAAGGTCTTCATGCCGCTTTTCGGGGCCAAGGTCTGCATAGACGGACAAACATCCATGTTCCATGAAATAACGGACGATGGTTTGCAGGGCAAGCCGTTTTATATAGATATAAGGAACAATATGTATGGCGGCGACAAGGAATTCCTTAAAAGAATCCGGGCCATATCGGACCAGGGCGGCTGCGATTGGAAAATGAACGACCAGGACTTCTTTTTGGCCCAGCCGATTTGGACCGAAAGCATGGAAGTCTCGACCCAGGGCATAGACAGTCTTGTCGGCGCCGTCCGCCTTGACGATTAAAAAAATCTGAGTTATAATCGTAAAAAATAAAGGAGTCATCCAATGCTAAACCTTCTGAAAAACCTGTTGATTGTCGCGCTTGTCGTTATGTCCGCGCTTTGGGCCTGGGACAAGTTCGGCGTCCTGCTGTTCAAGAAAACGGGCGGCCTTACGCCGGAATCGAACCTGGCTGAATGGAACAAGGGCAACGCCACCGAGCGCGAGCTTGTCGTCCGCACCGTCCTGGTCGAGCCTGCCCGCGTGTCGCGCCTTACGGACTGCATAACGATTATGGCGACGGTGTCGGAATCCGAGAAGATGGTCGTCCGCGACGCAATCCCGCTTTGCATGACGGGGACATTCGCGGCGGACCAAATCCGCGTCCTCATCAAATCCGAACAATAATAAATTAGCTCCCCCTTTGCGGGGGAGCCTGAATTTGCTTCGCAAATTCAGGTGGGGGGTCATGTGTCCGCCGAACCAATCCTTTGTCTTGGAATTGAATCAACTTGTGATGAGACATCTGTGGCCGTCGTGTCCAGCGACAAGCAAATCCTTTCGCATATAATCTGGTCGCAAATCCCGGAACACCGGAAGTTCGGCGGCGTGGTCCCGGAACTGGCGGCGCGCGCGCATATACTGGCCATAGACCAAGTCATAAACCAAGCCCTTCTGGACGCCGGCAAAACCATCGCCGACATCGATGTCATAGCGGCGGCGGGCGGGCCGGGCCTAATCGGCGGCGTCTTGGTGGGCTGGAACGTGGCGCGCGGCCTGTCGCAGGCAAGCGGGAAGCCGCTTGTCGCGGTGAACCATCTGGAAGGCCACGCGCTTGTCCCGCGCCTTACCGGCGACGCGGAGTTTCCGTATTTATTGCTTCTGGTCAGCGGCGGGAACTGCCAAATTTTATTGGCGCGCGGCGTCGGCGACTATGAAATCATGGGCCGAACGATTGACGATTCAATCGGCGAGGCGTTCGACAAGGTCGCGAAAATGCTGGGCCTTCCCTATCCCGGCGGCCCCGAAATCGACCGCCTTGCCGACTCCCCCCTTGTGGGGGAGTCGGCGGCAGTGCCGCCGGTGGGGGGACAATTCCATTTCCCCCGCCCTCTTCTCGGCGCCCCCGGCTGCGACTTTTCGTTCAGCGGAATAAAGACATCGGCAAGAATGCAGCTGGAAAAATTGGGCCGCCCATTGACTGAACCCGAGCGCGCCGCGTTCTGCCGCGAATTCCAAACCGCCGCAATCGACTGCCTGATTGACCGCCTGCGCAATGCATTCAAGGCGTTGAAAACCCCTGTGTCGGCATTGGTTGTCGCGGGCGGCGTGGCGAAAAACTCCCTTCTGCGCGAAATACTGCCGAAGCTCGCCGTGGAATACGGCGTCAAGTTCGCCGCGCCGCGGCTGGACCTTTGCACGGACAATGGCGCGATGATTGCCTGGGCGGGAATAGAGAATTTCCTTGCAGGAATTACCGCACCGATTGACTTCGCCCCGAAACCAAGATGGCCGCTCGCATGATTGACCCGTCCGCAATCTTTTCAGTATCCGAAATAAGCCTTTTAATCAAAGGCTCGCTGGAAACGGCGTTCAATAATGTCCGACTCCGGGGCGAGCTTTCGCAAATCACGCGCGCCGCCAGCGGCCATACATATATGACCATCAAGGACGCCGACGCCGCGATTTCGGCCATCATCTGGCGCGGAACGCCGCTTCCGTTAAAGCTGGAAAACGGTCTGGAAATAATCGCGACGGGGCGGGTCACGACCTATCCGGCGCGCTCGAACTACCAGCTTATCGTGTCGAATGTCGAAATGGCCGGGACGGGCGCAATCCTCAAAATGTTGGAGGACAGAAAGCGAAAGCTCGCGGCCGAGGGTCTGTTCGACGCGGCGCGGAAATTGCCCCTGCCCGCGTTTCCAAGAACGATTGGCGTGATAACATCTCCGACAGGCGCGGCGGTTCACGATATAATCAGCAGATTGAAAACAAGAATCCCGACGCGGGTTTTGATTTGGCCCGCGACGGTCCAGGGCGAAACCGCGGCCGCCTCGGTCGTCGCCGGAATAGAATACTTTAATAAAATTAACTCCCCCCTTGCGGGTGAGGACGGACAAAGAAATCATGCCGGGCGGCATGATTTCCCGTCCGAGCAGAATCCCCAAATCTTCGATTTGGTGGATTCGTTGTCTTCTGCGCCTCCGGCGCAGGTGGGGGGTCAAATCCCCCGTCCCGACATCCTAATCGTCGCGCGCGGCGGCGGAAGCCTTGAAGATTTGCTGCCCTTTTCGGAAGAGTCGGTCGTGCGCGCGGTCGCGGCGTCCAAGATTCCGATTGTGTCCGGCGTGGGCCACGAGCCGGACTTCATGCTTATAGATTTCGCGGCAAGCGTACGCGCGCCGACTCCGACCGCGGCGGCGCAAATAGCGGTGCCGGAGCTTGCGGAAACGATTTCGCGCATAGAAAGTTTCCGTCTTGCGAACCCGCGCCAAATGCTTGCGGAAAAATTCCAAAGGCTGGACGATTTGTCGAAAATAATGTCGGCGGCGTTTTTGGGAAAAATTTCATACTTGCGGCAAAGGATTCTGGGCCTTCATGTCCAGCCGCCTGAAATTTTAGTTTCCAACGCAAAAAACAGAATAAAGGATTTTTCTTTGCGGCTGAATCTGTCCGCGGCTTTCAGGATTGATAATTGGAAGCGCGCCCTTGCCGCGAAATCGGAATTGCTGGAAAGTCTTTCGCACATGAAAACTTTGCGGCGCGGCTTCGCCATAGTGAAAATTGGCGGCAAAATCGTATCGAGCAAGAACGAATTCGGAACCCCGGCGGAAATCGTGTTCGGCGACGGCTCGGTCGAGATAAAATAAGAATCGGCTCCTGTTGCGCGCCGCTTTGCGCCGTCGCATAATCGGCAGTATGTTTTTCAGAAGGTTGGAATCCGATTTCAGGGAATTTATAAGGAAGGGCAGCGCGGTCGATATGGCTGTAGGCGTGATAACTGGTGCCGCGCTTGGAACATTGGTGAATTCGCTGGTTCGGGATATATTGACGCCGCCGATTGGACTGCTTGCCGGCGGGTTGGATTTTTCAAGCCTTCATATCCCGCTGGGTCATTCTGCAAGGATGAATATAGGGCTGTTCATAAACGCGGCGATAAGTTTCGTCATAACGATGTTTGCGATTTTTATGGTGGTAAGGATTGCGAACAGGCTCAGGAATCACGGGCGCGTGGCGTCGCGCGACTGCCCCTATTGTAAGGTGGCGATTTCACCGCTTGCGACGCGCTGCCCCGAATGCACCAGCCATATAGAGCCGGCCGAGAAATAAAATCGATTGTTAAAAAGTGGCGCAGTTCGCCGCTTCTTTCGGATTCGGACGGATGGACGGCCTTATGGTCTCGATTTCGTTCCGCGAAAGCGCGAGGGTCTTTCCATCCTTGAAGATTGCGACGACAACGCCGTTGATGCTCTTTTTCAGCTGGTCGTTTTCCATGTATCCCGGGGTCTCGCTGCGAACCGGGTCGTTTTTGGCCATGAACTCGTTCCGAATGGCGTCCTGTCTGTCATAGAACAGCGACAGGATTTCTTCGTTCGGAACCGAGAAAAGCAGGCATTTTCTTTCGGCGTCCTTGTAGAATCTTATGCTCTCGACCATACCGGCCTCGACGCATTCGCCGACGCAGGGCCAAACGGCGACCTTTTTGCCGAATGCCAGTTCGCCGCCTTCTTTAAGATAGTCGGCGGAAGTGAAATCTGCATTGGTGTAAAGCCTTTCATAATGCATATTGACGATGTTCGCCGGGACGAATTCGACCTGCGGCTCGTGGGCGCAAGCGGCAAGCAGCGCGCAAACGAAACATAAGGATATTGCCTTTTTAATCATCTGAGTTCTCCTTTTTTGCTCGGAATCTCAGAGGCAGTATAGAATAATTTATCAATTTGTCAAGTTCTATTATACAAGAACCTTGCTCTCCCCGTCACCCCAGCGAAGGCTGGAGCCCAGTAATAAATCCTGCGTCAGCAGGTTATGGGCATTTGGTAAGGTCCGCGCTATCCCTTGAACCCGGTCGCGACAATAAACATTTCGACCGATTCCTTGCGGCTGGATTCGGGCTTTACATGACGCACCTTTTCGAACATGGGCTTGATTCCGGCCAATAATTCATTGGTGGTGCCGCCGGTAAAGGACTTTGCGACAAAAGCCCCGCCCTTTTTAAGATTTGCCTTGGCGAAATCCCAGGCGTATTCCAAAAGAACCATCTGGCGCAAATGGTCGGTCTTGGCATGGCCGGTGGTATTCGGTGCCATATCGGACAAAACCGCATCGACTTTGCCGCCGCCGACAGCATTATCCAACCACTTAATCGCCTCGTCCGTGGTGAAATCCCCCTCGTAAAATTCCACTTCTTTTGTCATTCCGGCGGAGGCCGGAATCTCAGATTGTTCCGGGTTCGTCGCCGCAGGCGACGCATATTTAATCGGTTTCATCGGCAGCAAATCCATCGCAATAACGCGGGTGTTCGGGAAATTCTTGGCGATATATTGCGACCATCCGCCCGGGGCCGCGCCCAGGTCGACGACAACTTGCCCCGGTTTCAGAATATGGAATTGCTCGTTGATTTCGGCTATTTTATAGGCTGCGCGGCAGCGATACCCTTCGGCATGGGCCTTTGCGACATAAGGGTCGGCCAGCTGCCTCGCCATCCATTTGGACGACGACTTCGATTTGCTGATTTTTTTGCTGAGTATCCGCGGCATATTGGAATTATATCATAAAAAACTTGAATTTCCATAGAAAGGTTCGATAATGGCTGTTGAATGACTAGCTTTTATCCCAAGAAATCTTTTGCCGTCCCCGATGAAAGAACCGCGACCAAGGCGGTGCTGACGCCCGCCTCCGCGCCCTCTTCGCCCAAACCCGCCGCCGCGGCCCCCGCCCCGTCGCCCAAACTTTCAAGCGCGGCCGAGGCCATCCTTGCGGACGCATTGGGGCAGTTGCAGCTTGCCGAGCCGTCCGCGGATATCCAGGCTGTTTCTGCCGAAGCCGTCCGATTGTCCGCGACCGAGGAATCCTGGCAGAAAACGCTGGGCATTCTAAGCGGCTCGGATAAGAACTATAAAAGCATGATTAAGAATTCCGCGGTTTGCGCCCAGAATATAAAGGCGGATTTGAACGCGGTGAATTCACTAAGCCTCTGGATTCAGAAACTCAACAGCGGCCGCCTGGCCTAATCCGCCGCCGTCAGGCGGTCTTCCTTCCCAGCTTCTTCGCGACGGCTTTCGCGGCCTGAACGAAATCCGCGCCGCCGTCGATTTTAAGCGGGCCGTCCTTTACCAGTTTGGAAATGGCGGCCTGGATTTCCGCGGCGTTCGGCTCGTCGGCGGAGAATGCGGCCTTGAAGTATGATGCCGGGCCGGCGTAATAGAACCTCGCGGCGACGCCGCGTTTCCCAATGGGCGTGAAGGAAGTGTATTTTTCATTCCCTGAGGCTTTAAGGGTTTTTGCTCCGGCGCATTCGATGGTGTTTGCTTTGGCCATGACTCTCTCCTTTTTTAATTGTCATTCCCCGGTTTAACCGGGGAATCTCGGCATTAATTGCAAGCATTATACAATAAAAACGGAGTCCGTTAAATCGGCCTTTATTCCTTGGTCTCGGCCCGTATCCAATCCAAATAAGCGGGCAAACCGTCGGCAATGGGAACCTTGACTATCTGCGGCACATCGTATGAATGATTGGCTTTGATGATTTCGGCGGCTTTCGGATACAGCGCGTCCGTTGTCTTGATGGTAAGGTGAATCTCCGGGGCGCGCGCAATCTCGCCCTTCCAGTGATACGCGCTCTGAATCTCCGCGGCCTGAACGCACGAGGCCGCGCGCGCGTCCAAAAGCGCGGCGGTAATTTTGTCCGCCTCTGCCTGATTTCCGGCGGTCGTGAATACAATGCAATAAGTCATTATATTTCCTTTTTTCTTGTCATGGTCGGATTTAATCCGACCATCCAGGTAATAAAGCCCGCGCTAGCGGGTGTCATCCCGGGCAACCGCGCTGAAGGCGGGGCGACCCGGGACCTCATCCTTATTCAACCCCTCCAATTCCCTGACATGAAGATGTCGGTTATCGCGGCAAGCCTTTTTCCTGGGTTTGGCTCGTATCCGTCCTTGAATGAGATTGCCGGGTCGCCCATCGCCTCGCGCAAAGTTTTCTCTCTGTCGCCGACTTTCCCGATATTGTATCGCGCGAAAACGGTTTCAAGAGCCTTCTTGTCCTTGCAAAGTTGCAGGGCGTCTATAAGCGGAACATCTGTCTTCATGCGTGCTCTTTTTTATTTTGTTGAAAAATTATATTCCAATCTTGTTGTTTTTTCAAGCTGTTTTGCGATTGTCCATTATAGTGGACAAGTTCATTTCTCGCGGTCTTTGCAGCTCAGACACCGCGTAAGGACAAGTTTGTTTTTGATGAGTTTTTCATAGCCTTCGGCATCCGCGGGAACTTCTTCCCT
>JAIRUP010000012.1 GCA_031254335.1 Rickettsiales bacterium
TGGTGCGCTGCCGAGGGCCTGGTCCTCGTTGCCGATCGTCGTGCGGCCGCTGGCGGAGGAGGGGGGCGGTAGACTGCAAAGAAAATATGCGCATTAACCGCACATATTCAACCATGGAACAAAGAAAGGAAGAAAGATGAAAAAACTTTTATATCTTGTATTGCTTGCCGCGCCTATGGCCGCTAACGCGGTTCCTTATGCCCCTGGGCAGGATTTAAAACTCCCCACTATGAATAAGTGCAAAGGGGCTGAAAATCCGAAGCAATGCGTGTTTGATTGCAAAGCAGCTTGTCAGAAGTCATTCGACATCTGCCAAAAATCCTGCACATATTAATCCTTATATGTCATGGTCGGGCTGCGACCCGACCATCTAGGTAATAAGAAAGTCGCCGCTTCCGCGGCGACTCCTATGTCATACCCGTTAATGCAGAGCCTTCCCCCACCCGTCACCCTGACGAAGGCAGGGGTCCATTGTATAATGATTGGTGAATTATCTCTGCCGCGCCTTTCTGTCGGCGATTTTCTTTCTTATTGTGTCCATGACAGTCCATTCCTTTTTCAGAACTCGCGCCATCTTCGGATTGTCCTTGTCAAGGATTTCCATCAGCTCCCTGTCCGTATCCTCGTTGGCAAGGGCGGCAAGGATTTCATTGTCAAGCGGCATAAACTGCATTTTCACACCTTGTTGATAAATTACTTTTCGTTGTGTTTGGTCATGCTGATGATGGCCCAGGCGTCGAATTCCTCGGCCTCGCGTTTTTCGGCAAGAAGTCTTTCGTCGGTTTTTTCTTTTAGAAGCTCGGCGGCTGCGTCTTCCAAAGCCTTGTTTCTGGCGGCAAGGGCTTTGTCCTTGGCGCATAATGCAAGCGCGACAAGGCATTCAATCGCGGAATAGGCGGTCGTGCGGTTTTTTTTCGATAGCAGGGCGGTCCTTGCTATGGCTTGAATGCTGTCCGCCATCAATGACGCGCTTGTTATCGCCGCCGGCAGCAGGCTGTGCGTTTTTATTGAAAGTCCGACGCCCGCCATTAGTAGCGTCGCCCAGGCTGGCATCATGTGGCGGAAGCCAAGGGTTGCGAAATATTCGTTGTATTTTTTCATGGTGTCTTCCGCCTGTATTTATTTGCAGTCGTGTGAATAATGTTTTTGGAGCATAAGCGGAATGGCCGCGCTGTCGGCGCGCTGCGGCATGGTGTCCGTATCCTGCGCCGCCTCGGTCTTCTTCGCGTTTTCTTTATGGTCGGACGCTTCCTTCTTTTCGCACATGCTGGCAAGCAATGTTATCGCCACGGCGAAAAGCATTAGAACGGGCCATAATCTTTCGGTTTCGGTCTTGTGGTTTTCAAGATGGTTCATTGAAGGCTCCTGTTAATAAATTATCTGTCCGCCGATTTTGGCGTTGGCGGGAAGCGGCCCGAAGGATGTCCCCTTTCCGACATAAATGTTGCCGCGAACTTCCATGCAGCCGCAAAAGCTTAGCCTGCGGACATTTCGGACTATCATGTCGCCGCGGACTTTGGTGCCGCAGGGAACGACATAGCGGTCCATGTTTTGGATATACAGGTTGCCGTTGATTTCGGCCATGGGCGGAAGGTTTTTGACGCGCGCGGCGGGGCGGATGGATTCTTCCTGGCGAAGCCATTCGGCGTTGGAAATCGCATATCGCGGCTTGGACGCGGCCTTTTGCTCTGCGGCGGAATATTTCGGCGCGGGCTTGGATTTTTTTGCGGCCTTTTGGGATTTGTTGATTACGCCCTTCATCGGCAGTTCGATTTTTGTCATGCCGGTCTTGGTGTCCATGGATACCTTCGCGGGAACATTGGCGTGAACGATTTTGGGCTGGCTCGCGCGGTATTTTTGGGAAACCGCGGTCTTTCCTGCAAGGCGGTTGTTGTCCTGAACGACCTTTATAAGAACAACCATCATGGCGATGGCCAAACACAGGACGATTACATTGGTCCAAGTCGCAATGTCGCGGGACCTAAGCCAGGCCCAGGCGCGGCGCGCTCGGCCCGTAAAGGACGCGCGAAGACTGGCCTTGTTGGCCTGTGCAGTATTGTGCATCATATAATTCTTGACAGAATTATTAAGGTTTTGAGCTTTGTTTTCCATAACATTCCCTCGATTTCTTTGGGTTCTATGCCACTAATATAAAACATTTAATAGTTTTGTCAAGCATTTTGTCAAATAAAGAGTCAAGATATAGATAGGCCTATTATTTATGTATTGACCTAATGTATATACATCATATATTATCTACTTGTTCTCGGCGGCTATTTCCGCCGCGCTGCACCATTGGTCCCGTTTGCCGCCTTTGTATGGAACGGCATGGCCTTCCTTTATCATCTGTATTCCGACATCGCCGTCCGCGTTAAGGACATTGGCGTCTATTCGGCCCTGATACTTGTCGTCCTTTATATTGGCCAGCCGGACGGTGCTGCCGACGGGGATAATTTCGGCCAATCGGTCTTTGCTTGCAAGGGCCATTTTTCGTTCCCGCTCGCATTCCCCGGATATTTCCGGCGCATCGTTGTTTATGAAGCGGACTTTGGTCTTGATTTTCGCGCCGTTTTCCAACGCCGCGCGCGCGACGAAGGTATCGCCGTCGATTATATATTCCACCGCGGCGTCAAGCGGCGGCAGCTCGGCCTTTGCCATACCTTGGCATGGCAGCAACGCCGCCATTAAAATAATGAGTTTGCGCAATCCCGACCCCATAAATTAAAAGTGGTCGGGAGTTAAAACAATCAATACAGATTGACCCCGTTGTCTTGCGAGCAACGGCATCCCGACCATTTAGGTTGGGACATAATCGTTAACCTGTATTTCGGGTGTTTTATGCCCTAAAACTATGTCTTGCCCCAATTATAGAATTTTTTCCACGCCAATGCAAGTATAGCTTGAATACATCCCAAATTCATTTATAATCCCCGCATGTCATACCCAAAAACAGAACCAAAAGCCGATTTTCCAAAGCTGGAACAGGAAGTCCTCTTATCCTGGCGCGAAGACGACACCTTCCATAAAACCCTGAACGCTACGGCTGGGGGCAAGTCCTTTACAATCTATGACGGGCCGCCGTTTGCGAACGCGCTTCCGCATTGGGGGCACCTCAGCATATCCTCGAACAAGGATTGTGTCTGCCGCTATCAAACGATGAAGGGCCGCCATGTGGCGCGGCAGCTCGGCTGGGACTGCCACGGCATGGCGGCTGAGGGCGCGGTCGAGAAAAAGCAGGGCAAATCCGCCCAGGACATAGTTGCCGCAAAAGGCGTGGGCGAATTCTGCAAAATGTGCGAATCCTTGGTCATGACATATTCGAACGAATGGTTGGGTTTCTTTGAACGCCTTGGCCGCTGGACCGAAGGCGGAGGCGATAAGGGATACCGCACCCTGGACAAGAATTATATGGAATCCGTGATTTGGGCGTTGAAGCAGCTTTATGACAAGGGCCTGCTTTACCGCGATTTCAAGGTGAACCCGTATGACTGGAAGCTCGGCACGGTCCTTTCCCACGCCGAAGCCTCGCAAGACTACCGCACGATACAGGACGAAGCTGTAAGCGTCTGGTTCGAGCTTGAAGACGGCCGCCGAATGGTTGCATGGACTACGACGCCTTGGACTCTTCCGGCGAATTCTGCGCTGGCCGTCAGCCGCGACTTGAAATACGCGCAGCTTAAAAATTCGGACGGGCATACATATATAATCGCCGCCTCGCGCATAAAGGCCTATGAGAAAGTCTTCGCGGACGCCGAAAACATCGGCGAAGTCGCGGGCGCGGACCTGGTCGGCTTGAAATACGCCCCCTTGTTCGATTTTTATAAGGATAAAATTGATTTTGCGGTCGTCGCCGCCGACTTCGTGTCGGACTCGGACGGAACGGGGATTGTCCATCTCGCGCCCGCGTTCGGCGAGGACGACTATTGGGCGGTCAAGGCAATCGACCCGAAATTCCCTGTTATTGTTAATGTGGACGACTACGGAAACTTCGATAAAACCGTCGTCGGATTCGCGGGCATGAACATATTCGACGCGAATCCGAAAATAATCTCGGCATTGAAAGAGCAGGGCCGATTGGTGAAGCGCGAATCCTATTCGCACCAGTATCCGCACGGCGACCGCAGCAAAGAAAAGCTGATATACCGCGCGACCGAGGCCTGGTTCGTGGATGTCCCGAAAATAAAGGACAGGTTGATTGCGAACAACAAGAAAACGAACTGGACCAGCGCGGGCGAAAGATACGCGAAATGGATTGAAGGCGTGCGCCCATGGGGCATATCTCGGAACCGCTTCTGGGGAACGCCGCTTCCGATTTGGACCAAGGGCGGCGAATATAAGATTTTCGGAAGTATGGCGGAAATCGAAGAGTTCTTCGGCGTGAAAATCGCGGGACTCCACCGCGACGATTTGGACGGGTTGGAGAAAGACGGCTGGAAAAGAATCCCGGATGTCCTGGACTGCTGGTTCGAGAGCGGCAGCATGCCGTTCGCGTCGTTGCACTATCCGTTCGAGAACAAGGACAGGTTCGCGGCGGAATTCCCGGCGGATTATATCGTGGAAGCCCAGGACCAAACTCGCGGCTGGTTTTATACCCTGAATGTTCTGGCGACCGCGCTGTTCGATAAGCCCGCGTTTAAGACGGTGGGCGTCAGCGGACTTGTGGTGGACGAGCATAAGAAAAAGCTGTCGAAATCGGTGGGAAATTATTCCGACCCGACGGAAACGGTGGAGAAATACGGCGCGGACGCGGTGCGCCTCTTCATGCTTGGCTCGAATTTGATGAAGACGGAACCCGTAAGCGTGGATTTGCATGGAACGGTTTTCTTGGAGCCCATAAAGACGGTTTTGCTTCCGCTTTGGAACGCGTATCATATATTTACGCTCTACGCGAACGCGGCGAATATAACGGCGGCCGAGCCGAATCCGAAGAACGATTTGGATAAATACATCCTGTCCAAGCTGTCGGATTTCGAGAAATCCGTGCGATGGTCTTTGGACGATTACAAATCGGATATAGCGGTGCGCGAGGCGGCGAAATTCATGGACACCCTGAACAACTGGTATGTCAGATTGTCGCGCGAAAGGTTCTGGAACGAGGATAAGTCCATTTTCGATTGCATGCACTTCGTGCTGAAAAATTTCTGTAAAATCATCGCGCCGATGGCTCCGTTTTTATCGGACTATATATATCGGAATCTTACGGGCGAAGGGTCGGTCCATCTCGCGCGCTGGCCGGAACTTTCCATAAAGCCGGACGCGGAGCTGTCCCGGAACATGGATAAAGTCCGCGATATAGTATCCGTCGGAAAAATGCTGCGCGAGAACGCGGGGCTTCGCAATAGATTGCCTTTGCCGAAAATCACAATCGCCGGGGACATGGCGGACGGGTTCGATGATATTATAAAGTCCGAGCTTAATGTGAAATCGGTCGCGGTATCGAAAGACATCGCGTCGGTCGCGGATTCGTTCGTGTATCTGCTCACGCCGAAAATCGGCGCGCGCCTTGGCGCGGGGCTGAAAGAAATAATGGCGGCGTCCAAGGGGCCGCATTTCGACCCGAACGCGTTCGGACTGCTGCCGGAAGAATATGAGAACCGTCTGACGGTCCGGCCCGGTATAACGGGCGCGGCTCTGCCCGACAATACCGCGGTGGTCGTGCTGGATACTAACATCACGCCGGAATTGCAGGCCGAAGGGCTTGTGAACGACGCGTTAAGGTTTATCCAGGATTCGCGCAAAGCCGCGGGCTTGGATGTTTCGGATAGAATAACGATTGAATATTCGGCGGACGACGAGCTGGCGGCGGCAATCGAAACCCACCGCGCGCGTGTCATGGAAGACGCGCTTGCGACCAAGCTGGAACGCGGCAAGGGCGGCGCATATGAAACCGAAATCGAAGGGCGTAAGTTTTCGATTGATATAAGGAAATGATGTGTTAGACTTCGGTCAATCGGATGACTGGCTCAGCTGGTTAGAGCGCTTCGTTCACATCGAAGAGGTCGGGGGTTCGAGTCCCTCGTCATCCACCAAATTTAATTCCCCTCTTGGGAGGGGTGGCCCGAAGGGCCGGGGTGGGAATCGACATGAAAAAAATCATAATCTCGATATTGTTGTCCGCATGCTTCATAAATTCAAGCCACGCGTTTTGGTTCGACGGCAAATACCATAGAACGACGGGCAGGGGGCATTATGTGAACCGCACGGAAGCCACTTTTGGCGAATTCGGAGATTGGTTGCAAGTGTTTATCCCGCTGTCCGCGCTCGGATATTCGACATATATCGGCGACTGGAAGGGCAACGGCCAGCTGGCTCTTTCGTTCGGCTCGACCTGGGCGGCGACGGAAATTCTGAAATATACCGTCGATGAAGAACGCCCGGGCCAAACCGAAGACGCGAAGCACGGCCGTTCGTTCCCGTCGGGCCATACAAGCGCGGCGTTCGCTGGCGCGGGCTATTGGCAGATGAGATACGGCTGGGAAGTCGGCGCGCCGATGTATGCGCTTGCGTCGTTCGTGGGATATAGCCGGGTCGCGACGAAAATGCACAACTGGGCTGATGTCTTTGCGGGTGCCGCCATCGGAATCGGATTCAATATGCTGTTCACCAGCCGATACAATAGCAAAGACACAACCGTTTCATTGTCGCCAACGCCCAACGGCGCATACCTTCGCTTCAACACCACATTCTAATCTCCCCCCAACTCCCCCCTTGCGGGGGGGGGGGGGGAGTCGTCGCGCCGGCGCGAAGCGCAGGCGGACGGTGGGGGGTTGAGTTATCATTACTTCCTATTCGTCCTATCGCGCAACTTGCCCCATCCGACGGCCACTTCCTCGCCGTTGCGGGTCTCGCGCGTCAGCACGATTTTGGAATTGTTAAGGTCGTCCGCGCTCGTCCCGTTTATAAGGAAGCTCATCCTAACCTGTCCCTTGCTGTTTGTTTGCAGTTTCGGGGTGACTATGTCCTGGCGGACTTTTTCGCAGCTAGCAAGCCATTCGGCGCGCTTCGCGGCTCTTTCCTGTTTGCTCATGCCGTCTTTTTTCGCGCCGCACGAGGTTGTCTTCTCGTCGCAGTTGCTCAGGTCATAGACGACGACCTGGAAGTCGCTGTTCGCGCGCAGGTCGCGCAAGTCGACATGCATTCGCACGGTCGAATCGCGTTCCGAGAACCCGATTGTTCCGATTTCGTTTTTGTTGTCGGCTCGCTTCAAGAACATCCTTGCGCGGACTTTCTGGACGCCCGAGTCTTCGGCCTGGGCCATGTTGGAATCTCCGCCGCGGTCGCTGTCGCTTGTGCATCCGCCTAGGGCGACGGCTGCGAAAACGGCTGCAATCGCAAGCATTGAAAGTTTTTTGATATTGTTTGTCATAGGGTTTCTCCTTTTTGGTTGTTGAGATATTCTATCGCATTTTTTTCGGTTTTTCGTTAGGAGCCTATCCCTAATTATCATCCGCCCTTCTACCTTAAAAAATGTGTTGCGGCGTCAAGTTTCATTCCGCTATACTCAGTTTATGAGGAAGCTCTTTTCATTTTTTTTACTAATTGTCGCATTATCCGTCCCCGCCCGTGCGGATTGGTGCTATGTGCCGACCGGCGTGGTTGGGGCGACCGGCTTGACGCAATGCGACGCCCATAACCCGACATGGGTCGCTTGCGGCGAATGGACCGACGGCGAAACCATATACGCCCCTAATTGCAAAAAGAATAATAGCAAGCCCGATAAAAACAAGAACGACGCGATGACAAACACCTTGATTGCGGCGGGCGTCGGCCTGGCGTTTATCGGCGCAATGTGGTATATCTTCAAGGCTCCGCCGTCCTCGAACAATCCCGGCCAAGTCCGCCTGCTTGCGTTCTAAGGACTGGAAAAAACAGATTGCATTTTCGGATTTTGCCGTTATAATCGGATAACGCATGTAAAGATGGGTTGGTAGCTCAGTTGGTTAGAGCGGAGCGCTCATAACGCTTTGGTCCGGGGTTCGAGTCCCTGCCAACCCACCATCGTATGCGCGGAGAGAGATAAACGAAACGAAAACAGAAAATGGAGCAATGCCATGACCTCTCTCTATAACACCGAAATATCCTATGCGGATAACAGGAAAGAATTCCCCAAAGCCCAAAAGCCCTATATACTGACCCAGGCGCAGGCCAGGGCGCAGGTCGGCGTCGCGGCGGGTCCCCTTCTTGATTACAATTTCATAAAATACGCGGTCGATATGGGCGCGGGAATAGTCGTGTATAAAACGGTTCGCTCGCGCGGATGGCAATGCCTTCCGCATCCGAACTGCATCTTCGTGGACAAGGACTCCGAAATTATTCCCGGCGGAACCGCGTTTGCTTCGTATTCTAACGAGTCATGGACCATGACGAATTCCTTCGGCATGCCCTCGGATTCGCCGGAAGTCTGGATGGACGATGTCGCGGTTTCGCAAAAATATGCGGACAAGTTCGGCCGCCGCATGATAGTTTCCGTCGTGGGAAGCCCGGACCAAAACGCCGCGTCCCTTTCCGCGGACCAAGCGAAAAAAGCGTTGGCTTTGGATTACGCCCGCGCGGCGAAGATGGCGGTGAAAGCCGGAGCGAAAGAAATCGAATTGAATCTCTCCTGCCCGAATGTGAAGCCGGAGCTTGGAATCCTATACGCCGACGCGGACTTTGTCGCGGGAATCGTGGAAGCGGTCAGGAATGAAATCGGTTGGGACATCCCGGTCTTTATCAAAGTGGGCTGGTATGCGAAAAAGGAAAACGCGCTGGAATCGGATATAAATAATATGGCGCTCGTCGCGCAAGAGGCGATGATTGCCGGCGCGGACGGCATAGTCGGAATCAACACGATTTCGATGAATGTCGTGAACTCCGACGGAACGCCCGCGCTTCCGGGCAGAACGAAAGCGGACGGCAGCCCGAATGCGGTTTCCGGCGTCTGCGGCAGGAACATAGAGCCGTTCGCGGACAAATGGCTGGAAGATATGGTCCGCGTGCGCGAGCATTTGGGCGGAATTGGCAAACTTCAAATCGGCAGCTGCGGCGGCGTGGTCCACGGAAGCCAGTTCACCGGGCGGCTTGCAAAGGGCGCGGATATGGCGTTCACGGCCAGCGGCGCGATAATGAATCCGCTGATATTCGCGCAGTATCACGGTTTGGCGAAATAAGAGGCGCGGAAATGGAATGCCCGAAAATGGAGTTCGTTGAAAAATACAACGAATGGTTTATCTTCTCGCAAGGCTATGAAGGCGAAAGCAAAACCTTCATAGCGACGCTTAACAAGGACATGAATAAAAGGTCCAAGGACAGGGTCGAGCTTGGCGGCACGGGAAGATTTTTCTATGATATAAATGACTTGAAAGCCCGCCTGAATTCCGGCCGCGACCGTTAAATGAATTGTCCCCCCGGGACGCCGGGGGTCTCATCATAAAGTTCCCCTCCCTCCGCCGTCATTCCAGCGAAAGCTGGAATCCAGGTCATAAAGCCCGCCTCCGGCGGGTGTCATTCCGGGCAACCGCGCCGAAGGCGGGGCGACCCGGGACCTCATCATTATTGCTTGCCGCCCGAAGCCTTGGCGAAGGGGGTGGTCATGGTCGGGCTGACTAGGGCCATCCAGGTAATAAGAAGTCGCCGCTTCCGCGGCGACTTCTTAATTGTCATTCCCCGGCTTGACCGGGGAATCTCGGCAATTCCTACGCCGCCATCTCTCTCTGCCTATTCAGCGCAAGTTTCCGAAGCCAATCGAACATGAATTCCTGCTTTTTTGTCAGGTCCAGGTATTTTTTCGCCCAAAGCCAATCCCTTTTGGATAAATCGGCCTTGCAAAGCTCGTGCGTTTCGTCGATTTTTTCTTTAAGTATTTGCTGAACGGCCGGCGTCGCATGTATTTCTGATGTAAGCATTTTTTCCTCCCTTGCTTTTAATCTCAAAAGGAATTATATCACAAATTTGTCAAATTGCAATTTGACTAAAAACCAGCTAATTTCAAGCATTTGCGGGGGGGGGGGGGCGATTCGCCCCAATTTCCCCTTTGCCAAATATGCAGAGCCTTCCCCACCCGTCACCCCAGCGAAGGGATGGATGCAGAGCCTATCCCTACCCGTCACCCCCGGGACGCCGGTGGTCCATTGTATTAATCCTTATATGTCATGGTCGGGCTTGACCCGACCATCCAGGTTATAAACTGTCGCCGAAGGCGACTCATTATATATTTTTATCGAATAGTAGTCATACCCAGGAACTTCTCGCCGCGCGTTTTCGGCAATTCGTCCGGGTCTTGCTTGCCAAGCTCGTCCAAACCGCCCGCAATGGCCTGCGACAGGTTGTCCATCGCGGACTTCCAATCGGTATGCGCGCCGCCCTCCGGCTCCGCGATGATTTTATCGATTAAGCCAAGTTTCATGGTGTCCTGCGCGGTAAGTTTCATGGCCTGTGCGGCGTCGCCCTTGAACTTGTTGTCCTTCCAGCAAATGCTTGCGCAAGATTCGGGGGCTATGACGGAATAAACGGCGTTTTCCATCATGAAAACCTTGTCTGCGGCGGCGATTGCAATCGCGCCTCCGCTTCCGCCTTCGCCGACAATCGCGGCTATGAACGGGGTCTTGACCGAAAGCCCGACCTGTATGGAGTTCGCGACGGCCTGGGATTGTCCGCGTTCCTCGGCTTCCTTTCCCGCGAACGCGCCCGCGGTATCGACAAGCGAAATGATTGGAAGTTGGAATTTCTCGGCAAGCCGCATAAGCCGCGCGGCCTTGCGATAACCTTCGGGGTTGGGCATTCCGAATCTGTGCTTTGTTCGGGTGGCGGCGTCGCGGCCTTTTTCCTGGCCCATGACGACGACGGGTCGGCCCTGGAAATATCCCAAGCCGCCGATAAGGGCGGGGTCTTCGGCATACAGGCGGTCGCCTGCAAGCGGGATGAACCCGTCAATCATGCCGTTGATATAGTCCAAAAAGTGCGGGCGGTTTTCGTTCCGCGCAAGCAGGACTTTTTTATAAGCGTCGGTGGTTTCGGCCGCCGGTTTGACCGCGGGCAGGGCAGGGGTCTTGATTTGCTTGTCGGCTTTGTATTTTCCGCCGCTTGTCTTGGTTATGATTTGAAGGATGTTCCCCAAAATGTCTTTAAGCTCGGCTCGCTTGGCGACGATGTCGACCATGCCGTGGTCAAGCAGATATTCTGCGGTCTGGAAATTGGCGGGAAGTTTTTCATGAAGGTTCTGCTCGATGACCCTGCGCCCCGCGAAGCCGATTCTCGCGCCGGATTCGGCGATGTGTATGTCGCCAAGCATGGCGAACGAAGCTGTTACTCCGCCGTATGTCGGGTCGGCCAGAACGACGATGTATGGCAGACCTGCGTCGCGCAGCTTGTTGATTGCGACGGTGGTGCGCGCCATCTGCATAAGGGAAAGCAGGTTTTCCTGCATGCGCGCGCCGCCGCTGCTGGTCACCATTATAAAGGGCTGTTTGTTGGCAAGGGCGTGTTCCGCTGCGGCGACGATTCCCTCGCCGACGCTTCGCCCCATCGAGCCGCCGATGAATTCCATGTTCATCGCTGCGACGGTGGACGGCACGCCGTGAATTTCGCCGGTCGCGGCGGCAAGGCCTTCCTTCATGCCTGTTTCCGCGCGCGCGTCCAGCAGTTTTTCCTTATAGGGTTTGATGTCGCAAAATTCCATTGGGTCGTCCGGGAAGGACGGCATGTCCAGTTTTTTGAATTCAAGGTCGTCGAACAGCATCTTGAATCTGTGCGACGGCGGCATCTGGAACGAGTGTCCGCATTCCGGGCAGGTGCGGAGTTTTTTATAGTCTTTATAGAAGACCAGCTTGCCGCAATGCTCGCATTTCAGCCACATGAGTTTTTTGACCGAGTTGTAAAGCTCGTTCTTGATTATTTCTGCGGCGCGCCTCGATTTCCAAAACATATTGTTTATCCCTTCCTACATGTCATGGTGGGCTAGGGCCCGACCATCCAGGTAATAATCATTATTTCTTATCATTCATTTCTTTCGACAGGTCCGCGCTTATTTTGAAGTGCAGCCTTGTGGACGCCGGCACGGCAATCATTTCTTTGGAATATGGGTTGTATCCGATTTTGGTCGCGCGCTTTCTGCTCTCGAAAGTGCCGAACCTGCGGATTTCCACGCGTTTTCCGGCGGCGGTCTGTTCGCGCAGGGTGTCGAAGAACGCATCGACGACGCGTTCGGCCTCGGCCTTTCCCATGCGGTCGAATCTTACCTGAATTGTGCGTATTAAGTCGGAACGCTTCATGGTTTCTAATAACCCTTTGTTTCTTGCATGGCGATTGTAGGGCAATTTCCGCGTTATTTCAAGCAATTCTTTTTTCCCTTGAAAAATATCCCGGGCCGTGTATCATAGGCGGCGACCAACCAAAGGAAAATAAAGCCATGGCAGTTCCAAAGAAGAAGAAAAGCAAATCCCGCTCGGCGATGCACAAATCCCACAATTCCCTAAGCGCGATGCCCGCCTCCGTCTGCAAGAAATGCGGCGAGAACAAACGCCCGCACCATGTCTGCGGCGCGTGCGGCGCATACGACGGCAAGGCTGTTCTTGTAAGCTAATAAATTAAATTGTCATTCCCCGGCTTGACCGGGGAATCTCGGCAAAATAACTTATGTCCAACATAAAAAACATATTTGCTATCGATGGATTTGGGGGCGACAACGCCCCCAAGGCCGTTTTGGGCGGCCTGAATCAATTCCTTTTTTCGGAACCCGAAATGTCCGAGAAAATCCATTTCAGGATATTCGGCGACTCTGCGAAAATCGGGCAGCTGATGTCGCTTTATCCTCGCGTCCAGGCCAAATCGGAAGTCGTCCACGCGCCGGATGTGGTCGGCGCCGGGGACAAGGTGCGCGATGTTATAAGGAATGCGAAAAACACCAGCATGTATATGGCCATCGACGATGTGCGGAAGGGCAATTCCTGCGGCGTTGTGTCGGCGGGCAATACGGGCGTCCTGATGGCGCTGTCGAAACTCGCGCTTAAAACGGTGGAGGGAATCTCGCGCCCGGCGATTACCTCGACGCTTCCGGCGGGCGACCGCGGACACCGCCGCGTGGTTTTGCTGGACCTTGGCGCGAACGCGATTTGCGACGAGGAGAATCTGACGGACTTCGCTATTCTCGGGGCGGCGTATTATAAAACGGTTGTCGGCTCTCCGCGCCCGCGCGTGGGACTGCTTAATATCGGCGAAGAAGACCAAAAGGGCCTGGACACCATCCGCAATGTGAACGAGGTTTTCAAGAAGAACCTGGGCAGGCTGCCGTTCGAGTATATCGGGTTTGTCGAGGGCAACGATATTCCAAGCGGCGATGTGGATGTGGTTGTTACGGACGGCTTCACGGGCAACATAGTCCTTAAAACGGTGGAAGGCACGGCTCGCCTTATAAAAAATGTTTTGAAAGATACGCTCACCAAGTCTATAATCGCCATGTCGGTTTCGTTCCTGCTGTTCCATGTGTTCAAAAGGTTGAAGTCGAAAATAGACCCTCGCTCTTACGCGGGCGCGGCGTTCGTGGGGCTGAATGGATTCGTGGTGAAGACGCACGGCAATTCGGACGCCTTGGCGTTCTCGAACGCGGTGAAGTATGCGGTGCAAATGTCGCGGGCGGATTATAACACGCAGATAAGGCAGGATGTCGCGCTTATGGCCGATGTTAAAAAGGAATTGGTGAAATGATGACGGGGAACAAACTGATTGGATACGGATATTACGCGCCCGACCGGGTCGTGCCGAATTCCGAGCTTGAAAAGATTATGGACACGACGGACGAATGGATTGTGTCGCGCACGGGAATAAAGCAGCGTCATGTCGCAAGGGACGACGAAACGGTGGTCGATATGGCGGCGGTCGCGTCCAGGCGCGCGCTTGATATGGCGGGCCTAAGTCCGAACGACATCGATTGCGTCATATTTGCGACAATATCGGGCAAAAGGGACTTTCCGGCCGAGGCGGAGTATCTTTATTCAAGTCTGGGCATGACGAATAATGCGCCGGCTTTCGATGTCAAGGCCGCCTGCACGGGGTTCGTGTATGCGATGCACATCGCAAGGGCGTTCTTCGCGGCGGGAATGTATCGGCGGATTTTGATTGTCGGGTCGGAAAAGATGTCGGGCATGATTGACTGGACGGACAGGAACACGGCGGTGCTTTTCGGCGACGGCGCGGGCGCGATGGTGTTCGAGGGAACCGATGAAGCGGGCCTGGGCATAGCGGCGTCGGAAATATTCTCGGACGGCGCGAACGCGGGACTGCTGTATTCGGACGAAGCCGGGCGGGTCTGCATGGACGGAAAGGAAGTTTATAAGCACGCGGTCCGCAATATGGGCGGGGTCGCCCTTGCGGTTATGGAATCGGCGGGCCTGTCCCGGGAAGACATAGACTGGCTTCTTCCGCACCAGGCGAATATGCGGATTATCGCCAGCGCGGCGGAGAAAATCGGCTTCCCGATGGAGAAAGTGATAACCAATGTGGCTCAATTCGCCAATACCAGCGGCGCGTCCGGGGCCCTTGCGTTCGCCTATGCCGCCGAACAGGGGCTTATAAAGCCCGGCCAAAGGATTTTATACACGGCGTTCGGCGCGGGCTTGACTTGGGGCGCGGCCGTTATTAAGATATAGATATAAGCATGGAAAAGGTGCGAGCATGAGAAGCATAACCCGTTCGGACTTCGCAAATATAATCAATCGGCTGGTTGGCCTGTCCAAAGCCGAAAGCTATGATATGACCGAAGTCATCTTCAAGGAAATATCGGATAGTCTGATAAAGGGCGAAGAAGTCAAAATCAGCGGCTTCGGCACATTCAAGGTCTTGGAAAAGCGCGCGCGCATGGGCAGAAACCCGAAGACGGGCGAGCCTGCGGTAATATCGGCCCGCCGCACGGTCAGCTTCCATCCCTCCGCCAAATTAAAAAAGAAATCAAGTTAAACCAACTCCCCCCATGCGGGGGAGTCTGCGCCTCCGGCGCAGGTGGGGGGTCAAAGAGAGATGTCGGATTCCAACGCATACTTTTCATCGATTTCGGATGTGTCCAAAAAGCTGGGCCTTCCGTCCCATGTGCTAAGATTTTGGGAGCGGCAGTTTCCTAATTTCATAAAGCCTACGACGGGCGCGGGCGGCCGGCGGTATTACCGCGCGGCGGATATTTCCACTTTGGAACAAATAAAGGATTTGCTGTATCGGCAGGGCTATACGATACGGGGCGTTAAAAAATTGCTTGCGGCGGGGGGCGCGTCCATGGTGTCGGGCGCGGCTGCGGCGAAACCTGCGCCCGCTCCGCGCGCGGTGCCGACGGGTGAAATCGACCAGGCGATAGAGCTGTTGTTGTCCGCCAGCCTGGCCCTGAAAAGCACGCCCGAATAAATTATAAATTAACTCCCCCCTTGCGGGGGAGTCTGCGCCTCCGGCGCAGGTGGGGGGGGGTCAAGAGAGAATGAATGTATTTTTGGTAGTCTTGGTATTCCTGTTCATGGCCGGATATTATTATCTGGGCAGCCCGTCTTTGCGCTCGGATGTCCTTTCTACCCAGGAAGTCCTTGACAATTCGGACGCGTTCGCGGCGGTGTCGTGCGTTGTCGCGGTGCATTCGGCGGCTTTGGAATCTGCGCGTGCCGGGGCCGACGCGGCGGCCTATGAAAGCCCGTGCATTGAAAAATACAAGGTGTCCACGATTTCGGTCTGCCTGAAAGACGGCGAAGTATCCCGGTCCTGCCGCGTCGATACGCGAAACCCGGAACCGTTCCAAAGATATATAATAACTAAATCGCCATGGGCGAATCCCGAAACTTCCGGCAGGATTATGGACGCCATGCGCGGCAAGTATAAGGGCGTGACGGGCCTTGGCATAGTCATGGCGGCGGAATTGGAAGCCGAGGAAGACCCGGAAGCCAAAATCCGCATGGCGATTATGTCGCCGGCCCGGAAACCGGTGTGGCTAAGCCCCGCGCTGGTGAAAGCCGCGTCGTTGAAGTCGGGCGACTTGGCTTATATGACGCAATACACGACCCAGGAATTGCAGGCCGAGGATTTGCGCCGAGAGGCGGCCCGGCTTGATTGCGCCAAGGGAGAGATAAAAGTCTATCGGTATAGAACATGGCGGTGCGAGCAGCCGACGCCGACCAGATTGTGCCAGGGCGACATGATTTTCGATGTGGACGCGGGCGACTGCGTGGCGAATTCGTCCGCCCGTCCGATTTGCGGCGGGGCTGAAACGGCGGTCGTCATAGACGGCGTCTGGACTTGCCGCCCTCCGGCCGAGGCCAAGGAATGCCAAAAGGGCAAAGTCCCGAGCTTCAATTATGAAAGCCTTGAATGGGTGTGCATAGGCGACCCGTTCGCGCCCTTGTCGGCCGACGCGGGCAAATGCGCTCCGCGGGCTGCGGGCAAATCGCTTTACGGCGGAACCGCGCCGGTATCCGCAAGCCAGTGCGGCGATTGCGAAAGGGAATTGCAGGACCCCGAAACTTGCGAAACTATATGTATTCCTGATTCAAGCCGCCTCGCGTTCAAGGGCTGCTATCCGAACGCGGCGGAATGTTCGGACGGAGAGTCGAAGGCGTTCTATTTCGGCTTCCCAAGCGATGCGGCGTATAACATGGCGGCGTTAAGCAATATAGCGGGACTGGCTTCGGTCGGAATCGCGCGCGGCGATGGCCATTCCGAAAACAGGAAATTCAATTGTTTGGATTGCTCGCCGTTCAAGGTCGATTCGGCAAGCGTCTTTTATCCTTATGCCGCGTCGTGCGAATATTCCGGGACGCATTCATCGGTCTGCGGCCCGCACTCGGTCTTCGTCCCAAGCGGGGTCGGGAACAAGGGAGAGTGTGTAAGTCTGGAAGCGCGGCCCGAACTGGTGCCGCCATGCCCGGCCGGATACGCGCGCGCGACGCCAAGCGCGGCGTGCAGCCCCGCCTGGTGCGCTGGCGACAACGGCTCTGCCGGGGTCTATTGCGGCGCGTTGCGGCAGCTTATGGTGCTGGCCCCCGACGGCTGCGCATATTGCATAAACCCGCGCGAAGGCCAGGTCCCGATAATTTCGGACATATCGATAGAGATAACCAGGAACGCCGGGAACAACGGCTGGACCGGCGGAACAAAATTGTCGTGGAGCGCGGAATTCGGATACGAAGTCCCGGTCATATCGTCAAGCTTGCCCGGCTTCGATTATTTCGGCGGTCGCATGATTGCGGAAGAGAACATATTCCAAGACGGCCGGTTTGTCGAGCTCATAGACTCAATCCGCTGGGGGGATAAAATCGGAATGCCCGTGCCGATGCCGATTCCCGTGCCGCAAAATATGTTGAATTGCAATATGTCCGGCCCGCATTGCTCCCCCGACCAAACCACCCCCTAATTGTCACCCCCGGCTTGACCGGGGGTCTAGTCATTATAAAACTTGCTTTTTAATTATCCCCATCCTATAATCCACGCATGAATAAAAAGCCAAAAATCATAGCAAGCATGACCTCGTTTCCGGCGGCGATACAGTTCGCGGTCCGGGCAATCGGGTCGATTCTGAATCAAACGGTCGTGCCGGATAAAATCGTTTTGTATCTTACGGCGTCGCAGTTCCCGGGCGGAAAAATCCCGGCGGAACTCGCCGCGCTGACCAAGAAGAATAAAAAAGTGGAAGTCCGTTTTTACGACGAGAACATCCGCTCGTATACAAAGCTGATTCCCGCGCTGAAAGATTTCCCGGACGATATAATCATGACATTCGACGACGACATTCTGTATCCGCGCGGCGTGGTTGCGGACTTGCTGCGCCATCATAAAAAATACCCGCGCGCGATTATCGGGAACCGCGTGCGGCGCGCGCGCTTCGGCGAAGACGGCCGGCTCCTGCCGCATCTGAAATGGAAGGTCTATAAAAGCCTGCGCTTTTTCTATCTTTCGACAAGGCCGCGCCTTGTGAACCATATAACGGGCGTGGCGGGCGCGCTGTATCCGCCGCATATATTTCCAAAGGAAGTCTTCGATTCGAAAATATTCATGGAAATCGCGCCGACGGTGGACGATGTGTGGTTTTGGCTTATGGCGGTGAAGAATAATGTGGGAACCGCGCCGGTCCCGTTCGGCCGCGGCACGGTCCATTTGGAGGATATGACGAAGCCGATGGAGATTACATTGAAGTCCGTGAACATATATTCCGGGGAAGATGTGAACCTTGCGGCGACCGAGCGGATTTTCAAGAAATATCCCGACATAGAAAAGAAACTCCGGAATGAAAAAAATTGACCTTGTCTATCTGTGGGTGGACGGAAGCGACTTGAAATGGCAAGCCCGAAAAAATAATTGTCATGCCCGGCTTGACCGGGCATCTCATCAATCAAGCTCCGCGACCTCCGCGAATCGCTGGCGCGACAATGACGAGCTGAAATATTCCCTGCGCTCGGTGGAAAAATTCGCGCCCTGGATTAATCATATATATATAATCACGGACAATCAGAAACCGGCCTGGCTTGCGAAGAACCCGAAAATCACAATCGTCGACCACAAGCAAATCATAAATAAAAAGTTCCTTCCGACATTCAATTCGGTCGCCATCGAATCGAGCATATATAAGATTCCGAACCTGTCCGAGCATTTCCTTTACGCCAACGACGATATGTTTTTCGGCAGACCCGTCAAGCCCGATTTCTTCTTTGATAAGAATGGCAATCCGATAGTGATTGTGAAGCGGCGCAAATTCCCGCGCCGCGAACCGCGAAGCTATTGGCGCAAAACCCAATGGAACGCGGGGCGTTTGGTGCAGGCTGTGTTTGGATTGCGGTATAATGTCGGCTTCGCGCACAGTATAGAGCCTATGCGGAAATCCTATATGGATGATACTGCGTCGGTCGTGCTTGTGGGCTCGAATACATCGCGTTTCCGAAGCATGGACGATGTGCAAAGGATTATTTTTCCATTGATCGATAATGCTATGGGTCGGAACACGCTTAAATTGCAGCGGCGCGGCGGCTTTTGGAAATGGATTTTGGGCAAAGCCGAATACGACAATTACGACAAGCGGTGGAATGTCTACAATATTGTCCTGAAAAAGAGACCGGCGACATTCTCGCTTAACGATGTCGGGAAGGGCGAATCGGATAAAAAATTCCTTGAAAAATTATTTCCTAAGAAGAGCGTGTATGAGAAAGATTGTCGCTGAAATCATCGCCGCATTCGTCCCGGGAAAGGTCGCGCGCAGCCGCGTGCGCGGGCTTGTGAATTTCGGAATTATCCGCGCGCTGGTTCTGCGCCGCCAAATGCGGCGGGACAAGACCCGCCCGAAATATTATCTCGCGGTCGCCGCGATTGCGAAGAACGAGGGCGAATATTTCAAGGAATGGCTGGAATGGCACAGGAAGCTCGGTGTGGAAAAGTTTTATATATACGACAACGAATCGACCGACAATACGAAAAAAGTTTTGGCCCCCTATATAAAATCCGGCTTGGTGGATTATATATTTGTCCCGGGCAGATTGAAGCAAATCCTGTCATATAACGATTGCCTGGCGCGGCATCGGACGGATGCGCGCTGGATTGCGTTCATAGACTTGGACGAATTCATCGTGCCGCTTAAAGACAAGACGATTCCAAAATTCCTGGAACGGTTCCATGATTTCGCATTGGTGGAAATAAATTGGTTGTGCTATGGCAGCGGCGGCGCGAAGAAAAAAACGGCGGGCGATGTTATGAAGCGGTTCCTCTGCCATGCCAAGCCTGACGCCGAAGTGAACCGCCATGTAAAGGCGCTCGTGAACCCGCGCATGGTGTCGTCGTTCGTCGGGACGCATGAAGCGGTGCGCCTTTCGGGCCGCGCCGCGGACTCGCACGGAAATATAACAAGGAAACAGCACCCTGACCGCGCGCCCTTGCACGATGTGATTCGCATAAACCATTACGCGGTTAAAAGCTGGGCGGAATTTTTGGCGAAGCGCGCGCGCGGCCGCGCGACCCGCTCGCTGACGAACAGGGGGCTGGAATACTTCGATAAATTCGATTTGAACGACATAAAGGAGAAGGCATGAGGAAATTTTTCGCAAATATCATATCGGCTTTTTTCAAGGACGCGGGCAAGCGGCACAGGGTTCGGAATATCCTGTCTTTCGGGCTTGCGAATTATTGCGTCGCGAAAATCCGTTTCAACAGGACCGAGCGTAAGCTGAAATTCCGCCATAAGCTCGCGCTGTGCGCCATCGCCAAGAACGAGGGCGCGTATTTCAAGGAATGGCTCGAGTTCCATCACATGATGGGCGTGGAAAAGTTTTATATATACGACAACGAATCGACGGACAACACGCGGTCGGTGCTTACGCCTTACATGAAAACTGGCTTGGTGGAATATACATATTGGCCTGGCCAAAGGGTGCAGCTGCAAGCATATTGGGACTGTATCAGGAAGCATAAATACGATACGAAGTGGCTGACGATTATAGACTTGGACGAATTCCTTGTGCCGGTTCGGGACAGGACGATTCCCGAATATCTGGACGGCCTGCCGGAGAACACTTCGCAGGTTTTGGTCGGCTGGGCGATGTATGGTTCAAGCGGTCATGACAAAAAGCCCGAAGGCCTGGTTATCGAAAACTTCAAGACGCGCGCGGCCGAGAATAATTTCAAGCTACCCGGCCCGGCGCATAAAAGCATAGTGAATCCGCGCATGGTTATTGCGACCAGCTGCCACGACCAGGGAACATTGGGCGGCGGAACGGTGGTGCGGGAGTGCGACGGCAGAATATCGGACTGGAAAATCCGCTGCAACCATTACCATTGCAAATCGTGGGAGGAATACGCGCGGCGCGCGCCAAGGGGAACGGGCAGGGGCGGCGTGGCGCACGGCGCGAAGAAATACACTCGTGAATTTTTCGATAATTGCGACCATAACGAGGTCAAGGACCCGCTCATGGACCAATATATCCCGCTCCTCAAAAAACGCCTTTCCTAAAATTGTCATACCCGGCTTGACCGGGTATCTCATCAATCAAACCCTGTTCAATCTGTTGCGCAGTTTATGCCGCCACCGCTTGAAAGGAATCGGCATGACCAAAAGATAGACGAAGAAATTGTGTATCGCGTTGCGTCGGAATTCCTTGTAGAACGGCGACAGCTTGGCGTATTTCCACCAAGTCGTCATGCGGCGCACCGGGAAGAACCAGGGTTTTTTGCCGGTGTAATGAATGATGGCGATGTCGCGCCCCTTGGCCCAATCGCAATGAATGCGATAGTTGTAAAGGGTCTTGTCGTTCGGATGCATAATCATTTTTCCGGCGAACGCGACGGCCATCAGGCCCTGCTCGAAGAACAAATCCTTGTTCTCGAAAATTTTCGGAAAGGACTCGTGAACTTTTGATTCGCGGATTGCGGCAAGGTTCATTACGACGACGCCGGCGTTGAAGGTCTGCATGTCCTTGTATTTTTTGCGGTCGGCGGAAAGGCGGAAGGCGTTGCCCGGCGCGAACACCATCATGTAATTCCCGCCCATGTCGATTTTCATCAATTCGTCCAAAGGCCGAAGAACTATGATGTCGTCGTCAAGCTGGATTACCTTGTCGACATCGGGAAGCAGGGAAAACAAATCCATTTTGTAATAGCAAACACCGCCGCCATACGCCATGTTCTTGTTGTATGGGATGGATGCGTTTTTGTAATCGAACGGAATGAAATCGATGGATGATTCCTTGTCCAATCCGGCGACGATTTCTTTCATCTGCCGCTGAACATCCTGATTTTTATACAGTTCCGGCGTCATGACGCAGTGGATTGCATAGTGCGCGCCGCCGCGGTTTTTCAGAAGCGAAATGATGGTTATAGACGCGGTCTTCCATCTGTTTCCGTCGAAGGTAAGCGCGACATCGATTTTGTTCTTCATTGCGACAGTTCCCGCTTGGCCTTTTTGCGCGCGTTGGAATCAAGGTCTTTCTTGCGAAGTCGGATTATGTCGGGCGTTACCTCCACAAGCTCGTCGTCCTGAATATAGGAAAGCGCCTCTTCCAAAACTATTTTGCGCGGCGGCGCAAGGGTCAGCTTTTCGTCGGCGGTTACCGAGCGCATATTGGTAAGCTCTTTGCCTTTGACGGGGTTCACTTCCAAATCGTTTTCCTTGGAATGTTCGCCGATAATCATGCCGTTATAAACCTGGGTCCCGTGCTCGATGAAAAGCGTGCCGCGCGGCTCCAAATTGTGAAGCGCATAGGCGACGGCCATCCCGTTTTCCATGGACACCAGAACGCCGGGACGGTATTGGTCGATTGGCCCGCGGTAGGCTTCATACCCCGAGAAAATTCTGTTCATGATTCCGGTGCCGCGCGTGTCTGTGCGGAATTCGGAAAGGTATCCTATTAAACCGCGGCTGGGGGCCGAGAATACAAGGCGTGTCTTTCCGACGCCGCTTGGTCGCATCTCGACAAGGGTCGCGCGCCGCTTGGAAAGTTTTTCGACGACGCTGCCGGAAAATTCGTCGTCGACATCGATGGTGATGTCCTCGACGGGTTCAAGCATGTTTCCGCTTTCGTCTTTCTTCATGACGACGCGCGGGCGGGAAACCGAAAGCTCGAACCCTTCGCGCCGCATGGTCTCGATAAGGATTCCAAGTTGAAGTTCGCCGCGTCCCGAAACCTCGAAGGATTCGTTGTTGGCGGATTGTGAAACTTTAAGTGCGATGTTGGTTTCGGCTTCCTTGAACAGGCGTTCGCCAATCATGCGGCTGGTAAGTTTCTTGCCGCCGCTGCGTCCTGCAAGCGGCGAAGTGTTCACGGAAAAAGTCATGGTAAGGGTCGGCGGGTCGATGGGCATCGCGGGAATTGGGGCGTCCACGCCGATGTCGCAAAGTGTGTCCGCGACGGTCGCTTTCGAGAACCCGGCGATGACGACGATGTCTCCCGCGCTTGCGGATTCAAGGGATATTTTTTCGATTCCGCGGTGTTCAAGGATTTTGGAAATTTTCGCGCGCTCTATGACTTGGCCCTCGGCGTTGATGGCCTGGACTTGCTGGTTGACGCGCACTGTGCCGGATTCTATGCGGCCGGTTAGAATGCGTCCGACATAAGGGTCGGCTTCAAGCGTGGTGGCAAGCATCTTGAACGGCGCGTCTGTGTCGCATCGGTCGCTGTTGCGGCAATCCGGCGCGGGAACATGGTCGACGATAAGTTGGAACAAAGGGGTAAGGCCGGTCTTCTCGTCGTCCATTTTGCGCACGGCCCATCCGTCGCGCCCGACGGCGTAAAGGAAGGGAAAATCGAGTTGCGAGCTTGTCGCGCCCAGCTTGTCGAACAAATCGAAAACTTCGTTCAGGACATCGTCGGCGCGCGCGTCGGTCCGGTCGACTTTGTTAAGGACGACGATGGGGCGGAGATTGAGTTTAAGTGCCTTGCTAAGAACGAACTTGGTCTGCGGCAGCGGCCCCTCGGAAGAATCGACAAGAAGAACGACGCCGTCCACCATGGAAAGAATCCGCTCGACTTCGCCGCCGAAATCGGCGTGGCCCGGAGTATCGATGATGTTGATTTTGTATCCGTTCCAAAGGACGGAGGTTGGCTTTGCGGAAATTGTAATGCCGCGTTCCTTTTCAAGGTCGCCGGAATCCATGACTCGCTCTGCGACTTTCTCGTTCTCGCGGAAAGTGCCCGAGAATTTAAGCATGTTGTTGACGAGCGTCGTCTTTCCATGGTCGACATGCGCGATGATTGCTATATTGCGTATCTTCATTTTTTACCTATAACCTTTCTCCCGCCCATAAGCGGTTGCAGTTTGTTCGGAACGGCGACGGAGCCGTCGGCGTTCTGATGGTTTTCCAGAATGGCGACGAGTGCGCGTGGCAGGGCGATTCCGGTGTTGTTAAGCGTCGCGCAGAAACGAACCTTGCCGGTCGCGTTTTCGCGGTATCTTGTGTTGGTGCGGCGCGCCTGGAATTCGCCGATGGTGGAGCAGCTTCCAAGCTCGCGGTATTTTTGTTCGGAAGGAATCCAAGCCTCGATGTCGTCCTGGCGGACTTTGTTGAAGCCCATGTCGCCGGTGCAAACGGAAAGGACGCGGTAAGGAATCTCGAAGTCGAGCATGACCTCTTCCAAAATCTCGCGCAAATAAGCGTGCATGGCGTCGGCCTCTTCGGGCGCGCAGTAAATGAATTGCTCGACCTTGTGGAATTGGTGAACGCGTATCAGTCCGCGGGTATCCTTGCCGGCCGCGCCGGCCTCCTTTCGGAAGCAGGGCGAATAACCGGCGTATTTTATCGGCAGCTGATTTTCGGTCAGAATCTCGCCCGCATGAAGCGAGTTCAAAACAATCTCGGCCGTCCCTGCCAGAAACTTGTCCGGAACATTAAGGGCGAAAACATCGTTGTCCATGATGGAAGTATCGCTGCCGGGAAAGTGGCCCGCGTCGAATATGGCTTGTCGTTTGACGATTGCGGGAACATTGGCGAAGACGAATCCCTTGGAAATTAATTTCTGAATGACGAATGTTTGCACGGCAAGTTCAAGCTCGGCGGCTTCGCCCATAAGGCAGTAAGTGCGCGGCCCGCAAATCTGGCTGATTTTTTCCGCGGCCCACCATTTGTTAAGGTCAAGGATTTCGTATTGCGCGCGCGGGGCGAAATCGAACTCGCGGATTTTTCCATTGCGCTTTGTCTCGATGTTTTCGGAATCGTCTTTTCCAATGGGGGAGTCTTCGGACGCAATCTGCGGCACGGACAGTAAAAGGTCGTTAAGGTTGCTTTCAAGTTCGGAAAGTTTGGATTGAAGCCCCTCGGCCTGCTCGCCGATTTTTTTGGATTCGGCGACAAGCGCGGCCTTGTCGGCGGAAGTCGGAATCTGGCGCGACAATTCGTTTTTCTTGGCAATCAGGTTTTCGGTCTCGGTTTTAAGCGCGCGAAGTTTCTCGTCGGCTTTGAGAATAGTGTCGATGTCCGGCGCGAAGCCCTTGTTCGCGGCGTTTTTCTTCACCATCTCCGAATTGCTTCTGATTATATTTATATCTATCATCTTCACCCTGTCCGTTGTCATGCCGACGAAGGTCGGCATCTCAAATTGTAATTTTCCATATTATAATTGCTTTCTTCCAACATTCAATCGCTTTTTTGTTGATTTTTCGGAAAAATTGCTATAACATCGGCAGCGAACAACCAAATTCCCGCGGGAGGTGATTTATATGGTCAAAGTGTTGGTGCGCGATAATAATGTGGAGCAAGCTCTCCGCGTGTCCAAGCGCAAGTCCCAAAAGGAAGGCCTGTTCCGCGAAATGCGCGAGCGCGAAAGGTTCGAGAAACCGACGACGCTTCGTAAAAGATTGAAAGGCGAGGCGGTCCGCCGCGAGAAGAAACGCCAGTCCAAGCAAAAAATGGTCTTCGGCTTCTAATTAAAAAATTAACTCCCCCCTTGCGGGGGAGTTGAATTAATTAATCTACCGCACCTTTTCCCAAGTGGTAAGGTCGGTAATCTTGGGATTCCGCGCGCTGGTCGGAACGCCTCGCTCTATCTTTTGCACCGAAAAATTGTTGTGCCTCATGAATTTTTCGCTTTGAAGGTTGTCGGTCGATGTTTTTGCATAAACGGAATCCAGGCCCTTCGCGTCGAACGCATAGTCCGTAAGGATTTTCAATCCTGCCGCGCTTGCGCCGTTCCATTCGTTCCCTTTAAGGACGAAGCCCCATATCTCGGCGTTCTTTTTGATATGGTCTATATTGTCCAGCCCGCCCATCCCGGCGAACTTGCCGTTGTTGAAGAAAAGGAATTGCTCGTCATAAACCTTGGACATGATTTTCTTGCGCTTGGTGTCAAGGATGTATAGAGCCGCGAACAAAATCGTCCTTGGAAAATTCGGCGTGGTTTTTCTGCTCATCCACCAGAACCAAGGGTCAAGCCGCGCGCGGTTGTCGTCCAATTTTTCATAGAATTCCCCGGCGTTCGGCAAAAGCGTCGTGAACCCAAGTTTTTTAAGTTCTATTTTCGGTGCAATCATGGTTTTACCATCCCCTGCCGCGGTAAAGCTGCGCGTCTTTTATGCGCTGCTTCGCGCGTTCAAGTTCCATGATATACGATATGCGATCGCTCGGTTGAAGTCTTGCGGAACCCGTGGCGGCCAGCTTTTCTTCAAGCCTTTTGGCGACAAGCTCGTCGGACGCGTCGCTGCAAAGCCCAAGCGCGCGATTCACGGAAACCGCGCTGCCCGCGCCGTTGCATTTCATTATTATCAGCCCGTTCTTGCCTTTTTCCTGCTTTTCGCCGCTGTATTTGTTCTCGTGCTTTTTGTGCCCGGGTTCCTGCATGCGCTTGTTTCTGCGTTCCTGCTGTTTTAGTGTTCTGTTCGACATTGCGGACTCCTTATTGTTGTCTTGTGTTCAGAAAGCAAAGGATTTCCCTTCGCGCGGCTTGAACTCGTTCGTTTGCGTTCGGCGTCCCATACATATGGTGGGTCCAGGCGAAGGCCTTGCTGAAAATATCGCCGCGGTGCCGCAGAAGTTTTATCTGCTCCGGGACGGTGAAGGTTCCGCGCAGCGCGGACTCCCAGTTGTATTCGGCAAGGTCCTGTTCCATTTCGCCCGCCTTTGGTGTGTTTATTTCGTGATAGGTGGAGCTGATTTTTTTCGCGGCGCGGTCTATCTCGAACTTGGTGCGAACGGTCGCGGCTCCAAGCTGAATGCCGTCCTCTATGATTGGTCGGCGGTATTTGATGCAGTCGCCGGGCATAAGTTTTTCGGATTTGCCGCATTCGCCATAGGCAAGTGCGCGGGTCAAATCGACGATGTCGTTGTTGTCCAGTTCGTATCTGTTGCCGCCCAAAGCGTTCATGACATGGGCGTGTTTTTGGAACCGCATGGGCAGGGCGAGTTTGATTCTGTTCCACGCGGCTGCTCCGACGGCTCCTGCAAGGCCCAGCCAAAGTATTCCCGCGGTGGTCCAGGCGGTCGCCTTTATGCTGAAATCTGCGGCGGCCCTAAGGGTGTTCTTGTCAAGTGGCGCGCCGTTAAGCGCGGCGATTCCTGTCGCTCCGAACATGACGCCAGTGGTGAAAGCGGCGTATCCGACGACGGTCTTTGTTCCGATTGAAATTCCTGCGCGAATGACATCGACATGCGGTTCAAGTTTGTCGACGACGGCATTGACGGCGTTGATGTAAGTGTCTTCGGCCTTGTCCAAAAGGCGTTCGGCCTTGTTAAGGACGGGCGCGACTTTTTCCAACGCGATTTGTTTTCTGGTCTTGGGTCTTTTTGATATTCCTAACATTCTTGGCTCTCCATTTTGTATGACTTCGCTCCTATTATAGAACGAAATAACATTTTGTCAAGCACAAAAAATAAATAAAAAATGTCATTTGGCGCGTGGGTGCGCGTCGCAAGGGAACGAAGGAAGGCGCAAAAAACATTTTGGTTGGGGCGCAGGGATTCGAACCCCGATAAAGAGAACCAAAATCTCTTGTCCTACCGTTAGACGACACCCCAATAGGATTTGTCATTATATCCTGCTAGTCCCCGGAATCAACCATATTTTTTATTGCAAACCATAAATAAAAAAAAAGCCGCCCGTTTCTGGGCGGCGATTTATAACATCCAAGTCCGGCTTATTGCTGAACCGGGGCCTGAACGCGTTTGATGCGTTTCGGGCGCGGAGCCGGCTGGCCTTCGCCGCCGAAGCGAACATTCTTGAACTCTTCCTTGGTTATGCAGCCGTCGCCGTCCGCATCGGCGACGCTAAGCTGTTGCGGGGTGAATTTGCCCTGCATTTTCTTTTCCATGGCGGCGACATTCAGGCATCCGTTCTTGTCGAACAAGGCCGCTCCGCCGCGGTTTATTTTTCCCATCAGGCATTTTTTGCCGCACAGTGCGCAGCAGGTCGCGAAGCCAAGACCGAAAATCACCAGCACGGCGAGCGTCTTCAACGCCGCTTTCAGGTATTTGTTTCCGCCGCATCCGCAGCCGCATCCGCATTTGGCGGCCGGGGCCGCTTTCACGACGGGAGCCGCTTTCGGGGCCGGTTTCGACGCTGTTTTCTTAACAGATTTTTTTGCCATAGATAATCTCCTTTCTTTGGTTGAATATATAATATGAAAAAAACCTTGCCAATGCAAGCGGTTTTTCATTAAAGTTAGGAACAAATGACCGCGCATATAAACTCCATCGTATTCAGCGGCCTTGTGGTTACACGGGTCAGCGTCCAGGCGCAGATTTCGCCGGGGCTGCCGAAGTTCTCGATTGTGGGCCTGGCGGACCGCGCCGTGAAAGAGGCGTCGGCGCGGATAGAGGGCGCGTTGGCGGCAATCAATCTTGGCCTTCCGGCGAAGAAATTGACCATTAATCTGGCTCCGGCGGATTTGGAAAAGACTGGCGCGCATTTCGACCTTCCAATACTCTGCGCGGTTTTGGACGCGATGGGCGTTTTGCCGGGCGGCGCGCTGTCCAAGTATGTTATCATGGGCGAAATCGGCCTGGACGGTTCGATACGAAGAACGAACGGGGTCCTGCCGGCAAGCATTTGGGCCGCGGACAACGGGCTTGGGATAATATGCCCGGGTGCCCAAGGGCCCGAGGCGAAATGGTCGGGGCTGAACGACATCCTCGCGCCGCGCCATGTTATGGATTTGATAAACCATTTCAAGAACAACCAAATCATGACCGCGCCGGATGTTGACGAGGTCCCGGCCCAAGCCCGGGACGACAAATTGGATATGTCGGAAATCAAAGGGCAGGCGGCGGCGAAGCGCGCGCTTGAAATCGCGGCGGCTGGCGGGCATGCCATGCTTATGGTGGGGCCTCCTGGCGCGGGCAAAAGCATGCTGGCAAGCCGGCTCGGGACAATCCTTCCGCCGATGACCCCGCGGGAGATTTTGGACGCTTCGGTTGTTTATTCGGTCGCGGGACTGCTGCGCGGCGGCGGACTGGTGTCCAAGCGGCCGTTCCGCAGCGTCCATCATACGGCCAGCCAAATCGCCTTGTCGGGCGGCGGCCCGCGGGCATTGCCGGGCGAAATTTCGCTTGCGCATAACGGGGTCCTGTTTTTGGACGAGCTTCCCGAATTCCAAAGGGCGGCGTTGGAGATTCTGCGCCAGCCGATGGAAACGGGCGAAATAACGATTTCCCGCGCGAAGAAAAACGCGACATATCCTGCGCGGTTCCAGCTGATTGCGGCCATGAATCCATGCCCCTGCGGACATCTGGGGAATCCGGCCTTGTCGTGTTCCAAGGCCCCGCGTTGCGCCGAAGCGTATCAGTCGAAAATATCCGGGCCGCTTATGGACCGCATAGATTTGCATATAGAGGTCGACGCGGTGAACCCGTGGGAGCTTGGGAAAATCGAAGGGGCCGGGGAAACATCGGAACAAATCCGCGCCCGCACGGTCGCCGCAAGGGAACGCCAGATTGAAAGAAGCATGAAGCTGTTCGGCAAGGAAGTCCTGAACGCGCGGCTTGACGGTCGGGAATTGGAAGCGGCGGCGCGGCTGGAACCGGATTTGCGGGAATTCCTGAACCAATCGGCGGAAAAGATGAGCCTGTCCGCTCGCGGATACAACCGCGTTTTAAGAATCGCGCGAACGATTGCGGACCTTCGCGCCGCGGCTGAAATCGAAATGGACGATTTGGCCGAGGCCTTGTCTTACAGGTCGGTGAACCGCGGCAAATTCAAAGCCTAGCGCGTTTTGCTGAATGTCTCGCTGACGAATTTCTGATACGGGATGAATTGATAGTCGGTCGAAACAATCTCGTCGTGCTTGTCGCGGATTGTCCGTTCGAACACGGCATAGCACGAATTCATGTTGATGTCCGCGCCAAGCGGGATTTCGAATCTCATGGTTAAACCGGTCGAGCCGTCGGAATTAAGGCTTTGCCCCTGAACTTTCAGATGGTTGCCCAAGACCTTGGTGTGCCTTATGACGATTTGGTGCATTCTGACCCTGTCGCTGTAATTTCTGGCGGTGGCTTGCATTGCATAACCTCTTGGCTCTTCACAATAATTTTAATACGGCTTTCCCGGTTTGCAATGAAAAAATGCACCCGGGTGCAAGGGGGTGAAATTGCTTGACGAAACGATATTTTAGTTATATCCTCCCTTAAAATAATCCAAAAGGCGACGATATGTTTGAAGAAATCGACAAATACGCGGGACAATACGCGGTTTATAGGCACTGGGCGAAGCAAACCTATAACGGGAAAACGGTCATGTATTCCGAAACGGACAGCTTTATGAAGCTTGAAAAAGCCTGGCCCGCGAAGAAAGCGGGGAAATTGCTTGAAATCCAAGCATTAAGCATAGGGCATGACGGCAAACATAAGCAGCCGGATATTGTCGAAAGTCCGAAATACGACCCGGCCGGCACGGCCTGCGTCGTCAGAATCAGGACGGAAAAGGGCTTTGGCTCCTGGGTCTATCTTGGACATTATGCGGCGGGCGCGGCGACCTGCGCGAATTATTGCGTCCGGGACGGCGCGTTTTATGCGGCGAACAGCCGCGTCTTCCGTTCTGCGCTGGCTTCGTCGTTTCCCGCGCCGGTTCCCGAAAGGCGCAAAAAGACCGGGGCGGACAAATATAATCTCGAAGAGGCTTACGCGAAATTCAACAAGGCGAACAAGCACCTTCAACAGTGCATAGAACGCCAAAAAAACCCCGCCATATAAGTAAAATTCCCCTCCTGTGGAAGGGGTGCCGCGCCGTAGTCCGACTTGTCCACCGAAGCACGAAGTGCGAAGGAGGAAGGACGAAGGCGGGCGGGGCGGGAATTAATTTCAATCCCAACCTATTGATTCAAGCCCATAAATTTCTTTAATAATTTATCAGCTAAAATCAACGACTTATGCCGAAAAATTACTAAAAAGCTGTTTTGGCTATAATCAAACACTTATTTGGCATTTCATGTGAAATGTTTTGAAACATGCCGGGTGGCATGTTTCAAAACATGGAATAGCGTCCCCAAATCTTTGATTTGGTTGGACGCGCCGGCGACGAAGTCGCTCATTTTGCGGGCCCATTTCACATTTGGCGCGCTGGGGGCGTTCCCGCTTGCAATTCGTAAATTTTACTCCATAATCGCCCCATGAAAGAAAAATCGCAATTCGGATTTATCGCAATAATCGGCCCGACCAACGCGGGCAAATCGACGCTTATGAATTCCATAATCGGCCGCAAGGTCGCAATCGTTTCGCACAAGGTCCAAACCACGCGCACCCGTTTGCGGGCAGTCAAGATGATGGGGCCGGCCCAGCTGGTCTTCGTGGATACCCCGGGAATCTTCCGCCCGGCGCGCGCCTTGGACAAGTCCATGGTGTCGGCGGCGCACCGCGCCTTTGATGAAGCCGACGCGATTCTGCTGGTCATCGACGCCATGCATGGAATCACGGAAACCGTCCGCGGCATAATCCAAAAGCTCAAGGACAAGCCGAACATTTTCGTCGCGCTTAATAAAGTCGACGCGGTTAACAAGGAAAAACTTTTACCAATGGCGGCAAATCTGATGACGCTCGCGCCTTTCTCGGAAATCTTCATGATTTCCGCGCTGAAAAACAAAGGCACCGGGGAAATGCTGGCGGCCTTGGCGCGGGTATTGCCGGCGGGCCCGCATATGTTCGACGACGCGGACGCAAGCGATGTCCCCGACAATCTTTTCCTGGCGGAAATGACGCGCGAAAAAGTATATCAGTATCTGCACCAGGAGCTTCCGTATCAAATCCATGTGAAGACGGACAAGGCGGAATACGACGCGGAAAATGTCCTGGAAATTTATCAGACGATTCTGGTCGCAAAGGACTCGCAGAAAAGAATCGTGGTCGGCGCGAAGGGTTCCAAGTTGCAGCAAATCGGCACGGCGGCAAGGCGTGAAATCCAGGACGAATGGGGCGTGAACGCAAGGCTTCGTCTGTTCGTGAAGGTGGACGAGAACTGGCAGAGCGACGCGGAAAATTACGAATCCCAAGGCCTCGAATTCAAGAAATGAAAGTTTCCGATTTCGATTTTGACCTTCCGCCCGAACTAATCGCCTCGCGCCCTTTGCCCGAGCGTTCCGCCTCGCGCATGCTTGTGATAAACGAAACTTTATCCGACGATTTCGTATCCGATTTCCCGAAATATTTAAGGCCCGGCGATGTCGTTGTGATGAACGATTCCCGCGTGATTCCCTCGCGCTTTACGGCGACCGCCGCCAACGGAAAATCTTACGAAATAACTTTGCATACGAATCTCGGGGGAAGCAAATGGATTGGGCTGGCGAAAAAATTCCAACAGCTTTCGCCCGGCGAAATTTTGACTTTGGCGGACGGAACCGAAATCGAAATCGCGGATAAGTCGGACGCCGGAATTGTCTTGGAACCATTGACATTCGAGACGCTTGAACGCGTCGGAAAAATTCCGCTTCCGCCGTATATGAAGCGCGATGACGACGCGGAAGACAAGGACCGCTATCAAACAGTATACTCGAATCGGCCGGGCTCGATGGCCGCGCCGACGGCGGGGCTGCACTTCACGCCCGAACTCCTGTCCGAGATAGAAAACGCGGGTGCGAAAATCGTTAAAATCACTCTCCATGTCGGCGCGGGAACTTTCCTGCCGGTAAAATCCGAAGACACGAACGACCATAAAATGCACAGCGAATTCGGGGTTATAACGCAAGAACAAGCCGACATAATCAACGCCGCAAAACGCATTGTCGCGGTCGGCACCACATCCCTCCGCCTGCTTGAATCCGCGGGCGGCAAGGCCTTTGATGGCGCGACGGACATCTTCATAACGCCAGGATATAAATTCAGGACGGCGGATGTTTTGCTGACGAATTTCCATCTTCCGAAATCGACGCTTTTCATGCTGGTTTCGGCATTCGCGGGCCTGCCGGAAATGCGGGCCGCATACTCGCGCGCCGTGCTTGAAAAATATAGATTTTTCAGCTATGGTGATTGCTGCCTTGTATATAGAAAGGGGAATATATGAAATTCGAGCCGACGCTTCATAAATTATCGAACGGCATCTCGGTCATCCTGGACCCGTTCGATTTGGAAACGGTCAATGTCAAAGTCCGATTCCGCACGGGCGCGCGCGACGAAACCCCGGACGAACAAGGCATAACGCACTTTTGCGAGCACATGCTTTGCAAGGGGACCAGGCGTTTTCCGACATCCAAGGCGATTAATGAATATTTCGACATCAACTCCGGCGCGCGCAACGCCGGCACCAGCAACGAAAGTCTTGATTTTTACGGTCGGATTCTTGCCGGGAACTTGAATATATTGTTGGACTTCTTCGGCGACCAAATTCATAATTCGTTGTTCTTGCCGGAAAAAATCGACATAGAGCGCAAAGTTATCAAGGACGAGCTTCACCGTTCTCTGGACAACGACGACCGCCAGCTTGTCAGCTTTGTGTCAAAGACTCTTTTGGGCGGCGCAACCTATATGTCGCATAAGACTTTGGGAACCTTTGATACGCTCGCCGGTTTCACCCGCGGGCAAATGTTGGAATTCCTGGCGCGCAGATTGTCCGCGAAGAATTGCATAATATGCGTGTCGGGAAAAATAATCGACCCGGACGGCGTCCTGAAATGTTTGGAGAAAACATTCGCGTTTCTGCCGCGAATGGAGGTCTCGGAAAACACGGAAATAAAATATACCCCGTCCGTCGCGCATAATTCCAAGCCGGATAAAAATAATGTCCGGCTTCGCGTTTATTTCCCGGAGGTTTGGGAAATGAATTTGGAAAATAGGTTTAGAAGAATGTGTGCGTCCAGGTTCGAACGGTTTATGATAAATGAACTGGAAGAAGCCGTCCGTTATGAAAACGGGCTGGTTTATGGGCTGGGCAATACCGGAATTGGGAACGAAAAACTCGGCTTGGTCGGAGTCAATACTCAGACTTCGGTCGATAGCCTTGAAAAATGCGTCGCCTTGATTGCGAAGAATTCGCGCAGGATTTACACCGAAAACAAAATAAGCGACGATGATTTGTCGCGTTATAATAGCAGGGACAGGCTCCTTGGCGCGGACTTTCTTGAATCGGCGGGCCGCAGGTGTGGCAGACTGATAGATTTTTACCGCGATTTCGGTATTGTGTATGACTATTATGAAGAAATCCGCCTAAGTGAATCCATAAAGCCGAAGGATGTTATAGAAAACTCGCGCGGGTATTTCGACGGCGCGATGTCTATAATAACCCAGGGCGCGGACTTTGACGCCGACCTTAAACAAATCTGGGAAGACAATTTCAAATGAGCCTGAAATTCAATCTGATTGCGACCGATGGAAATGCGCGCCGCGGAAGCGTCGAAACGGCGCATGGAATTTTCCAAACCCCGGCCTTTATGGCGGTCGGAACGGCGGCGGCGGTCAAAGCCCTTGACATGGAACAGGTTGCCGCAACTAGGACGGAAGTCATACTCGGGAACACCTATCACCTTATGATGAGGCCGGGCGGCGGCACGGTCGAAAAAATGGGCGGGCTTCACAAGTTCGGCGGCTGGAAGGGGCCGATTCTAACGGATAGCGGGGGTTTTCAGATTATGTCGCTGTCGGGTCTGGTCAAGATGAAGGAGGAGGGCGTGGAATTCACCTCGCACATCGACGGCGGAATCCGGCATTTCATGACGCCCGAAAAATCGGTCCAAATCCAACACCAGTTGGACAGCAATATAACGATGGTGCTGGACGAGTGCTTGAAGCTGCCCGCGCCGCGCGAGCGCGTGGAAAAAAATGTCGGAATGGTTTCGCGCTGGGCGGCGCGAAGCAAGGCCGCTTTTATTGACCGCCCGGGCTATGGAATTTTCGGAATAGTGCAGGGCGCGGACTTTCGGGACTTGCGCGAAAAGTCGGCGCGGGAGCTTGCCGCCATGGACTTCGACGGATACGCGGTCGGCGGCCTTGCCGTGGGCGAGCCGCAGGAGGTTATGTTCGATATGCTTTCGTTCACGAATCCGCTTTTGCCGACGGACAAGCCGCGTTATCTGATGGGCGTCGGGACGCCGATTGATATTTTGGGCGCGGTGGAGCGGGGCATAGACATGTTCGACTGCGTCATGCCGACGCGCGCCGGCCGGACGGCCCAGGCCTTCACGCGCCGCGGAACGCTTAACCTTCGGAACGCGAAGCACAAGGAAGACCCGGCCCCGCTTGACCCCGAATGCGGATGTCCGGCGTGCAAATTAAGCCGCGCCTATCTGCACCATCTGACCAAGGCGGGCGAAATGCTGGGCGCGACGCTTTTGTCCCAGCATAACCTTTGGTTCTATCAGGACCTTATGCGCGGCATCCGGGAATCGATAGAGCAGGGCGAATTCGCCGAATTTAAGAAAAATTTCCTTGCAAAATACACCGGCGGGGAATAACATTCCATTAACCAAAAGGGGGTCCGCATGGCCAAACAGAAGGAACAAATCGAAGTAATCGACCGCGGCGGCGCAAAAACCGTCGAAAAGAAACGCTCGTTCGTGGTGAAGGTCAGGATAGCATACGCGGTATTCGCGGTCGTATGGATTGCGCTTTTCGCGGCGGCCCCGCTGATTGTGAAGGCGAAATATTCGGAACCGATTAAAAAATCCATCGTCGTTGGAATGTTCTTCGATATGCAAAGGCAAATCAGCAAGCAGTATGAAGCCATGCTTGCCATGATAAAAAAGAATGTGAATTTGGAAAAGCCCATAAACGCGGCGATTGAAAAGATGAAGGTCGCCGACAAGGGCGTCGCTTCCGTCCAAAATACGACGGCCAAGGCGACGACGGCGACAAATAAGCTGAGCGGCGCGGCGGCGAAACTGGGCGTCAAGGCTCCGGCTGTCAATACGGTGCAGAACGCCGTGGCGAAAGTGGACGATACCGCGTCCGCCGTCAATGCCCAGCTGGACAAGGTGAAAGCCGAGCTGAACAAGACGGCCCAAGCCGAAGTCGACAAGATGATTGACGAGGAAATTCGGAAAGTCGCCAACAAGGGCCTTGGCGGGCTTGGCGATACGCTTCTGACGAATTACGGAATCAAGCATGTTTATCCCTGGAAGCCGAGCAGCTGGCCGGTCGCGGCGAAAATCTATGCCGACTTGATGAAGTCGAGCAGCGGCACGGTGAATACCATAATGGCGACGGTCAACAGCTATTTCGGTTATGTCGCTTGGGGCTTGGTTGTTATATTCTGGCTGATTGGTTTGCTGGGCCTTATATTCATCAATGGCAAGGTGGGCGCAATCACCAAGGGCTTTTTGGTCTGTCCGCGCTGCGGCCACGCCTATGCCGACAAGCGCACGGCGATGGGCATCCTGAAACTCTTCAAGCCGTGGAAATGGATTTAATATAATCCCCTGTCATGGTCGGGCTATGACCCGACCATCCAGGTAATAAGAAAGTCGCCGCTTCGCGGCGACTTGTTTTTTCTTGCATTTCCCAAAAACATCCTTATAATGTGCCTATTCCTGCTGGCGGGTAGTCCGTCGGCTGTTAAACCCAAAGGAGCTGCCATATGGCATTCTATGAAAGCGTCATCGTTTTCAGGCAAGACCTGACCGACGCGCAAGTCCGCGAAAAAGCGGATAAATTCGCGAACATAATCAAAGAGCTTGGCGGAAAAATCACGCTCACGGAATTCTGGGGGCTTCGCACCCTGGCTTATGTCATTCGCAAGAATAAAAAAGCCCATTTCGTTCTGTTCGGCACATCGATGCCGGGCGAGAATTTGGCCGAGCTGGAACGCCGCATGAGGATAGACGAGGATGTCATTCGCTTCCTTAATGTCCGCGTGGACGAGGCTCCGAAGGGCCCGACAATAATGATGAAAAGCACGGAAGAGGTGGAATAATGGCAGTCCGCACAGCAGTATATCGCAAAAAATCGAACCCGCTCAAAGGCAAAAAAATCGACTATAAGGACAAGAACCTGCTTGAAAGGTATGTGTCCGAGCGCGGCAAAATCGTCCCGTCCCGCATTTCGGGCGTCTCGCAAAAAGACCAGCGCGAGCTGGCCCGCGCCATCAAGCGCGCGCGCCACTTGGGCCTGATTCCGTTCGTCCGCAACAACATAGGTTAATCAAGATGAACACGAGCGTATAAGCAGACAAAAATTTTCGTTGTTAGAAAATTTTTGATTTGCGCGTCGCAAGGGTCCATGGGAAGGCAAAAAGAAACATTTAACAAAGGTAAGAGGACATGAAAGTTATCTTGAACGAAAAAATCCTGAAACTTGGCGTAATCGGCGACATCGTCGAAGTCGCTTCGGGTTTCGCCCGCAACTATCTGCTGCCCAAGGGCAAGGCCATGCGTTTCTCGAAGGCGAACGCCGTCGAATTCGAGGGCAGGCGCAAGGAGTTGGAGGCGCGCTTCGCGGACCTTAAAGTCCAGGCCGAGAAAGATTCCAAGAAAGTCGCCGCCGCGAAAATCAAAATGGTCCGCCAGGCGGGCGACACCGGCCGCCTTTACGGCTCGGTTTCAAGCCGCGATGTCGCGCGCGCGCTGAGCGAAGCCGCCGGCGTCGAGGTGGAATCGAACCAGGTCATGCTTGGCAATCCGATAAAGGAAATCGGCTCGTTCGATGTCCGGGTCCAGCTTCACGCGGATGTTATCGTGCCGGTCAAAGTCTATGTCGCCCAGACCGATGAAGAAATCAAGGCCCTTATCGAAGGCAAGTCCATCGCCAAGGAAGAGCCGAAGGCCGAGCCGGCCCCGGAACCAAAAGCCGAGGAGCCTGCGCCGGAAAAACCCAAGCGCGCTTCCAAAAAGAAAGCCGTGGAAGAATAAAATAAAGCCCCGCCTGTCGGGGCTTTTTTCTTGGCCCGGACGGTTGATTTTCCGTTTTCCCTGTTATATAATCGCCTTGAACTTATAAAGGCGTATGAAATGAAGAAAATAATATTTTTAATTGCGCTTGCGCTTTGCCTGCCGGCATTCGCGCGCGCGGCGGATTTTTCGACCAACGCGAAGTCCGCGTTCCTGATGGACTTCGAATCCGGCGGCGCAATCGTGGAAAAAGACGCCGATGTCCTTATGCCGCCGTCGTCCATGATAAAGCTGATGACCATCGCGCTCGCGTTCGACGCCCTTCAAGACGGCCGCCTGAAAATGGACGACAAGATTGCGGTTTCCGACAATTCCGATTATCGCAATCCGGTTTGGAACACCGCTTCCAAAATCTGCCTGTCCAAGGGCCAGGAGATTTCCGTTCGCGACGCTTTGCTGGGCCTTGTCGTGATGTCCGGCGGCGACGCGGGCGTGGCGATGGCCGAGCGGCTTGCCGGGTCTGAGGCGGACTTTACGACCATGATGCTGAAAAAGGCGCGCGTCCTTGGCATGGAAAAATCCAGCTTTGGAAATGCCACCGGCCTGCCCGCGCCGGACAATCTTATGACATCGCGCGAGCTGGGAATCCTTGGAGCGTATATTGTCGAAGCCTATCCCGAATTCTATCCGATGTTTAGCGCGCGCCAATTCGAGTTCGCGGGATACGAATCCGGCTGGTGCCAGCAGTGGGGAAGCCTGCACAGCATAAGCTATAACAAATTGCTGTTCATAATGCCCGGCGCGGACGGCCTGAAAACCGGCCATACGGCCGACGGCGGATACGGCATGGTGGCGTCCGCAAAAAGGGGCAACCGCCGTTTGGTCGGCGTTATTAACGGCCTTCGCGCCAAGGACCACAACGCTTTGGCGGGCGAAATGAAGCGCATGCTGGAATACGGATTCGCGAACACGACCACGCGGACATTCTTCAAGGCCGGCGACACCGTCGCCAAAATCCCGGTCTGGTATGGCCGGCAGGAACAGGTGGAGGCTGTCGCGGCGAAAAATGTGGCGATTACTCTGCGGAACGGCCAGGGCATTTCCGGCGTGAGAATCCTTGCAAGATACAGCGACCCTGTTTCCGCGCCGGTTCGCGCGGGGGATAGAATCGGCGACATAGTTGTCGAGAACGACGGGCGGATTGTGGCGACCGTGCCGATGGTCGCGAAATCCAATGTGAACAAGACAAGATACCTTGGGCGTATTTTCAAGAATATCGGAATCATATTCGGCGGAAAGAAATAGCGATGGCGAAAAAGAAAGAAGAAAATATTATCGAAACAATCCATCCCATGAGGCGAAGCGACCTTTTGGGGCAGGCCGCGGCCGAGAAGCTCTTTTTGGACGCCTGGAAAAACCGCGATGCGCGCCCATTGCACCCGGTATGGATTTTGGCGGGGCCCAAAGGCGTCGGAAAAGCGACGCTGGCGCACCGTATCGCGCGCTTCGTCCTGTCCGGCGGCGCGGGAGCGACCCTTGAAATCCCCGCGCATGAAGCGGCGTTCCAAAGATACATCGACGGCGGCTATGCGGACCTTGCGATAGTGTCGCTTGAAACCGACCCCGAGGAAAAATCGGAAATCTCAGTCGATTTCGCGCGCCGCATGACCGAAAGCCTGCGCATGTCAGCGTCGGACGATTCCTGGCGCGTCGTCGTCATAGATTCCATCGACGACATGAACAGGAACGCGGCGAATTCGCTTCTGAAAATTTTGGAGGAGCCGCCCGCGAAGACTTTGTTTCTAATCGTCGCGCACAGGCTGGCAAGCGTTCTGCCGACAATCAAATCGCGCGCGCAGGTCGTGAGATGCGGCGTCCTGAATGAATCGGATGTCAGGAAAATATTGATTGAAAGCGCGGGCATGGACGCCGACATGGAAAAATTGGGGCGCGCGGCGGCGGCAAGCGACGGTTCTGTCGCAAAGGCGTTGTCCGTCCTGGGCGCCGGGGACGATTTCCCGGATATGTTTGCAATCGCGGGCATGGTGTCCGCCCCGGAAACAAAGGCGTCGAAACTTGTCGAAATCTCGAAGCAGCTTGCGGCGGGGGAAGAATCGATGAGCATGCTGCTTGATGTCGTTCATTATTTGTCGCGGGCGACGCCGTCTTTGGCGCGGCTTTATTCGGAAGCGGCGGCGGAATTGGCGTCCGCGGACGCGCTGAATCTGGACCCGGATGCGACGGCGTTCAAAATCATAAGGGACATCAGGAAATGCTTGTCGATACCCACTGCCATTTAAGGATGATGGAAGGCGACATCGAAAAAGCGGTCGCCGGGGCGCGCGCCGCGGGCCTCGCTGCATTGGTCTATTCCGCGACCGAGCCGGACGATTGGAACGCCGTCATAGCCGCGACGGAGCAATTCGATAATGTATATGGAACTCTTGGAATCCACCCGGAATATGCGGATAAAAAATATGTCATACCGGCGAAAGCCGGTATCTCATCCGCCAAGATTGTCGGCGTCGGCGAAATCGGCCTTGATTACCATTACGAAGGCCATGATAAATCCGCGCAGCGCGATTTGTTCGCGGCCCAGCTGGACATGGCGCGCGAAGCCAATCTGCCGGTCGCCGTCCATTCCCGCGACGCGGAAGACGACACTTATGGCATCCTTGAAAAATACGACGGCGCGGGGGTCATGCACTGCTTCACGGGCACGGCCGAATTTGCGAAGAAAATGCTGGACCGCGGATTTTATATCTCGGCTTCCGGCATAATAACATTCAAGAACGCGGACGCGCTGCGCGAGACATTCTCTAAAATTCCATTGGATAGAATCGTCGTCGAAACCGACGCGCCTTTCTGCGCGCCCGTGCCGCACAGGGGGAAAGAGTGCCGCCCGGAGTTTGTCGTTGAAACCGCCCGCGCGCTTGCCGCGCTTCGCGGCCTTGCGTTCGAGGAAATGGAAAACATCCTGCTCGAAAACACTTATAATTTATATCCGAAGATGCGGGGTGGCCATGCCGCGTGAAATAATAAAGACCGGTCAGGTCGCCGAAAACCGCAAGGCCCGGTTCGAGTATTCCATCAACGATACGATTGAAGCCGGAATCTCGCTGACGGGCGCGGAGGTGAAGTCCCTGCGCTATGGCTTGGTGAATATTTCGGACGGCTTTGTCCAGAACAAGGGGAATGAGCTGCTCCTTGCGAATGTTGTCATCCAGGCGCTCAAAACCGCGAATAAAATCACGGGTTTTCAGGAGCGCAGATATAGAAAACTGCTTTTGCACCGCGCGCAAATCAACCGGCTGAAAGGGCAGCTTACGGAAAAGGGCGCGACCATAGTTCCCTTGAAGTTTTACTTCAATAATGACGGTCGGCTTAAAGTTTTGCTTGGAATCGGATTCGGAAAAACGAAAAGCGACAAGCGCGAAAGCATTAAGAGGCGCGAATGGAACAAGACCAAGGCGCGCCTAATCAAGCACCGCCGATAGTTTTATTTCTTTTTTCTGAAACTATGCGCGATGGCGGCCGCGCCGACGATGAGCATGAGCGCGCTTAGCAGCTGGCCCATGGTAAGGCCCCAGGATGTCAGGAACCCGATGTGCGCGTCCGGCTCGCGGAATTGCTCGACGAAAATCCTGAATATTCCATACAGGGCAAGGAAGCTGCCGCCGATGAATCCCGCGCGCTCGCGGAACCATTTTATGCGATACATTATGAACATTGCCGCGAAAAGGACTATGCCTTCCAGCGCGGCTTCATACAGCGGGCTGGCGTGGCGCGCGGCGGTCTGTCCCGTGCCGTCGAATATGACGCCTATGCGGCTTTCGGTTATGCGGCCCATGACTTCCATGTTTATGAAGTTCGCAATGCGGCCCAAAAACAATCCAATCGGAGCGGCGACCGCGGCGATGTCCATAAGTTTCAGAAACGAAACCTTTTTGACTTTCGCGAAAATGACGGCGGCGGCGATGACGCCGAGAAGCCCGCCGTGGAAGCTCATCCCGCCGTGCCACAGCGCGAATATTTCCAAGGGATGCGACAGAAAATAAACGGGATTATAGAACAATATATAGCCCAATCGCCCGCCGACGATTACGCTGACGATTCCATAGGCCATTATGTCGTCCCAGAATTTCTTCTTGTCTTTGACGCCGCCAAGGGCTTTGTATTTCTCGGCCAGCTGGCGCATAAGCCAGAATCCGAATATGAACGATATTATGTATGCAAGGGCATACCATCTGATGTCCAGCCCGAACAGGCTGAACGACACGGGCGAAATCGGGTCTATGTGTATTGCCATTTTATTTCCCTTGATTATTACGCTGAATTATATAAAAATAATCACGGAATAATCAAAGGAAAAAATCATGGCCGCAAAAACAGGCAAAACGAATAAAACCGACATATCTTCATACTTCAAGAAAGTCTTCCTGACCATGGCCGCCGCCGTCGGCACGACGGCCCTTACGGTCTGGCTGTCGCTTACCAGCCTTGCGAATGTGGTCTGGCCCCTGATATTGAACGAAACCGGCACGGGTTTTTCCGCCGCGTATTATATATTGGTGTTCGGCGGCCTTGGGCTTATCGTGTATGCCCAGGCGCGGATTTTCAGCCTTTCGCAGATGGCGGCGATTGCGTTCCTTTTCGTGTATTCGGTCCTTATGGGCATAACCATGATGCCGCTGATTGCCGCCGCGCTAAGCATAGACCCGGCGATGATTCTGCGCGCGTTCCTTTTGTCCGCGCTTATGCTGGCAAGCATGGCGGCGTTCGGATATAGGACGGAAAAGGACCTTTCGTTCCTTCGAGTGTTCTTGCTGGCCGGAATGATTGGTTTGATACTGGTCGGGGTTTCCAGCATATTCGTCCCGTTCGGAAGCGGCTTTGCGATGGCGGTGAGCGCGATTGGCGTTTTGGTTTTCGCGCTGTTCACGGCTTACGACATGCAGTCGCTTAAAAGGATTTTCGGCGCGGCGGGCTTATCGCCGGACGATGCGGACAAGTTCGTCGTGATGGGCGCAATCCACATGTATATCAGCTTTGTGGCTATGTTCCAGTATCTGCTTAGCCTGATGTCGCTTTCACGCAATTAAAGGAGTTGTAAATGCCATTCGAAATAAACCAGGAAAAATGCCAAAAATGCGGAGCCTGCGCGGCCGCCTGCCCGGTCGGCGCTATTGAGATGAAAGACGGCAAATTCGTCGTCGACAAGGACAAGTGCATTTCATGCGGAACCTGCGCGGCTTTTTGCCCGGTTGCCGCCATAGCCCCTGCGGCAAATAAATAAAAATTCCCCTCCTGCGGAGGGGTGGATGCGAAGCGGACGGGGTGGTCTTTTTTTCGGGGCCCCCATAAAACCGCCTGTTGTTGTTTGGTTTTATGGGGAAACTGTGATAAGATTCCTATAAAAGGAATTTTATCATGTTTAAGAAATCCAAACCCGGCCTCAGGAATTTTTTAACCAGCATATACGGGTTCTCGTTTTTCAACTGTTTGGTGTTTTTCTATCCGGTCTATGCGCTGTTCTTCGTCGACAACGGGATGACCGATTCCGAGATTTCGCTTCTGTTCATAATATGGACCGTGGCCCAAATGGCCGCGCAAGTCCCGATTGGCATAGCGTCAAGCCGAATCCCGCTGAAACATATAGTGATATTCGGGCAGATTATGAAGATGGGCGGATTCTTCATTTGGTATGCGTGGCCGACATTCTTGGGCTTCGCAATCGGCTTCATGATGTGGGGCGTGATGTGCGGCATATACAACGCCGTGTTCGAAAGCATGGTCTATGACGAATTGAAGGGCCTGAAACAAAAGAAAATCTACGCGAAAATATGCGGGCGTAAATCGGCGGTGGAAACGGTCGGATATTTGCTTAGCACCACCGGTTCGCTTATGCTGTTTTGGGGATACGCGCCGGTGGTTTGGTTGTCCTTGGCGATGCTTGGCGTGTCGGTTTTGTTCATGATGAATATGAAGTCGGCGGTGAAAATCACGCGCAGCGCGGGTGCGAAATTCTTGAAGACAATCAAGATGAGCATGCGGATTTTGGGTTCGTCCGCCTATGTGACGGGCCTGCTTTTCATAGTGTCCGCCATCACGGCGGTTTCGTTCATGGACGACTATCTTGGCCTGATTGGAACCGAGATGGGTTTGCCCAAGGAATTCGTCGGCGCGACGCTTGTCGTGACGGGCATATCGCGCAGCCTTGGCAATATTGCGGGGTATAAGTTCGAGAACGCGCGGAATTTTTGGCTTGGCCTTGGGATTGCCGCGATGGGATGCGCGCTTTTCGGCGCGGCGGCGGTGTTTTCGATACCGGCGTTGGGATTTTTCGGCCTGTTCTATTTCCTTATCGGATTGCTTGGCGTCATGGCGTTCTCGAAATTCCAGCACGCGATTTCGTCGAACTGCCGGACGGTGGTCCTTTGCATAAACGACTTCTTGCAGCAGTTCATGAGCATATTCGTCTATTCGATTGTCGGATTCGGCGTCGCGTTCGGAAGCTATAAATACAGTCTGTGGATGCTTGGCGCGGCGTGCGTCGCGGTGGGTCTGCTGGCGATGGTCTTGAACCCCAAAAAGCCCGCGCCCGAATGCCGGATTGACTGCGGCCGCTAGCGGCCGTTCGCAAGAAGGTTCTTTATAAGCGGCGCGGTTTTGTGCCGGTATGTTTCCGAAAAGACGATTGGCTTTTCCATCATTTCGCTGGCCTTCTTGAAAACCTCGTTTCCTTCCTTGGCGTAATAATAGAATGTCGAGAACGGCACAAGGGCTTGGAGCTTCTGCGGAAAGGCCAGGTAAATTTCCGCCAGCTCGCCGAATGTCTTTTTTTCTTCGGACAGTTTGTCCAGCGCGGTATTGACGGCGGCTTCCTTGACGGCCCGCTTGGCGCGGCTGCTGTTTTCTTCGATTTCGTATCCGGGCGCGATGTGTTTCAGATATTCCGCATGAACGGCCTTGTTGAATCGCGGATTGCTTTTTGATATGTGCTGCCAGAATCCGGGCAGGGATATTTCCAAATGGGGCGCGGCGTCCGCCATGGCCTTGAACAGGGCCTCCAAAGTCGGATACCGCGCGTCCTTGGGAAGTTTCTTCATGGCGGTTGTAAGCCGCTCGGCGAATCGGTTGTATTTGACGGCGCGCTCGGTCCGCTCGAACCTTTCGCGCAGCATGGGAAGGACGGCGCGCCTTATTTCCGGCTCGAAGTCCTTTTTATTGTCCGGGTCGATTTTCGCGGAAATGGTTTTGTAAAGGAGCGTCGGGTTTATCCCGGCTATGTCGTCCGCGAATGTTTTAAGGTCGGGATATTTTTTTATTCCGGGAGCTATGGCGCGGAGTATGGAAAGGGCGGCCATGAATCTTTTTGTCCATGCGGCCTTTCGCTCCATGGACGGCATTTTGGGAATCGGCCTTTGGTCGAACCCGGCTTCAAGGGATTGGTCGGAGCAAATCCGCCATAAATCCAGGGCGGGGGAATTCTGAATCAAGTCGCTCATTAATAAAATCCTTACATTGACAAAACAATTATAAGGACTTTTTACAAGATTGCAAGGATTTTATTCAGATGACCTTGTTATGGGACAGGCGCGCCGCGCTGAACTTTATTTTCTTGAAATCGACCGGCTCGGAATGCGCGTTGCAATATGCGTTGAGCAGGGCGCGGTATTCGGCCTCGCTGTTCGCGCGAATCTTCATGAATTCGTCGAGCGGCATATTCTTATAGTCCGGCTTTTTTGGTTTCTTCATTGTTTTATGCTTCTTCCAAGCATGGCCGTTTCGACCCCGGCCAGCGTCTTCTGCGCGGCTTCGCGCGCGCGCGCCGCGCCCGCCGAGAGGATGTCTTCAAGCTCGCCCGGGTTGGCGGCGAGCCTGTCGTATTCCGCGCGTGGCTTGGCCAGAAAGGAATCGACCGCTTCCAGCAGGATGTTTTTTGCGTCGCCGTATCCCATGCCGCCGTCTGTGAATTTCTTCCTGAACGCGGCAATGGACGCGGGGCCTGCGAAATGCGAATACAGCTGGAAGATGGTGGACGAATCCGGGTCTTTCGGCTCGGACGGAAGTTTGCTGTCGGTTATGATTTGCATGATTTTCTTTTTCAGCTCGGCCTGGGGCGCGAACAGGGGAATGGTGTTGCCATAGGACTTGCTCATCTTGCGTCCGTCCAGCCCCGGTATGACCGCGGCCTCGGCCGTGATATACGGTTCGGGCAAGGTCAGTATGTCGCCGTAAATGGAATTGAAGCTGCCCGCTATGTCGCGCGCGAATTCGATATGCTGCTTTTGGTCTTGTCCGACGGGAACCAGGGTGGAATTATACAGCAGTATGTCGGCGGCCATTAGAATCGGATAGGTGTAAAGCCCCATATTCACCCCGGCGTCCGGGTCCGCGCCGCCGGCGATGTTCTTGTCGACCAAGGCCTTGTAGGCGTGCGCGCGGTTCATAAGCCCCTTCGGCGTTATGTTCATAAGCAAGCTGCTTAGCCGCTGAACCTGGGGCAGGTCGGACTGGCGGAAGAAGACGCAGTTGTCCAGATTAAGGCCGAGCGATATGAAGGCGGCGGCGATGTCGGTCGTGTGCCGGCGGATGGCCAGGGGGTCGCGGACGGCGTTAAGCGCGTGCAGGTCGGCGATGAAAACGAAGCATTTTTGGGTCTTGGACATTTCTATGATTGGTTTTATCGCGCCGATATAGTTGCCAAGGTGCGGCTGTCCCGTGGGCTTTATCCCGGTCAGAATTATTTCTTTTTGATTTGTCATGATTTTTCCCTTGTCATGCAGGCGTTGGTCGGCATCTCAGATTATTATATCATAATACTTTTTAGAATCTATACATAAAGCCTAACTTAAATATAGGCATGAATTGGCATTTGCTTCCGCAGTCGTTCAAAGCCTTGTTCGCGTCGTGGATTGCGTCGTTCCTCTGCTGGTGATAGTCGCCCCAAATATCGTCGATTTTGGTTTGGATTGTGTCGCCGCCAGCGGTTCCCAGGACTTCGTCGCGGATTTGGTTCAGGGTTTCCGATACGGTGTCGCTTCCGCCCGCGATGTCGTCAAGCCATCCGCAGTTCGCGCAGGTGCCGTTTATAAGGAAGTCCGTTATATTGCCGGCAAGCTCCCTGTTGTCCGTCGGAATGGTTATGCCATATTCCAATTCAAACTGGTCGCGGTTGGCGTTGATTTGTCCGGCGACGGCCTGGCTTACTATTGTGCGGACGATTTCATCGACATTCGGCGCGTTCATGCCGCGGACAAGCGCGGTCCAGTCGCACTGGCCGCCGTCCATGGAATAGCAGGCCTCGATTACAAGGCTTCGGTCGTCGATGTCGTTCTCCTTGATTTTAAGGGGCTTGGTCCAGACCGCGCCCGCGTCCATGTAAATCTTGAAGCCCCACAGTATGCCAAGGTCGAAACCCGCGCCCAAATACGGCCCGTTGTATTTCCAGTTCAGGTTCGCGCCGAATTTGGAGCCTCCCTTGACGCGGAATTTAAGCTCGTCGTTGGTGTTGTCGATTGCCTGGACGAATCCGTTCGTCGGCGTGTGGTTCGGGAAGAACGCGTTCGCGCCAAGCTCCAACGAGCCGGTGTAATATCCGGCGGTCGCGCGGAATCCCCCAAGGAACCATGTGTCGCCGAAGGGATAGATGTCAAGAAGCGCGCCGAAATTCTGGTGCCGCATTTCAAGCTGGGCCTTGACGCCTTCAAGGTTGATTTTCGTCCCGTCGATTTCCACCGCGTCGATTTTCTCGGAGCCGAACTGATAGTTGTAGAACCACAGGTTCGCTTCCGGCGCAAGCTCGTGTCCGCTGGCTGTATCGTGCAGGGTCGCCTTGGCGTTTAGCGTCATGGGCGTCGTTATGTCAAGGCGTCCGCCGATTCGCTTCCACCAGAAGCTGTCGAATTTCTTGTTCGCGTATCCGATGAACCAGTTGTGTCCCGGCATCACGGTCAAGCCAAGCCCGAACTGCATTCCCGTCGGCCATTTGGATTCCGCCGGTGCGGGCCTCTCGAAATTGTCGTCGTCGTCGTTTTCGGCATACGCGTCTTCATACGCGGCGAACGGATTGTCTTCCAAGGGTTCGCTTGCGGGCGTTTTGTCTTCTGTTTCCCGGCCCCTGTATCCATAGTCTATGTTCACGGTTACATCGGAATTGAGGTTTTGCGCCTCGATATACGCCTTTCTGGCCGAAGCCGCCTGGGCCTGTTCCGCGACGGGAACCCTGTTGTTGCCGTAATTCATCTCCGCGCCGGTCCCGGCAAGGGCCGGACCCGCGGCAAATAACGCAAAAATCGCAATAAGTGCTTTCTTCATGAATTTATTCCTTATTTCTGCTGTATCATAGTTCAATTTTTGGCAATTTTCAAGAATATTTTCATACCAATCAGGTATGCCCCGCCCGCGATGGCGATTGCCGCGGTCAAATTGATTAGGTTTGTTGTTTCTATTGATTCCAGCCCTATAAACATTGCGGCGGCCGCCGCGGCGAACACCGCGCCTATGATAACGGTCCCGCGGCGAAGCATGAACAGCCCGCGCCGCCATGCGATGAACGACATGGCGAACATTTTCGCCCATGCGGTTGCGGCGGTTCCGACGACAACGGAAAGGAATCCTATGAATGGATAAAGCCCGATTGCAATCAGCGCGCTGCCCAGAATTCCGGCCATGCTTACCTTTACCGGCGTCTTGGTGTCCTTGGCCGCGAAGATGGTTTTCTCGAAAACTTGTTCAAGGCTCATGGCGGGCAGGGCGATTGAAAGCAGGGCGATTGCGCTGGCCGTTTGGACCGTGTCCGCCGCCGTGAATTCCCCGCGCTGGAAAAGTATTTGGACAATCGGCCCGGCCAAAGCGGCAAGCCCCGCGAACGCGGGCAGGGTCCAGAACAATATATGCGTTATCGCCCGGTTCTGCTGGATGTGCGCGAGTTTCGGATTATTGTCGGACAATGCTTTGGAAATCGAGGTAAGCAAAACCGTCCCGACGGCAAGCCCCACGATTGCGAACGGAAGCTGCACAAGCCGGTCGGCGTAATAAAGCCACGACACCGCGCCCGGCGTAAGGCTTGCGATAATCGTCCCGACCATTATGTTGATGTGATACGCGCCCGAGCCGACTATGCCAGGCCCCATGCGGCGGAAAAGCGTCTTCATCTCGGGCGACTTTTTAAGCCGCACCAAGCGAAGGCCGAACTGCCTTGCGCGGATGCGCGTCCACAGTATCCAAATCTGGACGACGCCGGACAGCAGGATTGCGAAGGCCAGGGCGTATGCCGCCTGCCAGCCCATGCGCATTGCGAGCATAAGGCCGCCAATCATGAAAATATTCAGAAGGGACGGCATCGCGGCGGCAAGCGCGAACCTGTTGGCCGAATTCAGGATTCCCGACATGAATCCGATGGACGAAACCAAAATCAGATATGGGAACATGACGCGCGCAAGGCTTGTCGCGTCTTCCAGCTTGCCCGGTTCCGCGCCGAATCCGGGCGCGATGACAAGCATGATGAAAGGCATGGCTATCAATGCGATTATGGTTATGCCCAAAGTAATCGCCATCAGCCAGGAAAAGGCCATGTTTGCAAAATCGCCCGCTTTCGCCTCGTCCTGTTTTCTTTTTTCCACGAACATCGGGACGAACGAAACCTGCAGGGCTCCTTCGCCCAGAATGCTGCGGAACATGTTCGGAATCTTGAACGCGGCGAAGAATATGTCGCTCGCGCGGCCCGCGCCAAGGACGGACGCGATTAGGACATCCCGGACGAAGCCCAGGACCCGGCTTGCGGCGGTCCATGCGCTTACCGATAAAAAGTGTTTGCGTATGCTCATGATTTGCCTTAACATAAAACAAAAATTTGGAAAAAGCAAATATGAAAAGATTTTTGATTCTTGCCGCGTTGCTTTCCGTCGCGGCCTGCGGCGGCGACAAACTTGACGAGTCCACCGACGCCGAAATTTTCGTGGAGGCCCGCGCCAAGCTTGAAAAGAAAAGCTATGCGGCCGCGGGCGAAAGGTTCGAGGATGTGGACAAGCTGTATCCGGCGAGTCCCCTTGTTTCCGACGCGCTTGTCCTTGCGGCGTATTCCTATTATATGGACGGCGACTATGCGGGCGCGATTGCGGACATCGACAGGTTTCTGCGTTTTCAGCCCGGCCATCCCTATGCGGCTTATATGCTCTATTTGAAGGGTATGAGCTTCATGGCCCAGGCGTCCGACGCCCAGCGCGACGCAAGCATGACGCAGGAAGCCCTGGCGGCGTTCAATTTCCTTATAGAGCGGTTCCCGAATTCCGAATATGCCGAAAATGCGAAAAACAAGGTCGTGATTCTTCGGAACTATATGGCGGGGAAACTGATGTTCGTCGCGCGCCAGGACCAAAGGGAAAAGAACTGGCCGTCGTCCATAACGCGCCTGAACGCGCTGACGCTCGCGTTTTACGACACGGCCATGATGCCCGAGGCCCTTTACAGGCTGGCGGTCGCGTATTCCGCGCTTGGAATGCGCCGGCAGGTGGCGGTTCATCAAGAGCTTCTTCGGGTGAATTATCCTGATTCCGAATGGCTGGCCGAGGCTATGAAATTGTAGTTTGACTTTGTAGTCTTAAAACCGTTATAATCCCTGAGAAAAGGATTAAAAAATGCAAAAGCTATTCTTGTCTTTAATCGCGGCTTTGGTTCCGCTTTCGGCTTACGCGGTCTGTCCGGTATGTTCCGTGGCCATGGGCGGCGGGCTTGTTTTCGCGCGGGAATTCGGCATAGACGATGTCATAACGGGCCTTTGGTTCGGCGCGCTGACGCTGTCGATGGCGATGTGGGTCGCGAACTATATGCGCCGGCGCGGGGTTCAGGCAAGCTGGCCCTATGTCTTGGATTTGGTCGGGTTTTATACATTGACATTCTGCGTGTATTTCTTCCCGGGCGTCAAATGGGGCGCATATACGCTTTGGGGAATCGACAAATTGTTCCTTGGGATTATAGTCGGAAGCGTTTTGTTCTGGCTGTCCGCGTTTTGGTATTCCAAAATCAAGAAGAACAACGGCGGCCACGCGCTGTTCCCGTTCCAAAAGGTAGTCATGCCTATTGCAATCCTGGGCGCGGCCACGGTAATATTCTGGCTGATTACGAGGTAAAGCGGTGGCAAAAGCGAAAAAACTTACATTGGATGAAATGATTGCGCAGCTGGACGACGCGAAGAAGGCGAACCCGCTTGATTTGTCCGCGGACCAGGACTTGTCGATTGCGCTTATGAATTTGGTTTCGCTTGAAGAGCATTTCTTTTTCAGCGGCGGCAAGACGGGCAAAACCGGATTTTACGATTTAATCGATATAGTCCGCGAGATGCGCAAAGACCTGATGGGCCGCATTGTGAAGCAAAGCGGCGGCGATAATGGCGAGGTTTGGTGCATATCGAAACACCTGCTGGCCGCCAGCATGAGATTGATGGAAGTCGGCACCAAGCAGCTTGGCCGCGGGAACAAGGACGACGCTTATAATCTTTTCAACAAGGCCTATGAATTGTATTCCCTGTTTTGGGGAATAAATATGGACCTTGTGGATTTGTCCGGCGTCCAAAGAATCACGGCCGACATATCGGAACAGGTGAAATCGATTCCGACCGGCGGCGCTTGCGGTATATCTAAAAACAACTCCCCCCATGCGGGGGAGTCGAAGGCTTCGCCTTCGGCGGGGGGTCAAAAATCCACCATCGGCAAGCTGGGCGCATGGGTCAAGGACGCCGTTAATTGCTGTATTGAATAAATGAACTCCCTCCCGAAAAGTTATGTCCGGCGCGCGCCGGAAGCGCAGTTTATCTGGCGGCTTATCGTCGCCGCGCTGCCGCATTTGGCGAAATTCAGGGTGGACGATTTCGGTTCCATGAAGCAATACTCTTATAGCGACGACGATGTTGTTTTGGAAGTAAGCCGCGAAAAGATGCCGGGCGGTCCGGACGATTATTACGGCATGGCGAAGGACAAGGCGACGGGCGACAGGATTTACCTTAATAAGGACGGCGGGAAGATAATGTATGCGATTATCGACAAGCTATACCGCCGCCAAAAATAATCTTCGAAAGTTCCCCTCCTGTGGAGGGGTGGCCCGAAAGGGCCGGGGTGGTCTTTTTTCGGGGCCCCCATGCTGAGCAAGCGACCGGGTTCCCGCGACCGAGCAAGCAAAGCGAAGCGCAGGTCGTGGGACGCGGGAAGCGCAGGGTAGGCATGGGGAAGACTTTCTAGGAATAAAAAAAAGTCCGAACAACCCCTTGAAATTCCATTTTCGCGCATTATTATTTCCAAAAGAATAATAAGATTCAAAAAATCTTGGCGAGGTTGGATTTTTTGACAACAAAAAAGGAGATTAAATTATGGCGAAAGTATTGGGTATAGACCTTGGAACCACCAATTCCTGCGTGGCCTTCATGGACGGCAAAGAGCCGAAAATCATAGAGAACGCCGAAGGTCAGCGCACAACCCCGTCGGTTGTCGCCTTCGCGGAGGGTGGCGACGAGCAGTTCGTCGGAATCACGGCCAAGAACCAGGCCGTCACAAACCCGACAAACACCATTTATGAAATAAAGCGTCTGATGGGAATGCGCTTCGATTCCCCCGCAATCAAGGAATTCGAGAAACTTAGCCCTTACAAAATCGTGAAGGGCGACAACGGCGACGCATGGGTCGAAATCAAGGGCAAAAAATACGCGCCGTCGCAAATCTCGGCCATGATTTTGTCGAAACTCAAAAAAGACGCCGAGGCCTATTTCGGCGAAACCGTGAAAGACGCGGTTATCACCGTTCCCGCATATTTCAATGACTCCCAAAGACAGGCGACGAAGGACGCGGGACGCATCGCGGGACTTAATGTCCTTCGCATAGTGAACGAGCCGACCGCGGCCGCGCTGGCTTACGGATTGGATAAGAAGAAGGATGGAATCGTCGCGGTTTATGATTTGGGCGGCGGAACATTCGACATATCCGTCTTGGAAATCATAGACGGAGTGTTCGAGGTCAAATCCACGAACGGCGACACCGCCCTGGGCGGCGGCGATTTCGACAAGCGCGTCATGGAATATCTGCTTGCCGAGTTCAAGAAAACGAACGGAATCGATTTGAAGTCGGACAAGCTCGCGCTGCAACGCCTTAAAGAGGCGTCCGAAAAGGCGAAAATCGAATTGTCGTCCAAAACCGAAACCGAAATCAATCTGCCTTTCATAACGGCGGATGCAAGCGGACCGAAGCATTTCGCAATGAAGCTTACGCGCGCGAAATTGGAATCCTTGGTGGAAGACCTGATTGCGAAATCTATCGAGCCTTGCAAAAAAGCGATGAAGGACGCCGGTTTGGAAAAATCCCAAATTTCAGAGGTCATTCTGGTCGGCGGCCAGACAAGAATGCCCAAAGTGCAGCAGGCCGTCAAAGACTTCTTCGGAAAAGAGCCGCACAAGGGCGTGAACCCGGACGAAGTCGTCTGCATGGGCGCGGCTGTTCAGGGCGGCGTCTTGAAGGGCGATGTGAAGGATGTCCTTTTGCTGGATGTCACTCCGCTTTCCTTGGGAATCGAGACGATGGGCGGCGTCTTCACGCGCCTTATCGACCGCAACACGACCATACCCACAAAAAAATCGCAGGTCTTCTCGACCGCCGAGGACAACCAGACCGCCGTCACCATCCGCGTATTCCAGGGAGAGCGCGAAATGGCCGCGGACAATAAACTGCTGGGCCAGTTCAACTTGGAGGGAATCGCCCCGGCTCCGCGCGGCCTGCCGCAGATAGAGGTTTCGTTCGACATCGACGCGAACGGAATCGTCCATGTGTCGGCCAAGGACAAAGGCACGGGCAAGGAGCAGATGATTTCCATCAAGTCCGACGGCGGCCTTTCCGAAGACGATATAAAGCGCATGGTCAAAGACGCCGAGGCGAACGCCGAAGCCGACAAGGAAAAGCGCGCGCTTGCCGACGCGAAGAACGCGGCCGAGGGCCTGTATCATTCCACGGGAAAAGCCTTGAAGGAACACGGCGGCAAACTGGACGGCGATACGAAAAAAGCGATAGATGAAGCCATGGCCGATTTGAAATCGGAAATGGAAAAATCGGATGCGACGGCGGAAGGCCTGAAAGCCAAAACCGACGCGCTTTCGGAAAAAGCCATGAAGCTGGGCGAGATTATTTATAAGCAGGCCCAGGCCGAAACCGGCGGCGAGCCGAAGAAAAACGACGACGGCGCAATCGACGCCGACTTCGAGGCCAAATAAATATCCCTTGTCATGGTCGGGCTTGACCCGACCATCCAGGTAATATTATACTCATGATATGAATAAATTATTAATCAAAATCGCAAGCCGCTTCACGCATTCCAGGCGCGTCCTGGGCCTTCTTGAATTCGGCTTAATCAATGCGCTCAAAACGAAACTGCGCGAGCCGAAACTTGAATTCCCGCATAAGCTTTCCATCCTTGCCATCGCCAAAAACGAGGGGCCGTATTTCAGGGAATGGATTGAGTTCCACAAAATGATGGGCGTGGAAAAATTCTATATTTATGACAACGAATCGACGGACGATACCAAAGAAATCCTCGCGCCATATATAAAATCCGGTTTGGTGGAATATACATGGTGGCCCGGAATCAAACAGCAGACCAAGGCCTATAAGGACGCGATTGCCAAATATAAATTCGATACCCAGTGGCTTGCGATTATAGACTTGGACGAGTTCCTTGTGCCGGCTGGGGGGGGGGTATTGCAGAGTTTCGGACTGGCTGGACTCGCTGCCGCGGTCCGCCAAGCAAGTCCTTGTCGGATGGACTATGTATGGCTCTAACGGCCATGATAAAAAGCCCGAAGGCCTTGTTATAGAAAATTTCAAGACCCGCGCGGCGGAAAATAATTTCAAGCTTCCCGGCGAAATGCACAAAAGCATTGTGAAGCCGCGCTTCGTCCTTGCGCCCAAACCGCACCGCCAGATAATTTTCGGCGGCGGGGGCCTTGCGTTTTATCACGGCCCGATTTCGGGCTGGCCGCTGCGCTGCAACCATTATCATTGCAAGTCGTGGGAGGAATATCAGAAAAGGATGGCGCGCGGTTCCGGCGTGTGCGGCATGGGGCAGGGCGGCGTCCCGAAATACAACAGGGAATTCTTCGAGAACTGCGACCATAACGATGTCCTTGACCCGATTATGGACGAATACATCCCGCCCCTTAAAAAACGCCTGACTTGATAAAAGCATTGATTCCGTTCCCGTTTTCTGATAAAATGTTTTTTATAATCCAAGGAGTTGGGAATGAAGAAAACATTAATCTTGCTCGCGGCGTTTGCCGTGTTTGGAATGATAAATTCGGCGGACGCGGGCGTCGCCCCGGAAACTGTTGAAAAATTCAGGACCGCGTGCGAGGATATGAGCGGCTCTTTCCATCAAAGCGAAATACTGGAAAAGGCGGGGTGCTGGTTCGAGGGTTCCAGCGAAGATGTTTCCCCGAAAAAAGACGAATTCATAGACGCGATTGGCGGTGAATACGACCAGGTTCTGTCTGTGGACGAATTTGGGACGACGAACCCGGCCCATTGCGAGGAACGGGGCTATTGTTCGTCGTCGGACCCTGTCGGCCACAGTATTGAATTGGACTTGTCGGAAAACAACGCTTGAAAGAAAAACCCGCCGAATGGCGGGCTTTTCTTTGTCATTATAGTTTCGGCAGCTGCCATTTGTTGAAAATCGCCATCATGCGGATTATGAAAACGACCGAAAATGTTATGACCGCGCCTGCAAGAACCGGCGTTCCCGGGAAAAATCGGTAAAGCGCGGCATATGAAAGCGCGCCAGCCAATGCCGCCGTCGCATAGACGGACTGGTGCAGGACGGCCGGAATTTCCCGCACAAGCAAGTCGCGGACGACCCCGCCGCCGACGGCGGTAAGGATTCCGCAGAAGATTACCCCGGCCGTTCCCATGCCCGAAAGATAAGCCAGCTTGCAGCCGATGAATGTGAACGCGCCAAGGCCGACCGCGTCCGCGATATTCAGCGACAGGGAATCGGATTTGATGAATTTCTTTTTATACAGCGCAAGGGTTATGGCGGCGGTCGCCAGAATAATCCACCAATAGGCGTGGTTCAGGAAGGCTTTCGGCGGCTGGACGCCGAGAATGGCGTCGCGGATTAATCCGCCGCCAAGCGCGGTGAACACGGCAAGCGTCAAAAGTCCGAAAACATCCAGGCGGTGCTTTATGCCTTTTAGGACTCCCGTCGCGGCGAAAGCCGCCACCCCGATATAATCCACGATGCTTATGAAGTCCATTTTTCAATCCTTAATCGCGCCGAAGCGTAGCGAAGGCGGATGGTGGAGCCAATCGGATTCGAACCGACGACCTCTTCATTGCGAACGAAGCGCTCTACCAACTGAGCTATGACCCCACAGAAACCACACTATAAAGCACATTAAAACCTTTTTCAACTTAATTGTCATGGTCGGGTTTAACCCGACCATCCAGGTAATAAGTGTCGGCGAAGCCGACGGACATATGACCTGGACCCTCGGGTCAAGCCCGAGGGCGACAAGAAAGGAAGCCCGAGGATGAGATGAAAAAAGGAATTATGTGCTTGACAAATAATATATTAGTCATATAATATCTAAAACAGGAGGGCTTTTATGCCTGAAAAGAAACCGATAATAAACCGCTTGGATTCCCAAAAGCGTGACCGCGGCGCAAGCTATTATGTAGAGGACTTGTCCTTGGATTACCATGTTCCGTTGGGCAGGGATGTGCTGCTGGTGGGGGGGGGTATTGGTTGTTATCAGGACGGCTTCCTGTGCGACGAAACCCTGCGCAAATTCGATTATACCAATATTGATTTGTTCGTTGATTCGGCTGGCCATAATAATCCTGTCGTAAGGAATATCCAGGCCGACTTCATAACCTACGACAAGTTCGTCCGGGGAATTTTCGACGAGATATGGGCGCTTTATTCGCTGCCGCTTTACGCGGTAAGCCTTGAAGTCGTGAAATTGTTCTACCTTAAAGCGATGCTTTATCTGAAGCCCGGCGGAATGCTTCGCGTGTGCGGCCCCGGAACGATTGCGGAGTTCGACAGGTTCCGCGGCCTTTGCGGCGAGAATTACCCGGAATTCAGGCCCCTTGCCGAGGCCGAGCGCGGGATTTTGGATTTCATGGTTAAAATGGGGATGTCCGTCGTCTATGAATATTTCGACGCCGGAATGCACGAAAGGCTGCAGATTTTCAAGAAGCCCTATGACATAAGCGGCAAGGCCGCTTTGTCGGATGAATACAACCTGTTCAACAAGTTCGCCGACATCGAAAAATTCGACAGGTCGCTCCAAAACAAGATAGACGCCATAATGAACCATAGGCCGGACATGACGCATTTCGTCGAGGTCAACGATTTGTTCAGAAAAACCACCGTGGCTTACAACATGAAAGGCGCGGGCAGATAAATTCTGTTGCAAAACCGTCCTGCCCGTTATAAAATCCGGCATGGCGAAAAAATACATAACCACACCTATTTATTATCCCAACGGCGCGCCGCATATCGGACACGCTTATACGACCGCGATGTGCGACATCCTGCGCCGCGCGTGGAAGCTGCGCGGTGACGAAGTCTTTTTCACCACCGGCACGGACGAGCACGGGCAGAAAATGCAGGAAGCCGCGAACGCCGCGGGCATGCCTTTCAAGGACTTCACCGACAGGCAGAGCGAGATTTTCCGCAAGCTTGCGGACGAATTGAACGCGACGCCTGATTTCTTCATCCGAACCACGATGGACGAACATAAGAAGATAGTTCAGGAATGGCTGGAAGACGCGCGCGCGAAAAAAATTCTTGTGAAGAAAAAATACAAGGGCCTTTACTGCGTCGGGTGCGAGCAGTTCAAGAAGGAATCCGACCTGGACGCGCGCGGATTCTGCGCCGACCATCAGAAAGCCCCGGTCGTGATGGAGGAAGAAAATTACCTGCTTCCATTGGAGCCGCACCGCGAATGGCTGGTCGGATATATAAATGAAAATCCCGGATGGATTCAGCCCGAAAGCTATCGCGCGGAAGTCTTGAACATGCTGTCCGAGCCGCTTGACGACCTGTCGATTTCGCGCCCGAAAAAACGCGTGTCGGCGGGCATAGAATTTCCTTTCGACCCGGACCAGGTCGTTTATGTATGGTATGACGCGCTGATAAACTATATATCGTCGCTGCGCATAAACAAGTTCGACGAATTTTGGTCGGGTTCGACCCACATGATTGCGAAGGACATATTGAAGGCGCATTGCATCTATTGGCCCATCATGCTGCGAAGCTTCGGACTGCCGCCCGCGCACAGGACGCTTGTCCACGGATACTTCAACGGCGAAGGCGGAATAAAAATGTCGAAAAGTTTGGGCAATGTAATAGAGCCGTTCAAAGTCATAAACGAAATCGGCGCGGACGCGCTGCGCTTTTACTTCGCGCATAACGCGGCCATATCGAGGGACTCGGTCATATCCGAGGATTTGATAAGGAAGGAATACGGCGTGCTTGCGAACAATTTCGGAAACCTTTATCTGCGGACATTCAAGATGATTGAGAAATACGCGCCCGGCATGGAATTGTCGGCAAAGACCGCGGCGCCGAAAATAGAAAACTTGTCCGATATAAAAACATTGGCGGAAGAAATTCTGAACAAAAGTTCCGAGCTGAACCTTTATATAGATAAAACGCAGCCCTGGTCGCTTGCGAAAGACGAGGCGAAGCGCGGCGAGCTTTTGGAAGTTCTGAAAACATTGGGCGACGGCGTTTTGGAATTGGCTTGGGCCGTCGCCCCGATTATGCCCGGAACTTCGGAAAAAATAATCGAATCGTTCAAGACGGGGCAATCCGTCGTCCTGTTCCCGAAACTGGATGATTGAAATGCGAAAGCTCAAATTAAAAGCGAAGAAACTTCTCATAAATATAATCGCGGGTTTTGTTCCGGGCAGGATAGACCGGGACAGGTTCAGAAACGCCATGGGGTTCGGTCTTGTGAAATCCATCCGTGCGCGGCTCGCGGAATCGAAGCTGGAATTTCCGCACAAACTTTCCATAGTCGCCATCGCCAAGAACGAGGGCGAGTATTTCCGCGAATGGATTGAATACCACAACATGGTCGGCGTGGAAAAGTTTTATATCTATGACAACGAATCGACCGATAATACGAAGGAAGTTTTGGAGCCTTACATAAAATCCGGCCTTGTGGAATATACATATTGGCCGGGCGAAAAGCAGCAGCACCATGTCTATCGTGATTGTTTGGCGAAGCGGAAGTTCGATACGAAGTGGCTCGCGCTAATCGATTTGGACGAGTTTCTTGTTGTGAACGGGGGGGGGGTATTGCCGGGTTCCGGAATATTTGGACGCGCTGCCCAAAGGCGTGTCGCAAGTATTGGCTGGCTGGGTCATGTATGGTTCCAATGGGCATGACAAAAAGCCCGAAGGCCTTGTCATCGAAAATTTCAAGACCCGCGCGGCGGAAAACAATTTCGCCCTTCCGGGCGATATGTATAAAAGCATAGTGAAGCCCCTGTTTATGTGCGACGCCCGGTGCCACAGGCAGAAAATGTTCGCCGGTTCCGAAGTCATGGAATATTTTGGGCCGATTGCCGGCTGGGGATTGCGCTGCAACCATTACCATTGCAAATCGTGGGAGGAATATTCGAAGAAAGCCCCGCGCGGCGCGGCATACGGCGGATTGGAAAGGGGCCGGTCGAAATACACGCGCGAATTCTTCGACAACTGCGACCATAACGATGTCTGCGACCCGATTATGGATAAATATATCGAACCATTGAAGAAAAGACTAGCCGATTGTAAGGATTAGCGGGGCGTGGTCGCTTGCGCCCGGGGCCTTGCGCGGTGCCAAATCGATTTCGATGCTTTTCGCCAGCGGCGCGGCGGCCTTGTTAAGCAGGAAATAATCGAGCCGCAGCCCGTGTCCCTTTTCCAAACTTCCGCCGCGGTATCCAATCCAGGTATAGCCGATTTCGTTTTCCCCGCGGAGTTTCCGCCACGCGTCGACCCATCCGGCGTCCAGCCATTCCCGCATTATGCGCCGCGCGGCCGGGGCGGAAATGCTGGAACCTTCATACGCTTTCGGGTCCCATACATCCTTGTCTTCGATTGCGACATTGAAATCGCCCGTTATGATTGTCGGCAATTCGTCGTCCAACAGGGACGCGATGTGTTCCGTGAACTTCTTCATCCATTCTATTTTATAGGGGAATTTCGGGCTGTCCTCGGCCTCTCCGTTGGGCATATAGGTATTGATGATTCTTAACCGCCCGTCGATTATGCATTCGGTCATGCGCGCGCTTTCGTCGCTTGGGTATGTCGGCAGGCCCCGGGTAAAATCCTCGATGGAGGGCTTGGAAAGGACGGCGACGCCGTTCCACGATTTTTGCCCGAAGGTTTTGACATTGTATCCCGAATGGTCGAACAGGATGTGCGGGAACTGGTCGTCCATGGCCTTGGTTTCTTGAAGCAGGACGGCATCGGGTTTCGCCGAATTCAGAAAATCCAGGAAATTCTGCGCGTGCGCCCGGATTGAGTTGATGTTGAATGTCGCTATTTTCATATTGAATGTCCCCATTTGACAAACGAATTATAGCATTGTAAAATATCCGGGTCTAGCTAAAATATAAAGGCGCGAATGAACACGAAGTTTGGCAAACGATGAAACCGAGCGTATAGGCACTCAAAAATTTTCGTTATTAGAAAATTTTTGCAGGTGCGCGTCGCAAGGTTCCGTGGGAAGGCGCGAAACAACATTAAAAAAGGTAGAATAGACATGAATATGTGGCAATTATACGAAGACGCCGTTGCGAAGGCGCCGAACAATATCTTCATAGCCCGCGAGGGGATTCCCTATGCGCGCTTTTTGGAGGATATAAAGGCCCGCGCGGTCGCGTTGAAAAAAATGGGCGTCAAGTCCGGCGACAATGTCGGCGTCTTGTCGCACAATATAAAGGAATTCCCGCAGACGCTTTTCGCGCTTTGGGGCCTTGGCGCGCGCGCCATGCTTATGGACACGAACCTTACCCGCTTCGAGTATGAGAACATGCTTGAAAGGGCGGGCGCGAAGTTCGTCGTCTGCGAGAAGAATTATATCTTCAATTCGGACAAGGGCGTCGTCTTCTACGACATAAAGACGCCGGAAGTCGTGAACAGGGAAAGCTATGAATTCGTCCCCGAGGAAGTCGCGGATGCGGACATAGCGACGCTTTCTTTCACAAGCGGCTCCACCGGCACGCCGAAAATCGTGCCGCTTACGCACTTCAATTTGGTGCAGACCGCGCGCTCCATCGACGACATGAGGGATTACATATCGAACGGCGACATGCTTTACGGATTCCTTCCGATGTATCATGTCTACGGCTTCGCGGTCGAGCTTTTGGCGGCCTTGCACTTCCAATGCTCCATCCTGTTGCAGCCCTCGGTCAACCCGAAGGAAATCATGTCGGATTTGGAAAACTTCAAGCCGCATGTCATTCCGGCCGTCCCCAGGTTGTTCGAGGTTTTCCGCACCAAGATTATCGAAACCTTCAAGGCGCAAAGGATGTGGTGGTTCGCCGGCTTCGTGCTTCGCAGGCAGAAGACGCTGAAACTGTTCGGCCTTGGCTTTTTGGTCCGCGCCATCCAGGAGCCGGTCCATCAGAAGTTCGGCGGGCGCGTCAAGCTGCTTATCGGCGGCGGCGCGGCGACCAAGCCCGAGGTGGAATTGTTCTATAAAAGGTTCGGGTTCAACTTCATACAGGGCTATGGGCTGACCGAAACCGTGGGACCCATTTGCATCAGCATTCCGTGGGACAAGAGGCTTCCGTTTTCCATCGGCGCGCCGCTTACGAACAACACCTACGAAATCCGCGGCAAGAACGCGGACGGCGTCGGCGTCCTTTGGCTGAAAGGCAATTCGGTGTTCGGCGGATACCTGAACAACGACGCGGCCAACGCGGAGAGTTTCGACGACAAGGGCTTTTTCAACACGGGCGACCTGGTGACGCTTGACAGGAACGGAGAGCTGCATTTCCAGGGAAGGAAAAAGCAGGTTGTCGTCCTGGACAGCGGCAAGAATGTCTATCCCGACGAGCTGGAAGGCCTTTTCATGCAGATTCCCGGCGTCAAGAATGTCGCCGTCTTCGAGCATAAGGTAAAGGACAAGACCGTCGTCTACGGCGTGTTCCAGGCGGAGCCGGGCCTTTGCCTTGCCGATTTGGAAAAGGGCATAAGGAAGCAGAACGCCAGGGTCGCGTCCTATAAATGGTGCACGCACTTTGCGATGACGGAAGAGGACCTTCCGACGACTTCGACCACCAAGGTCAAGCACCACGAGGTGAAGGACCGCCTTGAATCCGGCAAATACCCCGTCAGGAAAGAATAATAAAAAAGGAAGCGCGGCATGATTGAACGCACTCTTGTAATCTTGAAGCCGGACGCGGTGCGAAGGAAATTGTGCGGGAGAATCGTGTCGCGCTTCGAAGACGCGGGCCTGGACATCGTGGCGGCGAAATTTTTCGCGCCGTCAAAGGAGCTTCTGAACAAGCACTATTCCAATTCGGACGAATACATAATGTCGCTGGGGCGGAAGAACCTTGGAGGCTCGGCCGATGACGCCGCCGCGATGAAGCAGGGGCGCGTCGTCTATGCCAGGCTGATGGACTATATATCCGGCGATGTCATGGCGATGGTCTTGGAAGGCAACGAGGCTGTGAAAATCGTGCGGAAACTTTGCGGCCCGACGGAGCCTTTTTCGGCGGACCCCGGGACAATCCGCGGACAGTTCGCAATCGACTCCTATGATTTGTCCAACAAAGAGGAAAGGGCGTGCCGCAACCTTATGCACGCGTCCGGCACGGCTGACGAGGCGAAGTCCGAAATCGCCCTTTGGTTCCCCGGACTTTGATGTTTATCTCTGTCTTTCGTTGAATTCTTTCTGCCACTTGTCGGCGTTGAACAGCAGGTGTTCTATCTTGCCCGGGTCGGATTCGCCGCCGGTCATTGCCCCGCCGCGCGAGCAGATGTCGATTTTTTCGATTTGCCCGCCCAGCTTGCCGGCAAGGCGGGTAAGCGCGAATCCGATGTTGTGCGGCGCGATTCCGCCGCACCATGCTTCCGGAAAAATAGCCGCGGCGATTCTGTTCATGTCTTGCGGGCGGCCTTCCTCGGGGCCGACAATCCAGTTGTCGAAGGCGTTGTCGAACACAAGGGCTTTCACATAGCCCTTGTATTTGGAATTGTGTTCGGGCGCGAAAATCTTTTGGTTTATGAAGCCGGCCGTCAAAGTGGCGTGCAGCACTATGTAATAGTCGGAATTCGTGTGGCGGGGGCCGCTGGGATTCGCCCTGGTGTTCGCCATATCGATGAATTTATCCGCGCTCCAATTCTGTTTTTGCAGGTCGGACAGGGTGTTGATGTTGTATATTACCTTGTCGGTGTTGTCGCCGATGGTCGTCCAAATGCCGCATTTGTTGTAATCGAAGTCGTCGCGGAACACGGCGCAGTATCCGTGGTTCAGGTGCGCGGCGGTGTCGTATCTCCCGGGGCCCTTGGGTTTTCTAAGGTTCAGTTCTTTAAGAAGCGCGATTCTGGGCTTGTCGTCGATTCCCGGATTTCCGTTTTCCGGGCTGCCGTAAAGCTCGACGCCGAATGATATGTTCAGGTCCGGGAAATTCTTGCGAAGTTTCAGCAGGTCCGAAATGTCTATGTTCGGGGTGATTTCGGCGATTTCGATTCGTCCAATCTTGCGCATGGAGTTCTCCTTTTATCTATACAGGCTTGACCCGAATTTGGTTTTCTGCGTGTATTGGGATATGATTTTGCTTTCGGACATCCGGGCCGTTATGACCAGGGGAACGCCGTTGTAGGTCGCGTGAACCTCGGCGTATGCGCCCGCTTTCTTGGCCATCTTGGCGGAATCTTTCGCGACTTTTTCTATCGTGTTGTCGATGCCGAATTCCGCTTCGACTATTTTCGTTTTCATGATTTATCCCTTTTGGGCATATTATCATAAGGCTATTGTTTGTCAATAATAAAAAACTATCTGTTGCACAATCCGTGCCGGCAGATTTTCACGCTGACGGTCCCGGAAAACAGTATGCACGCCGTCATCGCCAGCAGGTAATATTTCAGCCATTCGATATGCCCTGAAAAACCGATTGTGAACAGAACCAGCAGGCTGAGGATTCGCCCCGTATCAAGGGCCATTTCGCCGGCGACGAAAAACTCCGCGCGGCTGTCCTTTTGGACGCAGGCGGAATTCGACGCGTTCATGAAATTCGTGTCCGCGATATTGTTTATGAAATTCAGCGCGGTGGCGACGGACAGCTGATAGATTACGAAAGTTACGGCCCCGGCCCACCCGGCGAATCCTATTGCGGCGGCTCCGATTAAAATGTTCGAGAACAGGAGAATCTTCGGAAACATTTTGGGCCTGCCGAATCTTCCGAACAGGAAGTTCGCCGCGATGGCGACGCCGGCGAAGGCCGATGTCAGGATTCCGAGCTTCAAGTTCGATTGGAATATATAAACTATATACATGGTAAGGACGATTCCAAGGGGGCCGTATTGGGAGAAGCCGCCGAGGAATTCCACAAGATAAACGCGGCGGATAAGGATGGACCGCTTGGCGCTCGACACAAAGCACGCCAGCCCGAATTTCTTGTCGGAAACATTCCTGCTGCGGAGAAAGAACGAAAGGAAAAATTCCAAAACCAGGAACGCGCACATCGCGGCCGCCATTTCCTCGTATGAGCCGACGGTTATGAAAATGCCGAGCAGGGCCGGAGTCATAACGGAAACGATTCCGCCGACCATGTTCCTGTATCCGATGAAGGGCGCCATAAGCCTTTTCTTTATCTTCTCGCCGACTATGATGTTCAGCGGGCAGTGTCGGAACGCCATCGCGAGCCCGTAGACCGCGCCGAATATTGCGATATAAGGCGATATTGTGTCCTGGAATAGCGCGATTGCGGACAGGCAAAGAAACTGGATTATGATGCTGAGCCGATATACAAGCATCTTGTTTTTGCGCTTCACATAGTCGGCGAGCAGCAGGAATCCGATTGTGATTGCGGCATAGAACGCGATGTTGTAGATTGAAAGGGCGACGGCTTCGTTCTGCGAAATCTGCATGATGTAGGCGATTAGGAATGTTCCGAAAAATGTCCCGACGATTGAATGAATCGCGCTTAGCATAATCAGGATTTTCGCTTCGGAATTTAGGCGCAGTTTCAAGGTATGTCCTTTTATTGATAGGAATCATATCATATTTTTTTAGAAATCGCAAAGCGGATGTCTTCTGTCGCAAGGGGCAGGTTGCGCATTCCCTGGCCCACGGGATAATAAACCGGGAAGACGGGAAACTCCGCGCCGCCGATTTTTTTGACCAGATGTTTCTTTCGCATTTCGGAAACCTTGACGGCGCGGCCCAATAATAAAGAGCTTGCCTGGTTGCCGAACGCGATTATTTTTTTCGGGCGAACCGCAAGGATTTCTTGTTCAAGAAGCCCAAGGTATTCGCGGAATACCGAATCGGAAACATGGGCCGCGTCGTCCTTGGTGCATTTGCCCAGGTTGGTTATATAAACTTTGCCGCGTGCGATTTCGCCATAAACCGTTTCCGCGAAACCATAGTCCCAGGCCGAAGGCCGCCTGCGCAGAATTTCTTGCAGGGTTTCGTCCGACAAAACGCCGACGGCATTCATAAGTTTCCAGGTGTTCTTCGTCCCAATCCAAGGGGCTTTCAGGCCCTTCCATGTTTTGCGGCTTGCGATATTCTTGCCGGTCGGGTTCATAAAGATGAAGCAAATGTCGGGATTATCGATACAGCCCGCGCCGTATATGCTGTCCAAATTGACGGAGCCGTGCTTCCGCTGCAATTTGTCGAATTCCCCGTGAAGCGCGTCGATTTGCATTTTCATGTTCGGATTATATGCGAATATGCCCGCGCGCGCTAGGGGTTTTGTCATCTGCTTTTGTAAAGTTCGGGATAGAATCTTTTGCCGACAATCTCGGCCATCGTTTTGCATTTGCATTTTCCGGCGGCCAGTTGTCCATAGCAGTATTTTATCCGCTCATAGGCGTCGGAATTCGCTTCGCGAATGTCTTTTTCGGGGCCCGTATGGCACATGAAGGCGTGGCCGGGGATTTCAAGAATTTTCACATTGAGCAATACCTTGTATGGGGCTCCGTCCGACGGTATGATATGCTCGTAGTTGACTTGTATCTGGAAACGGGAAATGCACCTTCCCGCGAGAGGATTGCTGAATTCCTTCACGAAAGTTTCGGCCTCGGCTTCGGACAGGTGTCCCAGGACTTCGGTGAAACTCGGCGCGCTTCTGGCTGTTTTGTGCAGTATTACGGGGACTGATTTTTCATTTTTATCCATGGCGAACACCTTTGTCTAATCAATAACGATATTACCAATAAGCGCGTGTTTGTCAAGGATTATTAAGGGACAACTGGATGTGCTCGGCCTTCGGCCTGCGCGGAATTCGTTCCCGTCCGCTGTCGCGGACTGCGCTCGCCTTCGGCTCGCTAACTCATTGTCGAACCGCTCGCTTCGCTCATGGTCCGACCATTCGACCCGTATCAGATAATAAAAACCGCCCCTTTCGGGGCGTTTTCATTATCTGGTTGGGGCAACTGGATTCGAACCAATACTAGCGGAGTCAGAGTCCGATGTTCTACCGTTAAACTATGCCCCAATATGTGTTTTGCCAAAGTCGCGCCGTAGCGCGAGCGAAGGCGGATTATTTCGCCCTTTCGATGTATTCAAGGGTTTCCGTATTCACTACAATCTTTTCGCCTTGTTCGATAAAGGTCGGAACCGACACGCGGACGCCGTTGTCCAAAACCGCGGGCTTGCCCGAGCCGCTGGCCGTCTGGCCTTTCAGCGCGGGTTCCGTGTCCGCGACGGTCAGGACGACCGTCTTGGGCAGGGTAATCGACATCGGCTGGCCTTCGATGAAGTGCGCGACGACTTCCATTTCGGGCGCAAGGAACTTCGTCTGCTCGCCCAAATTGTCGTTGGAAAGGGTGAACTGCTCGAACGAGCCCAAATCCATGAAATAGGAATCCGTGCCGTCGGAATAAAGGAAATTGGCCTTTATGTCTTCGGCCATCAGTTTCTCGACCGAGTCCTCTGAACGGAAGCGTTCGTTCCCCTTGCTGCCGGTGTCGATGTTTTTCATCTCGACCTGCATGAAGGCGCCGCCCTTGCCGGGCTTGACCTTGGTGAATCCCGTGACGACATAGCGCGCCCCGTTGTGGAGAATCACCCATCCGTTTCTGATTTCGTTTGCGCCGAATTTCATGCGGACACCTCTTGATTATCTGGAATAATACTCGACCACGAGTTCGGGGTTCATCTGGACCGGATACGGCACATCGTCGAGCGCGGGCTTTCTGATGAAGTTCGCCGAGAACGCCATCGAATCCACCGACACATAGTCGCAGAAGTTCCGCTCCGGGCTTTCAAGGGCGGTGACGACCAGCGGCATCTGCTTCGCCTTTTCGGAAACAGTTATGATGTCGCCGGCGCGGACTTGATAGGACGCGATTTTGACGCGCTTGTCGTTGACGCGGATATGCCCGTGGCTTACCAGCTGGCGGGCGGCGAAAACGGTCGGGGCCAGTTTTGCGCGATACACGACGGCGTCAAGGCGCGATTCCAAAAGGCCGATGATGTTCTGGACGGTGTCGCCCTTCATGTTGGAGGCTTCCAGGTAATAGCTGCGGAATTTCTTCTCGCCGATGTTGCCGTAGTATCCTTTGAGGGTCTGCTTGGCTTTCAGCTGGCGGCCGTAATCCGAAGGATTTCCATTGCGGGCGGTCGGGCCGTGCTGTCCGGGCTTGTATTTCCGTGAATTGAAGGAAGAGTTGGCGCGCCCCCAAAGGTTCATTCCCAAGCGGCGGTCTATTTTTTTCTTGTTGTTAAGGCGTTTTCCAGCCATTTTATGCTCCTATGGTTTTTTATTGGTGCCGGGCGTCGGGCAGACGCCTTATCATATATATTAGCCATAGGGCTTTACATATTTAATCAGGTCTGATTGCCTAGCCCGGGGATTTTATGGCACAAATCCGCAAAAATCAAGAAAAAAGTTGATTTTTGGGAAGGATAAGGTTAAACTTGCCCATCTATGGCGGATGTAGCTCAGTTGGTTAGAGCGCCAGTTTGTGGTACTGGATGTCGCGGGTTCAAATCCCGTCATTCGCCCCATTTAGTCTTATTACTTGACAAACCGTGATTCCTCGTCTATTTTGTGTCAAACAACAATAAACAGGAAGAAAATCACATGACAGCACTCGCGCAGCAATCTTATGAAATAAACGGCGACAAGGTCGAGCTTATGGCCGAGTCGGAAAATCAAACGGTTTCGTTCAAGGCCGCGACCGCCAACAAAACCGCAGGCCAAATTTTCCAGGAATTCACGACGACGGACAAGACTGTCGGATTCGACAAGGACTTCGCAAGCATGCTTTTGCCCGGTATTCTGGACATCGCCAAAGAGGGCGCGATTGAGCGCGTCGATTGCTTCGACCCGAACAACGGCAGGTTGAAGTCGTCCGAATATCTTGTCGCGCCTTTGGGCGACGGCACGCGCGAACCCTGCGTCCTTGCCGTCCAATACGACGAAAAGGGTGCCGAGAAAAGCTGGTCCGGCCGCCTTTACGCCTTGCAGCTGAACCAAAAGATGGTGAAGAAAATACTGGAAGTCATAAAGTCTCGCAACTGCTCGCAAACGGCCGTCCGCGGCGGCGGCAAGGGAACCAGCCATCCGGCGCGCATCAATTATGCGTATCCCGAAAAGAAGGTTGTTTATGTGCCGCTTAGCCGGATGATAGAGCTGGGCGTGGATGAGAATCCGGCGGGCGCATCCATGAAATGCGTTTCCACGACCACATCGACGGTCAGCGTGAAAACGCCGGTCGGCGACATATACGCCAAGCAAACCATAACTGTCCGCGCTTCGGACAACGGGACCGAGCATTCATTGGCCTATGAAGGCACAATCGGCGGAAACAAGCAGAGCCAGTCCGTGGCCGAGCTTTTGTTCCACAAGCTTGCGGATAAAATACAGGAAGTCCGCGAAGCCGCCGACCCGGATTATAAGGAAAAGTTCGAGGCCGAGCTTACAAGCAGGATTGCCGAAACCATTCTGAAAAAAACGCAGCAGGCCGAAAGATAATAAAAGCGCGCGGCCCGGAACCTCGGCATTTATTTCTTCTTTTTTATTGCCAAAAATTATGATATAATACCTTTGAGAGAGCTGTGTCGAAGAAGCCCAACAAAGGATTATACAATGCTTAAAATAATGAAGATATTCGGTGCCGCGTGCGGGTTCGCCGCCATCGCGTGCATTGCGAACGCGGCCGAGAAAGCCGCCGATTCCGAATACGGAACGCCCCCGGCGTCCACGGCGCAAGTGGCGGTTCCGGCGGGCGCGCAGAACATAACGCTTAAAGTCCGCGTCCGTCGTCCGGGCAGGCCCGCCGCGCAGGCGCAAGCCCAGCCTTCGCCCTTCGCATTGTCGTCCGCGCCGCGCCAGGATGTCGTGGTCGACGGGAACGACGCCGACGAGGAGCGCGCCGGAATATACAATAGATACGCCGAGGCCGTCCCGGAGCCGCGCGACGAAACCGGCGTCGGTGCGAACAAGAATCTTGCCCATCCGTTCTTCCAGCCGTCCGCGCGGAAAGTCGCCATAAGCCTTGACGCCGACTATGCCGTAACCCAAAACAACTTTACGATTCTTCAAGACTATCATCCGTTGACGGACGCGCAGAACTTGAAGGGTGAAACATTCGGATGGAACGGCCAACGGCTTACCTATAAGCTGGGCGCGTCGTTCGGCATAACCGACACGGTCGAGGTCAAGGGAACGGTCGCCGGCCAGGATTCCAGATGGGTGTATGAAGGTCGTCGAGTGGACGGCACGACGGGAATTTTGGATGGCGGCAACATAGTGATGACCGAAAGCGGATTTGATTCATGGGGGCTTGGCCTTGGCTGGCGCGCCTTCGAGAACGAGGATTTTATATTCAAGCTTGATTCCGAGTTCCGCGCGTGGAGCAATTCCAACCTGATTTACCTTGGCGGCCTTGGCGGATTGAAGCGCGGCGACAGCTTGGTTTATTTGGGCCTTGGCGGATTCTTCTACAATAACGAGGGCAACGCCTATGGATTCGGTATATCCGATGAAGATGGATGGAAAGAATATGTTCTTTACGAAGAAGATAACAAAAATCCATGGTTCTTCGAGGCGACAATCGGCCTGTTCTCCAAATTCAACCGCGATTTCTCCGGGGACTTTCATGCGTCCTATGCGGATTTGGATTGGCATAGTGTGATTACCGTCGGCGGTCTGCTGGCGTATCAGCCGGTCCAGTCTTTCGCGGTCATGGTCTATGGCAACTATCAGATATACGACAGCGCCGAGGGTATGGAAGGCCTTCGCCTGTGGTCCAATATAGGCAACGGTGTAATGGAGCAGACGAAATTCCTTCCAAGGTCGGACATCCGTCTTGAAAACCCGTCGCAGTTCGTCGTCGGCGCAGGCATGAAGCTGTATTTCTAATGTGAATTTGTCATTCCCGCGAAGGCGGGAATAAGAGATTGTATAAAAGAGAAAAAAACTTGAACCTTAAATTTATCTCTTTGCTGTCAGTCCTTTCGATATGCGCCGCGCCAGCGTTCGCGCTTGAAGACGAATCTATTTCAGGGAGTTTAAGCGGCTCGTATTCCGGCGACCGGGGCTCGTTTTCGGGCGGCGGTTCCTATTCGTCCGGCGGGCGCAATTTCGACAGGCCCTTTGCGAACGATGTCATGGACCCGCTGTGGCTTGGTTCGCGCGGAAGCATACTTGCATACGCCCAGGGCGGAATCCATCTAAGCCAGCTTGAAGTCATGCCCGGCTTCCAATGGGCCATGAACAACCAGATGTCGGTCGGCGCGAGCGTCGGCGGCCGCTTCAATTTCAACGAGCGGGACGACGGCGTGTCCAATATAAACCTTAACACAATCTACCGCCTGTCCGAAGGCCGCGAGATAACCGACATAATGCTGGGCCTGCGCCTGGGTAAGGATGACAGCTATGTCTGGGATTACCGCGACGATGTCTATATGGTCGGTTTCAGGTTCGGAACGGTTCGGAACAAGATAACCCTTGCGATGAATATCCTTACCAACTGGGTCTTCGACAAGGACAGGGGCCATGCGTTCATAAACTTTGTCCCGGCTGTTTATACAAGGCTGGACAACGGATTCAATGTCGGGGCCGAGATTGATTTCAGAAAGGACACGGACTATGAATATGGCCGCGACGATGTTCGCTTCGGCCTGTCCGCGAACAGAAGGTTCGGTTCCACGACATATTCGGCGACGGGCGGCTATATCTTCTCGGACCATTCGCTTTACGCAATCGGCCGCGTTTCTGTATTGTTTTAATTGTCCCAAAATCTAGTCTTATAAACCTGTATGACTTCCTCGGGACTTGAAAGTATCTGCATGTTGAATTGGTTCAGGTCGCCCAAAAATCCCTCGCGCTGCATGTGGGCCATCACGCGCCCAAGGATGTTCCAATAGCCGTTGGTGTTAAGGAAATAAATGGGCAGATGGCTTTCCTTTATCTGGTGCATGACCAGAATCTCGACAAGCTCGTCAAGGGTGCCGAGTCCCCCGGGCAGAATGCAGAATGCGTCGCTAAGCTCGAACATCCTCATCTTGCGCTTGGACAAGTTGTCCTGGATTTCGTTTTGTATGCCGTCCAAAAGCGGTTCTTGAAGATTTATGACATTTTGGGTGGATATTCCTATGACTTCGCCGCCTGCGTCGCGGGCCGCGCGCGCGACGGTTCCCATCAGTCCCGCGTTTCCGCCGCCGAACACAAGGCGGATTTTGGATTCGCCGATAAGGCGGCCCATTTTTTCAGCCTCGTCCTTATAGGTCGGATTGTTCCCGAACTTATGCCCGCAATAAACGGCGATTGATTTCTTGTGTTCCATGCTTCTTCCTTCTTCTTTCTTACTTTATCATATTTCTCATTGAAAGCCAAGTGTTCCAATGGTATAACCCCGGAATGAAACCGAATGAATAAGCAAACAAAAATTTTCGTTGTTAGAAAATTTTTGATTTGCGCGTCGTGAGGTTGCATGGGAAGGTAAGAAAAAGCATTTAACAAAGCGGAACGGACATGAACCCGAAATTCAAGTCTTTCATGGAAGCCCTGCCAAGCGGCAAAATCGCGGTCGCGCTAAGCGGCGGCGCGGACAGCATGGCCCTTTTGTATTGGTGCCGCGCGTTTGACTTGGACATAACCGCGCTTACGGTGGACCACGGCCTGCGCCCGGAATCCGGGGCAGAGGCCGAATTCGCCAAGCGCGCCGCGGAATCCCTTGGTATCCCGCACCATATATTGAAATGGGACGGCGAAAAGCCTTCAAGCGGAGTGGAAGAGGCCGCGCGCGCCGCCCGATACGGCCTTATGCTTGATTTTTGCCGAAAAAATAGTATTGGAATCCTGATGACGGCGCATCATGCGGATGATAACATAGAAACATTCCTTATGAACCTTGGGCGCGGCTCGGGCCTGTTCGGGCTGGCCGGAATCCGCCAAGTGTCGGAAATGGAGGGAATAACCGTAATAAGGCCTCTTTTAGAGGTCCGCCGGGCTGAAATTTTGGGCTGGTGCGCGGCGAATGGGGTGGAATTCGCGGATGACCCCATGAACGGGGACGAGCGATTCCTTCGCGTCCGGGTCCGCAAGAACCGGGGTCTGCTTAAAGACAAGCTGGACATCCCGGACGAGCGAATCCTGTCCGCCATATCGGCCCTTGACCGGGCGAGGGCGGCTATGGAGCAATCGATTGACGATTTGATGTTTCGGGTAAAGATTAACGAACAAAGGATTGAATTCACAGCGGATTTTCTTTTTGGCCTGCCGGAAGAAATTCGTCTGAAATTTCTAAGCCGCGCCTTGCAGGAAGTCGGGGGCGAAAAATACCCGCCGCGTCTTGACGGCGTCCGGCGCGCCCTTGGTGAACTTGACCGGGACACCACATTGACCCTGGCGCATTGCGCGGTCCGCCGCCTTGGAAATAAAATGCTTGTGGTGCCCGAGGGTTCCCGGGTATCATTCTCAACAAAAAAGGAAACAACATGAAGAATATAGCCGCAAATAAGTATCTGTTCCTATTTATAATCGTGGCGGTAATCGCCGGGGCGGAAATTTTTCATAATCGCGGAAACAGCGGCAACTCGCTCCCGGTCGCGGCTTCGCCGAACATCGCGCCCCGGGCAAAACCGGCCGAGATGAATTTTTCCGAATTCATGGACGCGGCGGCCGCGGGAAAAATCAAAACGGCGACTTTAAGCGACGGAACCGCGGCCGGCGAGACGGCGGACGGGGGGCAATATAAGGCGACGCTCCTTTACGACGCCGCGACATTGCAGAACCTTGGCAAGCAGGGCGTCGTAATCACAATCGACAATTCGGCAAGCCTTTGGGAAAGGATTGGTATAGTGCTTCCGTTTGTAATCGTCCTTTTGTTCGCTTACATGATATTCCGCGGGCCGCGGATGGCGGGCGGGGGCATGGGCGGAGTCATGAAGATGCAGATTTCGCGCGCTAATTCGGCCCCGAACAACGAAAAAATCACATTCAAGGATGTCGCGGGCATAGAAGACGCGAAAAAGGAAGTGTCCGAACTGGTGGACTTTCTGAAAAACCCCAAGGAATTCTCGAAACTTGGCGCGCGGCTTCCGCGCGGCGTGCTGTTGTCGGGTTCGCCGGGAACCGGAAAGACTTTATTGGCGCGCGCGGTCGCCGGGGAAGCCAATGTCCCGTTCTTTTCATCCAACGGCTCGGAATTTTCGGGGATTTTGGTCGGCCTTGGCGTCAGCAAGGTGCGGGAGCTGTTCAAGCTGGCCAAAAGCAACGCGCCCTGCATACTTTTCATAGACGAAATCGACGCAATCGGGCAAAAGCGCGGCAAGGGCCTGTCAAGCGACCACGACCGCGAGCAGACGCTTAACCAGCTGCTTATCGAAATGGACGGGTTCGAGAACAATTCGGGCGTAATCGTGGTCGCCGCGACGAATAGGCCGGACATATTGGATTCCGCGCTTCTTCGCCCGGGCCGCTTCGACAGGCAGGTGCATATAGACTTGCCGGATATGGCCGGACGGAAAGACATACTTAAAATATACGCGGCGAAATTGAAATTGGACCCGAAGGTGGATTTGGAAGTGGTGGCGCGCGGGACATCCGGGTTCTCGGGGGCCGAGCTTGCGAATTTGATGAACGAGGCCGCTTTGCTGGCGGTGCGCCGGAAATCGAATTCGGTGTCGGCGGGCGACTTGGACAATGCGCGCGATAAAATCCTTATGGGGCCGGAAAAATCGATAAAGATGACGGACAACGATAAAAAACTGGCGGCGTTCCACGAGGCGGGCCACGCGTTCCTTTCGGTGCATTATCGCGCGGTGTCCGACCCGATTCTGAAAGCGACGATTATCCCGCGCGGACGCGCGCTCGGCATGGTCCAGCATTTGCCCAAGGACGAGAAGCGGTCGCTGAACCTGTCGGAAATCCGGGCGAATCTGTCCATCTATATGGCGGGCCGCGCGTCCGAGGAAGTGTTTCTTGGCAAAGACAAAATCACGACGGGCGCGATGGCGGACATAGCGGCGGCGACGAATCTGGCGCGGCACGCGGTGGCGCAGGCGGGCTTGTCGCCGAAACTTGGGATGATTGCGCTTAATGAAACGGTGGGCGGCTGGGGATACACGACGCGCCGCGAGAATGTCTCGGACAAGACTGCGGAAGTCTTGGACGCGGAAATCAAATCCTTGATGGACGCGGCTTACAAGGATTCCTTGAAAACGATTCAGAAAAACAAAGCCAAGGTCAAAAAGCTGGCGGAAGAATTGCTGAAACGCGAAACCCTTACCGCAAGCGACATCAACAAGATTTTGGGTATAAAAAAGTAAATTCCCCTCTTGGGAGGGGTGCGCGACTTGTCCGCCGTAGCCTTGGCGAAGGTGGAAGCGCGGGGTGGGAATCAAAACCGCACAAGCGGCTTGTGGTTTCCGGACATCCACTGCATGGCTTCCGGGTCGTCCGCCAAATCCGCGCATAATGCGGAGCATATTCCGCGGCAGTCACGCAAACAAGCTTGGTGAAAGCCGCGTTCGCATCCTGGGACGCTGCTTGGGTTCCCCTCGGCCGCGTAATGTTCGCACGCCTTTGCGGCCATTGCGCCGCAATCTATCACCGCGCCGGAACTCGGAATCTGGACTACATCCGTCTGGCATTGTGTTTTTAATATGAACCGGTTGTATTGGTTCAGCTCGCCGCCAATCCCGCAGAAACAGTTATAGCCGTCCTGGCCTGTCGGGACAAGCCCGTATTGGATTGCGGCGGCGGGCGACGATATTGCGATTATCGCGCAAACGCGCAGAAATCTAGAGAGAGAGAGAGAGAGAGAGAGAGAGAGAGAGAGAGAGTTGTAGTTTTGTATGTTTCATAAGGAAATTATATCAAATTAGGAATTATTATCAATATAAATTATTTTGCTTTTCCCGAACGATGTCCGGCACTTTGCTAATATCGATGTCGGGGCCGCGCGTCAGCACCCAGTCGCTTACATCCATCTGCGGCGTTTCCGAATCGCGCGGATGGCCGACGCCGATGCGGACGCGGAAATATCCCGGGCCGACGGCTTCGTCTATGCTTTTGATTCCGTTGTGTCCGCCCGAGCTTCCGCCCGTCTTCGTCCGTATGTCGCCGGGTTTAAGGTCTATGTCGTCGTGAATCACAATCAGATGGTCCGATGGAATTTTATAAAACGCGAGAAGTTCCTGGACCGCGCGCCCGGATAAATTCATAAATGTCTGCGGTTTGGCGATAATTGTGTCGCCCGCGCGCAGGACAAGGGAGTTTTTCCATGCCTTGAATTCCGCGCCGCCCGCAACCAAGTCCGCCGCGGCAAAACCTATGTTATGCCGCGTGCCGTCGTATTTCGCGCCCGGATTCCCAAGTCCAACTATCAGCCACATATCTATATCCTTGACTTATCAAACTAATATTAGCACCATAAACCCGTAAAATCAACCAAGAGGATAAATATGAAGAAACTTATGGCAATCGCGCTTGTCGGCGCATTATCCGCCCCGCTTTCGGCGCGCGCGGTAATCGACCCGTATCTGGGCATGTCGGTGGGTCAGGGCAACGCGCATTTCACGGGCGGCCTTGACGGCAACAGCTATACATCGCTTGGCGCGCAGGCCGGAATCAAGTTCCCGTTCGTCCGCGGCGAAGTCGAATACAACAGATTGTTCCAAGGCGACATATCGGCGGGCGTCGGATTCATAAACTTTTACTTGGAACCGTTCATGTTTATCCCGGTTATAAGCCCCTATATCGGCGGCGGCGTGGGCCGCTTGTTCGACGCCAAGATAGGCGACGCGAAACTGAACAGCAACAGCGCGTTCCAGGGAATGCTTGGAACGGGGATTACATTTCCGGGCTTCCCGATGCGCTTTGACGCGGAATTGCGCGGCGCGTTCACGGGCAACCTGACGCCAAACGACAGCGAGGTAGTCACCAAGTCCGTCTATATGGGCCTGTTTGAAATCCGCGTCAAGGGCGCGTATGTGTTCTAATCATTGAATAAAAAATTGTCATTCCCCGGTCAAGCCGGGGAATCTCGGCCGCACAATGCTTACAATCATAGACGGGAACAATTTATTGTTCCGGGCTTTTTACGGAATAAAGGGAAATCTGTCGCGCCGCGACGGCACGCCGACCAACGCGCTTTACGGATTCTGCGCCATGATTCTGAATCTGCTGGCCAAGGCGCGCCCGGGGGACAGCTTCGCGGTTGCGTTCGACGCGTCGCGCAAGAACTTCCGGCATGCCATTTACGGCGAATACAAGGCCAACCGCGCGGCGACGCCCGACGCGCTTCGCGCGCAGATTCCCTTGTCGCGCGGCGCGGTCCGCGCGATGGGAATCGAAAGCGTCGAAATCGAAGGGTTCGAGGCCGACGATATAATAGCCACCTTGGCGCGCCGCCGCTGCAATTCCGGCGAAAGCGTTGTCATTGTCAGCAGCGACAAGGATTTGATGCAGCTGATTTCGGACTGCGCGACCATATACGACGGAATGAAAGAGCAGGTTGTAACGCGGGCCGAGGCGACCCAAAAATTCGGCGTGCCGCCCGAGAAAATCCCCGAAGTCCAAGCCATAATCGGCGATTCCAGCGACAATATCCCGGGCGTCCCGGGACTTGGCCCCAAGGCCGCGGCGAAGCTGATAACGGAATTCGGCAGCCTTGACGGCGTGTATGAAAACATCGCGGCGGTGTCGCCGGACCGCGTCAGGAATCTTCTGACGCAATATAAGGACTCGGCCTATATGTCGCGGAAATTGGCGGTTTTGGACGCCGATGCGCCGGTGCCCGCGGACGCCGGAACTTTATCTTGGAGGCCCGACATCGAGGCGATGGCAAGTTTCTTCCAAAACGAAATCGAAAGCCCGTCGCTTGTCGCCCGCGCCAAGAAACTATTCATGAATGAACTCCCCCCTTGTGGGGGAGTCGGCGAGAAACTCGCCGGTGGGGGGACAATAGCGAACGAAAGTGATTTGCGAACCTTTCTCTTCGCAATAAAATCCAAACTCGCAATATCGATTGAAAGCTTCGGCGGGAATTATATGTCGGACAGGCTCAGGGCAATTCGTCTTTTTTCCGAATCCGGTTCCGCGCATGTTTCGTTCGCCGCGGCGTCCGGCTCTTTGTTCGGGGAAAGCGCGGCGGGCATAAGCCCAAGCGAGGCGTTGCGCGCGCTGAAACCCGTTCTTGAAAATCCGAATATCCTTAAAATCGGAAGCAGCTTGAAACTTGCGCTGCACCTGCTTGCGAACGAAGGCGCGGACGCGCTTGAAATAGGGCCGCTGGCGGACATAGGCGTCATGGCCTATGCGCTTGGTTCCGGCGCGGCGAAGCAATTCGTCGCAAATTCGCCCGATGAATTGCTTGGGCTTTACGACGAATTGAAAGGCATGCTGGACGCTTCGCCGAAAGCGCGCGAAATTTATGAAAAATACGACGCGCCGCTGCTGAAAGTTTTGTTCAAGCTGGAACGCGCGGGGGTCGAATTGGACAAGGCCGCGCTTGCGAGGCTCTCGGTCGGGCTTCATATAAAAATGCAGGCGGCGGAAAAGGAAATAATCGCCCTCGCGGGCGGACGCGAGATAAATCTTGCGTCGCCGCAGCAGCTCGCCGCGCTGCTTTTCGGGACGCTTGGCATTCGGAATCCCAAAAAGAATTCTACGGACGCGTCCGTCTTGGGCGGGCTGATTAACGACCATCCGATAATCGAAAAAGTTTTGGAATGGCGGAAATTGGCGAAGCTGGTCGGGACATATACGGACGCGCTGCCCAAGGAAGTCGCAGGCGACGGCAGAATCCATTCCACATTCCTGCAAACTTCGACGAATACCGGGCGGCTTTCAAGCCAAGCCCCGAACTTGCAGAATATCCCGGTGAAGGGCGAAGCCGGGGCGACCCTTCGGGCGTGTTTTGTGGCTGCGCCCGGAAATAAATTCGTCATCGCGGACTATTCGCAGATTCAGCTGCGGCTTCTTGCGGTTATCGCGGATGTCCCGGCATTGAAGCAGATATTCGCGTCGGGGAAAGACATACACTGCATGACCGCGCACAAGATTTTCGGAACGCCGCTTGCGGAAGTCTCGGCGGCCGAGCGGCGCGCGGCGAAGACCGTGAATTTTTCAATCGTCTATGGGGTGTCGGCGTTCGGTCTGGCGACGCAGCTTGGCATTGCGAATGCGGCGGCGCAGAAATTGATTGATTCGTATTTCGCGTCCTTTCCTGAAATAAGGGCGTATAATGAAAGGGTGGCGGAATTTGCCAAGGAGCATGCGTTCGTGGAAACTCCGGCGGGCAGGCGGGTGGACTTGCCCGAGATACGCACGCCCGCGCTGAAAGCATACGCCTTGCGCGCGGCGACGAACGCGCCGATACAAGGGGCCGAGGCGGACCTTATGCGCCTTGCCGCGATAGAGGTCGACAGGGTGCTGGAAGGAACCGGCGCGAAGCTGGTCTTGCAGGTCCATGATGAATTGGTCGTGGAATGCCCGGAAGGCGCGGCGGATGAAATCGCGCGAAAAGTGAAAGCGGCGATGGAAGGCGTCGGAGCGTTCGATGTCCCGCTTCCCGCCGAAACCACCATTGCCGGCAATTTGGAATAATTTAATTGAAATAACCCGAACTTCAAGTATAATCCCGGCAATGCCGGTTTAGCTCAGCTGGTAGAGCAACTGATTTGTAATCAGTAGGTCGTTGGTTCAAGTCCGACAACCGGCACCACGAATTTTGCCCAATCTTCGATTGGTTGCAAAATTCAGTGTCCGCCGTAGCCCGAAGGGCGTAGGCGGACCAATCTTTAAGGACATTTTATGACGCGCATATTGAAAGCATTTCGCTATTCGTTCAAGGGGCTTGTCGCGGCGTTCGGGTCAGAGCCCGCTTTTCGCCAGGAAGTCGCGCTTTTTATAGTTGCCGCGCCTATCGCGTTCTTCCTGCCGGTCGGCATGGTCGCGCGCGCCGCCCTTGTGTCCAGCCTGTTTCTGATTCTGATGGCCGAGCTTGTAAATACGGCAATCGAGGTAATTGTGGACCGCATATCCCTTGAGCGCCATCCGCTGTCGGGCAGGGCCAAGGACATCGGAAGCGCGCTTGTCCTTGTCGCGTTCGCCAACGCCGCGGTCGTTTGGTCTTTGGTTCTTATTGAATTGCTTCCTATTAAAATCTGAAAATCCTTGTGTTAAACTCCTTGTATCAATAACCAAAAAGGAGAAATGATATGAAGGACAACATGAACGCGAAGGAATGGGCGGATTTCAAGTTCCAAAAGAAAATGGACAAGCTGCGCGCGAAGCGCAATGTGAATTTCCGCATCTTTGTGGTGAATTACATAATGATGGCGGCCGCCTGGCTGTTTTCGATGGTCCCGTGGTATAACGAAATGGTCCAGTATGTCATGCACATGAACGCGGACGAGGCGCATTTCTTTATATTGGATTTGCTTGGCATAATGGCGGTCCTGAACGCGGCGTTCTTCCTTGCCCCCGCGATTGGGCAGTGGTGGGAGATGTCCGCAAGCAAAAAGCCGGACATGGAATAGTTTTATTATAGAACTATTATATCCTATAAATAAAACTCCCGTAAAAGGGAGTTTTATTTCAATGTTGTAAAAGCCCCTTAAATATGATAAAATATATGCGGATAAGGAAAAAAGAGGAGTGTTTTATGTTGAAAAGAATTCTTTTAATAGCCGCGCTGCCGCTTGCTTTGGCGGCTTGCGTCGATGGCGGCGAAGGCTTGCAGGAAGAGCAGCTTACGGGCGAATACGGCGCGCCGGTCCGCATGTCGCGCGCCGGAGAGGCGGCGACGCAGATTGACGCGGCCCCCGCGTATTTGTTCGAGAAGGCTCCGAAATTCTTCATCGGGACGGAATACACGATTGACGGCGTTACCTATACTCCGGCCGAGGATATGAGCTACAACGAAACCGGCATAGCGGGAATCATTCCGGCGGAGCTGAACGGCAACACGACGACGAACGGCGAAATCTTCGACAACGACAAGCTGTTTGCGACGCACAAGACCCTGCCGCTTCCGACGATTGTGAAGATAACGAATTTGGACAACGGCGCGAGCGTCTTGGCGCGCGTGAACAACCGCGGCCCGTTCGTGAATTCGCGGACGATGGATGTTTCGCAGGCGACCGCCGCCAGGCTTGGCATGACGGGACCGACGAATGTGCAGATAACCGTCCAGCGCAGGGAATCGGAAGAGCTTAGGGACCTTACGCTTGGCGCGAACGGCTCGCCGGTTATGAAATCTCATGAAGATGTCGACGCGTCGTCGTCCGCTGGCGAAGGCGGCCCGTATTCGGTCCAGGTCGGCGCGTTCTATTCCAAGGATAGCGCGCAGCAGGTTGCGAATCGCATAAGGAATGTCGGCAATGTCCAGGTCGTGGCCGAAGGCGGAATGCATAAGGTCCGCGTGGTCGGACTGTCCGCGTCGGAAGCCAAAAAGGCCATGAAGGCGGTCCGCGGGGAGAATTCCAACCCGGGCCTGCTTGAAAACGGCCGCTGGGTGAATCCGGATAGTATATAAAAAAACTTGTCATGGTGGGCTAGGGCCCGACCATCCGGGTTATAATGAAAATAGTTATTACCTGGATTCCCGTGTCAAGCACGGGAATGACAATAAAATTATCGCCCGCTTATAGTGCGGGCGATTTTCATTTCATACCCCCCCCATTTGTGGTATAATGCGAATGAATGTATTAAAAGGGAACAGAGAAATGAAGAGAATTATTTTCGGACTTATCGGCGGAATCGCAAGCATATCCGGGGCTTCGGCGGCGGGAACATATTATAATTACGGCAATTATGCGGCGTCCCAGGCCAGCGGAAACATCGCCCGCCAAAGCTCTTACAGTCCGTATCAGCCCCAGTCTTCGCAGCAATATACTCCGGGCGGGCAGTCCGGCTATCAACAGCCCGGCTATCAGATGGGCGGACGGAATCAGGCTCCGAAACAGTCGTCCGGCGCACCGGGCCTTAAAGTAAGCGCGTTCGCCGGATACGAAAGCGCGGACTTCGGGTTCGAGATGAAGAACACGCATTCGGAAATAAACTTCAATAATATAAACTGGATTAAGTTCGGCGCGGACGCGGCCTATATGTTCGACGCGGGCGGAACCAAGATTGAAGTCAAAGGCGGGTTCGAGGTCGGAACCCAGGGCGAAAGCGGCAATGTAACCGACGACGATATGTCGCGCGGCGGAATATATATCGGCGAGGCGTATTTCGAAACGGCTCCGAATGTTCTATATGGTAATGGCGGGGTCGCCACAGGTTTCAGTATGACCCAGCTTGTAATGGGTGTGGGCGAGCAGGGCCAAGGCAGCTCGCTTGGCGCGTTCGCGTCCATCGGTTTGGGGAACGGCCTTAAAATCGGCGATTCGGTTGTGATTAAGCCGTCTGTCGGTTATCGCTATGAAAGTTTCAAGCTTGTCGGGCAGAATATGATGACCATGGCGGTCCAGGCGCTTGTCGCGCGGGACCAATACGACATCAATGCGATGTATGATGTCGCCGACAATTGCCCGGGTTGCCAAATCGTCCTTTTCCCGGGCGACGGCAACGCGTATTTCGCGGGCTGGGTCGAAGGTTTCGACGATTACGGCGAGCCGTTTTTCCTGACCTTGGCCGAGGCCGCGTATCTGGACGGCACGACGCACGAATATAATGTTTCATGGTCCGGCCCGTTCATCGCGGCGGACTTGGAAATAAAAACCGCGCCGCATTCCGCGTTCACCCTGCGGGCCGAGCTTGGACTTCCGGCATATACCGCCGAAGCCGACCAGCCTTACCGCTCGGACTGGTCGCACCCGGTCAGCATAAGGGACAGCGCGCCGATATTCGGCGGAATGCACTATGGGCTGAACATGAACTATTCCGCGGGCGTTTCGGATACTATGGCGGTTAATTTGGGCTGGCGCTGGGATTATTATACGGTCGACGGTGCGGACGCGGAAACATTCTATGCAGGCGGCGGAAGCAGTAAAATGAATAGCGAAGTCAAAGCTAGGTACAAGACATCCGGCATCCGCGCCGGCCTAACCGCCAAGTTTTAACTCCTTTGTCATGCCGAGGAAGCTCGACATCTCAAATTGTATAAATCCTTATTGCAATTCTTAAAAAACATGCTACCATTCCCCCAATAAAAGCCCCGGGCAAGCAATGTATCTGTTTAATGCAAGATTTTATTCCCTTGTATTGTGCGCATTTTTAATAATGTCGTCAGCGGCCTATGCATCGACCGATTTATCGGCTTCCCGCCATTTTGAATCGACTGCCGACAATTCCGTCGCGGCGAAAAACCGCGCCGTTGCCGAGGCGCGCCGGTCGCTTACGGCTGAAATCATCCGCCGGAATGCCAGCGACTCCGCCGAAAGGGTCGAGCGCGCGTTGGAAGGCTTTACGGACGCCGACGCCCAGATATTGGTTCGCTCCATGAGCGTCGAGAATGAAAAGCGTTCTGCCACGACCTATGCGGCCTCGATAACCATCAATCTGGACCAGGGCGCGCTTGCGAATTGGTTCGATAGGAACGGTTTGGCGTCGTCGGCCTTGAACCATAACGAGTCCGCTGGCTGGACGCAGGTGCATTTTGGCCTAAGCGACGGCCTTAACCAGTGGAAATGGCTGAACACAAGGCTGCGGGAGTCCGGGGTCCAAAACCGCGGCGGCCTGCAAATCACGAAAATCAACGGAAATCAGATATTCGGCAAGGTCCCGGATTCTTCCGCGCGCGGCTTCACGAACGGCCTTCGGGCCATCGGCGCAAGCGTGTATAACTCTAACGGAACGCTCCGCGTATCCCTTCCATCCGACTCCACAAAAGCGGAATAAAACGCTTGCATTTCTGACGAAACCTCTATAAAATACCCCCATCGTTAGCGATAACGAAATAAACAGGCGAGATTACAGGGCGGTTCGCCGCCTATCCAGTGTCCCATTTGGGATGTTCCAATCCGCCGAAGTCGAACTGGTAAAACAAAAGGATAAAAAATGGCTTTACCAAAATTCACCATGAAGCAGATGCTGGAAGCGGGCGTCCATTTCGGACACCATACCCGCCGGTTCGAGCCGCTGATGACACCCTATGTCTTTGGAATCAAGGACTCTGTCCGCATAATCGATTTGAACAAGACCGCCCCGCTGTTGCAGCGCGCCTTGGTCGAGCTTGAAGCGGTCGCCGCCGCGGGCGGAAAAATCATGTTCGTCGCCACCAAAAACCAGGCGAAGGACATTGTAAAGGAAGCCGCCGAACGCTGCGGACAGTTCTATGTGAACAACCGCTGGCTGGGCGGCATGATGACGAATTGGGGAACGATTTCGCAGTCCATTCGCCGCATGAAGAACATGGAAAAGCAGATTGAGGACGGCGCGGCCCTTGGCCTTACGAAAAAGGAAGTCCTTAACATGGAGAAGGAAGTCGCGAAATTGCGCGATACCTTCGGCGGAATCCTTGATATGCACGGAACTCCGCAGGCCGTCGTCGTAATCGATGTCCCGCACGAATACAATGCGGTGAAGGAAGCGGCCGTTCTTGGCATTCCGACGATTGCGATATGCGACACGAACGCGAATCCGTCCCTGGTCGGCTTTCCGATTCCGGGCAACGACGATTCCACGCGCGCAATCAACCTTTATTGCGACCTGTTTGTCGAGGCGATTCTGTCGGGCATTGAAAAACGCCTGGGCGGCGCGGATGTCAAGAAGTCCAAGGGCGATTTGCACGAGGCCGAGGACAAGATAGAGGACCAGACCGTCGCCAAGGAATTGAAGGAAAAATCCAAGACTTCCGAAGCGCGCCAAATTCGCCGCGAAAAGCTGGTTGAAAAAGCGAAAGGAGAATAAGATGGCCGAAATTACTTCCAATATGGTGAAACAGCTGCGCGAAAAGACATTCGCGGGCATGATGGACTGCAAAAAGGCTTTGACCGAAACCGGCGGCGACATGGCGGCGGCTTGCGATTGGCTGCGCGAAAAGGGGATATTGAAGGCGGCGAAGAAATCCGACCGCGTCGCGGCGAACGGCCTTGTCGCCGTCGCGGCCAAGGACGGGTTCGGCATAGTCGTCGAAGTCAATTCCGAAACGGATTTCGTCGCCGCGAACGACAAGTTCCAGAAGCTTGTCGCGGACGCCGCGGCGGCCGCGCTTGCGGCGGGCGGCGACCTTGAAAAGACGCGCGAAGCCGTGGGTGCCGAGCTTACGAACCTTGTCGCCACCATCGGCGAAAACATGACCGTGCGCAGGACGGGAAGCGTCAGGGCCGATGTGGTTTCGACCTATATCCACAACGCGGCGGCCCCGAACATGGGCAAAATCGGCGTCATCGTCGGCTTGTCCGGCGGGGACAAGGCGGCCATGGCCGAAATCGGCGCGAAAATTGCGATGCATGTCGCGGCGTCGAAGCCCGACTTCGCCAAGGCGGATGATGTATTGAAGGAAGTGGTCGAAAAGGAGAAGAAATTCTTCATCGACAGCGGCGCGACCGCGGGCAAGCCCGACCACATCGCGCAGAAGATGGTCGAAGGCCGAATCCAGAAGTATTTCAGCGAAATAGTTTTGGAAGAGCAGGAATTCGTCATGGAGCCCGGCAAAAAGGTCAAGGCGGTCGTTGCGGAGCGCGGCGCGGTGCTGGTGGGCTTCGAGTATTTCCTTCTTGGCGACGGAATCGAGACGGTTCAGGAAGACTTCGCCGCGGAAGTTTCTAAAATGGTTAAATAAGAGGTATAATTATGAAGAAAGGCATACACCCGGAATACAATGAAATAACCGTGACGGATGTCGCGGGAAATAAAATCAAGATGTATTCGACGGTCAAAAAGGATTTGACCCTGGATACGGACCCGTCGAACCATCCGGCTTGGACTGGCCAAAGGACGACGGTCGAACGCGGGCAGCGCGCGACCAAGTTCAAGGCCAAATTCGACGGCTTCAAACTATAATATAATTATGTCATGCCGGGCCAAGACCCGGCATCTCATCAATTAGTAAGGGACGCAATAATGCCGCTTACCGAAAAAGAACATCGTATAAAAGGCTCTGGCGAATTGAACGAAATGTTCAACGCGCTGGGCCGCACCGCGGCGGGCTTGCAGCGCGATTTCGGCGAGGTCGAGAATCTGCAAAGCTCCATCAAGGGCGCGGCCGATTTCGTGGCGAAGGCCATAGCGCGCATAGAGGGCATGATTTTGTCCGACTTGCAGCTGATTAGGCCCCAGGCGGCGATTACGACGACGGGCGGGCATATCCCGGGCGACGGCATGGACGAGTTTGTGCTTGGGTTTTCCGGCGCGGGCAATTTCGTTCGCGGGAACCCGCACTTCGCGGTTTCGCTCGCGCTTAAACACGAGGGCGAAACGGTAATAGGGCTTGTGTATTCACCGATGGACGACAGATTGTATTTTGCGGAAAAGGGCAGGGGCGCGTTCATATTCTCGCCGTTCCACAGCCAAAGAATCCGCGTATCCGGGCGCGACGCGCTGGTCGATTTGACGGCGTATTGCGATTTTGCGAATTATAAGGAGCTTTCGGGAATCCCGCGCGAAAACATCCGCGTTTCGGGCTGCGCCGCGCTTGATATGGCGTTTGTGGCGGCGGCCAAGACGGACATTATGATTTGCGCCGCGCCGTCCCTGCCGGAAATTGCGGCGGGCCAGCTGATTGTCCAAGAGGCGAACGGCGTTGTGGATTGGAAAGACGGCGACCTGGTTGCGGCAAACCTTAAATTGAAAGATATTATATAATTAACTCCCCCCTTGCGGGGGAGTCAAAATTGCAAAGCAATTTTGGTGAGGGGTTAATGAAAAGATTTTTATTTCTTTCCTTCTTCCTTCTTCCTTCCTCCTTCTTCCTTTTGTCTTCTTCTTTCGCTTCAAGCGATAGCTCCAAGATTCAGGCCCAAATAGACGCCGAGCGGAAAAAGGGCGCGGAAATTAACGCCGCCATCCGCGAATCGGACAAGGACATGGCGAAAACCCAGAAAGAGCTTGTCGCCGCGACGAAAAAAATGTCGGAATTGGAATCGGAATCGGATTCCCTTAAAACCCGGCTGGAAACTCTCCGCGGGCGCGACGAGGAGCTGGGCCGGAAAATTGCGGAAAGCCAGGCGAGATTGCGGGAAGCGGCGGCGGCATTGCTGCAAATAGCGGCGTCCCCGGCGTCCGAAAGCCTTGCGGCGGGCGAATCGGTCGGCTCGGCGATATTGCTGTCGGGCATAGCGGACCGGTTCGATGCCGAGCTGCGCGAATCCGAGGCGGCCATGAAGGAATTGAACGAAACGCGGCGCGACATGACCAAACAGCAGAAATCGGTCGACAGCGCGTCGCTTAAACTTGCCGAGCAAAAGGCGCGTCTGGATAAATTGATGGCGGCCCGCGCCGCGAACAATGCGAAGCTGCGGCTGGAAAGCGGCGAATCGGCGGCCAGGCTGAAAGAGCTTGCGGCGCGCGCGAAAAGCGTCGCGGACCTGTCGGATTCCGTTGCAATCGCGCCCGCGGGCAAAGCGGCGTTGGGACGGCTTAGGACGCCGGTCCGCGGCATGCTCATCAGGGGTTTCGGCGACAAATCGGCCCTTGGCCTTGTGTCCGACGGCTGGTATGTCAGAACCCGCCGGGGCGAGACGGTTGTCGCGCCGGACGACGCGGTTGTGGAGTTCGCGGACAGCTTCAAGGGCCGCAATAAAGTCTTGATTCTGAACCATGGGAACGGCTATTATACGGTGCTGGCGCAGCTGGACGAATTGTCCGTTATCCCGGGCCAGTCCGTCCTTTCCGGCGAGCCGCTGGGCCGCATGGGAGAGGGCAATCCGGAATTGTATTTGGAGCTGCGCGGCGCGAAGCGCGCGGTCGACCCGGCCAAGTTTTTTGATAAACCCAAAGGAAGATAGTTATGTTGAAAAAGATATTGATGGGCGTTTTGGTTGTGTTTATGGCGACTGCCTGCGACGCCGCGCCCAAAAAGGACGAAGAAAAGAAGGTTCAGCATTTGACGGACGAGCAGATATACGAGCAGCTTAAAAAATTCTCGGAAGTCTTTCAGATAATGCGCGAGGCTTATGTCGATGAGGTGGACGAGAAAAAGGCGTTGGAAGCCGCCATCGGCGGCATGCTGTCCAGCCTTGACCCGCATTCCTCGTTCCTTGCGGCGGAAGAATTGAAGGAATTCTCGGACAAGGCCAAGGGCGAATTCGGCGGCCTTGGCATACAAATCACATCGGACAAGGGCGCAATCCGCGTAATCTCGCCGATTGACGGGACGCCCGCGGACAAGGCCGGAATCAAGGCCGGCGATTTCATAACGCACATCGACGGCGAGCAGGTCGGCGGCATGACCCTTACCGAGGCGGTAAAGCGCATGAAGGGCAGGCCGGGGACCAAAGTTAAACTCACGGTTATCCAATCCAAAGGCGCGCCCAAAACCATCGAGCTTACGCGCGCGATAATAAAAGTCGAGAGCGTCCGCGCGGAAATGAGGGACGGCGTGGCCTATATCCGCATATCCGACTTCGGCTCGAAGACGGTGAAGGAATTGGAGGCCGCGGTGGACAAGATGAACAAGGCGAAGCCGGTCGGCTTCGTGCTTGATGTTCGGAACAACCCCGGCGGCTATCTGAACGCGGCGATTAAGGTTTCCGACACATTCCTGGACGGCGGCGAAATCGTGTCCACCCGCGGACGCGCGAAGGACGACATCGACAGGACATTCGCGAAATCGGGCGACCGAATCAAGGGGCTTCCGATGGTGGTTCTGATAAACCACGGTTCGGCTTCCGCTTCGGAAATCGTGGCGGGCGCGCTTCAAGACAACAACCGCGCGATAGTGATGGGGACGAAGTCTTTCGGCAAGGGCAGCGTGCAGCAGCAAATGCCTCTTGGCGACGGCACGGCCATCCACCTGACGATTGCGCGCTATTATACCCCGTCGGGTCGCTCCATCCAGGCCAAGGGCATAGAGCCCGATGTCGAGGTCTTGCAGTCCCGCGTCGAAGTCTTGGAATCCAAGCGCGATATATTCTCGGAAGCCACATTGAAGGGCGCGCTGGACAAGCCGATTTCGGAAGACAGGGAGGAAGAGCTTGAAAAAATCAAGCTGGGCGAAAAGAACGACTATCAGCTGACCCGCGCTTTGGACATGGTCCGCGCGATGGCGAAGCTTCCGGCGAAAAAAGAAGACAAGAAAGAAGAAAAGAAAAAGGACAAATAAATGACCAAAATAATAGCCGACGGAAATTACGCGGCGTCCGACATAGCCTACCGCTGCTCTGAATTCGCGGCGATATACCCGATTACGCCAAGCAGCACCATGGGCGAGCTTGTGGACGAATGGTCGGTCAAGCACAGGAAAAACCTTTGGGGCGACATCGTAAGCGTCGTCGAAATGCAAAGCGAAGGCGGCGCCGCGGGCGCGCTGCACGGCGCGCTGCAAATGGGCTTGAAGTGCAGCACATACACCGCGTCCCAGGGACTTTTGCTTATGATTCCGAACATGTATAAGATTGCCGGCGAGCAAACCCCGTTCGTCATGCATGTCGCCGCGCGCGCGCTGGCGACCCATGCGCTTTCGATTTTCGGCGACCATTCCGATGTGATGTCGGTGCGGCATACGGGCTTCGCCATGCTGTGCGCGGCGAATGTCCAGGAAGCCCACGATATGGCGGCGGCGGCTCATTCGGCGACATTTTCGTCGCGCGTCCCGTTCCTGCATTTCTTCGACGGGTTTCGGACAAGCCACGAGGAATCGCGCCTTGATTTGATGACCGACGAACAGCTGCTTTCCATATTGCCCGAAGCGGATATGGCCGCCGCGCGCGAACGCGGAATGTCGCCCGACCGCCCGACCGTCCGCGGCACCGCGCAGAACCCGGATGTCTATTTCCAAGGGCGCGAGGCCGCGAACGGGCTTTACGACGCGGTCCCCGGAATCGTGTCGGATGCGTTCAAGAAAATCAAAGCCGCGACGGGCAGAGAATACAATCTTGTTGAATTCGCGGGCGATAAGAATGCCGAGAATATAATTGTGGCAATGGGTTCCGGGACGGAAACTATCGCCGAAAGTTTGGAGCATTTGCCCAAAGGCGTCGCGCTTATGAAGATTCGGCTCTATCGCCCGTTTCCGAAGGAAGCGTTTTTGGCCGCGCTGCCAAAGACGGCGAAGCGCATGGCGGTCCTTGACCGCACCAAGGAATCCGGCAGCCCGGGCGAGCCGCTGTATCAGGATATAATGTCCGTCGTCCCGCGAAACATCGAGGTGTTCGGCGGCCGCTATGGACTTGGGTCCAAAGAATTCAAGCCGCGCGATGTGAAGGCGATTGTCGAAAATCTTATGCGCGGAACTCTTAAACATAATTTCACGGTCGGGATAAAGGACGACCTTACCAAGCTGTCCTTGGACACAGACGCGGCGTTCGCCATAGACGGCGGATACAAATCCGCGCTGCTTTACGGCATCGGCTCGGACGGGACTGTCGGCGCGGTGAAGAACATCGTTAAAATCGTGGGCGACAATTCGGACCTTTGGCCGCAAAGCTATGCGGTCTATGATTCCAAGAAATCGGGCGGCCTGACGGCGTCGCACCTGCGCTTTTCTGGTTCGCCCATAAGGTCGCAGTATCTGGTCGAGCAGGCCGATTTCATCGCGGTGTCGAATTTCATGCTCACGCAGAGATTCGATGTCTTCGCGGGCTTGAAGCCCGGCGGAACGGTTATGATTAATACAAGTCTTGCCCCGGACGCGGCCTTCGCCGGCCTGCCCAAGGACGCGCAGGAACATCTGTTGCGGCTGCGCGCGAAGGTGTATTTTTTGGACGCGAACAAAGGCGCGGCCGAGCTTGGCCTTGGGCGGCGCATAAACACTTTCATCCTTGTGAACTTCTTTAACCTGACCAAGGTAATCGACCCGAAAATCGCGGCCGATTCGGCCAAGGCGGCGATAGAGGCGACATATCGCAAGAAAGGCGACGCGGTCGTCCGAATGAACTTGGACGCCATTGACCGCGCGGCGGAATTTTTGCATGAATATAAAATGCCGAGTTCGCCGTCGAATTTCGCGCCGGACTGGATTCCGGCGATGACCAAGGACGCTCCGTTCGAGGTCGCGGGAGTCTTGGGCGAAATCGCGTCCGGCAGGGGCGACGCGCTTCCGACATCGGCCTTTGCGCCGGGAAAACTGTTCGGCTGCGGCGAATTCCCGACCGGGACGGCCAAATATGAAAAAAGAAACATATCCGACATCGCGCCGAAATGGCTGGATGACAAGTGCATACAGTGCGGCAAATGCGCGGTGATGTGCCCGCATTCGGTTGTTCGGTTAAGCGCGGCCGAAAAATTTCCCGAGGGAATCCGCAGCGTCCCGATGAAGACGCCGGAGCTTGGCAAGGATTTGCGCTTCGCGCTGACGGTGTCGCCGCTTGATTGCACGGGCTGCGAGATTTGCGTCCGCGTCTGCCCGACCAAGGCCCTTGAAATGAAGCCGGTTGATTTGGCGGACCAGGCCGCTTTCGACGCGGCGGTGAAACTGCCCGCTTTTGACAGGTCGAAATTGAATCTGAATGTGCCGAAGCATTTGGGTCTTTGCGAGAATTTGTTCGAGTTCCCGGGCGCGTGCGGCGGCTGCGGCGAAACGCCTTATATAAGAATGCTCGCGCAGCTGTTCGGCGACAGGATGGTCGTGGCGAACGCGACCGGCTGCTCGTCCATATACGGCGCGAACCTGCCGACGACGCCCTATGCCAGGAACGCGGCGGGCCGCGGCCCGGCATGGTCGAATTCGCTGTTCGAGGACAATGCGGAATACGGCCTGGGCATGAGGCTGGCTTTGGACCAGAAAAAGGAAATGCTGAAAACCGCGCTGTTTAAGCGCGGCCTGCCGGATGTCGAAAAGATGATGAATGAAACCGACATCGCCAAACAGCGCGGGTATGAGGCCGAATTGAAAAAAATCGCGCCGGATTTGGCGGACGCGGTCGTGGACAAGTCGCTTTGGATAATCGGCGGCGACGGCTGGGCTTACGACATCGATTACGGCGGCTTGGACCATGTCCTTCACAGCGGGAAAAATGTGAATGTGCTGGTGCTTGATACCGAAGGCTATTCCAACACGGGCGGCCAGCAGTCCAAGGCGACGCCGTTCGGCGCGTCCATGAAATTCGCGGTCGGCGGCAAGGCTTTGGGCAAAAAGGATTTGGGCATGATTGCGATGATGAGCGGGGCCTATGTCGCGCAAATCGCGCTTGGCGCGGACCAGGCGCAGGCCATCCGCGCTATTAGGGAGGCCGAGGCTTATCCCGGCCCGTCGCTGATTCTCGCGTATTCGCACTGCATATCGCACGGCATGAACAATATGGCCGAAGGTCCGGCGCACCAAAAAATGCTTGTGCAAACGGGCGCATGGCCGCTTTACCGGTTCAACCCTATGCTGATAGAGCAAGGGAAAAATCCGTTCGTGCTGGACGCGGGCGGCTCGGCGGAAATTCCGCTTGAAAAGTTTTTGGCGACCGAGAACAGGTTCGGCATGGCCCGCGCCTATAACGGCCCTAGGTTCGACAAGATTGTGGAGAAAGCGGAAAGCGATAACGAATATCGCCGCGAATTGAAGAAGCATATCGCGGAATTCGCGCTCGTCCGCAACTCTCCCAAAGCGAATGAAGGATGATATGAGAAAACTACTTCTTCCTTCTTCCTTCTTCCTTCTTCCTTTTCTTTTGTTGTCCTGCACGACTCAGACAAAGCACCGCGGATTCATATTCCCGGAAGACGCGGCGGAATTGCTGGCCAAATCCAAGACGCAGGCGGATGTGGAAAAGCATTTCGGAAGCCCAAGCACGACGACGCTTTACGGCGGCGCGTATTGGATATATTACAGCATGGACGAGAACTACCGCGGCCCGTTTCCCTTGAAGTATGACAACCGCCGCGCGATGATAATACAGCTGGACGACAACCGGCGCGTCGTGTTTGCGAAAATATACGAGGATGCGGACTTGCCGCCCGCGCCGCGCGTGTCAAGCAAGGAAACGGAAGTCCCGGCGGCGATAGAGCTTAATATGTTCGAGGAATTAATCAAGAATGTGGGCCGCTTCAAGCCCGCCACCTAAAAAAGCATTCTTATATTGATGGCGAAAGTGTTCACAATAGGTTTTTCGGGTAAGAAAGAAGGCGATTTTCTTGGCCTTTTGTCGGCGCATGAAGTCAAACGCGTGGTTGATATTAGGCTTTGGCGCGCTTCGCGTTTCGTCCCGTGGGCAAGCGGCGCGAATCTTGCCGCCGCCCTAGGCGAACGGTATGTATATATGCCGGAACTTGCGCCGACGAAAGAGCTGTTGTGCGATTATAAGGATGGCGCGGTTGGCTGGGTCGAATATGAAAAAATTTTTAACGGGCTTCTCGCCGAGCGCAAAACGGAAAAATTATTTTCAGCGGATGCCGTTGATGGCGTATGTTTTTTATGCTCTGAAAAGACTTCAGAGAAATGCCATCGCCGCCTGGTCGCGGAATATCTGGCGCGGCATTTCCCGGGCATTGAAATTACACACCTTTAAGCGGCAATAAAAAACTCAAAAAATATTAGTGGCGTCGCGTTTTTGATGAATAATCGTTCAATATCAAGGAAAATAGGTCGCCGTCTAGCCTTGGTCGCCGCTGCGGCGACCTGTTTTCCGAAGATAGTGGACGATTAGGCGCAAAAACGAAATACGCCCCTTATATTTTTTGTCATTATTGATTAGAACTGGACGCGCAGGCGCACACCGACATCGATGGAGGATAGGTTTCCGGATTCTTTATAATCGGTGAAATGGAACACGCTGGAATAATCGGCTTCGATTTCGCCGCCGTATCCGTCCGTCAGCCATTCGGTTTGCGAAACTACGACGCTTCCCGACGACGACACCGTGCCCATGTTCATGTATCGGACGAAGAAATCGACGCGCATGCCGCTTTCCATGGTGGATGTAAGGCCGCCTTCAATCATATAGGCCAGCTGTTCCGTGGTTCCGCCCGAATGATATGCGTATATGTCCGAAACGCCCGACAAAATGCCCGGACCGGTGTTCAGGTCTTCCAATTCATAGTAATATTCCGGGTCGTAGATGATGTAATCGCTGATGGTGTTCACGGCGATTCCAAGGCCGATTCCGACATAGGGGCGAAGCGCGCCGCCGACCAAGTTGCCCATATAGCTGTCTATATTGTAATAGACATTCAGCATTGTTATATTGCTTGTTATCGCGCCGTCGTATGTTTGAAGGTCCATGAAATTGCCGCTTTGGTCCGGCGCACGCGCGATGGACGGATAATTGAATCCGCTGTATCTTGTGTATGAAAAATCTACGCGCACATCGGTGTTAAGCGCGGCTCCGACGGAAATTTGCAGCGGAAGGACGGAGCCGTCCATCTCGAACGAGCCGGCTTGGCCGGAACCCGGGACGAACCAGTCGTTGTATTCCGATTTGATTCCGCCGTATGCCATATAGGTATAGGCCAGCGAAAGTCCGATATAAAGGCCGCTTTCCGCCAGTCTGTCGAATTGATGGGGTTGTAAATACTGCCGCCCGGCCACATTCGCGCCCTGGCTGCCGACGGTCGGCAGGGGGCCGGTTATGCGCGTGGGCTGCGCGGCCTGGGGCATCATGGCCACTTGTCCGGGATTCATGAATCGCTGGTTCATCTGCTGTTGCGGAAGCCATTGCTGTTGTTGCTGGGGCATGGCCGCGCGCTGCTGCATCATAGCCTGCTGTTGGGCGAAGGCAAGATTTTGGCTTTGGACGGTGTTCGGGTTTTGCTGCCAAGGCTGCTGCCATTGGGCTGCGCCCGCGGACGATATGCCGGTCGCGGCGGTAATCGATAAAATGGCAAAACGCCTAAGATTCATGCGGTTTTCCTAGATTCTCTAAGGAACATTATACCACAAATCAGGGGGTAAAAAAAGACTTAAATCAAAAGGAGTTTCGCAAGGCCGAGGGCGGCGGCTGTCTCCGCGCGCAGGATGGTCGGCCCAAGGCTGATGCCACGCGCGCCTGATTTTTCAAGCATGGCGAATTCTTCCGGCGCGAACCCGCCCTCCGGCCCAATCAAAAGGATAAACTCCCCCCGTGCGGGGGAGTCGAAAATCGCTTTGCGATTTTCGGTGGGGGGTCTCTCATCCCCGTAAAACAAATTCTCCGCGCCCGAAACGAACTCCGCGAACTTTTTCGCGGGCAAAAATTCCGGGATGGAAATGCGTCCGCATTGTTCGCTTGCCTCGATTGCGATTTTGCGGAACCGCTGGAAATTCATTTTCGGAATATCGGTGAATTTGGAAATGACGGGCTGGAATTTGGCGACGCCGATTTGGGTCGCCATGGAAATCATTTCTTCCATGCGCGCGGGCTTGACGGGGCAGAATGCAAGGGTTGCGCCGTTCGCGGTGTCCGCGCGCCCGGTTTCGGAAATTATGGTGCCGGGCATTTCGGCCAGGAATTCCTTGCCGCCGCCGAACACGACGAACTTGTCGCCGGGTTTGAGGCGCATGACGCCGTTCAGATAGTGTTTTTGCGCGTCCGAAAGGGGCGCGTTGCTTCCGATTTTAAGTTCGCCGTCGATATGTATTCTTATCATCATAGTCCTCTTGACACATCCTGCCATATTTCTGATACTAATCAAGACGAAAGAAAGGATAAGGAAATGGCGACTATAAAGGGCGTTTTCGCCCGGCAGATTTTGGATTCGCGCGGCAATCCGACGGTCCAGGCGGATGTGGTGCTTTCGGACGGAACGGTTGGGCGCGCGAACGCGCCAAGCGGCGCGTCCACCGGCGCGTCCGAGGCTTTGGAATTAAGGGACGCCGACTTGCGCGCGTTTTGGGGCAAGGGCGTCTTGAAGGCGGTCGGGAATGTTAACAAAAAAATCGCGCCGAAACTGGTTGGCAAGGACCCGGCGAAGCAGGCGGCGATTGACGATATTATGATTGCCTTGGACGGCACGGCGAACAAGGCGAAGCTGGGCGCGAACGCGGTTGTCGCGGTGTCGCTGGCTGCGGCGCGCGCGGCTGCGGCGGGCGGGAAACAGGAATTGTTCGCGTATCTGGGCACAGGCGCGGCGACGCGGCTTCCGCGTCCGATGGTGAACATTATAAACGGCGGCGCGCACGCGGACAACGGTCTGGACATACAAGAGTTTATGATAGTTCCGATGTCGGCGAAATCTTTCGCGCAGGCGATGAAAATCGGCTCCGAGGTTTTTCACGGGCTGAAAAAGATTCTGCGCGGAAAAAAACTTTCGACCAATGTCGGGGACGAGGGCGGGTTCGCGCCGAATATAAAGTCTTCCGCGGACGCGCTGAAATTGCTTGTGGAAGCCATAACTTTCGCGGGATACAAGCCGGGCAAGGATGTGGCGATTGCGCTTGACGCCGCCGCGACGGAATTTTATAAGAACGGAAAATACGAGTTCGAGGGCAAGAAATTGAACGCGGCGCAAATGATTGCGGTCTATGAAAAACTTGCGAAGGAATTCCCGATTGTGTCCATCGAAGACGGCCTGGCGGAAGAAGACTGGGCCGGCTGGACGGAAATGACGAAAAAAATGGGCGGAAAAATCCAGATTGTTGGCGACGACCTTTTCACGACGAATCCGGCGCGCCTTGAACGCGGAATCGAATCGCGCGCGGCGAACGCAATCCTTATAAAGCCGAATCAAATCGGAACCCTCACCGAAACCTTGGCGACAATCGAAATGGCGCAAAAGGCGGGTTTCGGCGTTGTCATCTCGCACCGAAGCGGCGAAACGGAAGACACCACCATCGCGGACTTGGCTGTGGGCTCAAACGCGGGGCAAATAAAAACGGGCGGCCTAAGCCGAACGGATAGGGTGGCCAAATACAACAGGTTGTTGCTGATAGAGGAAATCCTTGGCCCCCGCGCCAAATACGGAATCTCCTAGTCATTCCCGCGAAGGCTTGGCCCCCGCGAAGGCGGGGGTCGGATTGTTCCCAAACTGTCGCCGCAGGCGACTCAATATAAAAAAGACTTGCAATCTCCACAAAACCCATTATAATAATTTTGTCAACAGGGATAAAATACGAATGAATATCGACATCGCATACATTTTTTATCAAAGTGCGGCCATATTCGCGCTGATTGCCGTGTCGTTTTTCCCGATATGGTTGGGAAAGCATAACGAAATCGGCGGCTATGATATGGCGCGTGTTATGTTCGGCGCGCTTGTTCTTGGATGGACGGTTTTCGGCTGGTTATACGCGCTCTACCTCTCCGGCCATGTGAAAAAGTCGGAAAAATAGCCTATTCTCAGCATATATCCCTTGGATTTTCTTTTGATAATCTGCCATTTTTCTGATAATATAATAAAAATATAAAGAGCCGCGCCATGTTCAAGAATCCAAATATTTATAAACTTTCCAACGGAATCAGGGTTTTAATCGACCCGTTGCCCAGCTTCGAATCGGTCGCCGCCTATATAATGGTAGGCGTCGGCTCGCGTAATGAAACCGATTCGGGGCCGCGCTCGGAATTCGGCATATCCCACATCTTGGAGCATATGGCCTTCAAAGGGACGCGCAATCGCACGAACGAGAACATAGTCCAGGAAATCGCGGCCGTCGGCGGCCTGGTGAACGCCTATACATCCTATGATATAACGGCGTATCATATAATGCTGCTGAAAGACAAGCTGGACTTCGCCTTGGAAATCATGTCGGATATGTTCCTGAATTCGACATTCCCGGCGGAAGAATTGGAAAAGGAAAAATCGGTCATAGTCCAGGAAATCCTTACCTATCTTGACAATCCCCAGGCCCAGGCGGAAGACCTTCTAAGCCAAACGGTGTTCAAGGGCGGCCTGGCGCACGACATCGCGGGTTCGGTCGAAAGCGTCGTCGCGGCCACGCGTGAAGACTTGGTGAAATACAGGGATGAAACCTATTCGCCGGAAAATACGATTATCTCGTTGTCCGGCGCGGTGGACGATTCGGTGGCGGTTTTGGCGAAACTTGAAAAGCTGTTCGGCGGCTGGAAAGGCGCATTGCCGCGGGATTATATAAGGACAAGCTATCATCGGGGCGTTGGCGGCAAGGTCCGCCCGGAATTGGAGCATTCGTATCTGAAAGTCGCCTGGCGGTCGGAAGACAACAGGGACCGCAAAAAGAACCTTCATATAAAGATTTTGGCGAACATAGTGGGCCAGGGCATGCATTCCCGCCTTTACCGCGAAGCGCGCGAGAAATTGAACTTGGTGTATTTCATCGGCATGGGCAACACGGCGTTCGAGGATGTGGGCTTGCTGCAAATCGACGCGCAAACCATGCCGGAAAATGTCCAGGCGGTGTTCGAGGCGGCGGCCCGGATTGTCAAGGACTTGCCGAAGAATCCCATAACGCCCGAAGAATTAAGCCGCGCCAAGGCCATAATGCGCGCGGCCCGGACGATTTCGTTCGAGGACCCCTCGCGCCGCGCGGACAGTTTCGGCGCGCAAATGCTTTCATTCGGGGAAATCCGCGCCCAGGAAGAATGGCTTGCGGATTTGGAGTCGGCGACGATTGACGATTTGATGAAGGTGGCGGGGGAATTGTTCGCCGCGCTTCCGTCGGTTGCGACATACGGCGCGCCGCATGAAAGCGATTTGGAATCCATAGCCAAGAAATTCATATAACTTGCATTTCGCCGAATTCCCCCCTATAATGCGCCAGCAAACATGAAAAAGGATAAAATCATGCCTAAAAAGATTGCGAAACCCGCTGTGAAAACCGCGCCAAAGGTCCGATTCGTCGGCTTTGCCGAGGCTATGCGGAATTTCGTCGAACGCGCCTTCGATTTCAGGGGCGTATCGACGCGCGCCGAATATTGGTGGCCGTTTTTGGTTGTCGCGGTGGTGTCGCTTGGAATTGATTATTTGCCGATGAATGACGGCTGGCTTACGCTTGCTGTCTATTTATTGGTCTTTGTCCCGGGCCTTTCGATAGGCGTGCGCAGATTGCACGACATCGGATGGTCTGGTTTTTGGGCCTATGCGGTTACAGTCGGCGAACTGGGCATGCTGGGCTTCATACGGCTGGTGGAGCATAAGCTGGAAACGGTCGGCGGGATTTCCCAGTCGTTCGCTTTCTCATACCTTGCATACCTTGCGCTGTTCATGGCGGCGACGGCGTTTCTGCTGGTCCTTCATGTCCTGCCGACTAAACTTGAAAATAATAAATATAGGAAACAATAGTGTTGAACATTTTTGGTAAAAAAAAGAAAGAGGCCGAGAAAAAAGAAGGCCGCAATAAACGAAGAAGGGGCGGTCGCTCGTCCATAAAAAGGGCTGGCGGCGGCGAAAACCCGAAATGGCTGCCCGGCGAAGTCCCGGCGAATGTCCCCCAAACCGGCGGACAAAAGCAAAATAAGAAATTCCCCCAAAAGGGAGGTCCGCGCGGCGACCGCGACCGGGAACCCGGGGAACAAGGCCCCAAAGTTTCCAAAGTGGCCCAGCGAAACAAGGCGGACGAGAACGACGATTCGGTCTATTTCTTCGCGCTTGGCGGCCTTGACCAGGTCGGCATGAACATGTATGTCTATAAGCTGCGCGGCAAATATATGATTGTGGACGCGGGCTTCGGATTCCTGGAAGGCTCGCACGAGGGGGCCGACACGAAATACCCCGATGCCAGTTATCTGGAACAGGTGAAGAAGGATGTCGTAGGCATCGTCGTGACCCACGGACACGAAGACCATATCGGCGCAATCAAGCACATCTGGCCGAAATACCGCTGCCCGATTTATTGCACGCAGTTCGTGGAAAGAACGCTGAAACGCGACTTTGCCGAGCTTGGCATAGAAACAAAACCGGCGGATTGGCGCATATTCAGCCACTTGGGCGACAAATTCTCGGTAGGGCCGTTCGAGATGGAAAGTTTCCATTGCACGCACTCTGTCCCGGAAGCGAACATGCTTGTGATAAACACGCCGCAGGGAAAGATTCTGCATTCGGGCGACTGGACATTCAACGACGGCAACCCGATTGAAATGAATACGGACTATGAAAAGCTGGCCGCGGTCGGAAGCGACCCGGACCTGTTGGCCCTCGTGAACGACTCGACCGAAATCGGACGAGGAAACTTGCAAACGACGGAATTGGAAGTCAAAGACACATTGGTTAATGTATTTAGGGCCGCTCCGCAGCGCGTCTTGCTTACATGCTATTCGCGTTCCATCGCGCGCCTTAAAATGGCGATTATGGCGGCGAACGAAACGGGCAGGGTGGTCGGCGTCAAGGGCCGCTCGCTTATAACATTCCGCGAAATCGCAATAGAATTGGGATATTTGGACAAGGATGAAATCCACATATGGGACGATATAAAGGATTTGCCGCAGAACAAGCAGGTCGTGATTTGCACGGGAAGCCAGGGCGAGGAATACGCATTGCTGACGCGCCTTTGCCGCGGCGAAGTGCGCGAAATGAAGCTGACGCAGACGGACACGGTCGTGTTCTCGGCCATAATCATTCCGGGCAACGAATTGGAAGTCTCGGCGATGTATAACAAGATGGCGAAAATCGGCGCGCATGTCCACACGATATTCGACACCGAGAAATTGCACGCGAACGGCCACGCCGGAATGCCGGAATACAGGCGGTTTTACGAGATGGTCCATCCGTTCGCCGTGATTCCGATGCACGGCGTTTATGTCTCGGAAATGCTGAATTCCAAGGCCGCCGTGGAAATCGGCGGCGCGAAGCACATAGCGATGGTGAAGAACGGCGAAATCTTGAAGCTGCGCCGCGGGACGGAACCGCAGGTCGTGGACAGAATCCATACCGGCGTGATTGTCCTGGAAGGCTCGACGGAATATTCCGGCAACGACCAGGTGTTCAAGACGCGTCAGAAAATGATGCTTCACGGCGGCGTGTTCATAACGCTGCCTTTGGATAAAAAGGGCTTCTTGAAGGCCGCGCCGGAAGTCTCGAGCGCGGGCATATTCGAAAGCGATTCGACGGGCGCGATGAAGCGGTCGGTCAAGGTCTCGATAACAAAGTCGATAGACGCGCTGGATAAAACCGCGCGCCGGTCCGAGGACGACTTGATTCAAGCGGCGCGCGCGGCGACGAATGCGGCGTTAAGACCGTTGATTGGGCGGCAGAAGAAGCCGAACATCGTGGTCCACATCATCCGGTTATAACCCTAAAAAACTCCCCCCTTGCGGGTTCGTTTTATGGGGAAACTCCGCACCCATAGTTCAATGGATAGAATGCGGCCCTCCGAAGGCTGTGATGAAGGTTCGAATCCTTCTGGGTGCGCCAAAAAAATCAAACACCCCTTTATGGGGTGTTTATTTTTTTTGTGCAATCGTAAGTTTTTCGAACCTGGCTGGCCGCGAAGCGGCAAGGTTCGACAATGAGTAGATTTCGCAAAGCGAAATCGTCACGAATGCGGCGCAGGCACGCAGTGCCGAGCCAATCCTTCTGGGTGCGCCAAATTAGAAAATGGTCCTTTTGGACCATTTTTAATTTGACGCAGGTAATGTTTTTATTAACTTGACAAAATAAATAACCTTACTATAATCCTTATATGACACAGGAAGAAAAAAGAAAACTTGTCCGAATGGGGCTAAGCGGCCCGCAAATAGCCTATCTTGAAGGCCGCGGCATGACATTCGCCCATATTTCGGCCGCGCTTGAAGCACGGTTGCCGTTCACCGAAATCAAAGGCTTCCTGGACATAGGCGACACGCCGGACCAAATCCAAAAAACCGCCGAAAAAATTGTCCAAGACCGCAAGCCTTCGGTCGGCCGCCGCCTGTTTGGCGAATCGTCGGCCGTTCTGTCGGACCTTCCGATGGTCCGGGACAATGCGCCCGCAAAGTTCTTTGCCAAGGGCACGGAAGAAGTCGCGCGCCTTGCATTATGGGGCGCATGCAACGCCATAGAGGCATTGGTCAAAAAAATCCGCAGCCGATGAACAAATTTGAATACAAGAAAACCCTTCTCGACCTTTACACCGCGCTTTTCGCGTGGAAGGCGTATCATGCCGAGGTTGCCCGCATCCGCGCCCTAGGCATTCCGAAACAGGAAATGAAGAAACTTGAACAAAAGGCCAGAAATGCCCGAAGTAGGATATTGCTTCGTTTCAGAATAAACGAACTGAACAAGCGGTGGCAAGATGCCAATCCCGAAAAATGCAAAGCCAATCACCAGGGATATTATCGGGCGAACCGCTCTGCAATCCTGGCCAAAAATATGGAATGGAAGCACAATAATCCCGAAAAGGCCAGGGCCATACAGCGCAAAGCGAGCGATAAATTCAATGAAACGCATCCCGGCGCGATTAAAGCCTGCAAACGAGCCCGTAATAAAAGACTGCTTGACGAACGCATAGCCCAAGGACGGGCGGTTGCGAATATGTCCGCTATAACCGCGGCCGAGCTCCGCCGCCAGTTCGAGCGGAACTGACCCCTCTCCTTTTTTCGTCATGCCGGCGCAGGCGACTCAAAACTTCTTCCATCTTCCTTGAATTTATGATATAATTCCTCTGAATAAGGAAAGAGGGAAGTCATGACGAAGAAATTGATAGCTTTTGGTTTGATAATGCTGGGAACGGCCGGTATCTCCGCCGCCGCGCCCGTTAACCCCGAATTAAGGTCAAAATTTGAAACGGCCTGCCTTTCAATGGAAGGGGCGGAATTCGAGGCGGCCCAAGAAAAGGATAATTACGGTCGCTTAATAGACAAATGTCAGTTCGCTTTCGAGGGCGGGCCTGTGGAATTTCTTCCAAAATCCGACGAAGGAATCAAGAATGCCCGGGATTACTCGAATTTTCAGAACAAAATATTCGACTCCATGGACAATGCCATCGGTGTTTCCTGGCAGGACCTTGAATCCGAGAGATATATACTCTTGAAGGGCGGACACGGCGCGTCGGAAAGGGGAATGGTAGAGGTAAGCTTCATGAACGAAGGTGAATATTAGTTTTCATATAGATGGCTTAAACCTTCCTAAAAATCGCAAACCCAGCCCGCCCATATTTTCTTATGGTAAGAGTTTCTAAGTTCGTCACCCCGGCGAAGGCCGGGGTCCATTGTGTATTAAGTGTCGCCGCAGGCGACTCAATATTTTCATATTCCACAATCAAAATAGCGTCTTTTTTCATAAACTTGCTAAGCGAAGTTATAGTATTTGCTAACTTTTTACCCTCGGAATAGGGTGGGTCTAGGAAGATAATCCCGGCTTTTGGGGCGTATTTGCCGGCAACCTCAATCATTTTGGCTTTTTCTATGGTAATGCTTGAACTTCCCGTCATATCTTTAAGATTATTGCGGATAATTTTAACTGCAGCGGGGTCGGAATCGGTGAAAATAACGCTTGAAGCCAGCCCCCTGGATATGAATTCAGCCCCGAATGCGCCGCTTCCTGCAAACGCATCCCAAACGGTTAAATCCCCCTCCCGGTGTGGGTTGGTCGGAACGGACGGGGTGGGAATTGATAAATCCGTCGCCTTTTGCGACACTATCTCTTTAACAATCGGCATTAGTATATTGAACAAAGCTATTTTTGCGCGCATGCTGGTGGGGCGCGCCGACGGCGGCCATTCCAACTTTTTGCCCTTGAACTTGCCTGAAATGATTTGCAATTTGGAATCCATGGGTTAAGATTAGCATGAAATTAAGGAAATCGCAATGTCTAATATTGATATTACTTGTCCGCCGGAGCCTAGGCGAAGGTGGATGCAAATGGCAATCGAACGGGCAAGGGCGGCCGGCAAGCGCGGCGATGTCCCGGTCGGCGCGGTTATCGTGGCGGACGGGGAAATCCTTGGGGTCGGCGAAAACCGGGTCGAAATCGACCGGGACCCGACGGCGCATGCGGAAATCGTGGCTTTGCGCGCCGCGGCGGCCAAAATCGGCCATAAATTCATGCCGGCTCACGCCGAAATCTATATAACCCTGGAACCCTGCGCGATGTGCGCGACCGCGCTTTCATTCGCCCGAATTGGGCGCATTATATACGCGGCGGCGGACGAAAAGGGAGGGGCGATTGCCGCAAATGCGCGGATTTTTGAAACCGACCGCCATCTTTTTAAGCCCGAAATCGTCCGTGATTTGACTTTCGCTGAAGAATCTGCCACACTTTTGAAAGACTTTTTTAAGAAACTTAGGGGGTAATTTTGAACATCGAACCGAAACTTTTGCAAATCCAAAGCAAATATGCGGATATTGAAAAATCCCTGTCGGCCGCTGATAAACTGTCGGCCAAGGAAATCGTGCTGCTTAACAAGGAATACGCCAAGCTGGGCGAAATAATGCCCATCGTCCAATCTTATTTCGCCGCCAAAACGGGTTTGGCGGACGCCGAATCCATGTTAAAAGACCCCGAAATGAAAGAGCTTGCCGAAGAAGAATTAATTAAAAACAAGGAGTTGCTTGTTAATCTTGAACAAAAACTAAAACTCGCGCTTCTGCCAAAGGACGATGCCGACGATAAAAGTGTCATAATGGAAATCCGCGCGGGCGTCGGCGGGGACGAGGGTGGAATCTTCGCGGGCGACCTGTTCCGGCAGTATCAGTCCTATGCGGCGGGTCGGGGCTGGAAGGTCGAAATATTGGACGAAAACCCGACCGAGCTGAACGGGTATAAGGAAATAATTTTCCGCATAAACGGCCGCGGCGCGTTCGCCAGGTTGAAGTTCGAATCCGGCATACACCGCGTGCAACGGGTCCCGGAAACCGAGGCCAGCGGCCGAATCCACACTTCCGCTGCCTCTGTCGCCGTCATGCCCGAGGCCGAGGATATAGATGTCCAAATCGACGAAAAGGACCTGCGCATAGATACTTACCGTTCAAGCGGCGCGGGCGGCCAGCATGTCAATAAGACGGACAGCGCGGTCCGCATAACGCATATCCCGTCCGGCATCGTTACGGCCTCTCAAACCGAGCGTTCCCAAATCCAAAACAAGGCGAACGCCATGAAAATGCTTGCGGCAAAATTATACGAAAAACAAAGGGATGAACAACAGGCTTCGCGCGATAGTTCAAGAAGGGCCCAGGTCGGTTCCGGCGACCGTTCGGAAAAAATCCGAACCTATAATTTCCCGGAACAGCGCATAACGGACCACCGCATAAAGCTGACCTTGCATAACTTGGACGACTTCCTGTCCGGCGGCGCGAAGCTGGATGAAATGATAGACGCGCTTATGGCCGACTACCAGCTGAAACTTCTGACGGTTTTGGAGGCCCAGGCCGCATGAACCTTGAAAAACCAATCGTTTTGGTGGGGCTTATGGGCGCGGGTAAAACGACAATCGGCCGGGAATTGTCGCGCCGCCTGAAAATCCCGTTGGTCGATAGCGATGCCGAAATCGAAAAGGCCGCGGGCCTCTCGGTCGCCGATATTTTCGAGCTTCACGGCGAGGCGGAATTCCGCCGCCTTGAAAGCCTGGTCTTTGACCGGCTTTTGGACTCTGTGCCGCTGGTTAAGATAATATCGGCCGGCGGCGGTGCTTTTGTTGGTGAAACTGTCCGCAATAACATATTGAATAAAGCCATATCTATTTGGTTGAAGGCCGATGTGGACACCCTTGTCCAGCGCACCGGCCGTCGTCCCGGCAAACGCCCGTTATTGGAAACTGCCGACCCGCGCGAAATCCTGACGGGTCTTTTGGCCAAGCGCGAAGAGTTCTATTCCAAAGCGAACATACATGTGCATACCATGAACGACATCCGTTCGACCGCGTCCAAGGTCGTCGGCGCGCTCGGAAATTATTTGACAAAAAATCATTGACAAATATCCTAACCCATGCGACAATCCTCATATAAATAGCGAAACGAAGGTCGTTTATATGATAATTAATAGGGTTCTTGTCGGCAGCGGTCTGCTTGGCGCGATATTTCTGACGGTGTCGGGCAGGGCGGTTTTTCATCTGATTTCCGCCATGACGGAAGAAAAAATCATGCCGGAAACATCGATTGATGTTGAATCCGTATGGGGCGTCAAAGGTGGAACCGAAATCCAATATAAAACGGAAGACGGGCAGGGGCTTATATTTTGCGACAAAAATTCCCGGACCGAAGACTCTTTGGGCAGCGAGGTTTTTACCGCTTTCCGCGAAATAACCGAGGAAAACCGGCAAGAATTAATCCAATACGGCAAAAATTCCGACCAATACAGGATTGTCCTGGACATCGCCGCGCCAAATGGCCTGCCGAACGGGGCCGTGCCTTGCCGCCGGATAAAGGAAATCCGGGCCGAAATAATTTCAATGAATTCTAAATAAAGGGGAAACAAAAATGTCGAAAAATAATAAAAAAATGACTAATTTCAACAAGACTATGCTGGTTATGGGCGGTACGGCATGGGCTCTGAGCCTTATTTTCGCAATGATGCATGGGGGCAAGGCGAAAGAGTCGGTCCTGGATGTCAGCAATGTCGCCGAAATCGAAGGCGGAACCATAATATCATACGGTGAAAATGGCAAAATCCTCTGCTCGAACGACTTGACATTGCAATCTGGAATAGGCGATTCTGTCCTGTCCGCATTCAATAAGGTGGCCGAATCCAACGAGTTGAGCCGCGCAAACAGTGGCTTTGTTGGGTTTGCGGAGAATGGGGCGGCCTTGATTTGCGGCTGCGCCAAAGGCGGCGATATAATAACGGGCGGAACGGAAGGCTGCGCGCCGGATGAAACGGTGGAATGCGCCGAAACCGAGATTGAAACCATACCGCAGCAAACGCTTAAACTTACCGTATCCGTCAGGAAAGGCGAAAATATCGTCCTTTGCAGCCGAATTCGCGGGTTTTATTCGGAATATAATAGATAAAATTGTCATGCCGGGCAAGCAACTTGTCCACCGTAGCCTTTGGCGAAGGTGGAAGCGCGACCCGGCATCTTATCAATGGGCATAATAAAAAGCGGGGCGACTGAAAGAACTGGCGGGAAACCGCCATTTTCTCTGTCCCCTTATGTCGCATAATGTATATTATGTATAGTTATCCATAGGGACAAAACAATTAAGTGGGCGGGGGTAATCCAGCGACTTTGTCATTGTCGGGCTTGACCCGACAATCCAGGTAATGAATTGTCGGCCAATTTGGGCCGACTCGAAACTTCTTCAATCTGCCTTCTTCCTTTACTTAACCATCCTGAACAAAGCCGCGCGCATATGCCTTATAAGTCCCGATTTGACCCCTGCTGCGACCGGCGGAACCCCATTATTGATAAGGGAATCCGTCTCGGCGGCCTTGATGTCGTTATTTACCTTTTTAAGTTCCGCCATATACCCCTCTTCCATGGCGTAAAGAAGCTCTCTGTCCCTTTCCCACCTTTTGTTCTCTCGGTTGTGCAATTTTTCCAAATGCATATGGGTTATTGCCTCTCGGGTTGTTTTAAGCGCGTGTTCAAGCCTGTCCCGCCGCGCGCATAGCGTCTTTATTTTCATAGCTATTTCCTTGTTTTTAGTTAAAAAAGTGAATAAAAATAGTCATGCCGACGAAGGTCGGCATCTCAATTTGTATCATTCATTAGTTGGATTTTTCTTTATTTCAACTATACCACAAATCAGGCCAAAAATCAAGATAATAATTGAAATTCTGGGCGGAAAACAGTCCTATCCTGTCTAAAATTCCCCTCTTGGGAGGGGTGCGCGACTTGTCCGCCGTAGCCTTGGCGAAGGTGGAAGCGCGGGGTGGGAATAAATTGTCATTCCCGCTTTAATATCCCCCTACCCCCCCCCTTACCTATTCTTTTTCTTGGCCGCCTCATACTTCAACTTATGAAGTTCTCTGTAAAAGATAGTCTGCATGTCTTTCGCAAGCATTTTGATGTGCTCTTCCGGCACGGCAAGCATCTCGTCAAGGCCCATTTTCTCAATAGTCTCGATAGTTACATGGGTAAATATCGGCAAAGAATCCTCGGCCGATTTGCTGTCTTTGGCGGATTTTCGCGGCCTTTCATAAGACCCGTCGAAATAATAGCTGCCGTTTGGTTTGCTGTCGCGCGACAGATAAATTATAAGGCCTATAATGGCGGTCCACATAGTCCCGCATTCCAGGAAAATGATTCTAAGATAAGGGTCGTTTAACGGGTTCATAGAAAAATTATAAGCCAAAATCCGCATATTTCAAGCAAATAATCGTCATTGCCCGCGGCCCGGAAGGTCCGATGGGAGCGCGGGGCTATACACCCGTGATTTCCGGCGACGGCTGGTATATCAATAACGACTATGTGGGTCCCGCGCGCGGTCCGATTGGAGAAACCGG